>NZ_KK088563.1 GCF_000600335.2 Rubellimicrobium mesophilum DSM 19309 | reverse complement strand
CGCCCGCCGCCAGCCGCGCAAGCGCCGCGCCCAGGCTGTCGGCCACCTCGGTGCGCCCCACCCCCGCCACCGCCCGCAGCGTGATGGCCAGCGCGTCGCAGAACAGCGGATGGTCATCCACGACGAGCGCGCTCGCGAAGGCCCGGGGCGCCGACGGAGCGGAGGAGGGGGACGAGGCCAGCATGGCGGGGCTCCGGCACGGACTGTTGGCGCCAGACTAGCCAGCGGTCCCTTTCGAGGCCACTCCCACCTTGGTCGCAGCCTGCAAACGTGAACGGCGCGCCCCATGGGGGACGCGCCGCCGGCCATGGACGGGGCAGGGGTCAGCCGGCCGAGGCCAGCTCCTTGGGCAGGCGGAAGGTCCAGACCATTCCGCCCTGGTTGAGGTAGTTCACCCGGTTCGCCACCTCGCCGCCCCAGAGCGGGACGGCGCCGCCCCAGCCGGAGACCACGGTGACGTACTGCTCGCCGTCCTGCTCCCAGGTGATGGGCTGGCCGACGATGCCGGAGCCGGTCTGGAAGCTCCACAGCGTCTCCCCCGTCTCGTCGTCGAGCGCCTTGAACTCGCCCTCCGGGGTGCCGAAGAACACGAGGCCGCCGGCGGTGGTCATCACGCCGCCCCAGAGCGGGGCGTCGTTGTGGTACTCCCACTTGATCTCGCCGGTGTCGGGGTCGATGGCCTTGAGGGCGCCGATGTGGTCCTCGAAGATCGGCTTGATGGTGAAGCCCGAGCCCAGGTAGGCCGCGCCCTCGCGGTAGGTGACGGGCTCGTTCCAGATGTCCATGCCCCATTCGTTGGAGGGCACGTAGAAGTTGCCCGTCCGCTGGCTGAAGGACATCGGCATCCAGTTCTTGCCGCCCAGGAAGGACGGGACCGCGAAGACCGTCTCGCCCTTCTCGCCCTCGGCCGCCGCGGTGGGGGCGCCGGGACGGTTCTCCTCGTTGTAGATGGGGCGGCCGGTGTCGTCGATGCCGCTGGCCCAGGAGATGTCCTGGACGAAGGGCGTCGCGCGGAGGAAGTGGCCGTCCTGGCGGTCGAGGATGTAGAAGAAGCCGTTGCGGTCGGCGGTGGCGAGGCGGCCGTTCCCCTCGCGGTCGGTGTAGGCCACGACCTCGTTGACGCCGTCGTAGTCCCAGCCCTCGCGCGGGGTGGTCTGGAAGTGCCACTTGATCTCGCCGGTGGCGGGGTCGATGCCGATGCGCGAGGCGGCGTAGAGGTTGTCGCCGGCGTTGCCCTCGGTGGGCGTCCCCGCGTTCCGCAGGTGGCTGTTCCAGGGCGAGGGGTTGCCGGCGCCGAAGATCAGCGTGTCCGTCTCGGCGTCGTAGGAACCGCCGAGCCAGGTCGCGCCGCCCCCGGTCTTCCACATGTCGCCGGGCCAGGTGGCGTTGAGCGTGCCGGTCATCGTGCTGGGCTCGCCGTTCAGGGTGCCCATGTTCCCTTCGATGGTGGGACGGGTCCAGACGATCTCCCCGGTCTCCACGTCGCGGGCCTGCACCTCGCCCACGATCCCGAACTCGCCACCCGAGTTGCCGGTGATGACGAGGCCGTTCACGATCAGGGGCGCGGCGGTGTAGCTGTAGCCCGCGCGGTAGTCGGCGATCTCCTTGTTCCAGATCACGTCGCCGGTCTTGCGGTCGAGCGCCACGAGCCGGGCGTCCAGCGTGCCGAAGATCACCATGTCGCCGTAGATCGCGGCGCCCCGGTTCACCACGTCGCAGCAGGGGAGGATGCCCTCGGGCAGGCGGGCGTCGTACTGCCAGAGCTCCTGCCCCGTCTTGATGTCGATGGCGTACATCCGGGAATAGGAGCCGGTGATGTACATGATCCCGTCGTAGACGAGGGGCTGGGTCTCCTGCCCGCGCTGCTTCTCGCCGCCGAGAGAGAAGGCCCAGGCCGGGACAAGGTTGCGGACGTTGTCGCGGTTCAGGGTGTCGAGCGGGCTGTAGCGCTGGAGCGTCTGCCCCATGCCGTTGGTGACGACGTCGCCGGTGGTGGTGGCGTCGTTGGCGATGTCCTCCTGCGTCACCTGGGCCTGGGCCGAGGTTACGGCCAGTAGGCTGACCGTCGCGGCCAGAAGCAGTCGTGTCATGTGGTCCTCCCGAAGCGGATTGGCCTTGTCCCGTGCCCTCGCGCAGGCCGGCCCGAAGGGGAGTATCGGCATGGGGCGGGGCCCCCGGATATGCGATGTTGGTCGTAAACGGGCCGTGCCGGGCTGCGGCTTTGGTCTTATTTCCCGGGTGGCCCGCGCTGTTACGCTCCGTCCAGCTTTGGGAGGAGCGCCATGACCATCCGCCTTGCCGCCGCCGGGGTGCTCGCCGCCCTTCTTCTGTCCACCGCCGCCCATGCCGAGGAGCCGGTCCTCAAGGCGGGCGTCCAGGCCGCCGGGACGGTGCTCTGGGAGCTCGACACGATCGAGCACTACGGGCTCGACGCGAGGAACGGCTTCGACCTGCAGGTCGAGGAGCTGGCCGGGGCGCCAGCCGCGCAGACGGCGTTCCTCGCCGGCGAGGTGGACGTGATCGTGTCCGACTGGCTCTGGGTCGCGCGGCAGCGGGCGGAGGGGATGGACCTCGTCTTCCTGCCCTATTCCAAGGCCGTGGGCGGCCTCATGGTGCCGGCGGACAGCCCGGCCCAGACGCTCAAGGACCTCGCTGGCGGGCAGATCGGCATCGCGGGCGGGCCGGTGGACAAGAGCTGGCTGATCCTGCGCGCCTACGCGCAGCAGGAATACGGGATGGACCTCCAGGCCGAGACCGAGCAGGTCTTCGGCGCGCCGCCCCTGATCTATAAGACCGCGCTGTCGGGCGACGTCGCGGGCGCGATCAACTTCTGGCACTTCCAGGCCAAGATGGAGGCCGCCGGGATGCGCGAGCTGGTCTCGGTGTCGGACGCGGCGCAGGCGCTGGGGCTCGATCCCGACACGCCGTTGCTGGGCTACGTGCTGCACGAATCCACGCTGGCCGAGCATCCGGGGCTGGCCGGGGGGCTCGCCGCCGCCTCTCGCGAGGCGAAGGCGATGCTGGCCAGCGACGACTCGGCCTGGGAGCGCATCCGGCCGATCATGAACGCCGGGAGCGACGAGGAGTTCGCGGCGCTGAAGGCGGGGTTCCTTGCCGGGACGCCGGCCGAGGGGCCGGTGGACGAGGCGGCCGCCGACCGGATGCTGCGCCTGATGGCGGAGCTGGGTGGCGAGGAGCTGGTCGGGTCGGTCACGTCGCTGCCCGAGGGCGTCTTCGTGGGCGCGGGCGGCTGAGGCAAGGTGCTGGACCTGGGGCCGGAGATCGGGGCCGCCGGGCCGGTGGTGCTCGACCTCGACCTCCCCGGCCTGTCCTTCGGCGCGACCCCGATCCTGGGGCCGGTGCGGCTGAGGGTGCGGCGGGGCGAGACGGTCGCCCTGACCGGGCCCTCCGGGATCGGGAAGACCTCGCTGCTGCGGCTCGTCGCGGGGCTCGGGCGTGGGCCGGAGGGATCGGTCCGGCTGGACGGGCGCCTCGCCATGGTCTTCCAGGAGCCGACGCTGCTGCCCTGGCGGACGCTCTCGCAGAACCTGACGCTCGCCGCCGGGATCGGCCCCGACGAGGCCGAGGCGGCGCTCGGGGAGGTCGGGCTCGGGGGCCTGGGCAGGCGGTATCCGGGGCAGGTCTCGCTGGGCCAGCAGCGGCGGCTGGCCTTGGCGCGGGCCTTCGCCTGCAAGCCGGACCTCCTCCTGATGGACGAGCCCTTCGTGTCGCTCGACGAGGCGCGGGCGCGGGAGATGATGCTGCTGTTCGAGGGGCTGAGGGCGCGGCACCGGACGGCCACGCTCCTCGTCACCCACGACCCGCGCGAGGCCGAGGCGCTCGCTGACCGCATCCTGCGGCTGGGCGGGCGCCCGGCGGGGATCGTGGAGGAGCGTCAGAACACCGGGGCGTATTTCCAGTTGTCGGCGTCGGGCGTGACCACGTCGAGGTCGTAGCCCGAGTCCACCAGGTCCTGGGCGTCCGTCACCCCGGCGGCGGCCGCCTGGTCCACCAGCGCCCGGCCGCGCGCCTGGTCATCGGACGTGCCATGGCCGCGCATGAGGTCGAGGCCGTGGTTGAACATCCCGATGGGGTCCCCGGCTTCGGCGGCGCGGCGGTTCCACTCGGTCGAGGCGTCCGGGTTGGTGTCGCCGCCGAAGCCGTTGTCCTCGAGGTAGCTCATCCAGGTCATCGCGCCGGTGTAGCCCGCGTCGGCGCAGGCCTCGAAGGTCTGGCGCGCGGCGACATGGTTGCCGGACTTGGTCATGAGGTAGCCCGAGGCGCAGGTGGCCATGTCGGTCTGGCCGTTCTGGGCGTTCTCGACCATGCGGTCGAGGGTCATCTCCTCGGGGTTGGTGGTGCCGTGCTCGTCGGCGAGAGCAGGGGCGGCCAGGAGGACGAGGAGCGTCGCGCGCAGGATCATCGGAGGACTCCCGTTCCGCAGGATGGCACTGAGGGTAGCGCGCCGCGGGGCGTCGGTCATGTCGCCCATGGTCGTAGATCTTGGCATGGCTCCTGACCCGTCAGGGCCGGAGCGCCGCGCCCCAGGGGAAGCGGCCGACCTTGACGGTCTGGATCGCCTCGCGGCCCTCCACGTCGATCACCGTCACGTCGCCCGAGACGCCGTTGGTGGTGAAGAGCTTCCCGCCGGTGGCGTCGAAGGCGAGGTGCCAGACGCGGCGGCCGACGAGGATGTAGTCCTCGACCTCGTAGGTGTCGGCGTTGACCACGGCGACGTGGTTGGCGGGGCCGAGCGCGACGAAGGCGGTGTGGCCGTCGGGCGTGAAGGCGAAGCCCACGGGCTGGATCTGGTCGTCGTTCACGCCGGGGATGGCGAAGGTCACTTGAGTCTTCTGGGCCTGGGTCGCCACGTCGAAGACCGTGACCGTGCCGCCGATCTCGGCGGAGACCCAGAGCTCGGCGCCGTCCTTGGCGAACTCGGCGTCGCGGGGGCGGGTGTCCACGAGGGTGTTGGCCACGGGCTCATAGGTCGCGGTGTCGATCCAGTGGGCCATGTTGGTCGTCTCGCTGGTCGTGATGGCGAGGCTGCCGTCGGGCGAGACGGCCATGCCCTCGGGCTCGATCCCCACGTCGATCTGGGCGGCGACGCGGCGGGTCGAGACGTCCACCACGGTCGTCACGGCGTCGTCCTCGTTGGCGATCCAGAGGTGCTGGCCGTCCGGTGCGAGGGCGAACTGCTCCGGGTCCTCGCCGGAGGGAAGGTCGTGGAGGATCTCGCCGGTCTCGGCGTCGATGACCTGAACGGCGTCGCTGTCCGAGGCGCAGACATAGGCCACCGTGCCGTCGGGGGCGAAGGTGATGCCGCGCGGACGCTCCCCGGTCGGGATCGTGCGGAGGACCTCGAAGCTGTCGGTGTCGAGGACGCTGATGGTGTCGTCGAGCTCGTTGGTGATCCACATCTCGCCGGCGCGGGCGGGGGTGGCGAGGAGGAGGGCGAGGGCGGTCAGGGCTGGGGCGATTCGTGGGCTCATGGGGTCATCATGCCGGAAAAGGGTTAACGCATTGCGAGACCAACGAGCGTTGCGTCCCCTACGGGGCGAAGGCTCGGCAGGCGCTCTCGGGCCGGTCGCGGCCGAGGGTGTCGAGCTCGTTCGACTGATGGAGGAACTCCTCGAAGGGGGCCATGGCGATCATGGCGCGGGGCTGGACGATGGCGATGGGCTGGCGGAGCTGGCCGTCCCAGTCGCGGAAGCTCAGGGGCCGCCCCTTGAAGCCGTCGAGCTCGAAGTCCGGCGACAGCATGTAGGAGCGTAAGGCGGCCGGGTCGTTGCTGCCCGTGCGCGTGACGGCCTCGCCGATGGCGCGCAGCGCGGTCCAGGCGGCGTAGTCCTTGGGGCGCATGGGGCGTCCGGCCTGGTCCGCGAAGCGGGACTGGAGCTGCGAGGCGCCCCAGTTCTCCAGCACCGGGGACCAGGCGACGGGCACGATCCCCTCGGAGCCGCCGACGGGGCGGGGCTCCCAGGTGTTGAAGAGGACGTAGCGCCCGAAGTCGCCGGTCTCGTCGGCGACGAGGAGGACGTCGTGCTCGGCGAAGTCCTGGGTGAGGAGGGGGATCTCCGACTGCGCGCTGCGGCCGAGGTCGCCCTGGAAGTCCCAGGGGCGGTCATCCTCCAGCGAGAGGCCGAACTTGGTGGCCGAGTCGCGGAGGGCCTGCGCCCAGGCCTGGTCGCCGGCGAAGGGGCCGGCGAGCAGCGCGACCTCGGTCCAGCGGCGCACGAGGAGGAACTGCGACAGCGCGTCCGCCCGCATGGCGAGCGACGGGAGTGCGTGGAGGACGTTGGCGCGGCAGTCGCCGTCGCGCAAGCTGTCGTCGGGGGCGCCCACGTTGAGGAGGAGCGCGCCCTGCGCCTCGGGCAGGTCGGCCACGCGCAGGAGGTCGGCGGCGGGCGCGTCGATGAGGAGGAGGCGCGACCCGGCCAGCGCCTCGCGCGCGGCGGACAGGAGGTCGCCGCCCACGGGCACGTCCACTTCGGAGAGGGTGTAGTCGTGGCCGAGGAAGCGCCCCGTCGTGGCGTCGTCGGAGAGGCCGAGCCGGGCGCCCTGGACGCCCTCGTCCCCGGGGACCGGGTCGAGGTCGGAGAGGACGGGCGGGCGCTCGACCTCCTGGCGGAGGTAGGCGACGGGGACCGCGAGGTCCTCGGCCCCGGCGAGGTTCGCCCCGAAGGCGATGTTCGCCCCGAGGAGGGCGGCGAGCAGCAGGGTGCCGGCCATGGCGTGTCGCATCGGTGTCCTCCCTTGGCGGGGCAGGATAGCGGCCCGGGGGAACGGGCGAACCGCGACCATGGTCGCAGGCGCGGGGACGCCCGCTGCCACCAAGGTCGAATGGCGGGGGGCGCCGGGGCGTGGCTAGTCTCCTCCTCAACCGCGCCCCGAGAAGGCGCCCCTGGAGGAAGTTCCATGCCCATCACTCGTGCCCGCTGGCCGCTCGCGGCCGGCCTGACCCTGGCTGCCGGCCTCGCCTTCGCCCATGGCGAAGTGGCCCCGCAGCCCGTCAACACCGACTCGCTGCCCGACGTGGGCGAGGAGTGGCTGACGGAGAACCCCTATCGCGGGATGGAGCCGGAGGTGTTCCAGGAGGCGATCCGCGTGGGCTCCTCGGGGTTCAACCAGAACTGCGCGCGTTGCCACGGGCTGGGGGCGATCTCCGGGGGGCTGGCGCCCGACCTGCGCTACCTGGAGGCCGAGGAATACGGCGACGAGTGGTTCGCCGAGCGGTTCCAGCACGGCATGACCCAGAACGGCATCACCAAGATGCCGGCCTTCGGGGAGATCCTGGGGCAGAAGGCCGCTTGGGCGATCCGCTCCTACATCGAGACGCGTCCCGACGACCGGCAGGTGACGGACGCCGCGCCGCAACTGACCGAGATGCGCGACCGGCTGGCCGAGCTGGCGCAGGACCCCTCGGGCGCCGACGTGGAGGCGTTGAAGGCGGAGCTTCTGGAGCTCAACGCGGGCTTCGAGACGCTTTCGGGCGCGCTGGTCGCGGACAGCGCGGCGGCCGAGGCGGCCTACATCCTCGACGGCTCGCCCGAGCGGTTCCACGAGGCGGCCGAGCTCATCACCGTGTCGCTCTCGGCCGCGCACTAGGCCATGCGGAGGCGTGCCGTCCTGGCGGGCCTCGCGGGCACCGTGGCGATGCCCCGGCTCGCGCTCGCGCGGTGCGAGGGGCTGCCCGTCGGCCAGAGGGTGCAGAACGCGGACCGCGACCCGGTGGGGCTCGACCTCGACGAGGTCGTGGAGCGGGGCTGGATCGAGTTCGCGGCCTACGACCGGCTGCCGCCCTATTCCTGGGAGGAGGACGGCGAGGCCAAGGGCATCGATATCGGCATCGGGCGGATCGTGGCCGAGGCCCTGGGGGTCGAGCCGCGCTTCCGCTTCGTCGCCTCGGGCGAGAACCTGGAGGCGGACCTGCGGTTCAACGTCTGGCAGGGGCTGCCGATGGGAGCGGGCGAGAACGTCGTCGCCAACATGATGCTCCATGTCCCCTACGACACCGAGTTCGCCTGCCGGGTGGAGCAGGCGGTGTTCACCGGGCAGGCCTATCGGGAGCGCGTCGCCATCGCCTACCGCGAGGAGGCCTATCCCGACACGGCGCCGACGCCCGCCTTCTTCCGCTTCGACATGGTGGCGGTGCAGAACGACACGATCTCGGACTTCTACCTGGCGAGCTTCCCGGGCGGTCAGATCAACGCCAACATCCGGCGCTATCCGACGATGGCCGAGGCCATGGCGGCGCTGCGGGCGGGGGAGGTCAATGCGGCGATGGGGCCTCGCGCGCAGCTCGAATGGGGGGCGGGCGAGGGGGTGAAGGTCCACGCGCCGCCGCTGCCGGGGCTTGCCATCGTGGACTGGACGGTGGGGCTGGCGCTGCACATGTCGCACCGGGACCTGGGCTACGCGGCGGACGACGCCATCGCGGCGGCGCTCGCGGACGGGCGGATCGCGGCGCTGTTCGAGGAGCACGGGCTCACCTTCGAGGCGCCCGAGCGGTAAGGGTTTCGGTCCAGACTCCTCCCTGTCGGACCCGACTGCGCCCCGTGGCCCTCCGCCCGGGGCGCCTTTTCGTCAGAGGGTGAGGAGGTCGCCATCCCGCGTGACGGCCGTCGCGCGGAGGCCGGGGCCGAGGGCGGCGAGGATGCGCCGCGCCGCCTCAGCGTCCGCGAGGCAGAGCGCGGTGGCGAGGCCATCGGCGAGGGCGGCGGTAGGCGCGGTGACGGTCACGGTGGACCAGGCAGGCGCGCCGCCGTGCGGGTCGAGGATGTGGCCGGAGCCGTCGGGGAGGATCATGGCGCCGGGGCTCGATGTGGCTGCGGCGGCGCCGTTCAGGGTGATCTGGCCGAGGCGGCCGAAGGCGGGGTCCTCGACGCCCAAGTGGAAGGGGCCTTCGAGCGCGCGGAACTCGCCGATGTCGACGAGGGCGTGGGTGAGGCCCTCCTCGGCGAGGACCTGCGTCACGCGGTCGGTGGCATAGCCCTGGGCGATGCCGTTGAGGGTGAGGGCCTGGCCGGGGCGGAGGGTGATCGCCGCTTCGGTGATGGTCACGCCGTCCCAGCCGATCAGGCGGCGCGCAGGCTCGGGGTCGGCGCCGTTGGCGAGCGCGAGCCAGAGGGGCTGGACGGTGGGGTCGAAGCGGCCTTCGGTGGCCTCGTGGAGGCGGGCGGAGAGGGCGAGGACGTCGAGGAGCTCGGGTGGCGGCGCGTCCAGCCGGCCGGTAGCGTTCAGGCGCGAGAGGGCGGAGTCCTCGCAGTAGAGGCTGAAGACGGACTCGATCCGGTCGAGCTCGGCCCAGGCGCGAGCCTGCGCGCGGGCGGTGAGGTCCGGGGGGCCGTAGAGGGTCAGCTCCGCCTCGGCGCCCAGCGCGATGCGACGGTCCCGCGCGAAGGCTTGGACGGGCGCGAGCGCGGCCGCGGCGACGATCTGGAGGAAGCGGCGGCGCCTCATGCGGCCTCCTTGCGAGGGGCCCGGATCGGCGCCCGGGCGGCGAGGATGCGGGGGACGCATTGCTTCGCGTCGTCGATGATCTGGACGCAGTCGAGGCACTGGAAGCATTCGGAGTAGTCGATCCGCCCCGAGGCCTTGATCGCGCCGTAGCGGCAGCGGACCTTGCAGAGATGGCAAGGCGAGCCGCATTCCGCGCGCCGTTCGATCCAGTCGCGCCCGCGCAGGAGGCCGCCCAGCGCCATGACAGCGCCGAGCGGGCAGACGTAGCGGCAGAAGCCCTTGAAGAGGAAGAGGCCGAGGACGAGCCAGAAGCCCGCATAGACGACATAGAACCAGTCGCGGACGAAGAGGACGGTGATCGCCGTCTTGAAGGGCTCGACCTCGGCGGCGGTCTCGACCTCGCGTGGGGCGATGAGGACGGTGGCGACGAGGCCGGCGAGGAGGAGATACTTCACCCACTTCAGCCGCCGGTCCCATGCGGCGTTGGGCTCCCATTGCGGCAGGCGGAGCAGGCGGCCCGCGTGGTGGGCGAACTCCTGCAGCGCGCCGAAGGGGCAGAGCCAGCCGCAGAAGAGGCCCCGGCCCCAGAGGACGAAGCCGAGGATCGCCACGCCCCAGACCATCAGCGAGAAGGGATCGTAGAGGAGGAAGGCGAGGCTCCGCCCCTCCGTGCCCGCCTGGACCAGCCCGAGGACGGTGACGATGGAAAGCTGCCCCTGGCCCCACCAGCCAACGAAGCCCAGCACGACCGCCAGCACGGTCAGGCGCACCGGCGTGAGCCAGCCCCGGCGCGCGACGCGGTGCATGAGCGGACCCACGAGGATGAGGAGCGCGATCAGCAGCCCGCCCAGGATGGCGAGGTCGGTGGCGCGGCTGCGCAGGGCCTCGACCACGGGCGAGGCGGGCTGGGCCGTGGCGTCCTCGCGCAGGAAGAACCGCTCGGGGGTGGAGTGCCCGGCCGTTAGGGTCGTGCGGCCGATCTCGGGCTGGAAGGAGCCGTGCTCGCGCAGGGCCTCGACCTCCAGCGTCCAGGGGCGGGAGGGGTCGAAGCCGAGCCGCCGGTCGGTGCGGAGGATCATGGCCGTGCCCTGCGGCACGCCCTCGGCGAGGCCTACGGTCAGGTCGGCGTCCCGCAGCGCCACGGGCAGGCCGTCCTGGGTGGCGGTCAGGAGGTCGGGGGCCGTGTTGCGGACGAAGTCCTCCGACACGAGGCCGTGGCGGCCCGCGTCGATCAGTAGGATCGGCTCGGCGCTGGGGGTGATCTCGAGGAAGCGGGCGAGGCGCTCCACCGTCTCGGGCGAGAGCGCCGCGCGGGCGATGGAGGGCGGCCCGAGGTCCACGATCCAGAGGTCGAGATAGGCGCCCGAAGGGTCGGCCTGCGCCTCCGGATCGTCATGGGCCCAGGTGGTGCCGACGAAGGCCGCGTCGATCTCGGCGTTGGTGACGAGGTGGCGCGTGGCGATGCCCTGCCTCACAAGGTCGGCCCAGGTCAGGTCCTCCTCATGCGCGGGGTCGGGTGCGGCGGGCGGGGCGGAGGCCACGCCCTCCATCTTCTCGCGCACGACCTCGCGCGTGGCGGCGAGGAGGGACTCGTGGGCGATGCGGACCGAGGCGGTCGCCTTGGTCACGCCGTCGAGGTAGATCAGCGCCGAGCCGCCCCCGGCGTCGCCGTAGGGGGTTCCGACCACCATCGGCTGCGAGATGGAGAGGCCGCGATACTGCTCCAGGAAGGCGCGGAAGGGCGCCTCGCCCAGGCCCGAGACGAAGATCGGCTCGTTTTGGGAGATGATCCTCACGTCGATGAAGCGGCCGTCGAGGTCGATGGCCACGAAGAGGTCGATGGGCGCGCCCGAGAAGCCGGGGATGGGCGCCATGGGCTCGGTCTCGAAGACGTAGCCGGCCAGCGCCCCGCCGGAATTCAGGAGCTCCCAGACCCCCCGGTCGCTGACCGGCTCGCCCACGGACATGGGCGGGCGGACGAAGGTCGAGAGCGCCTCGCGGTCCAGCACCTCGGCGCGCGCCATGGGCCCGAGGAGCAGGGCCAAGAGGGCGAGGAGGAGGCGGAGCGCGGCCATGCGGGCGAGGATAGGCAGGCGCCCAAATCCCGCACATGAGACCTTGGTCGCGGTCCGAGCGGGCTCCCGAAGGCGGCGCGCGGCGCTAGCGTGGGGGTGCGGCGGGGCGGACCAGCCCGGCAAGGCTCGCGGCGAGGTCGGAGCGGCGGTAGGGCTTGGCGAGGCGCGGGAGGTCGGGGTCGATCCCCTCGGCGTCGGCGTAGCCGCTGATGACGAGCACGGGCAGGCCCGGGTCGCGCGACCTGGCGATCCGCGCCAGCTCGGTCCCCGTCAGGCCGGGCATCAGGTGATCGGTCAGGAGGAGGTCCGGCGGCGGCCCGGCCTCCAGCCGGCGCAGCGCCTCCTCGGCCGAGGAGGCCTCGACGACCCCGTAGCCCAGGTCGGCCAGCATGTCGGCGGCGGTGGCGCGCACGAGGTCCTCGTCGTCCACCAGGAGCACCGTCCCGTTGCCGGGCACGGCCGCCTCGCGCGGGTCGTCCGGGGGGCCCGCCTCGGCGATGCCGCCGTCCTCGGCCACGGGAAGCCAGAGCTCGACGTTGGTGCCGAGCCCCGGCCGGCTCCGGATGGTGAGCGCCCCGCCCAGTTGCGCGGCGAGGCCGTGGACCATGCTGAGGCCGAGCCCCGTGCCGCGCCCGAGCCCCTTGGTGGAGTAGAAGGGCTCCACCGCGCGCGCGAGCGTCGCCTCGTCCATGCCGGTGCCGGTATCCGCGACCGAGAGGCGCAGGTAGCGGCCGGGGGCCGCGCCGGAGGGATGCCGGGCGCCGACCGTCTCGCCGTTGGCGGTGATCCGCAGGGTGCCGCGCTCGGGCATGGCGTCCCGCGCGTTCACGGCGAGGTTCAGGACCGCCATCTCGAGCTGGTTGGCGTCGGCGCGCGCGAAGGGCAGGTCGGGCGCCGTCTCGACCGAGACGCGGATCTGGGGACCTGTCGTGCTCGCCACGAGGTCGGCCATCCCCCGCACGAGCTCGCCCACGTCCACGGCCCGGGCCTGCAGCGGCTGGCGGCGCGCGAAGGCCAGGAGGCGCTGGACGAGGGTCCGCGCCCGTTCCGCCGACTGGAGCGCGCCCTCGACGAGCCGCTGGTCGCGCTCGGTTCCCAGGCCCCGCCGCTGGAGGCGGTCGAGGGCGCCCAGGATCGGCGTGAGGAGGTTGTTGAAGTCATGGGCCACGCCGCCGGTGAGCTGGCCCATGCCCTCCATCTTCTGGGACTGGCGCAGCGCGTCCTCGGCCTGCACCCGGGCGGTGACGTCGCGCGAGCTGCCGACGATCCGCGTCACGCGGCCATCCTCGACGCGGACGGGGACGAGGATCGTGTCCCAGTGCCTCGTCCCGCCCGGCAGGTCCAGGACCTCGCGGTAGGCCACCGGGCGGCCGAGCTCCACGGCGCTGCGGTAGTTGGCGATGACCCTCTGGGCGATCGGGGGCGGGAGCTGCTCCTCGACGCGGCGGCCGCGCACCGCCCGGAGGTCGAGCCCCGTGGCGGCCTGGTGGGCGGGGTTGAGCTCCTCGATGGTGAAGCCGCCGTCGGGGAGGACCCCGATCACGAAGAGCGCCTCGGCGGTGTTGTCGAAGTAGGCCCGGTAGAGGCCATAGGCCTCGCGACGCGCGGCCTCGGCGCGTTCGAGGCGGGCCTGCCGCTCCTTGTCGGCGGTGATGTCGCGGCCGTAGGCGTAGACGAGGTCGTCCTCGACCGAGGTGTGCCAGGAGATCCAGCGCGGCGAGCCGTCCCTGTGGCGGTAGCGGTTCTCGAAGGAGGTGAGGTCGCGGGCCGCCGCCGCCTCGTCCAGCCCGCTCTGGGTCAGCTCCGCGTCCTCGGGCCAGATGAAGTCGCGGAAGCTGTGGCCCACGACGTCCTCGGGGTCGTGGCCCAGGATCGCGGTCCAGGCCGGGTTCACGGCCCGGAAGATGCCGTCCGCGCCCACCACCACGAGGAGATCGCGCGAGAGCTGCCAGACCCGGTCGCGCTCGGCCGTGCGCTCGGCCACGCGGGCCTCGAGGTCGGCGTTGAGGGCCTGGACCTCGAGCTCCGCCCGCCGCCGGGCCGAGATGTCGTTGAACAGGATGGCCACGCGGCGCCGCTCGGCGTCCACCCGGAAGGCATGGACGTCGAACCAGCGTCCGAGGAGGTCGGAGCCCTGCTCGAAGCGCGCGGGCTCCCCGCTGCGGGCCACGCGGCCGTAGATCTCGTACCAGTGCTCCTCGAGGGCCGGGGCGGCCTCGCGCAGCCAGAGGCCCAGGATGGAGGCCGGGAAACCCGTCTGCCCGTAGAAGGCCGGATTCGCCTCGACCACCCGGTAGTCGGCGCGTCCCTCTCCCGCCTCGAGGTCGACCTCGACCACGCAGACCCCCGCGTCGACGGCCTCGAAGAGGGAGCGGGAGCGCGCCTCGCTCTCGCGCAGGGCGGCCTCGGCACGGGCCCGCTCCACCGCCGCCCAGATGTGCTCCCCCACCTCGCGGAGAAGCTCCACCTCGCCTTCGGTCCAGTCGCGCGGCTCGGGTTCGGTGACGCAGAGCGCCCCCACGAGCCGGCCCGCCTTGACGAGGGGGGCGCCCATGCAGGCGACGATGCGGAGGGCCGCCGAGGCCGGGCGATCGGCTGGCGGAACGAGAGGCGACGACCGGACGTCGCGGATGACGTGGCAGTCGCCCCGCCGCAGGATCGCGACGGACCAGCCGAAGTCGGCGATGCGGTGCTCTCCGGCCAGGGAGATCCCGCCGTCCCGGACGTGGTCCCTCTCGACCCGGGCGATGCCGGACTCTTCGTCCACCTCCACGTAGTAGGCGCGCTCCACGTCCAGCCTCTCGGCCAGGAGCCGGCAGGCCTCTCCCTGGATCGCGACGGAGTCGGCCAGGGGGCGCAGAGCGTTCGAGAGCCCGAGCAGGAAGGCCTGCCGCTCCTCGCGCCGGCGCGCGGCCAGCGCGTGGCCGAAGGTCTCGGTGGCCAGGCCGAAGGCGCCCTCGACGGTCCCGTCCCCGCCACGCAGGGGCGTCCAGGAGAAGGTGAACCATCTCGTCGGGTGGTCGGGGCGACCCCGATCGGGCACGGGGCGGTCCTCGATGACGGTCGCCTTCCCCTCGAAGGCCGCCTGGAGCGCCGGCCCGAACTCGTCCGGGACCTCCGCCCAGGCCTCCCGCCCGGCGCGGCCCAGCGCTCCCGGGTGCCTGCTCCCGAGGATCGGGACGTAGCCGTCGTTGTAGAGCGGGACGGCGTCGCGGCCCCAGCACAGGCAGGCCGGCTGCGGCGTGGCCAGCATCAGCGCCACGACGGCGCGAAGGCCGTCGGGCCAGTCCTGGATGGGTCCGAGCTGGGTGGAGGCCCAGTCGAAGGCGCGGATGCGCGCGCCCATCTCGCCGCCGCCCTGGGGCCAGTCGGATCCTTGCTGAACCAAGGCCATGAGTCTCCCGGAGAGGTGATCGGCGAGGGCCTTGGCCCGACCTTGACCTAGCGAAGGATACCTCGACGGCAACGTCTCGCATCCGCTCCCTGCCAGGGAGTTCGGGCCTGCCCGGGGCAGAGGCCCCCGCCGGTCGGATGCGGCTCCTCCGGGTTCCCCTTCGGCCCTGCGTCGCTATCTCCCTCCCGAACCGAGGAGGGACGCCAGGATGCCAGACGCTCATCGCCCCGTGCGGCCGGTCCCGTTCGGGGAGGCTGCCATGCCCGGGGCTGCCGCGCGACCCTCCGGCGCCCGGTGAGCGACCGGGATGCCACGCCGCAACGCCTACTACCAGGGTCCGGTGTCCGACCACTTCGACGGGGCGCGGTTCTTCGTGCTACCCGGTCCGCGCCGGCGACCGCTCTCGGCGCATCTGAGCTTCGTGCGGGGACAGATCGCGCGGGGTCGCCCGCCTGCCCTGCGCCCGGTGGCGCCGGACGTGCCGCCCGCTCGGGTGGACGCGCTGCGGCTGGGCTTCATCGGGCATTCGAGCCTTCTCGTGCAGGTGGCCGGGCTGAACCTGCTGATCGACCCTGTCTTCGCGCAGTGGCTGGGCCCACGCGAGGGCATGGGGCCCAAGCGCGCGCACGCCCCGGGCATCCGCTGGGAGGACCTGCCGCCCATCGACGCGGTGCTGGTGACGCACAACCACTGGGACCACCTCGACGGACCGGCTCTCGCGCGGCTCTGGCGGCGGTTCGGGTGCCGGATGCTGACGCCGCTGGGGAACGACACGATCATCCGGGGCTACGATGCGGGGATCGCGGTGCAGGCGATGGACTGGGGGCAGTCGGTCCGGCTCTCGCATCGCGTCACGGCCCATCTGGAGCCGGCCTTCCACTGGTCCGGACGGACTCCCTTCGACCGCTGGCGGGCGCTCTGGGGGTCCTGGGTGGTGACGGACGCGAACGGGGGCGTGCTCTACCACGTCGGCGACACGGCCTATCGGGACGGGCGCTTCTTCCGGCGGGTGCGCGAGGTCTACGGGCCGCCGGACGTGGCGCTGATCCCCATCGGCGCCTACGAGCCGCGCTGGTATGTGGGCGACGAGCACGTCGATCCGGGCGAGGCCGTGCGGATCATGCTCGACTGCGGGGCGCGGCAGGCCTTCGGGCATCACTGGGGGGCGTTCCGGCTGACCTGGGAGGAGCTGGGCGACCCGCCCCGGGACCTCGCGCGCGCGTTGGCGGAGGCGGGGGTGGCGCCCGGGCGGTTCCGGCCGCTCCATCCGGGCGAGACGGTGGAGCCGCCTTGGCCCGGGGGCCGTTGACGCAGGGGGCGCGGCCGGGAGATGAGTCGCCCCGGAGGAGGCGAGGGGATGAAGGTCGAGCTTTCGGGGAAGGTCGTCGTCGTCACCGGCGCGGCGAGCGGGATCGGCGCGGCGGTGGCGCGGCTCGCGGCGGAGTCGGGCGCGGGGGCGCTGGTGCTGTCCGACCGCGATGCGGATGGGTGCCGGGCGGTGGGCGAGGGGATCGCCGGGCAGGGCCCCGCCGTGGAGACGGTGGGCGCGGACCTGTCGGATCTCGGCTCGGCCGCCGCCATCGCGGGCGCGGCGCGGCGGCGATTCGGGCGGATCGACGGGCTGGTGAACGCGGCGGGGCTGACGACGCGGGCCTCGATGCTCGACGGGACGCCCGGGGTCTGGGAGGAGCTCTTCGCCGTCAACGCCCGCGCGCCCTACTTCCTGATGCGGGAGGCGATCGGCGACATGGTGGCGCGTGGGGCGGCGGGGGCGATCGTCAACGTCCTGTCGATCAACGCCCATTGCGGGGCGCCGGACCTCGCCATCTACTCCGCGACCAAGGGGGCGCTGCTGACGCTGACGAAGAACGCCGCCAACGCGCATCTGCGGGACCGCATCCGGGTGAACGGCATCAACCTCGGCTGGGCCGCGACCGAGGCCGAGCACCGGATGCAGAGCGAGACCCTCGGCCACGGGCCGGGGTGGCTGGAGGCGGCGGCCGCGCGGATGCCGCTCGGGCGGCTGCTGGAGCCCGGGGAGGCGGCCCGGCTGGCGGTGTTCCTGCTGAGCGACGCCTCGGCCCCGATGACCGGGGTGGCGCTGGACCTGGAGCAGCGGGTGACCGGCGCCTAGCGTGGGTTGCGGAACGGGCGTGCCGGGATCCCGAAAATGAAAATTGTCTTGCATTGAGCCGCCTCCGCCCGGAAAGTCCCGGCGGGGAGAGGGACATGGCGGCGAACCAGTTCGACTTTTCGGGGGCCGAGGTGCTGGTGATCGGCGCGAGCCGGGCCGGGATCGGGGCCGCCATCGCGCGGGCCTTCCAGGAGGCGGGCGCGACCGTCGCCATCACCGGCGCGGAGCCCGAGCCCGCCGAGGAGGACCGGGACCGCTTCCGCTACGACCGGCTCGACGTGACCGACCTCGACGCCGTGCGGGCACTGGCCGAAGGCGTGGAGCGGCTCGACGTGCTGGTGAACTGCGCGGCCATCACTTCGCGGGGGGAGGAGATGGAGCCCGCGTTCTTCCAGCGCGTCGTGGACGTGAACCTGCACGGGACCTTCCGCTGCGCCTCGGCCTTCCATCCGCAGCTTCGCGAGAGCCGGGGGACGGTCATCAACATCGCCTCCATGTATGCGATGTTCGGCAGCCCCCGGAACCCGGCCTATGGGGCGAGCAAGGCGGCGGTCGCGCAGCTCACCAAGTCGCTCGCCATCGCCTGGGCTTCGGACGGCATCCGGGTCAACGCGGTCGCGCCCGGCTTCATCGTGACCGAGCAGTCGGCGCGGAGTCGCACCGACCCCGCCCACGTCGCGGCGGTGAGCGCGCGGACCCCCATGGGCCGCTGGGGCCAGCCCGAGGACATCGCCGGGCCGGTGCTGTTCCTGGCCTCGCCCTTGTCGGGCTTCATGACGGGGACCTGCCTCGCGGTGGACGGGGGCTATTCGGTCGTATGACGGGGCAGGGCATGAACGAAATCGGCGCTGCCGTCATCGGGACGGGGTTCATCGGGACGGTGCATCTCTGGGCGCTGCGGCGGCTCGGGGTGCGGATCGCGGGGGTGCTGGGGAGCAGCCCCGGGCGCGGAGGCGAACGCGCGCGGGCGCTGGGCGTAGACCGGGCCTATAACTCGCTGGAGGAGATGCTCGCCGACCCCGGCGTGCAGGTGGTCCATGTCACCTCTCCCAACCACGCGCACTACAGCCAGGTGAAGTCCATCCTCGCCGCCGGGAAGCACGTCGTCTGCGAGAAGCCCCTGTCCATGACCTCCGGGGAATCGGCCGAGATGGTGCGGCTCGCCCGCGACAGCGGCAGGGTCGCGGCGGTCTGCTACAACACGCGCTTCTACCCGCTGAACCAGCAGGCGCGGGGGATGGTGCAGGCGGGCGAGCTCGGGGACATCCGCCTCGTCACAGGGCATTACCTGCAGGACTGGCTCGCCAAGGACACCGACTGGAACTGGCGGCTGGAGCCCGAAGCCGGGGGCGTGCTGCGGTCCGTGGGCGACATCGGCACCCACTGGATCGACCTCACGAGCTTCATCACCGGGATGAAGCCGGTGCAGGTGCTGGCCGAGCTCACCACCTTCATCCCCGAGCGGCGCAAGCCCGTGGGTCCGGTCGAGACGTTTTCACGGTCGCAGGGCGCGACCGAGCCCCGGACCATCACGACCGACGATTCGGCGCTCCTCCTCCTGCGCTATCCGAACGGCGCGAAGGGGTCGGTCGCGATTAGCCAGGTGAACTTCGGGCGCAAGAACTTCTCGGCCTGGGACATCGCCGGGTCGGCGGCCTCGGCGGCCTGGGGGGCGGAGACGCCGGACCACCTCTGGATCGGGCACCGCGACGGGCCGAACCAGATCCTCCAGCGCGACCCCGGCCTGATGAACGGCCTGGGCCGCGAGGCGGCGAGCCTGCCCGGCGGGCACGTCGAGGGCTTCGCCGACACGTTCTTCGCGCTCTTCCGGCAGGTCTACGGCGACGTCGCCGCCGGGGGGCGACAGCCGGGCTCGACCTATGCAAGCTTCGAGGACGGGCACTACGAGATGCTGTTCTGCGACGCCGTGCTGGCCAGCGCGCGCGAGGGACGCTGGGTGGACGTGAGGGAGACGACGACATGAAGCTGGGCCTGCTGACCGCGCCATTCCCGGACACCGACCTTTCGGACGTCGCGGACTGGTCTGCCGAGGCCGGCTTCGAGGCGCTGGAAATCGCCTGCTGGCCTCGCGCCTCCGGCGAGACGCGGCGCTACGCGGGCACCTCGCACATCGACGTGGACGGCATGACCCGGGACCGGGCCAGCGAGGTCGCAGGGCAGGTGGCCGACAAGGGCCTCGCCATCTCGGCGCTGGGCTACTACCCGAACCCGCTCCACGCGGACGAAGCGCATCGCGAGCAGGTGATCGGCCACCTGAAGAAGGTGATCGCGGCCGCGGGGCTGATGGGCGTGCCGGTCGTCAACACCTTCGTCGGAGGCGACCGCCGGCTCAACGTCGAGGAGAACTGGACCCGCGCGCAGGCCATCTTCCCGGAGATCGTGGCCCATGCGCGCGACCACGGGGTGACGCTCGCCTTCGAGAACTGCCCGATGATCTTCTCCCACGACGAATGGCCGGGGGGCCACAACATCGCCTACTCGCCCAAGATCTGGCGGCGCATCCTCGAATGGGACGGCGTGGGGATGAACTACGACCCCTCGCACCTCGTCTGGCAGATGATCGACCAGCGCCGCTTCATCCGCGAGTTCGGGTCCCGCATGGTCCATGCCCACGCCAAGGACGTGATGATCGACCGCGACGGCCTTTACGAGAACGGGGTCATGTCGGTCGGCATGGGGTGGCAGGTGCCCCGGATGCCGGGTCTCGGCGACGTGAATTGGCCTGACATCTTTTCAGCGCTCTATCGCGCGGGCTACGATGGCCCCATCATCATCGAACACGAGGACCGGAACTTCGAAGGGTCGGACGACATGATCAAGCGCGGGTTCCTGCTGGCTCGCGACGTGCTGCGTCCCTTCGTGAAGTAGGGGCCGCCGGGAAGACAATGAAAAACAGGGAGGACGACGAATGAAGGCTTTGTATCTGGGCACTGCCGCGATGGCGCTGTCGATGGCGCTGGCCGGGGCCGCCTCGGCCCAGGACCAGAAATACACCATCGGCATCTCGAACACCGTGCAGGGCAACGGTTGGCGCGAGGAGATGATCTGCGCGATGAAGGCGCAGGCGCTCGATTCCGGCATGGTCGATTCGCTCAACATCGCGCACCGGAACACCGACGCTGCGGGCCAGCTCGAGGACATCCGCAACCTGATCCAGGCGGGCGTCGATGCCATCGTCGTCAACCCCTCCTCGGCCGACGCGGTCAACGCCGCGATCAAGGAGGCCACGGACGCCGGCATCGTGGTGGTGGCCGTGGACCAGGCCGTGACCGAGCCCAGCGCCTACAACATCTCCAACAACCAGGAGGAATACGCCTATCTCGGGGCCAAGTGGCTGTTCGAGCAGATGGGCGGCGAGGGGTCGGTGGTCTACATGCGCGGCGCGGCGGGCGCGGGCGCGGACAACGACCGCGACGCGGGCTTCAAGCGGGCGCTCGCCGAGTATCCGAACGTCAGCGTCGCGCAGGAGGTCTTCACCGGCTGGCAGCAGGACCAGGGCAAGCAGCAGATGCTCGACATCCTGGCCTCGGGCGTGCCCTTCGACGGCGTCTGGACCTCGGGCATCGACAACGTGATCGTGGACGCCTTCACCGAATCCGAGGCCCCGCTCGTGCCCATCGTCGGCGCCGACAACGCGGGCTTCGTGGGCCAGCTTCAGAGCGTCGAGGGCCTGCAGGGTGCGGCGGTCACCAACCCCGGCTCCATCGGCGGCGCGGGCGTGACGCTCGCGCTCCAGATCCTGCAGGGCCAGAAGCCGGCCGAGCAGACCGTGCTCGTCACGCCCGAGATCTGGGACAACGTCAGCGACGAGGGCAAGGCCAAGCTCCAGGGCGCGCAGAACCCGAACCTCGATCCCGAATGGCCGGTCAGCGTCTCGATCCCCGACTGGACGACCTACACGACCGACGAGGTCATCGCCTGCAAGGGCCCGGGCGAGTGAGAACGGCAGGCCCCCGGCGATCGCCCGGGGGCCATGACCACTGAAGAAGGCAGCACTTCCATTTCCATGACCGACGCGGCGGCCGACGCGCCGATCCTCGACGCCCAGGGCGTCTCCAAGCGGTTCGGCGCGGTGGTCGCGCTGCGCGACGCCTCGCTCCGGGTGCGCCGGGGCGAGGTCGTGGCCCTCATGGGGGCGAACGGGGCGGGCAAGTCCACGCTGGTCAAGATCCTGACCGGCGCGCTGCGGCGCGACGGCGGGACGCTCCGCATCCGGGGCCGGGACCAGAGCTTCGGCTCGCCCGGCGCCGCACGGCGGGGCGGCCTCGTGCCGGTCTACCAGGAGCCGTCGCTGATCCCCGACCTCGACCTCGACGAGAACCTGCGGCTCGGCGGCACCCCGCGCGAGCCGTTCCACCACTGGGTGCGAGAGCTCGGCATCCCCGACCCGCCCATGGACGACCCGATCCGGCACCTTCCGCTTGCGACGCTCCGCATCCTCGACCTCGCCCGCGCGCTGGCGAGCGAGCCCGACGTCCTCCTCCTCGACGAGATGACGGCGGCGCTGCCCACCGACCTCGTGGAGCGGGTGCTGAAGGTCGTGCGCGAGCAGGCCGATGCCGGGCGCTCCGTCATCTACATCTCGCACCGTTTCGCGGAGATTTCGCAGCTCTGCGACCGCGCGACCGTGCTGCGCGACGGGGCCACCGTGGGCGACCTCCCCATCGAGCCGGGCGTCGAGGAGAAGATCGTGACGCTGATGCTGGGCGCCGCGCTGAGCCCGGCCCAGGCCAGGGCCCGCGAGGCGACGGGTCCCGCGACCACCGGCACGCCGCGCCTTCGCGTGCGGGGCCTCGCCGCCGGGACCAAGCTCGCCGACGTGTCCTTCGACCTCCACAAGGGCGAGGTCCTCGGCGTCGTCGCCCTGGAAGGGCAGGGGCAGGACGAGCTCTTCGACGCGCTCGCCGGGTTCCGCCGCCCGGGCGGGGGCACCATCGAGATAGACGGGCAGCCGCAGAGCTTCCGTCACCCCGCCGACGCCATCGCGGCCGGCCTGACCCTCGTGCCCGGCGACCGGGCCGAGGCGCTGCTCTCCAGCCGCTCCGTGCGCGAGAACATCGCCGTGCCCTACGTCGCCCGGCCCCGCCACTGGGGCCCCATCGCCATGCGGCGAGAGGGCGCACAGGTCGCCCAGGCCATCGAGCGACTGCAGATCGACACCCGCGCGCAGGGCGAGGTGCGCAGGCTCTCCGGGGGCAACCAGCAGAAGGTGACCATCGCGCGCTGGATCGCGGGGGGCGTCCAGACCCTCCTCCTCTTCGATCCCACGCGCGGGATCGACGTGCGGACCAAGCGGCAGATCTACGCGCTGGTCCGCGACCTCGCCGCGCAGGGGGCCTCCGTGCTGTTCTACACCTCGGAGCTGGGCGAGATCCAAGCCGCCTGCGACCGCGTGGTGGTCATCTTCAACGGGCGCGTGGTGGACGTGCTCGACGCGCAGGACGCGGACGAGCCGATGCTGATGCGCGCAGCCTACGGCCTGACCGCCCGCGAGGTGCGGGCATGATGCGGGGCCTGTCGCGGAACGGCTGGGTCCTGGGGCTGGTCGGCCTCCTGATCCTGCTCCTGATCGTCACCAAGCTGATCCAGCCGAGCTTCGGCGCCTCGGGTCTCGAATCCGTGACGCGTGCTGCGCTGCCCTTCGCCTTCGCCACGGCGGCGACGGCGGTCGTCGTGATCGCGGGCGGCATCGACCTGTCGGTGGCCGCGATGATGGCGGTCGTCGGCGTCACCGCCGCCGTCCTCATGGAGGGGGCGGGGGTTACCCAGACCTGGCTCGTGGTGCTGGCGGTGCTGGCGCTCGGCGCGGCGATGGGTGCGCTGAACGGGGCACTGGTCGTGGCGACGCGGCTCCCCGACATCGTCGTGACCCTCGCCATGAGCTTCGTTTGGGAGGGCGTGGCCCTCCTGATCCTCAAGGCCCCGGGCGGCGCGGCGACCCCTTGGCTGCGCGAGGTCATCCTCGGACCCATCGCGCCGGGTCCGGTGGTGTCGCTGATCCCGAAGTCGCTGGTGGTCTTGGCGGTCCTCCTGATGCTCGTCTGGCTGCCGCTCCGGCGCTCCCGGCTGGGCCTCTCGATCTACGCCATCGGCAGCGACGCGACGGCGGCCTTCCGCTCCGGCGTCTCCATCGGCGCGACGCGGGTCGCGGCCTACGCCATCGCCGGGGTGCTGGTGGCGATGGGCGGGCTGTCGGTCACGCTCTCCACCGGCATCGGCGAGCCCATCCCCGGCCCCTACCTCCTCGCCGCCGTCGCGGCGGTGGTGCTGGGCGGCGTGGTGCTGGGCGGCGGGCGCGGCGGGCTCCTCGGCCCCATCGTGGCGGTGTTCATCCTGAGGATCGTCCGCCTCGACCTGACGCTGCTCTCGGTGGACCCCAACGTGACGACCATCGTGGAGGGCACGATCATGGCCGTGGTGGTGATGCTGGGCGGCATTCTGGCGGTGAGGGGACGACGGGCATGAGCATGGCGGCGGACCAACCCTCTCCGGCGGCGCGGATCGGGCGATTCCTGCGGGACAACCCGGTGGTGACGCTCCTGATCCTGCTGGCGCTGCTGGTCCTGCTCCTGCAGGTCCTTCGCCCCGGCATCGTCAACGAGCGCTGGATCGGCAACACCGTCAAGTTCGCGATCCCCCTCGCCATGCTCGCGGCCTGCCAGACGCTGACCATGCTGACGGGCGGCATCGACCTGTCGGCGAGCGTGGTCGCCACCATCGCCGCCTTCGTCGTGGCGACGCAGGAGCCGCAGGTGGGGACGGGCCTCGCCATCGTCCTGTCGCTCCTCCCAGCGGTGCTGATCGGCCTCGTGAACGGCTTCGGCGTGGGCATCTGCCGGGTGCATCCGCTCATCATGACGCTGGGCACGGGGCTGATCGGGACCGGCTGCCTCCAGGTCTACCAGCGCGGCGTGATCGCCACGGGGTCGGTCGTCCCGGCTTCGCTCGAATGGCTCGGCACCGGGCGGACCTGGGGGATGCCCAACGCCCTGGTGCTGTTCGTCCCCTTCGCCGTCATCCTGCTCCTGGCGCAGCGCCGCACCGGCTTCGGGCGGCTCCTCTACGCCATCGGGGCCAACGAGAACGCGGCGCGGCTCTCGGGCGTGCGGGCCTGGCAGGTCTACTTCGGCCTCTACGTCCTGTCGGCGCTGATCGCGGGCGTGGCGGGTCTCCTCTACGTCGGCCTCATCAAGGCGCCGTCGCTGTCGCTGGCCGAGCCCCTGCTGCTCCCCTCCGTCGCGGCGGCGGTGATCGGCGGGACCTCGATCTTCGGCGGCCGGGGGAGCTACTCGGGCACCATCGTCGGCGCGCTGATCCTGACGGTTCTGAACACGCTGCTCACGCTCCTGCAGATGCCCGAGGGCGCGCGGCGCATCATCTTCGGCGGGATCATCCTCGCGGTGACGGCGCTCTATGCGCGGCTGACGGACCAGGGCTAGGGCGCCGCGTCTTTTTCCCGGCGCCGTTAACCGTTCCTTAACCTGCCTCTGCCAAGGTGATCCCGTCCCTGGGAGGCCACCCGGCGGGGTAGGGGAAGCTGCGCCTTTCCTTCAGACCTCCTGTGAAGGCAGCCGCCGCACCGTCCAAGGCTCCACCGGCCAGCCCTCCCGGCTGCTGGCGATGGCCGCGAAGCAGAGCGCGAGGCTGTCGAGGTTCTCCCTCGCGCCATTCGAGGGCTCCCGCTCCTCCTCCACGGCGCAAAGGAGCTCGCCCATCGCGCCCGCGAAGCCGTCGTTGAACCATTGCCCCTCCAGCCGGGGCCGCGCCACGCCCTCGGCGGTCCAGAGCTCCACCTGCTGCTCGCCGAGGTTCGGCCCGCGCGAGGTCAGGCTCCCCTTGGTGCCGGCCACGTAGGTGCTGTCCTGCGGCCCGAAGGGCGTCGCCGCGTCGAAGACGAGGCTCGCCTGCGCGTCCCCGAAGTCGAGGAGCGCCGAGGCCATCATCGGCGGGGCGATCCCCGCCGAGGGTACGTCCACGACGAGCGCCTGCACCGTCGTCGCCGGCCGGCGCAGCAGCGAGGCCACGAAGTCGAACCAGTGGATCGCGAAGTCGTAGAGGACGATGTCGCGCACCGTCTCGAACGGCGTCCCCCTGATCCAGCGGTGGTCCCAGTGGACGGCGACATGGGCGGCCATGACCTCGCCCAGATGGCCCCGCTCCACCGCCGCCCGCATCCAGGCCATGTGCGGCGACCATCGGCCGTTCTGGTTCACGGCCAACCTCACGCCCCGCTCCTCCGCCAAGCGGCAGAGGTCGAGCCCGAGGTCTAGGTCCGTCACGAAGGGCTTCTGCGACAGGACGTGCTTGGAGGCGAGCAGCGCCTGCTCGATCAGCGGCGCGCGTTCCTCCGGGTGCGGCGTGAGGTCGATCACGTCGATGTCGTCGCGGGCGAGGAGCGCCGCATAGTCGGTCGTCGCCATCGCCTGCGGGAAGAACTCGTCCCGCCGCCCCTCGGCCTTCCCGATGTCGCGCGAGCAGATCGCCGCCACGTCCCAGCCCATCGCCCGGTAGGCGTCGAGATGCGCGAAGGAGATGCCGCCCGCGCCGACCAGCGCGATCCGGTGGGCCTTCTTGGGCCGGGGCGGCCGGTAGGGCAGGGCGGGGGCCTCGACCTCCCGCGCGGCGGCCGACCTCAGGGCATAGTCATCCCGGTCGGCCATGTCACCCGACCAGCGGCAGGGTGCGCTTCTCGCGCGCCGAGGCGAAGGCGGTGTCCACGATCCGCTGCCCCGTCCGCGACACGGCGGGGTCGAGCGGCCCCGTGATGCGCTCGCCTGTCTCGATGCAGTGGAGGAGGTACTGGATCGGCCCCTGGCGCGGCACCGTCATGGGATGCGCATGGACCTGAAAGGCCTCCGGCCGCGCTCGCGTCTGCACGGTGACGTGGTCGTCGTAGTCCCAGGACGAGATCGACCCCTCGCTCCCCACGACGACGAAGCCGCAGCGCGGCTGGGGCTGGAACGTCCAGGGGTCGGTGAGCGTCCCCCATCGCGTCTCCATCCGCGACAGCCCCCGCTCGTAGCGCAGCACCGTGACGGAATGCTCGTCCACCTCCAGCCCCGGCGCGGCCCAGGTCGTGCTGGTGACCTCCAGCGGCGCTTCGCCGTCCATGAACCAGGTCCCGAGCGTCGCCCCGTAGCCGAGGTAGTCGAGGAGCGAGCCACCGCCCGACGCCGCCTTGTACCACCAGGAGCCGGGCTTCCGCCGCTCCACCTCCTCGCGGCTGACCTCGACCTTGTCGGCAAGGTGGTAGAGCGGCCCTCGGTTGCCGTCGTGGAAGTGGACCTCCAGCAGTTGCCCGATGGTCCCGTCGTCGATCAGCCGCTTGGTCTGGTTGTGGGTGCGATACCACGCGAGCGGCCAGTTGATCGCCAGCGGGCAGCCGTTCGCCCCGGCGGCGGCGATCATGCGGTCGGCCTCCGCGAGGCTCGCCGCGAAGGGCTTCTCGACCATGATCGTCGCGCCGGGCGCGAGCGGCGCGACCTGCTCCACATAGGCCGCGTGCTCGGCCGTAGCGGGGCAGAGGATCACGAGGTCCGGGCGCGTCGCCTGCAGACAGGTGGCGACGTCCGTGAAGACCCGCTCGGGCGGGAGCGCGAAGTTGGCGACGGCATCCCGCATCCGCGTTGGGTCGGCGTCGCAGATGCCCGCGATCTCCGCCCCTGGATGGTCGTGCGCCTGCCGCAGCAGGTCGCCCATGTGCATGTGGTCGAAGTTGATGCCGACGACGCGCCGCATTCTCAGTCCCGCCCCAGGAAGCCCGCCCGGAAGGGCACGCGCCGGACCGCGCCGCCCTCGCCCCGGACCTCGACCGTGCCGTCCCGCTCCGCGACCTCGGCCACGGGCTCTCCGGTGGGCCACGCGATGGCCCCGATGACGTGCCGCACCTCGGCGAGGCCATCCGGCACCAGCGTCAGCGCCCCCGGCCCGGACAGGTCCGCCTCGGTGGACAGCCCCAGCATCTTGTCGGCCGCGCCCTCCTCGACACCCAGGCAGCCGAAGTGCCGGCTCGACCACGGCGCGTAGTCGCGCCCCCCGTTCGAGTGCCAGAGCATCGTCATCGGCAGCACCCGCGCGTCGCGGAGCGAAAGGTAGAGGTCCTCCTCCTCGGGCCGCGCCACGGCGGTCCAGCCGAGCCGGTGGCCCTTGGCCTCGATCCCCACGACGAAGTCCTCGTGGCGCGGGTTCCACGGATAGCGGGTCAGGTCCGAGCTGCCCTCGACGCTCGGGAAGGCGCGGGGATCCTCGCTGCGCGCGGGGTAACGGAGCGCCGAGCGCCCCCGCGCCGGATCGCTCTCCTGCGGGGTCCCGGGCGTCTCCCAGGCCGACTTGGCCGAGGTCCGGATGATCCCGCCGGTCTTCAGCGACAGGTTGGCATGGTTCGCGACCGGCACCCGGCCTTGGCCCCCCACCAAGGCGTGGCGCTGGTAGACGAAGGGATGCCCGTCCTCGACGGACAGCTCCTTCACGACCGTCGCCCCGAGGACGGGCCGCTCCAGCACGGCGCGAAGCGTGCCGCCGTCCTGCCGGACGACCTGCCAGCGCGCCCCGGCGGTCCAGCCATGGAGCGGCGACCCCTCGGCGCTGCCTCCAAAGGGCGCGCAGAACCAGTCGCCGCCGAGCTTGGCCATCATCGGACCGGCACCCTCCGGCATCGGCTCCCCAGTGCCGACCCAGGGCGCGCGGTGCAGCGGGGCGATCTCGCGCCCGCCCTCCGTGACGGTGAAGCCGTCGAGAAGCCCAGGCATGGGATCGAAGCCGAAGCGGATGCCCTCGGCTTGGACGGTGAGGACGTCGCTGTTCATGCGGCCAGGTGCTCTCCGGTGATGACGTCCTCGACCTCCTGGATCGAGGAGGTCTTGGGCGAAAGGTCGTCCGCGACGATGGTCCCGCGCCGCATGACCACCATGCGATCAACGACCTGGAAGACGTGGTGGATGTTGTGCGCGATGAACACGCAGGAATGCCCCGTGTCCCGCGCGTTCCGCACGAAGCGCAGCACCCCCTGCGTCTCGGCCACGCCGAGGTTGTTCGTGGGCTCGTCGAGGATGATGAGGTCGCTATCGAAGTACATCGCGCGGGCAATGGCCACGGCCTGCCTCTCCCCGCCCGCACAGCGAGCTGATCGGCGTCGTCGGCGGGATGTTCTTGGAGATGCCGACGCGCTTCAGCAGGTCCGCCGCGACCTGGTTCATCTGCTCGGTGTCGAGCCGGTCGAGGAAGCCCGGCCCCTTCCGAAGCTCTCGCCCCAGGAACAGGTTCCGCGCGATGGAGAGCTGCGGCACCAGCGCCGAGTCCTGGTAGATCGTCTCGATCCCGTTCGCGATGGCGTCGAGCGTCGAGCGCATCCTCACGGGGCGCCCCTTGATGACGATCTCCCCGGACGTGTAGGGCACCGCGCCCGACAGGACCTTGATGAGGGTGGACTTCCCGGCGCCGTTGTCGCCCAGGAGGCCCACGATCTCGCCCCGCTTGATCGACAGGTTCACGCCGCGGAGCGCGTGGACGCGGCCGTAGAACTTCTCGATGTTCCGCATCTCCACGAGGGTCTCGGCCATCGTCACACCCCGGTGTTGTGCCGGCGCTCGAGCCCGGCGTGGAGGGCCATCATCCCCAGGATGATCGCGCCGATGAAGATGTTGTAGGCGAGGCCCGGCACCCCGATCAGCACGATGCCGTTCCGCATGAGGCGCAGGATCAGCACGCCCAGGATGGTGCCCACGATGGTCCCGCGCCCGCCGGTCAGCACCGTGCCGCCGATCACCACCATGGCGATGACTTCCAGCTCGTAGCCGGTGCCGGAGTTGGGATTCGCCGCCGAGACGCGGATCGAGGAGATGATCCCCGCGAAGGCCGCCATCGCCGCCGAGACCATGAACAGCACCACCTTGACCCGGCTGATGTTCACCCCCGCTGCGTCGCGCGCCGGTCGGTCCGCCGTGGCCTGGATCCAGTTGCCGAATCGGGTCTTGGTCAGCGCGTAGTGGAACACGACCGCGAGCAGGATGAACCAGATCAGACTCATGTAGATGCGCAGGCCGCCGATGTAGAAGTCGCCCACGAGGACCGAGGCGAGCCACTGGTCCCCCGCCTCCCAGGTCCACTGCGGGAAGCCGTCGGTGAGCCACAGCGCCGTGCCCCGCACGACCAGCAGCATCCCCAGGGTCACGAGGAAGCTCGGGATGTTGAGCCGGGTCACGAAGAGGCCGTTCGCGAGCCCGATCACCAGCGCGACCCCCAGCGCCGCGAGGAAGGCGAGCGGCAGCGGCATCGTCCCGGTGTTGAACAGCGTCCACATCACCACCGGCGCGAAGCCGAAGACCGAGCCGACCGACAGGTCGAACTCCCCCGAGGTCATCAGCAGCGTCATGGCGAGCGCGATCAGCCCCAGCTCCACCGTGAAGGTGAGAGCGTTGCCGATGTTGGTGAGCGACAGGAAGGTCGGGTTGATGGCCGTGAAGGTCACCAGCATCAGGACCAGCAGCACCAGCGGCCCGAACTCCGGCTTGGCGATGAAGGCCCGCACGAGGCCGGGCGAGTTGGCCCCCGGCGCGAGGGCGGTGGTGCGGTCGGACATGGGTCTCCCCCGGGCCGGAGGTGGAAAGGGAGCCGCCCGCGTGCAGGGACGCGGGCGGCGGAAGGGATCAGTTCCCCGCCGACATGATGTCGGAATAGACCTGCGCCGTGTCCTTCTCGTAGAGGGCGCCGGTGATGATGTCGAAGCCGATCGGGACGCCCGAGGACTCCATCAGCAGCGCCGACAGGCAGAAGTAGGAGGTGGCCTGCGGGTCCTGCCACATGGCGGCGTTGACGTAGCCGTCCATGACCTCCTGCGTGGTGTCGAGGCTGTTGCCCCAGCCCACGACGGGAATCGAGCCGGGCGCGATGCCGGCCTGGTCGAACACCCGCTTGATCGAGCCCGTGACCATGTCGCCCAAGCCGATGATCGCCTTCACCTTGCCCTGGTTGGCGGTCATGTAGTCGGTCATCCGCGTGATGACCTCGGCCTGGTCGAGCGTGGAGTCCGTCACCTCCCAGGTGATGTTCATCGGCTCGAAGACCGAGGCGATGCCCTTCTCCTCCTCGACCCCGTAGGAGGCGCCGGGGACCTCGACTGGCATCCAGACGAAGTCGCCTTCCTTCACGAGTTGGTGGTCCACCAGATATTGCGCCCACTGGCGACCGACCTCGTGCAGGTCGCCTCCGACATAGGCGTTCCAGTCCGGCGCATCGTCCGAGGTGTTGAAGTTGACGATGGGGATGCCCGCGTCGCGCGCTTCCTTGACCACGTCCACCATGGAGCCGGGATCGGGGCTCGTGGAGCAGATGCCGTCGGCGCCCGCCGCGATGGCCGCGCGCACGGCTTCCTGCTGCGAGGGCACGTCGTTCGAGTGGAACGAGGTGTTCACCGTCTGCCCGGTGTCGGTCGCCCACTGCTCGGCGCCCGCCAGGAAGTAGGTCCAGACCGGGTCCGCGGGCGACCCGTGCGAGATCCAGTAGAAGGTCTTGGGCCCGCTCGCGTCCTGCGCCGCAGCCAGCCCCGCGCTCAGGGCGAGCGCGGCGACGCTGGCCCCCAGGAACGTCCGTCTCAGCATGGTTCTCCTCCTCCGTTGGTGGCCGGGATGCGTGTCATCCCGTGCTCTCGTTGGACGTCGTTTCCGCCGGGACCCCCGATCCCGGCGAGGGCGCGCGCCCCGTCGCCTTCACGCCTGGCGCCCGCCGATCCGCGGTGCGCCGCATCCTCCCGGGACCGATCCTCCCGCCCAGGGCGCCCCGTGGCAAGTCCGTCGATTCCGCGAACTGTCCTTGCGCCTGAGGATTTCTGGAACGGCCGTTCCAGCCTGTCAACGACGAGCTTGGGCCCCTCGGATCGGCCGGGCCCGCCGCGCGGCCACCTCGACCGCCAGCGCGAGCGCCACGACCACCGTCGCGGCCAGCGTCCGGTAGCCCGCCTCGGCCTTTTCGACGACGACGAGGCTTGCCTCGCTGAGAGGGACGAGCGGGCTCAGGGGACTGTCCGTGACGGCCACGAGCTGCGCGCCCCTCTCGCGCGACAGCGCCGCGAGCTCCGGCGTGATCGAGTTGTAGGGGCTGAAGCTGATCGCGAGGACCCCGTCCCCGGGACCCAGGCAGCCCACCTGGTCGAAGGCGCCCGAGCCGATGTTGTCCACCAGTGCGTTCCGGACGCCGTGCTGCGACAGCGTGAAGGACAGGTAGGCCGTGACCGGAAAGGCCCGCTTGCTTCCGATCAGCGTGATCGACGACGATCCCGCCAACGCCTCCGCCACCCTGTCGAACGCCTGCGCGTCCAGGGTCTCGGGCAGCTTGGCGAGCGAGGCCTGCGCCGCGCCGACGAGGCCGCCGAGCCTCTCGGGGATTCCGGCCTCGCCCCCCCGCCGCGCACCCGCGAAGCCACCGCGGAGATGCGCCTTGAAGAGGTCCTGCAGCTCCGACCAGCCCGAGAAGCCGAAGACCTGCGCGAAGCGCACCAGCGCCGAGGGCTGCACGCCCGCCGCCGCCGCGACCTCGCTGATCGAGGCCAGCGCCACCTCGTCGGGATGCTGGCTGATGTGGACCGCGACCTCCTGCGACCGACGGGACAGCTTGGCCGTGCCCGCCGTGAGGACCGCGAGGAGCTCCTCGTAGGTCTCGGGCCTGGTGTAGCCCAGCGCCGGGTCCGCTCGCCGTTCCTCCCTGGTCCGCACCATGGCTCCTCCCTCGCGGGGAGGATAGCGGCGCGCGTCCCGGCGGGCCAGGGGCGGCGCGGTCCTTGTGGCGGCCCGCCGACGCCGATGCGGAGCGCGCGACGGAAACCGCGCGGCCCTCCGTTGAACGGGTGACTTCCACCGGCGCCGACCGCGCCTCCGACCGACTCCAGGACATCGAATGCCGCGACTACTGCAACGCTACGCCACGCCCGCGATCACCGGGCTCTTCCTCGTCTCGCTGATCTCGGGCATCGCCCTCTTCGTCGGCGTGGGCCAGGGCCTGTTCCACGAGATGCACGAGATCCTGAGCGTCGCCTTGGTCGTGCCCTTCGCGCTGCACGTCTGGAAGAACTGGCGCTCGCTGACCAACTACCTCGGCCGCGCGCCGATGACCGTGGCGCTGGCGCTCTCGGCCGCCGTGGCGGTCGCCTTCGCCTTCGCGGGCGCCTCCGAGGGCCAGGCTGGCGGCCCGCCGCAGTTCGCCTTCGCCTCCGAGGTCCTCACCCATACGGTCGCCGAGGTCGCCCCCGTCGTGGACGCCACGCCCGACGAGCTCGTGGCCCGGCTGACCGAGGCGGGCTTCGCCGTCACCGGCCCGGAGCAGACCCTGTCCGACATCGCGGCCGCCTCGGGCGAGGACCAGTTCGCGCTCGTCGCCGCGCTGATGCCCGCCGCTGGCTGAAACATCCCAGGAGGACGCCTTCCCATGACCCGCATCACCGGCACCTACGAGACCCCGAACGCCAGCCGCTATCTCCAGCAGCTCTGCAAGCACTTCGGCCACAAGGTCGAGGCCAGCTTCGACGAGACCTCGGGCACCATTGCCTTCCCGGCGGCCACGGCGACGCTGGCGGCCACGTCCTCCGCCCTTTCCGTTGCGCTCGACGTCCAGGACCCCGGACAGGTCGCCCGGATGCGGGAGGTGATCGACTCCCACCTCAAGCGCTTCGCGTTCCGCGAGGAGTTCGAGGGCATGGCTTGGCAGGACGCCTGAGGCGCTGCATCGGAATGGGAGAACGGCCGGGTGGGATCGCCCTCCCGCCCGGCCCCGCTCGCTCCAAAGGTCCGGCGGTCGCCCCTCCGGGCGCCGCATCACTGCCGTTCCATCGGCTGGTAGGGCGTGAAGAAGCCCGCCCCCGCCCAGTCGGGCGCCGTGAAGGCGACGGTCGCGTCGCCCTTCGTCCAGTCGGCTGCATCGTTCGGGTCGCCATGGCCGCTGAAGGCTGGCAGCGCCGGATAGGGATAGACGGGCCGCGAGCGGGCAAGGTCCGTCGAGGGCGCCTCGGCGGCCGGGTAGCCAGGGAGGGGGGCCGTCGCCGCGTCGTCCGCGCCGGGAGGTCCGCCCTTGCCCGGGCCGAACTGGCCGAACTCGTTGCCCTCGCCGCCCTGAGGCTGGCGCGCGACGATCCCGTCCGGCGCCTGCCCGCCCTCCACCCAGGCCATCATCGGCGTGAGCAGGTCGACCTCGTAGGGGCCCTCGCCCTGCGAGCAGTGATACATCCCGGGGAACAGGTAGAGCCGCGCGAAGCCCTCCGCCGCCGCGTCTCCCATCTGGGCCCGCACCGCCTCGTAGTAGGCGATCGTGTTGAGCGGCGAGATGTCGGTGTCCGACCAGCCGTGGTAGAGGATCAGCTTGCCGCCCGAGCCCTGGAAGCCCGACAGGTCCGGGTTCGTCGCGTCGTAGAGCGGGTGCAGGGCCGCAAGCTGTTCGATCCGCGCTTCATCGAAGGCCACGTCCGCGAGCGTGAGCCCCTCGGGCGGGTTCTCGGGCAGCGACACGCCGGTGATCGCCTCGACGGCGTGGTCCTCGCTCTGGGTCGTGTCGGTGGCCGCCTCCGGCACGAACACCGTCCAGCGCAGCTCGGACCCCCATTGCGGCCCGCCGATGGTCAGGCGCTTGCCAGTGGCCGGGTCCGACGGTCCGTCGTGGAGCTTGCGGACCACCTCCACCTCGGCGGGCGTCAGGCAGGCGGACGTGTCGCTGGCGCCCGCCTCGCACTGGAGGGTCCCCGGGTCGAAGTCGCAGGCCAGCGGGTTCGCGATCAGCCCGTCCTCCACCCCGTCGAGCCCATCGCACTGCGCGAGCACCGCCCGGTGCAGGATCGGCAGCCGGTCGGCGAGCAGGATCGCCCGACCCTCCGCGTCCTTGTTCGCGACAGCCTGCCACGCGTGGTAGACGCTGTTCTGCACCTGGAAGTTCGCGGCCGGCGCCCCGGCGATGATCCCGTCGAAGTCGTCCGGATACCGCTGCGCCTCGATCAGCGCCTCGCGCCCGCCATCCGAGCAGCCGGTGAAGTAGGAGAACTGCGGCCCCTGCCCATAGAACGCCGCGATCAGCGCCTTGGCCGCGAGCGCCGTCAGGTGGTTCGCCCGATGCGCGAAGTCAGCCCGCTTCTGCGGATCGTTCCCCCAGGTCGCGTCACTGCCTTGGTGGCCCATGTCGGTCGCGGCGACGGCGAAGCCGCCCGCCTGCAGCACCTGGCACCCCGAGGCCGCGCCCACCTGATCGACGGAGAGCCGACCGCACAGCCCGCCGCAGCCAAGTTGCAGGTAGCGCTGCGTCCAAGTCTCGGTGGGCAGCACCACGGCGAAGGTGATCGAGGGCGCCAGCGTCCCCTGCACCGAGCAGGCCGCGATCCCCGCGTCATTCGTCACCTCCTCGGCCCGCTGCACCGCGCTCCCCTCGCCGCCGATGTCGGTGAGGTCCGTCTTGAGGAGGTCGGCGCAGGACCCGGCGGGCCGCACCACGGGCAGGTCGGCCACGCCCGGCGCGGGGGCGGCGTCCTGCGCGGCCGCGCGCAGCGGCGCGAGAGCCAGCAGCAGCACGGCGAGGGCGCGGAGGCCCCCCGCCCTCCCGGCCTCGCCGCCGGGTGAAATGGTAAAGGGCACGGCGAGGGCCTCCTCTGTATGGCATCCACCGCAACAGGCGCCGGCGGGAGTCGTTCCGCCCGCGCACGGCGGTCCGGCCTTCCACGACCGACGCGCGCCGTTCCGTCGCCGGGCGGTCCTTGTGGCCCCGCGCGCGAGCCTCTAGCGTCCCGGCCCGAGAGGGCAGGGAGCGACGGCCGCGACCGACAGGGCGCCGGACTCCCCTCCCCATGGCGCAACGGAGGAAGCCCCCTGTGAGACCCCTGGATCTGTCCGGCAAGACGGCCCTCGTGACGGGCGGCAACCGTGGCATCGGCCTCGCCCTCGTGCGCGAGCTTTCCCGCGCCGGGGCGCGCGTCACCTTCACCGCCCGCAACCAGGCCAACGCCGACGCCGCGCTGAAGGAGCTGGACGGGACCGTCGAGGCCCGCGTCTGCGACGTGACCGACCGCGCCGGCATGGCCGCGCTCCTCGAGCCCGGCGTGGACATCCTCGTCAACAACGCCGGCGTCATCGGCCCCATCGGGCATATCGCCGAGGTGGACCCCGCCGAGTGGGCCCGCAACATCGAGACCAATCTCACCGCCGCCTTCGCCGCCACGCAGTCCGCGCTGCGCGGCATGGTCGCCCGGGGCGGCGGCACCATCGTCAACCTCTCCTCCGGCGCCGCGCGCAACGCCATGGAGGGTTGGTCGGCCTACTGCTCCGGCAAGGCCGGTCTCGCCATGCTGACCCAGTGCGTCGCCAAGGAATACGGGGACCGGGGCATCCGCGCCTTCGGCTTCGCGCCGGGCGTCGTGGACACCGACATGCAGGGCGCCATCCGCGCCTCGGGCATCAACCCGGTGAGCCAGATCCCCCGTGGCAACCTCGCGCCCCCGGAGGAGCCCGCCTGGGCCATCGCCTGGCTCTGCACCGCGGAGGCCGACGTCTTCGCCGGCCAGGAGGTCGACGTCCGCCACGAGCCCTTCCGCCGCGCGGCGGGCCTGGAGATCCGCGCATGACCGTCCGCTCCGTCGAGGCGATCCCCGTCGCCTACCCCGAGCCCAACGACCACTCGCGCCTGCGCTCCGTCTGCCTCGTGAAGATCACGACGGAGGACGGCGTCGTGGGCTGGGGCGAGTGCTGCGCCTACTTCCCCGAGGCCTCGCGCGCCGCCAAGGCGCTGGTCGACGGCATGGCCGAGATCGTGGTGGGCCAGGACGAAGTCCAGACCGAGACGATCTGGCGCCTGCTCAAGGACCATAGCTGGTGGTATGGCACCGGCGCGGGCGTCGCCTCCCTCGCCATCTCCGGTATCGACATCGCCCTCTGGGACCTCAAGGGCAAGGTGCTGGGCCGCTCCGTCCTCGACCTTCTCGGCGGGCCGGCGCACGAGAGGATGCCCGCCGTGGCCTCGATCCATGCGACGCAGGCGAGCATCCCCGCCATGGCGGATGAGATCGTGGGCTACCTCTCCGATGGCCTCCAGGGCGTCAAGGTTGGCTTCGGCAAGAAGGGCGACGCGCATCTGGGCTTCGACCACGACCGCGACGTGGAATACGTCCGCACCGTGCGCGAGGCCATCGGGGACAAGCGCCTGATGATCGATCTCGGCGTCAAGAACCACTGGGACATCGCCACCGCCCTGAGCCGCGCTCGCGCCTTCGAGGACTACCGCATCCACTGGCTCGAGGAGCCCCTCGGCCACGACGACCCCGAAGGCTACAAGGCCCTGCGCGCCGGCACCTCCGTCCGCATCGGCTACGGCGAGAGGGAGTGGAACCACCGGGGCGTCCAGCAGATCGTGGAGACGGGGACCGTCGACGTCATCGGCATCGACCCCGGCCGGATCGAGGGCATCACCGGCTTCCGCAAGGCCGCCGAGGTTTGCGCCACCTACCGCCGCCAGGCCAACGCCCACAACTTCTCGACCGCCATCGTCTCGGCCGCCTCGCAGGCGCTCAGCTTCGCCTCCCCCGCCTGCCGCGAGCTGGAGCTCCAGCCCGTCTACGGCCCCGCGCAGAAGGACCTCGTGGACCGGCCCGTCTGGCACACGGACGGCTGGGTGAACAAACCCGAGGGGCCGGGCCTCGGCATCCAGATCAACGAGGACCTCGTGGCCAGCGCGAGGCTCGACAGATGACGCACCTCACCTGGGGCCTTCAGGGCAAGACCGTCATCGTCACCGGTGGCGCGGGCGCCATCGGCCGCGCCGTCTGCGAGGGCTTCGCCGAGGCGGGCGCAAGAGTCGCCGTCGTGGACCTGAGCCAGGAGGCCTGCGACCGCACCGCCGCCGACCTGGGCGAGGGCCATGCCGGCTTCGCCGCGAACCTCCGCGAGGTCTCCAGGCTCCCCGACCTCGTCGCCCGCATCGAGTCCACGCTCGGCCTCCCCACCGTCCTCGTCAACGTCGCGGGGATCATCCTGCGCAACCCCGACCTCCTCGCCGTGACCGAGGCCGAGTGGGACGCGCAGCACGACGTGAACCTCAAGGCGCTGTTCTTCCTCTGCCAGGCCTTCGCCGCGCGCCTCGTCGCCACCGGCACGCCAGGGAGCATCGTCAACTACTCCTCGCAGGGCTGGATGTCGGGCGGCTTCGGCGGCTCGGTGGTCTACAACGCGACCAAGGGCGCGGTGACGACGATGACGCGCGGCATGGCGCGGTCCTGGGCCGCCAGGGGCATCCGCGTGAACGGCGTGGCCCCCGGCCTCGTGGAGACGCCGATGCTGGTCAACGCCGACACCACGCCCGAGCAGGTCGCCGCTCTGGAAGCCTCGATCCCCTTGGGCCGCCTCGGCCAGCCCGCCGACCATGTGGGCGCGACGGTGTTCCTCGCCTCGGACATGGCGGCCTACATGACCGGCGCCATGGTCAACGTCTCGGGCGGGTTCCTGATGTACTAGGGCAGGAGGTCGAGGATCTCCGCCCCGGCCCGCCCTCACTCGACCGTCAGGATCGCGAGCGTCACCGGCAGTCGAAACCGACGCGGCCCCGCGCTCCCCGGGTTGAGGAACAGCGTCCCGTCGCGACGCTCGACCCCGGCCCGGTGCGAGTGCCCCGAGATCACCACGTCCGCGCGGACCTCAGGCGCGAGGTCCCGCAGCGCATGGACGAGATGAACCGACAGCCCGCCAAGCTGCACCGTCGCGATCTCAGGAAAGCCCTCCGCCCACTCGCCCCGGTCCACGTTCCCCCGGATCGCCGTGACAGGCGCGAGCGCCGCCAGCGCCTCGACGATCCCCGGCGCGCCGATGTCGCCCGCATGGAGGATGCGGTCGGACCCCCGCAGCCGCTCCACCGCCTCGGGCCGGAGCAGCCCGTGCGTGTCCGAGATCACCCCGATCCGCAGCATCCCCTCAGGCCCGCCCCTCCTCCGGCGGCCCCGAGGCCCAGCGGTTCAGCCAGGCCAGACCCGCCAGCACCAGCCCCAGCGCCAGGAACGAGAACACCCGCAAGAGCCCCGCAAGCCCCGCCGCGTCCACCAGGAACACCTTGGCGATGGTCAGCGCGATCACCGCCATCGCGAGCCGCCGCAGCATCGCGCTGCGGGTCCTCAACGCCTGCGCCAGCAGCACCCCGCCCAGGCTCAGCAGGGCCACGGTGTAGCTGTAGAGCTCGGGCTGCGTGAAGCCGGAGACGGCCAGGACATCCCCCTGCCAGAACCGCCGGATCGCCAGGAAGGCCCACGTCGCCCCGAACACCCCGCCCGCCACGACCAGGACCACCCGCCCCCGGAGCCGGTCGAGGCGCCACGCCAGCGCCCCGAGCGCCAGCGCCGGCAGCAGGTAGGCCACGAGCAGCGTGTCGAAGGGCTGCGACCCGCGCACCACCTCCCAGGCGTTGAAGAACGGGTTGAGGCCCGTCAGCACCGCGACGAAGGCCACCCCGCCCAGCGCCCCCTCGATCCCCGCCAACGCGAGCCTGACCCGAGCGAGCGGCCCCCCGAGCCGCGCCCGCTGAGCCTGCGCCAGCGCGAGGCCCGTCCAGATCAGCCCCAGGAGCGCGACCGACCAGTGGTTCACCAGGTCCGCGCCCGGCGCGAAGCGGTCCACGAAGCGCCCCAGCAGCACGCTCGCGAAGACCCCCGCGTAGGCGAGGAAGGCGCTCTCCAGCGCGGCGCGCACGCGGACGCGCTCGATCGGCAGCAGCGCGCGGGCGCCCGCGAGGCCGAGGAGGCCCGCGCCGTAGGCCAGCACGACCTCGGCCAGCGGCGCCTCGCCGAAGAGGTAGCTCATGACGCCGGGATAGACCGTCAGCCGCCAGCCCAGTGCCGCGACCCCGGCCAGGATGAACCAGCCCATCTCCGGCAGCCGGAATCTCCGGTCGAGCGCCGCCGCCACCGCGACGAGCACCGCGAAGGCCACCGTCAGCGCCGCGTCCGACAGCAGCACGAACACCGCCAGCGCGATCAGCGACATGGCCGAGAGCGCCGCGTAGGCCGCCCGCCGCCGGTCCTCGCCGTCCCGCGCCGCATAGCGGGACGCGAAGGCCGTCATCACCCCCGCGAGCGCGACGGCATGGAGCGCCCAGGGCCAAGGGCCCATGACCCGCGCGGGCTGCCAGAGGAACTCGAGGAGCGCCGTCGCCACCGGCGCGACCAGCGCCGCGACGAGCGCCCAGAGCACCCCCCAAGGTCCCCGGAGGCTCCGCCACCACGCCGCCAGCGTGACGACGAGGGCTGCGCCGAGGATCAGGCTCACGGTCCAGGGCGGCGAGGCCTCGGGGTTCACGCCTGCGTCCCAGCCCTGGAACTCGGCATAGAGGCCGAACCAGCGCGTCGCGCCTTGCGGGATGAAGGCCAGCAGCAGGAGCGCGGGCACGAGCGGCAGGTCCACCAGCCCCTCGGCCCGCTCGGTCCAGAGGATCAGCCCGGCCGCCAGGAGGGCCAGCGCACCCAGCGAGAGCAGTTGTCCCGCAGGATCCTGCTCCAGCATCGACAGGAAGATCAGCAGCGAGGACGCGGCGACGGCTCCCAAGGCGATCCAAGTTGGGGCCACCGGACGGGGCGAGGCCGCGCCCTTGGGCGACAGCAGCTTTTCGAGGAGCGACGGCCCCGGATGGCTCGGCCACAACTCTAGCCGGGGGACCGCCACGGCGGCGAGCGCCAGCCAGAGGAGGAAGGCGACGTAGCCCTCCTGCCCGCCGAGCGCCCCCCGCGCGAGGCTCCCGCCGCCGAAGGCCAGCGCCAACGCCAGCGTCGAGACCCAGCCCCAGCACCGCATCGCGTCGATGGCGAGGCCCGCGCCGCCCAAGAGTCCGAAGTAGAGGAACAGCAGCCCCGGTCCCCCGGCCTCCCCGCCCACGAGGAAAGGCGCGATGGCCCCGCCTGTCAGGCCGGCGGCGGCCAGGAACGGCCCGTAGAACCAGCCGAAGACCAGCGCCAGGATCGACACCCCGAGCAGCCCCGCGAAGGCCACCTCCGGCCCGACCAGCCCGTAGAGCCCTCGCGCCGCCAGGATCGCCACGTAGAGCACCACGATCCCCGCGCCCGAGAAGGTCGAGGGCAGGGCGGCCGTGCTCGTCCCTCCCGTGTCGCCCCAGCGGCGGCGGATGGCCTCGCCCGCAACGAGCAGCGCCGCGCCCAGGCCCAGCGCCAGCAGGATGCGCGCGCCCGGGCCGAGGAGGCCGTGCTCGGCGCCGTATTGGACGAGGAACACTCCGGCCAGCCCCAGCGATAGCGCCGAGACCGCGTAGATCCAGTTCCCCCGCAGCCAGCCGGCCAGGCCGCCGATCCAATCGCGGGCCGGCACGGCCGGAGGCGGAGACGCGACGGCGACCTCGGCTGGCTCACTGGGCGGCACGGCCTCGGGCGGGACGGCGGGCGCCGCGACCGGCACCGCCTCCCGAGCGCGTGCGGCGTCCGGGGGGGTGGACCAGGGGGACGGAGTCACCGGAGCGGCGGCGGCCGTCGGCGCCGGGACGCCGAGGAGCTGCGCCTCCAGCCGCGCGACCCGACGCGTCAGCCGGGCGACCGCCACCGCGAGCCAGACGACGACGAAGGGCAGGGCGAGAGCCGCCAGCGCCAACAGGATCAACAATCCCTCCATCGCCCATGCTCGAACCCAAGATGCAGCCGACCCTAGCCCCGGCCCGGCGGACCCGGATAGGCAGGTATTCCGGAGGTGCGCCCCGCGCCTGACGCGAAGCCGCCGTCGACGAGCCGCCCCGCCCTCAGACGGGCCGGTCGAGCGCCTGCGCGGCGCTGCGGAAGGCCGGGTGGTTCTCCGACCCCGGCCGCACGAGCCCCTCGAGCTGGCGCCTGAGCCAGTCCTCCGCGGCCTCGCGTCCCTCGCCGCGGGCGAGGAGCCGCGCCTGCGACCCCGCGATCAGCGCCGACCAGGCCCGTGCGCCCGAGCCGCGCGCGAGATCGGCCGCCCGCGTCAGCGTCGCGTGCGCGGCCTCGAGGTCGTCCGGACGCGCGAGGAGGCCGATCTCGGCCTTCTGCCGCAGCACCTCCGGCTCGTAGACGCGATCCTGCCCCTCCGCGATGGCGGCCAGCGCCCGTCCGACCAGGGTCTCGGCGTCCTCGTGCCTCCCCACGGTGGCATGGCTCCGCGCCAGGAGGGCCTCGTGGAACGAGATCGTCAGGCGCAGGCCCATGGCCTCGGCAAGACCCACCGCCGCCTCCTGGTCCGCCAGGGTCGCGACGGGCCCTTCCATCTGAGCGCGGGCGGCCGTCAGCCACAGGTTCCCGGCCATCATCCAGAAGGGCTGGCCCAGCTCCGACGCCAGCGCCGTGGCCGCCTGCAGGTCCGGGCGGATGTCGGATTCCGGCATGGCATAGCAATGGGCGCCGGCGCCGAAGACGCGGATGTAGGGACCGAGGAAGGGCAGGGCGAGCCTCCTCTCGTGCGCCGCCGCCTCGGCCATCGCGGCGCGCCAGCCGGGTTCGTCCCCCGCGATCCAGCGGCCGTGGATGCGGAACAGCAACGCCAGCTCCAGCCCGTCCATCAGGTAGGTCACCGCCTGGAAGCGGTGCTTGCCCAGGTCGTAGAGCGCCGAGGTCCGGGTCCAGGCCTCCTCCTGCACCGCGAAGTCGCCGACGCTGAAGGCGTTCACCGACCGCGCGCTCTCGGCCAGCACCCTGAGCTCGGGGAGGTCGCGGGCGATCTCGTCCATCCGCTGCGCCATGCGGGCGGCGGTCGCGGTCTCGCCGACCACCAGCATGTGCGCCCAGATGCCCCAGACGATCTGGAACTCGGTCTCGCTTCCCCCCGCGCTGGCGAGGCAGAGCTCCAGCGACCGCTGGTAGGCCGCCCGCACCGCGCCGTCGGCGAAGCCCCGCGTCTGCACCAGCGCGTCGCCGATGAAGAACTCGGTCAGCATCTCCAGGTCGTCGCGCCCGCGCCCCGGCGGCACGTCCGCGAGCGCCGCCTCGGATCGGCGCAGGTGCGCCATGGCCTCGGTCAGGTTGCCGACAGCGATGGCCCGGCGCGCCGCCTCGATGAGCCGCGGGATCGCCCTGGCCGGCCGCGCCGCGCCCAGGAGGTGATAGGCCTCGGTCGCCGGCTCCGCTTCCAGCCGCTCGGGCGCGACGGCGGCATAGGCGGCCAGCGCGCGGGAATGCAGGTCCACCCGCTGCGACGACAGCAGCGTCTCCAGCACCGCGTCGCGGATCAGCGCGTGGTCGAAGGCGATGGTCCCGTCGCTGTCCTGCCCGAACAGGCCCCGCGACACGAGGTCGGCCACCTGGTCCGCGACCTCGTGCTGGCCCTGGCCCAGCATCCGCGCGAGGACGTCCACGCGCACCGCAGGACCCAGGACCGCCGCCGCCTCGACCAGCGACTGCCCTTCCTCCAGCCGGTCGAAGCGCTCGAGCAGCGCCTCGACCATGGTGTCGGGCAGGGCGCCCAGGGCCTCGGTGCTCGGCCGCTCGAGCACGGCGCGCGTGATGTGCTCGAGGTAGAGCGGCACGCCCGCGGCGCGGCGGACGATCCCCTCGCGCGTTTCCGGCGAGAGCCGTTCCTCACGGTCCAGAGCGTCCACCATAGCGGTGGCCTCGCTGTCGGGGAACAGCTCCAGGTCGATGACCTCGGCCGTGCCGGCCCACAGATGCTCCCCCTCCGGCCGCCGCGTCGCGAGAAGCAGCAGCGGATGATCCGCGAAGTTCCCGCTCGGCATCCCGTCGAGCAGCGCCTGCGTGTCGGGGTCGATCCAGTGGGCATCGTCCACGAACAGGACGGCCCGTCCCGCCCCGACCAGGCTCCCGAACAGGTCGGTGAGCGCGCGGCGGATGCGCTCCTGCCGGATCAGCGGCGCGACCGGGGTCGGATCGAGTCCCAGCAGCAGAGCCAGACCCTCGCCCGTCGCCCCGGGCGCGAACTCGGCGAGGTGGACGCGCTGCGCCTCCGGGGGCGCGGCGGTGTCGAGCCCTGCGAGCTCGGCCACGACGGGCTTGAGGCAGCCGAAGCTCTGGTCGCGCCGATGGCTCAGGCCCCGGATCTCGTAGACCTCCTGGTCGGTGGCGGCCTGCGCCAGGAAGTGCCGCACCAGCGTCGTCTTGCCGAAGCCCCCCGGCGCCTGCACCTCCACGGCGCGCAGCCTCCCCCGGCTCGCCTCGTCCCAGGTCGCCATGAGCCGCCCCAGCGCGCCGGTCCTCCCGATGAACTCGCCCCGCGACGGCGAGGCCTGCGCGCGCGCGACCGCCCAGACCGCGATGGGGTTGGAGAAGCCCTTGAGCGGGTGGATGCCCAGGAAGCTGCGCGTGAAGGCGGCGGGGTCGAGCTTGCGGCAGACCTCGTCCCCCACCGCGACCGTTCCCGGCCGCGTCGCCGCCAGGAGCCGCGCGGCGAGGTTCACCGTGCCGCCGATGGCCATGGTCTCGCGCGCGGCGGGGCTCGCATGGGCATCGCCCACCACGACCCAGCCGGTGGCCACCCCCGCGCAGACCTGCAGCGCCGCCCCGCCCGGCCCCGACAGCCGCCGGACCCTCTCGATGATCCCGAGCGCGGCCGAGACGGCGTTGGACGCGCTGTTCTTCATGGCCACGGGGTAGCCGAAATAGGCCAGCATCCCGTCGCCCATGAACTTGGCGACGTAGCCGCCTTCCTCGTCCACCACGGACTGGCAGATGTCCTGGTAGGCGGCCAGGAGCGCGAACATCGCCTCGTCCCCGATCCGCTCGTTCAGCGCGGTGGATTCCACGAGGTCGCAGAACAGCACCGACATGAAGCGCGACCGCGCGGGCGCCTGCCCGACGAGGCGCGTCCCGCAGGAGGGGCAGAACCGCGCGCCCGGGTCGATGGCGCCCCCGCAGACCGAGCACCGCATCCCCGTCATGGCGCCATGTCCAGCAGGTGCTGGCGGATGTCCCGGCTCTGGAACGGGTTGTTGATGGTGCCGTCGGCGGTCAGGAAGAAGCCGCCCAGCGAGGCCTCCGCGATGCTGGGCGGGCGATGCAGCCCCGGCGGCAGGCCGAAGCCGTTGTCACCGATCCGCACCTCCATGGCGAGCGACTCCAGCAGCGCCGAATCGAGCGAGAAGTCGTAGACCGAATACTGCCACCCCGTGAGCGGCCGCTTCGTGACCATGGCCATCTCGTAGGCCGGGCGGACGGCGGCGAACTTCGGGAAGGCGAAGGCGCGCGCCTTGTCCCCCTTGCTGGTCCAGGCGCAGGAGATGATCTCCCGCCCCGTGCGGCGGTCGGTGACGACATAGCTCGAATCGTCACAGTCGATCCGCGCCTTCTCCTTCGGGAAGCCGTAGCCGTAGACGCCCAGCGCGATGGGCGGGTCGGAGTCGAGGTAGAGCTTCTGCGGCCAGATCATCGGGGGCATCCGGCCGAGCCGGGCGTCCGTGTGCATCACGAAGGGAACGGCGCAGATGAATTCGAGGTAGCTCGTCCATCCCCGGGGCACGACGTTCGGCCGCACGTCCCGCTGCCGGCCGAAGAGCAGGATCACCGGATGCCCGCCCGGCCCCGTCACCATCTGCGGCGCCAGCGCCAGCCCCTGCGGCAGCATCCGCGCCACCGCGTCGCGCGGCATCGACAGCGTCACGCAGGGCCCCGTGGTCTCGGCCATGCCGTAGACCGCGCTCCAGGGCCAGGGCGAGTTCTGCGGGCGGTAGGTCTTGAGGACGGGCGCCGTGGACTGCGGCTCGTTCTGGCCGTTCCCGCCCGGGATCGGGTCCTCCTCCTCGCCGACGATTCGAGGGGTCACGCCGGCCAGCCCCGCCGCCGCGCGCATCCCCGACATCACCGCCGACTCGACGCAGCCCGCGTTGATGCCGGTGTAGGTCCAGTCCCCCGCGAGCCAGAGGTTCGAGAAGCCCGAGCGGTCCGCCCTCAGCCGCGCCGTCGTCGAGCCCGGGACCGACAGCACGTAGCGCTCGGTCGGCTCCACGTTGGCGCGGAAGTACTGCGCCTCCCAGCGCGCCTCCGGCGTCGCGGCGCCGGCGGCCACCAGCAGCCCGTCGTCGAAGCTGCCGTCGTCCTTCAGGAGGCGCGGGAAGATGAAGCCCATGTTCTCGCGCAGCCAGGTCATCGCCTCAGCCTTGACCTCGTCCCGCGCGCGCCCCGGATAGCCGGTGTCGGAGTAGTCCGGCACCTTGGGCGGATCGGCGAGCGGTCCGCAGAAATACGCGATGCTGCGCGGCTCGTCCTCCGCCGGCCACGCCTCGGCGGGGACGAGGTGGCTCATGTCCGCCCAGGTGTTCAGCGCGTCCTGGTAGGCCGTCAGGATCGACGGCCCATGCCCCCAGCCCAGGCCCTCCGTGGGCTCCCGCAGCCAGAGCTGCATGGCCTGCGTCGCCGTCGTCTGCACCCGCGAGACCATCCGCCGCCAGGCCGGCGAAGCGCCGATGAGGTCCCCCGCGATGTCCGGCAGCGCGCCCACCGGAATCCCGAGGATCACCTCGTCGAAATCCTCCCCGCGCCGCAGCGTCCGGGTCTCGACGCCCTTCCAGGCCGTCCAACTGCTCTCCAGGTCGGCCGCGCCCAGCCGCCCGCCGGCCTCGTCCCCCGTGCCCGCCGCGGCGGCGGTGCCCAGCAGCGCCCCCGCCTCCTCGATCTGGTCCCAGAGCGGCTCGCTCGGCCAGCAGTCGATCCCCTTCACGGTCACGAAGGGCCGGTAGTCGCCCTTGGTCGTCACCTGACGCTCGATGGTGATGGAATCGACGGCGCGCGCGCCCGGGTCGAGGTGCAGCCCCCGCACCCGGTGGAAGAAGTGGAAGTGGACGCCCCGCTTCCGCAGCGCCTTGTAGAGCGGCGTGAAGATCGTGTCCCCCATGCCGCCGCGCATCTTGTAGAAGATCGAGCCCTTGTAGGTCAGCATCAGCCGCAGCGTGCCGCGCAGGAAGGTCCCCGCCGCGATGGCGCGGGCCTGCTCGGTGGTCATGCCGCCCCGGAAGCCGAAGGCGTAGTCGTAGACGGCCACGATCAGCGCGCCGTCCACGCTCCCCGGCTCGGCGCCGTGCTTCTCCAGCCAGTGGGAGATCTCCTCCCCGTCGATGGCGTCGAAGCCGCGCCAGAGCACGCGGTCCTCCACCATCCCGCGCAGCGCCGCGCCGCCCAGGTCGAGGAGCTGGAACACCCGCCGCAGCGCGTCCTCCACGCCGTCCCCGTCCGAGAACCGCGCCCGCCGCGCCCGGATGTCCTCCTGCACCCCGCGCGCGAGACGGGCGAGGGGCCCCGCCCGTCCCTCGTCGGCCCGGCCCGCCCCGGACAGGAGCCCCGCCAGCGCCTGCATCAGGTGCAGCGGCGCCTCGCCCAGCGCCTGCCCGACCCCGGCGAGCCCCCGCAGCAGGTCGTCGCCGAGGTCGCCCAGCGCCAGCGTCGAGGCATGGCCGGTCCCCGTCGCGTGGTCGGGGTCGAGCCGGTCCAGCGTATCGCGCATCAGCGCCGCGAGCTTGAGGAAGTAGCCCCAGGGCGAGAGGTCGTCCTCGCCCACGCCGGGTTCGTCGTCCTTCATCGCCGGCTGGACGATCCAGCGCACCCAGCCCTCGGGGGTCCTCTCCCCCAGGACGATGTTGTTGTCCTTGAAGAAGGCCTCGTCCACGCTGCGGTAGGTGTTGGGCTCGTCCCGGAGCTCGTCGAACACCTCGCGCATGACGCGGAAGGCGTTGTCGTAGAAGCCCGACCAGATGTGGAGCCCGTGCTCCTCGATCCGCTGGCCCTGGAGGGGGTTCCGGCCGCTCGCCCCCTTGCCGCCCAGCCGCCAGCCCACCTGATAGACGTGGATGTCGTAGTCGTCGCGGGCGCCGGGCTGCGAGGTCAGAGCCCAAGCCGCGCTCATCGCGCCCACACCGCCACCCAGCACGGCGACCCTGCGCTTGGCCATTCGTCCCGCTGTCCCTGTCGCTCCCCACGCCCTCCGATCGGGCGCAAGGGCCATTGGCCTACAGGCCCGCCATCACGTCAAGCGGATTGGAGCGCCCCGTGGCGCCGGTCACGGGGCATGGGCCGTCCAGGAGGCCCGGGCAGGGGGGGCGGCCCGAGGCTAGCGAAGCCAGGCCTCGGGGGCATCCCAGCGGGGGCGGCGGGCCTCCTGCATGGCCTGGGCGCGGCTGACGCCGATGTCGGCCAGAAGGCGATCGTCCAGCTCCGCCAGGCGCCGCCGCGACCGCGTGGTCGCCATGCCGCCGACGGGTGGGTAGGCGACCTCGGCGCCCGGGGGGGGCAGGGCGCGGGTCCAGGTCATCGGCGGCGTGGCCGGTGCCGCCTCGACGCCCCCGAGCCCCACGTCGTCCAGGAGATGCGTCGAGGTCTCGGACAGCCGGGCAAAGGCCGCCTCCATCTCGCGCTGCCGCGCCCGGCGCTCCAGGGCCTCGCCCCAGGCCCGGGGCAGGAGGCGCAGCCGGAGCGGAACGGCCGCCTGGTGGGCCTTGCGGGCGCCCGCCCGACCGGGCATCAGGTCCAGAAGGGCTTCGGTGGCGCTCAGGCTGATGGTCGTCATGGCCGTGTCCTCCGCTCGGGGGCCCTCGGCGGGGCCTCGGGATGCGGACGACTCTGACTGATTCGCATGACGGACGCTGTTCCTCGGGGAACTTTGTTTCCCTTGCGTCAACAGCGTGGCGCCGTTAGGTTCCCCGGATCGGCGGGAGAGCCATGCAGGCCCCGTTGGGAGACGTACCGATGATCGCCAGCCCGGCCCGACCGGCCACTTCGGACCTCGCGCAGGTCCTCGGCCGCTTCGAGCTCTTCTCCGAGCTCTCGCCCGAGACGCTCTCGGCGCTGGCCGCCTCGGCCCACCGCCGCGGCTGGGGCGCGGGCGGCGTCATCTTCCAGCGCGGGGACGAGGGCGACCACATGGTCGCCATCACCGAGGGCCGCGTGCGCCTCTCGCTCGGCACCGCGCAGGGGCGCGAGCTCATGCTCCGCCAACTCGGCCCCTGGGAGGTGATGGGCGAGCTCGCCATCATCGACGGAGAGCCCCGCTCGGCCGACGCCACCGCCGTCGAGCCCACCACCGCCATCATCCTCCCCCGCGCCCGCGTCCTCGAGATCGCCGGCGTCCGGCCCGACCTGGGCCTCGCCGTCGCCCGGCACCTGAGCCGCATCCTCCGCGCGACCAACCTCCAGATGGAGTCCATCGCGCTCTACGACCTCAGGATGCGCCTCGTGCGGTTCTTCCTCTTCTCCCTGCGCCAGGTCTACGGCGACCGCGCGCCCGAGGAGGCCGTCCTGCAGCTCAACCTCAGCCAGTCCGACCTCTCGGCCGTCCTGGGGGCGAGCCGCCCCAAGCTCAACCAGGCGCTCCAGTCGCTGATCGCCGAGGGCGCCGTGCGGCGCGACGGCGCCCACATCACCTGCTTCCCCACCCGCCTGCGGCAGCTCGCCGAGCTGAGCGACCTTCGCGATTGACCCTGTCTTGCGCGGCTGCCCGCCGATCCCGACGCTCCGGGACGGCAACTCCGCGCCGATGCCGAATCGACGGCCTTGCCAAGGTCCCGCGCGGGACGGCATGAACCGGGCACAGCGAGCGCGGCCCCGGGCGGGACAGCCGGAGCGCCGCGACCAAGCCAAGCCGATGCGATGCCGGGAGGGGGTCGGACGCGATCCCTCCTGGCTCGCCACGTCCCCGCCGGGCGGGCGTTCCTCCGCCCTTCTTTGGTCGGCATCTTTCCCTGAAAGGGCCGTACCCGTCCTCTTTAGTTCGTGACAGCCAGGGAGAGCCGTTGTGCGGGTCCAACTCATCGTCGCCACGATCCTTGCCGTCGCCTTCGGGGCCCAGGCCCAGGCCGCCCCCATCATGGCGCCCGTGGCCACGTCGTCCGCCGGGGAGTCGTCGCAGGTCGTCCGCGTCGGCTTCGGCGAGCGCCTCGACCGCGCCCGCACCCGCGCCGGGGCCAGCGACCTCCGCTCCAGCCCGCGCCTGCGCCGGGCCGCCCGCGCCCATGCCGCCGACATGATCGACCGCAGCTACTTCTCCCACACGGCCCCGGACGGATCGGGCCCGATGGAGCGGGCGCAGGGCGCCGACTGCCGCTGCCACGCCATCGCCGAGAACATCGCCATGGGGCAGCGGAACGCCCGCGAGGTCTTCAAGGCCTGGATGAACTCGCCCGACCACCGCGACAACATGCTCCGCGACGGCTATAGCCGCTTCGGCCTCGGGCATGTCGGCGACACCTGGGTGCTCATGCTCTCGGACTGAGCCGGGGCGCTCCTATCCCCCAGGCTCCGCGCCGGCGGCGATCATCTCCCGCAGCACCCGCGCCAGCGTCGCCGCCTCCGGCCCCAGCCTCGCCCGCAGCGCGCGATCGTAGTCGAGAGCGAGCATCCCGAGCCTCTCGAAGGCCGCGCGTCCCTCGGGCCTGAGCGACAGCGTCTCGGCCCGCCGATCCGCCCCATGGCGCTCGCGCGCGAGGAACCCCCGCTCCTCCAGCGCCGCCACCGCCCGGCTCACCTTGGTCTTCTCCACGTGCGAGACGCGGCAGATGTCGGACGCGGTCATCGCCCCGGACCTGCCTAGGTTGGCGAGCACCCGCCACTGCGTCCGCGTCATCCCGTATTCGGCCCGGTAGACCTGCGCGAAGCCCCGGCTCGTCGCCTCCGCCGCCTGGTTCAGCAGGTAGGGCAGGAAGGCGTCGAGGTCGAAGCCCCCGGGATGCCCGTCCGTCATGGGCCCGCCCGCCCGGCCTCGTGCCGCGCGCGCGCCGCGTCGGGATGCGCCGCCCGCACCGCCGGGATCGCCTGCAGCGCCGCCTCGATCGCCTCGACGCGAGGGGTGGGCGCAAGCTCCACGCCCCAGCGCCGGGCGTTGTAGAGCTGCGGCACGAGGCAGAGGTCCGCGAGCGTCACCTGGTCTCCGTGGCAGAACCGCCCGGCGCCGCCGTCCCCCAGCATCCCCTCGAGCCCCTCCAGCCCCAGCGCGATGAAGTGCCTCATCCACGCCTCCTGCGCGATGTCCCCACCCGAGGCCTCCGCCGCGTGCCGCGCCACCCGCAGGTTGCACACTGGCTGGATCTCCATCGCCACTGCATAGGAAAGCGCCCTCACCCGCGCCCGGCCGGGCGCGTCCTTCGGCAGGAACCCCGCACCCCGCGTCTCGTCGAGGTATTCGAGGATCGCCAGGGACTGCGTGAGTGATCGCCCGTCGATCTCCAGCACCGGCACCAGCCCCTGCGGATTGCGCCCGAGGTTCTCCGCCCCCCGCTGCTCCCCCTTCACGAGGTCCACCGGCCGGCTCTCGTAGGGCAGCCCCAGCAGTTCCAGCCCGATCCGCACCCGATAGGCCGAGGAGGACCGCCAGTAGTCGTGCAGGACGATCATCGGGCCCTCCCTCCCGTCCTGACCTAGCTCGACATGGTTGCATTTGCAACTATCTGCGCGCTAGGATCGCCCAGGACGCAAGGGAGCCCCCGATGACCGGTCTCGACCTGCCCGAGGGCATGATCCGCGCCGCCACAACTCTCGGCACCCACGACGGCTACATGCCCGGCTGGGCCAACGACTTCGAGACCGAGGCGCTTCCCGGCGCGCTGCCCCAGGGCCAGAACTCCCCCCAGAAATGCGCCTACGGCCTCTACGCCGAGCAGCTCTCGGGCAGCGCCTTCACCAGGCCGCACCCCGAGCGGACCTGGTGCTACCGCATCCGCCCCTCCGTGAAGCACGTCACCCGCTTCGAGAGGATCGACGTGCCGCTCTGGAGGAGCGCGCCGCACATCCTCCCCGAGGTCATCTCGCTCGGCCAGTACCGCTGGGACCCGGTCCCTCACTCCACCGAGCCCCTGACCTGGGTCACCGGGATGCGCACCGTCACCACCGCCGGCGACGTGAGCACCCAGACCGGCATGGCCGCGCACATCTACCTCGTCACCGAGTCGATGAAAGACGAGTATTTCTACAGCGCCGACGGCGAGTTCCTCGTCGTCCCGCAGGAGGGGCGGCTGCGCTTCTGCACCGAGCTGGGCGTCATCGACCTCTCCCCCTCGGAGATCGCCATCCTCCCGCGCGGCCTCGTCTACCGTGTCGAGGTCCTCGAAGGCCCCGCCCGTGGCTTCGTCTGCGAGAACTACGGCGTCCCTTCCAGCTCCCCACCGGGCCCCATCGGCGCCAACTGCCTCGCCAACCCGCGCGACTTCAAGACTCCGGTCGCCGCCTTCGAGGACCGCGAGGCGCCATCGACCGTCACCCTCAAGTGGTGCGGCCAGTTCCACCGCACCCGCATCGGCCACTCCCCCTCGACGTGGTCGCCTGGCACGGCAACTACGCGCCCTGCAAATACGACCTCCGCACCTATGCCCCCGTCGGCGCCATCCTCTTCGACCACCCCGACCCGTCGATCTTCACGGTGCTGACCGCCCCTTCGGGCCTGGAAGGCACCGCCAACATCGACTTCGTGCTCTTCCGCGAACGCTGGCTGGTGGCCGAGCACAGCTTCCGCCCGCCCTGGTACCACAAGAACGTCATGTCCGAGCTGATGGGCAACATCTACGGCATCTACGACGCCAAGCCCAAGGGCTTCGTCCCCGGCGGCATGTCCCTGCACAACTGCATGCTCCCCCACGGCCCCGACCGGCAGGCCTTCGAGGGCGCCTCGAACGCGGACCTCCGCCCCGAGAAGCTCGACGAAACCATGAGCTTCATGTTCGAGACCCGCTTCCCGCAGCACCTCACCGAGTGGGCCGCCAAGAGCGCTCCCCTGCAGGACGACTACATCGACTGCTGGGCGAGCCTGGAGAAGAAGTTCGACGGCACGCCGGAGGTGAAGTGAGAGGCCGATGATACCCTCAGGACGCGTGCCCGTGCCACGTCCCGCTCGGCCACCTCGACACGACACGCGGCGCGTGCGAGCGCGCACCCTACGCAGGATTCCCCCGTGCCCCTCCTCCGCTCCTGGCTCGCCAGCGCCAACTCCCCCGACACCGACTTCCCCCTCAACGCCCTCCCCTACGGCCTCGTCTCGACGGGCGACGGCCCCCGCCGCTGCGGCGTCGCCATCGGCGACATGATCCTCGACGCCACCGGAGCCGAAAGGGCAGGGCTCCTGCGCCTCGCCGACAGCCCCCTCCTGGCCGAGCCCTCCTGGAACGCCCTCATGGCCGCCGGGCCTGCCACCTGGGCGGCGCTGCGGACCCGCCTGACCGCGCTCCTGGCCGAGGGCTCCGCCGAGCAGCCCGCCGTCGAGCGCCATCTTGTTCCGATGGCCGGGGCCCGCCTCCATCTCCCCTTCAAGGTCGCCGGCTACACCGACTTCTATGCCGGCCGCCACCACGCCGAGAACGTCGGCACCATGTTCCGCGGCCCCGAGAACGCGCTGCCCCCGAACTGGCTGCACATGCCCATCGGCTACAACGGCCGGGCCTCCTCCGTCGTGGTCTCCGGCACCCCCGTCCGCCGCCCCTGGGGCCAACTGAAACCGCCGGGCGCCGAGGCTCCCGTCTTCGCCCCCTCCCGTCGATTCGACATCGAGCTGGAGCTTGGCGCCATCGTGGGCACCCCCTCGCGGATGGGCCGCCCGGTCACGGTGGCCGAGGCGGACGCCATGATCTTCGGCCACGTCCTCCTCAACGACTGGTCCGCCCGCGACATCCAGGCCTGGGAATACCAGCCCCTCGGCCCCTTCCAGGCCAAGGCCACCGCCACCACCCTCTCCCCCTGGATTGTCCCCGCCGAGGCCCTGCGCCCGTTCCGCGCCCCCGGCCAGCCGCGCGAGGTGCCGCTCCTCCCCTACCTCGATGAGCCGGAACCCATGGCGCTCGACCTCGCCCTCGAGGTGGAGCTCCGCCCCGAAGGCGGAACGCCCACGGTCATCTCGCGCACCAACGCCCGCGAGCTCGCCTACTCCTTCCCCCAGCAGCTCGCCCACCACACCACCAGCGGCTGCCCCATGGAGACCGGCGACCTCCTCGGTTCCGGCACCATCTCCGGTCCCACGAGGGACAGCCGGGGCAGCCTGCTGGAGCTGAGCTGGGGCGGCAAGGAGCCCATCCCTATCGAGGGCGGGACCCGGACCTTCATCGAGGACGGCGACACCCTCACGCTGCGCGGCCACGCCCAGGGAGACGGCTACCGCATCGGCTTCGGGGACTGCACGGGGCAGGTCGTCCCGGCGCTGTCCGATCCGTATGCGCGTTGAGGGCGCCACGCCGTAGGGCGGGCTTCAGCCCGCCACGCGACCTCGGCCGACGGCGCACCGGCACCCGACGGAGCATGGCGGGCTGAAGCCCGCCCGACCGGCCACGGACGCGCTCCGTCACCCCGCCTTCAGCACCCCGCGCTCGATCTGGTCCTGCTCGATGCTCTCGAACAGCGCCTTGAAGTTCCCCTCGCCGAAGCCCTCGTCGCCCTTCCGCTGGATGAACTCGAAGAAGATCGGCCCGATGACGGTGCGCGAGAAGATCTGGAGCAGGATCTTGGTCTCTCCCCCGTTCAGCACGCCCTCGCCGTCGATCAGGATGCCGTGCTTCGCGAGCTTCTCGACGGGCTCGTCGTGCCCCGCCACGCGATCCCTCGAGGTCTCGTAGTAGGTCATCGGCGGCTTCGGCATGAACCTCACGCCCCTGTCCGCGATGGCGTCGACGCTCGCATAGATGTCGTCCGTCCCCACCGCGATGTGCTGGATGCCCTCGCCCTTGTAGCGCTTGAGGTATTCCACGATCTGCCCGGTCTCGCCCCGGTCCTCGTTGATCGGGATGCGGATGCGCCCGTCCGGCGACGTCAAGGCACGCGAGTGCAGGCCGGAGTATTTCCCCTCGATGTCAAAGAAGCGTATCTGGCGAAAGTTGAACAGCCGCCCGTAGAAGTCGAACCACGTGTCCATGTTGCCCTTGTGGACGTTGTGGGTCAGGTGGTCGAGGTAGTAGAACCCGACCCCCTTCGGCTTCGCATCCGCCACCCAGTCGAACTCCCCGTCATAGGGGTTCGCGTCCCAATAGCGGTCGTTGAAGTAGATCAGCGACCCCCCGATCCCGACGATGGCCGGCAGGTCCATCACCTTCCCCGGCCCCTCATAGGGCGTGGCGCCATTCTTGACCGCGTGCTCATAGGCATGCCGCGCATCCGCCACGCGCCACCCCATCGACGGCGCGCAGGGTCCATGCTCCTCCACGAACTCCCGCCCGTGCGAGCCCGGCTCGTCATTCAGCACATAGGTGATGTCCCCCTGTTGCCAGAGCTCGACCGCCTTCGCCTTGTGCCGCGCCACCAGCTCATAGCCCATGCGCGCGAAGAGGTCGCGCAGCGCCTGCGGCTCGGGATGGGCGAACTCGACGAACTCGAAGCCGTCGGTCCCGGCGGGGTTCTGGGCGGAGATGGTCGCGCGCGGCGCGTCGTGCGGGAAGGGACCCATGACGGGTGGCCTTTGCGTGGTTGGACGGGTTCCGCTAGTCTCTCGCAAGGAACGCGCGAAGGGCGCGCGAAGTTCACCCTCCGGGCCGTCATTCATGCGAGCCCCTCGCACGGAAGCACTGGTTTGCCGCAAGACGCCCGCACCATCGACGCCACCGACCTCCGCCTCCTCGCCGAGCTCCAGCGCGACGCGACCATCACCGCGCAGGACTTGGGCGAGTGCCTGAACCTGTCCCCCAGCCAGGCCGCCCGCCGCCGCCAGCGCCTGGAGGCCGAGGGCGTGGTCGCCGGCTACCTCGCCCGCCTCGACCCCGACCGCCTGGGCCTCAAGGTCCAGGCCTTCATCCAGGTGCAGATGGCCGCCCACAGTCCCGACGCCGCCCGCGACTTCGCCCGCCTCCTCGCCACGCTGCCCCAGGTGGTCGCCGCCTGGACGATCACCGGCCAGTCCGACTACCTCCTCCGGGTCTGGTGCGCCGACCTCGCGGAACTGAACCGCCTCGTCCACGGCTCGCTCCTCCCGCACCCCTCGGTCGCCCGCGTCCAGAGCCAGATCGTCATGGACCAGCTCAAGCCCGAGGCCGGCCTGCCGCTCTAGCGGGCGGTCTCCGCGCTTTCCCTCGGGTCGGGACCGCCACGCCGCTTGACCGACGTTCCGCGCCTGTTAGCGTCCCCTCAAGGGGTTAGGGGAACTCGCCATGCTGGATCTGATCCTGCGGAACGTCCGCCTGCCGGACGGCCGCGGCCCTCTCGACATCGGCATCGCGGACGGCCGCATCGCCGCCATGGAGCCCAACCTCCAGGGCAAGGCCGCGCGCGAGATCGACGGGGCCGGGCGCCTCGCCAGCCCGCCCTTCGTGGACCCCCACTTCCACATGGACGCCACGCTGTCGCTCGGCATCCCGCGCCTCAACCGCTCCGGCACCCTCCTCGAAGGCATCGCCCTCTGGGGCGAGCTGAAGCCGATCCTCACCCCCGAGGCGGTGATCGAGCGCGCGCTCCGCTACTGCGACCTCGCCGTCTCGCAGGGCCTCCTCTCGATCCGCACCCATGTCGACGTCTGCGACGACCGCCTCACCGCCACCGAGGCCCTCATCGAGGTCCGCGCCAAGGTCAGACCCTACATCGACCTCCAGCTCGTCGCATTCCCCCAGGACGGCCTCTACCGCTCGCCCACCGCCGAGGCGAACCTCCTCCGCGCCCTCGACATGGGCGTGGACGTGGTCGGCGGCATCCCCCACTTCGAGCGCACGATGGAGGACGGCCGCCTTTCCGTCATCCGCCTCTGCGAGATCGCCGCCGAGCGCGGCCTCCCCGTGGACCTCCACTGCGACGAATCCGACGACCCCCTGAGCCGCCACATCGAGACGCTCGCCGCCGAGGCCACGCGCCTGCGGCTAGCCGCCCGCGTCGTCGGCTCCCACTGCACCTCCATGCACAGCATGGACAACTACTACGCCAGCAAGCTCATCCCGCTGATCGCCGAATCCGGCATCCACATCGTCCCGAACCCCAACATCAACATCACCCTCCAGGGCCGCGCCGACACCTATCCCCGCCGCCGGGGCCTGACCCGCGTGCCGGAACTACGGGCGGCGGGCGTCAACGTCGCCTTCGGCCAGGACTGCTGCATGGACCCCTGGTATCCCCTGGGCTCCGCCGACATGCTCGAGGTGGCGAGCATGGGCATCCACGCCGTCCCCATGACCTCGCGCGAGGCGATGCGCTGGGCCTTCGACTCGGTCACGCTCGGGGGCGCCGCCGCCATGGGCCTCCCCGACCCGACCCTCCGCGTGGGCGGCCCCGCGTCGCTCGTCCTTCTCCAGGCCCGCGATCCCATCGAGGCGATCCGCCTCCGCGCCACCCGCCTCCTCGTCCTCCGCGAGGGCAAGGTCCTGTCCGAGACCGCCCCCCGCACCGCCCGCCTCTCCCTTGATGGCCGCCCGGACATGGTCGATCCGGCGGACTACGCGCCCCCGGCGCTCGACTGACAACAAGAACGACCCCCGACAGGAAAGGACCCCCCAGATGAAGCTCCACGCCTCCCGTCGCCACCTCCTCCTCGGCGCGGGCGCGCTCCTCGCGCTCCCCGTCACCTTCCGTCGCGCCCAAGCCCAGGACGCCCCGATCAAGGTCGCCGGCGTCCACGCCTCCCCCGTCGAGAACGCCTGGAACAGCCGCGTCCACCTCGCGCTCCAGCAGGCCGCCGAGCAGGGCCTCATCACCTACGAGTTCTCCGAGGGCATCGCCGCCACCGACTACCCCCGCGCCATGCGCGAGTATGCCGAGGCCGGCGCCCAACTCGTCCTGGGCGAATCCTACGCCGTCGAGAACGAGGCCCGCGAGGTCGCCGCAGACTACCCACGAGCCGCCTTCCTCATGGGCTCCTCTGGCGAGCCGGCGGGCGACAACTTCGGGGTCGTTCGGCACCTACAACCACGAGGCCGCCTACCTCGCCGGGATGCTGGCCGCGAAGATGTCCCAGACGGGCAAGTTCGGCTCGGTCGGCGGCTACCCGATTCCCGAGGTGAACCTCCTCATCAACGCCTTCCGCCTCGGCGTGAAGGAGGTGAACCCCGACGCGACCTTCACGAACGCCTACATCGGCGCCTGGTTCGACCCCGCCAAGGCCAAGGAGGCCGCCATCGCCCAGATCGACGCCGGGTCCGACATCCTCTTCGGAGAGCGGATCGGCACCGCCGACGGCGCGCAGGAGAGGGGCAGGCCATCGGCTCGCTGACCGACTACAGCGACCGCTACCCCGACACCGTCTTCGCCAGCGCCGTCTGGAACTTCGGCCCCACCGTCGAGGCCGTCGTCGCCGACATCAAGGCCGGCAATCCCGTGGGCAAGAGCTACACGGAGTACTCCTTCATGCGCCACGGCGGCAACGAGCTGGTCTACAACGCCGACATGGTCCCCGCCGACGCGATCCCGCCCATGGAGGCCAAGCGCGACGAGATCACCTCGGGCGCCTTCGAGGTCCCCATCGACCCGGCCGAGCCGTCCTGACGGGCAGGGGGCGCGATGCCCCCAGCGGGCTCCGTAGGGCGGGGTTCACCCCGCCACGCGACCTCGGCCTGCGGCGCACACGGGGCCGACGGGGTGAGCCCCGCCCTACGTCCGACTCCTCACTCTGCCCACTCGCCCCCGCGCATCACCGGCACGGCGGACCCATCCTCCCGCACCCCGTCGATATCGATCTCCTCGGACCCGATCATCCAGTCCACATGCACCACGCTCTCGTTCATCCCCATCCGCGCAAGCTCCTCCTTCGGCCGCCGCCCGCCCCCGGCGATGGTGTCCGGATAGGCCTGCCCGACCGCGATGTGGCTCGCCGCGTTCTCGTCGAAGAGCGTGTTCTGGAACAGCAGCCCCGACTGCGAGATGGGCGACGAATGCGGCACCAGCGCCACCTCCCCAAGTCGCGCCGCCCCCTCGTCGGTGGCCAGCAGGCTCCGCAGCGTCTCCTCGCCCTTCTCGGCGAAGGCCTCGACGATCCGCCCCCCTTTGAGCCGCACCCGGATGCCGTCGATCAGCGTCCCGTTGTAGGAGAGCGGCTTCGTGGACCTCACCGTCCCCTCCACCCGCTCCCGGTGCGGCATGGTGAAGACCTCCTCGGTCGGCAGGTTCGCGATACAGAACACCCCGTTCTTGGCCTTCCCCCCCGCCGCGAGCCACTTGTGCTCGTCCGCGAGCCCGAGCGTCAGGTCCGTCCCCGGCCCGCTGTAACGCAGCGCGCTGAACCGCCCATCGTTGAGCCACTTCGCCCGCCGTTCCAGCTCCGCCGAGTGCTCCGCCCACGCGGCCACCGGATCGGGCCGGTCCGTCCGCGTCACCGCGAAGATCGCCTGCCACAGCCGCTCGACCGCCTCGCCCTCCGGCACGCCGGGGAACACCGCCCGCGCCCAGGCCGGGTGGGCAAAGGCCACGATGCTCCAGTTGATCGCGAAGCCCGAGATATATTCCAGCGCCGGACGGTAGGCGACCGCGCGCGCCTTGTTGGCCCGCGCGACCTTCGCCGGGTCCTGTTCCGACAGCAGCGCCGGGTCCTCCCCCACGAGCGCGAGCCGCGCCGCCCCGCCCTTGAACGCCTCGGCCATCCCGTTGAACAGCCATCCCGGCGCCACGTCGAAGGCGTCGTCCGGCGCAAGCTGGAACCGCGCCAGCGTCGCCTGCTCGTCGCTGTAGAGCACCGTCACGAGGCTCGCCCCGGCGCGGTAAGCGTGCTCGGTGATCTTCCGTGCCAGCGGGGCCGCTTCCAGCGGCGCCGTCACCACGAGTTGCTGCCCCGGCTGGATGTTCACGCCCGAGCGCACGGTAAGCTCGGCATAGCGGTCGAGGAGCTGGTTGTCGGGCATCGGCACGGCCTTTCCTGCTGCAACCCGCAAACGGTTAACGGCGGGGCAGGGGGGACGCAACGCACGGTGCTCAGTGACGCGACGCAACACCCCCTTGGGCCGTGCTAGGGTGATTCCAGCATTGAACCCGGACCCACCATGACCCCCGTCCTCGAACTCGACCACATCACCAAGCGCTTCGGCCCGCTCCTCGCCAACGACGCCATCACCTTGTCCCTCGCCCAGGGCGAGGTGCTGGCGCTGCTCGGCGAGAACGGCGCGGGCAAGACGACGCTGATGAACATCCTCTTCGGCCACTACACCGCCGACGAGGGCGAGGTGCGCGTCCATGGCCGTCCGCTTCCCCCCGGGAAGCCCCGCGCCGCCATCGAGGCCGGCGTCGGCATGGTCCACCAGCACTTCACCCTCGCCGGGAACCTGTCCGTCCTCGACAACGTCGTGATCGGCTCCGAGCCCCTCCTGCGCCTCCGCTCCCACCGCGCCGACGCCCGCCAGAAGCTCCTCGACCTCGCCACCCGCTTCGGCCTCCCCGTGGACCCGGACGCGCGGGTCGGGGACCTCTCGGTCGGCGAGCGCCAGCGCGTCGAGATCCTCAAGGCCCTGTACCGCGACGCCCGCATCCTGATCCTCGATGAGCCCACCGCCGTCCTCGCCCGCCCCGAGGCCGAGCAACTGTTCAGGACCCTGCGCGGCATGACGGGGCAGGGGCTCTCCATCGTCTTCATCAGCCACAAGCTCCACGAGGTCATGGCCGCCTCCGACCGCGTCGCCGTCCTCCGCGCCGGCAAGCTGGTGGCCGAGCGCGCCACCAAGGCCACCACCCCCGCCGAGCTGGCCGAGCTGATGGTCGGCCGCTGCGTCACCCGCCCCCGGCGCGAGGCCCGCGCCCCCGGCCCCGTGGTCCTCAAGGCCGACAACGTCACCCTCACGGACCACGGCGAGACCCGTCTCGACGCCGTCACCTTCGAGGTCCGTGAGGGCGAGGTCCTCGGCCTCGTCGGCGTCTCCGGCAACGGCCAGGCCGCCCTGGGCCGCCTCCTCTCCGGCCTCGCCCGCCCCACCTCCGGCCGCCTCACCCTCGGCAACCACGACATGACCGCGCTCTCCCCCCGGTCCCTGATCCGCGCCGGCGTCGGCCGCATCCCCGAGGACCGCCACGCCGAGGGCGTCATCGGAGAGCTCGCCGTCTGGGAGAACGCCACCCTGGAGCGCGCCCGCGACCCCGCCTTCGCCCGCAACGGCTTCGTTCGCCGCGCCGCCGCCAAGACGTTCGCGCAGGACCTCATCGCAAGGTTCGACATCCGAGGCGCCACCCCCGACACCCGCACGAGGCTCCTTTCCGGCGGCAATATGCAGAAGCTCATCCTTGGCCGCACGCTCGCCGCGAGCCCGCGCTTCCTCCTCGCCAACCAGCCCACGCGCGGCCTCGACGAGGGCGCCATCGCCGCCGTCCACGCCCGCCTCCTCGAAGCCCGCGAGAACGGCGCCGCCATCCTCCTCATCTCGGAGGAACTCGACGAGGCGCTCGCCCTCTCCGACCGCCTCCAGGCCATCGTCAAGGGTCGGCTCTCCGCCCCCATCCCCGCCGAGGAGGCCGACCCGAGACGCCTCGGCCTCCTCATGGCCGGCGCCTGGGAGGCCCAGGATGCGGCTTGAACGACGCCCTTATGTCCCGCTGGCCTACGCCATCGTGTCCCCCCTCGCCGCCGTGCTCGCGGCTCTCCTCCTCGCCGGAGCCCTCATCGCCGCCGCCGGGGTGAGCCCCCTCGCGGCCTACGGCGAGATGCTGAAGGGCGCCCTCGGCTCCCGCCTCGCCGTCACCGAGATGCTGGCCCGCGCCACGCCCCTGATCCTGACCGGCCTCGCGGCGGCGGTCGCCTTCCGCGCCCGCCTCTGGAACATCGGGGCCGAGGGCCAGCTCTACCTCGGCGCCCTCGTGACGGCCTGGGCTGGCCACGGCTTCGTCTCGACCCTCCCGCCGCTCCTCGGCATCCCGCTCCTCATGCTCCTCGGCATGGCCGCCGGCGCGCTCCTCCTCCTCGGCCCCACCGCGCTCCGCCTCGGCTTCGGCGTAGACGAGGTGGTGACGACGCTCCTCCTCAACTTCGTGGCCGTCCTCTTCGTGGGCCTGATGGTCGAAGGCCCGCTCAAGGACCCAATGGCCTTCGGCTGGCCGGCTTCCGTCCCCGTCGCCTCCGACCTGCGCCTCCCCGACCTGATCCCCCGCTCGCGCCTCCACATCGGCCTCCTCGTGGCTGTCGGCGCTGCCCTCCTCGTCTGGCTCGCCAACGCCCGCACCGTCTGGGGCGCCGAGTCCCTCGCCGCCGGCCTCTCCCCCCGCGCCGCCGCCTTCGCCGGCGTCTCGCTCCCCCGCACGCTCCTCGGCACGGCGACCCTGTCCGGCGGCCTCGCGGGCCTCGCGGGCGCCATCGAGGTCCTGGGCTCCACCGGCTACGTCACCACGACCCTCTCCCCCGGCTTCGGCTACGCCGGGATCGTCGTCGCCATGCTCGCGGGCCTTCACCCCGCCGGGGTCGTCGCGGCCGCCGTCTTCCTCGCCACCATCTTCGTGGGCGCCGACGCCATGAGCCGCGCGACCGAGGTGCCCAGCTTCATCGCCGACGTCATCATGTCCCTCTCGCTCCTCTCGATGATCGTGGCCCTCCTCCTCGCCACGCACAGGCTCGTCAGATGACCGGCGCGCTCGACCTCCTCCTCACCGCGAGCCTCTGGGCCGCCGTCCTCCGCATCGCCACGCCGCTGATCTTCGGCACCCTCGGCGCGCTCCTCTGCGAGCGCGCGGGCGTCCTGAACCTCGGCATCGAAGGCATCATGACCTTCGGCGCCATGATCGGCTGGCTCGCCGTCTACCAGGGCGCCGACCTCTGGACCGGCCTCCTCGCCGCCGGCCTCGCGGGCGCGCTCTTCGGACTCCTCCACGCCTGGCTCACCGTGCCCCTCGGCCTCTCCCAGCACGTCTCCGGCCTCGGCATCACGCTCTTCGCGTCGTCGCTCTCCTACTATCTCTACCGCCTCCTCGTGGTCGTCGGCGAATCCCCCCCGACCATCCAGCCCTTCCGCCCGCTCCCCATCCCCGGCCTCTCCACGATTCCCTTCCTGGGCGAGGTCCTCTTCGACCAGGCCGCGCCCACCTACCTCGCGCTCGCGACGGTCGCGGTGCTGTCCTACGTCCTGGCCCGAACGCCCCTCGGCCTGGCGATCCGCATGACCGGCGAGAACCCCCACGCCGTCGAGGCGCAGGGCCTCAACCCCATCCGACTCCGCACCGGCGCGGTCGTCGCGGGCTCGGCGCTAATGGGCGTCGGCGGAGCGTTCCTGACCACGGTCGCCTTCAACAGCTTCTTCCCCTACATGGTGCAGGGCAGGGGCTGGATCTGCATCGCCCTGGTGGTCTTCTCCTCCTGGCGCCCCGGCAAGGCGCTGCTCGGCGCGCTGCTCTTCGCGCTCTTCGACGCCTACCAGCTCCGCCTCCAGAACGCCGTCCCGGGCGTGCCCTACCAGCTCTTCCTGATGGCGCCCTACCTCCTCTCGATCCTCGCCCTGGTTCTCGTCTCCCGCCGCGCCCGTGTCCCCGAGGCCCTCATGGCCCCCTACCGGCGAGGCGAGCGATGAGGAACGTCACGTCACATTTTACGTCACCGTCACTGACCTTCTTGGAAACCGTCCCCCCGGTGCTAACATTTCCTTCAGGAGGCCCGGCCACGCGAAGCCGGGTGGGAGGAGCACCGCCGATGACCGCGCCTCGCCGCGCCCATCGTCGTGCCGTTCAGGAGGGGGTGGCATGACCATCGCCGTCTCGCTCGACGACAAGTACACCGCCGAGGAAGGCCGCGTCTTCCTCACCGGCATCCAGGCCCTCGTGCGCCTGCCCATGACGCAGATGCGCCGCGACCGCGCGGCGGGCCTCAACACCGGCGCCTTCATCTCGGGTTATCGCGGCTCGCCGCTGGGCGGCCTCGACCAGCAGATCTGGGCGGCCAGGAAGTTCCTCGACCCGCTCGACATCCACTTCCAGCCCGGCATCAACGAGGACCTCGCCGCCACCGCCGTCTGGGGCAGCCAGCAGGTCCCGCTCTCCAAGGGCGCCCGCAAGCAGGGCGTCGTGGGGATGTGGTATGGCAAGGGTCCCGGCGTGGACCGCTCGGGCGACGTGTTCAAGCACGCCAACGCAGCCGGCACCTCGCAATACGGCGGCGTCCTCGCGGTCGCGGGCGACGACCACACATGCAAGTCCTCCTCGATCCCGCACCAGTCCGACCACGCCTTCATCTCGGCGATCATGCCGGTGCTCTACCCGAGCTCCGTCCACGAGTTCCTGCCCCTGGGCCTCCTCGGCATCGCCATGAGCCGCTTCTCCGGCTGCTGGGTCGGCTTCAAGGTCATCTCCGAGACCGTCGAGACCACCGCCGTCGTGGACCTCGCCCCCGAGAAGCGCCAATTCGTGATCCCCGAGGACTTCGAGCTCCCGCCCGGCGGCCTCAACCTCCGCTGGCCCGACCCGCCCCTGGTGCAGGACGAGCGGCTCCAGGAATACAAGGGCTACGCCGCCCGCGCCTTCGCCCGCGCCAATCGGTTGGACGAGGTCACCTTCGACACCCCCCGCGCCCGCTTCGGCATCGTCGCCTCCGGCAAGGCCTACGAGGACGTGGACCAGGCGCTGCACGAACTGGGCCTGGGCGAGCGCGAACTGCACCAGATCGGCGTCCGCATCTACAAGGTCCGGATGCCCTGGCCGCTGGAGCCCGAGGGCATCCGCCACTTCTCCGAAGGCCTCGAGGAGGTCCTGATCGTCGAGGAGCGGCGCGAGATCATCGAGCACCAGATCAAGCAGCAGCTCTTCAACTGGCGCGCCGACGTGCGGCCCCGGATCGTCGGCAAGTTCGACCACATGGACCGGCCCTTCCTGCACCTCTCGGCGGGCCTGACGGTGGCGGAGGTCGCCCGCGCCATCGTGGACCGGCTGGTGGCGAACGGCATCCCCGACGACCTCAAGGCCCGCATCACCGAGCGCGTCGAGCGCTTAGAAGGCATCGAGCGCGCCATGACCGGCCACCAGCCGCCGGTGATCCGCCGCCCCTGGTATTGCGCCGGCTGCCCGCACAACACCTCGACCCGCGTGGTCGAGGGCTCGACCGCCATGGCGGGGATCGGCTGCCACTACATGGTCCAGTGGATGGACCGGAACACCGACACCATCACCCACATGGGCGGCGAGGGCGTCCCCTGGACCGCCATCTCCCGCTTCACCGACGAGCCGCACCGCTTCGTCAACCTGGGCGACGGGACCTTCTACCACTCCGGCCTCCTCGCCATCCGCCAGTCCGTCGCGGCGGGGACGCCGATCACCTACAAGCTCCTCTACAACGACGCGGTGGCTATGACCGGCGGCCAGCACGTCGACGGCCCCCTGACGCCCGAGCGCGTGGCCCACATGCTCCGCGACGAGGGCGTGCAGGAGATCCGCTTCCTGGCAGAGACCCCCGAGGCCTACAAGCCCGAGGCGCTCCCCCCCGGCACCGTGATCCGCCACCGCGACGCCATCGACGACACCATGCGAGAGCTGCGCGAGATCAAGGGCGTCACCGCCATCGTCTTCGTCCAGACCTGCGCCGCCGAGAAGCGCCGCCGCCGCAAGCGCGGCACGCTGCCGGACCCCGACATGCGCCTCTGGATCAGCCCGGAGGTCTGCGAGGGCTGCGGCGACTGTTCGGTGCAATCGAACTGCGTCGCCGTCGAGCCGCTGGAAACCGAGATGGGCCGCAAGCGCCGCATCAACCAGTCCACCTGCAACAAGGACTACTCCTGCCTCAAGGGCTTCTGCCCGAGCTTCGTGACCGTGCGCGGCGGCCAGCCCCGCAAGCTCGCCGCCGCCGACCGCCCGGACACGAGCCACCTAGCCGAGCCCCAGCGCCCCGTCCTCGACCGTCCCTGGAACGTCGCGGTCGCAGGCGTCGGCGGCACCGGCGTCCTGACCATCGGCGCGATCCTTGCCATGGCCTCGCACATGGACGGCCTCTCGCCCATGGTGCTCGACATGGCGGGTCTCGCGCAGAAGGGCGGCGCGGTCCTGAGCCACATCCGCATCGGCCCCGCCGACCATGCTCCGACCGAGCCGCGCATCGTCACCGGCGGCGCCGACGTCCTCTTGGCCGCCGACACGGTCGTCGCCGTCTCCAAGGAGGCCGCCGTCCTCTGCAACCCCGAGCGGACGGCCGGCGTCGTCAACACCCACATGACCCCGGTCTCGGACTTCGTGCTGCACCGCGACTTCGACTTCCGCACCCGCGAGGTCGAGGGGATGCTCGCGGGCCACCTGCGCGAGCGGCACTTCCACGACTTCACGGCGGCAGGCCTCGCCGTCGCCGGGGACGAGATCGCGTCCAACATCCTGATGCTCGGCTACGCCTGGCAGAAGGGCCTGATCCCTGTCTCGCACGACTCCATCGAGCAGGCGATCCGCCTCAACAAGGTGGCCGTGGACACCAACCTCGACGCCTTCGCCTGGGGCCGCGTCATGGCCGATGACCCCGCGAGGCTCCCCAAGCTCGAGGCGCCGCGCCGGTCCATGGAGGACATGACGACCGAGGAGCTGGTCGTGCAGCGCAAGGCGCACCTGGCTGCCTACCAGAACAGCCGCTTGGCCTCTCGCTACGCCGCCCTCGTGGCGCGGGTCGAAACGGCGACCGTCGGCCTCTCCGACAAGGAGACCGCCCGCAAGATCGTCCGCTCCGTCGCCCACGGCTACGCCCGCGTCCTCGCCCCCAAGGACGAATACGAGGTCGCCCGCCTCCTCACCGCGCCCGAGTTCCGCAAAGGTCTGGAGGACAGCTTCGATGGCAACATGAAGCTGTCCCTGAATCTCGCGCCCCCGTTCCTGGCCAAGCCCGGCCCCACCGGCCGCCCCGTAAAGCACGAGTTCGGCCCTTGGCTCTTCCCGGTTCTCCGGACGCTCGCCCGCCTCAAGTCCCTGCGCGGCAGTGCCTTCGACCCCTTCGGCCACACCGCCGAGCGCCGGGCCGAGCGCGCCCTCATCCCCGACTACGAGGCTGACGTGGCCAAGGTTCTTGCCCTCCTCGACGACCGCACCGCTCCCAAGGCTCTCGCGCTGCTCGACCTTTACAACCAGATCCGGGGCTTCGGGCCGGTAAAGGACGCGGCCATGGCCCAGGCGGCCGAGCGTCGGACCAAGCTCCTCGCAGACCTCGACCGGGGCGCCGAGCCGCCCGCCGGTCACGCCTTGGCGGCAGAATGACATGACCCACGCCGCCATGACCTTCGACCTCGGCGAGGACGTGAACGAGCTGCGCGCCATGGTCCACCGCTGGGCCCAGGAGCGCCTCAAGCCCATGGCCGCCGAGATCGACCGCGAGAACCGCTTCCCGCCCGAGCTCTGGCCCGAGATGGGCGAGCTGGGCCTCCTCGGCCTCACCGTCCCCGAGGAGTTCGGCGGCACCGGCCTTGGCTACCTCGCCCATGTGGTCGCGGTGGAGGAGATCGCCCGCGCCTCCGCCTCGGTGGCGCTTTCCTACGGCGCGCATTCCAACCTCTGCGTCAACCAGATCGCCCTGAACGGCACCGAGGACCAGAAGCGCCGCACCCTCCCCGACCTCGTGGCGGGCCGCCGGGTCGGCGCCCTCGCCATGTCCGAGACGGGGGCGGGCTCCGACGTGGTCGGTATGCGGACCCGTGCCGAGAAGGTGGGCAACGCCTATGTCCTCCACGGCGGCAAGTACTGGATCACCAACGGCCCCGACGCCGACGTGGCCATCGTCTACGCCAAGACCGACCCCGAGGCCGGGTCCAAGGGCATCACCGCCTTCCTCGTCGACGCGGGCACCCTCGGCTTCACCCGGACCCCGCATTTCGACAAGCTGGGAATGCGCGGCTCCAACACCGGCGAGCTCGTCTTCGATGGCGCCCAGGTCCCGCCCGAGAACGTCCTGGGCGAGGAGGGGAGGGGCGTCCGCGTCCTCATGTCCGGCCTCGACTACGAGCGCGTCGTGCTGTCAGGCATCGGCCTCGGCATCATGGCCGCCTGCCTGGACGAGGTCCTCCCTTATGTCCGAGAGCGCAAGCAGTTCGGCCAGCCCATTGGCACGTTCCAACTGATGCAGGCCAAGGTCGCCGACATGCACGTGGCCCTCGCCACCGCCCGCGCCTACACCTACGAGGTCGCCCGCGCCTGCGACGCCGGCCGGGTCACGCGGGCCGACGCGGCGGGCTGCGTCCTCTACGCGAGCGAACAGGCCATGGCGCAGGCGCATCAGGCGGTGCAGGCGCTCGGCGGCGCGGGGTTCCTGAACGACTCGACCGTGAGCCGTCTCTTCCGCGACGCCAAGCTCATGGAGATCGGCGCCGGCACCTCGGAGATTCGCCGGATGCTGATCGGGCGCGAGCTGGTGGGTCTCTGAATGCGCCTGAACACCAAGGCCCAGCCCAGTTCCGAGACCTTCAAGGCCAACCGCACGGCGCACCTCGCCCTGCTGGAGCTGGTCCGACAAGCCGCCGAATCCGCCGCTCAGGGTGGCGGAGAGACCGCCCGCCAGCGCCACGTCTCACGCGGCAAGCTCCTCCCGCGCGACCGCATCGGCAACCTTCTCGACGCCGGCTCGCCATTCCTCGAGATTGGCGCCACCGCCGCGCACGGGATGTACGACGGCGCCGCACCGGGGGCGGGCCTGATTGCCGGCGTGGGGCGCATCCACGGCATCTGGGTCATGGTGGTCTGCAACGACGCCACCGTGAAGGGCGGGACCTACTACCCGATGACGGTCAAGAAGCACCTCCGCGCCCAGGAGATCGCGGAGGAGTGCCATCTCCCTTGCGTCTACCTCGTGGACTCGGGCGGCGCGAACCTCCCCAACCAGGACGAGGTCTTCCCTGACCGCGATCACTTCGGCCGCATCTTCTACAACCAGGCCCGGATGAGCGCGAAGGGCATCCCCCAGGTCGCCGTCGTCATGGGCTCCTGCACCGCCGGAGGCGCCTATGTCCCCGCCATGTCGGACGTGTCCATCATCGTCCGCGACCAAGGCACCATCTTCCTCGCCGGACCGCCCCTCGTGAAGGCCGCGACCGGCGAGGTGGTGAGCGCCGAGGACTTGGGCGGCGCCGACGTGCACACCCGACTCTCGGGCGTCGCCGACTACCTCGCCGAGGACGACCTCCACGCCCTCGCGCTCGCCCGCCGGGCCGTGGCCAGCCTCAACCGCAAGGCCGGCGCGCTCCCCGAGGGCGAGCCGCCCGCCCACGACCCCGAGGAGATCCTCGGCCTCGTCCCCGCCGACCTCCGCACCCAGTACGATATCCGCGAGGTCATCGCCCGCATCGTGGACGGCTCCCGACTCGACGAGTTCAAGGCGCGCTTCGGCGAGACGCTGGTCACCGGTTTCGCCGAGGTGATGGGCCAGCCGGTCGGGATCGTCGCCAACAACGGCGTTCTCTTCTCCGAGTCCGCCCAGAAAGGCGCGCACTTCGTGGAACTCTGCTCCCAGCGGAGCGTGCCGCTGGTGTTCCTCCAGAACATCACCGGCTTCATGGTCGGCCGTCGCTACGAGAACGAGGGCATCGCCCGCCACGGCGCCAAGATGGTCACGGCCGTGGCGACGACCGGCGTGCCCAAGGTGACTGTGATCGTCGGCGGCTCCTTCGGCGCGGGCAACTACGGCATGGCCGGACGGGCCTACTCGCCGCGCTTCCTCTGGACCTGGCCCAACTCGCGCATCAGCGTCATGGGCGGCGAGCAGGCGGCGGGCGTCCTCGCCACCGTCCGGCGCGAGGGGATCGAGCGGAACGGCGGCCAGTGGTACCCCGCGGAGGAGTCCGAGTTCAAGCGCCCGACCCTGGAGATGTTCGAGCGCCAGAGCCACCCGCTCTATGCCTCCGCCCGGCTCTGGGACGACGGCATCGTCGACCCGCGCCGCACGCGCGAGGTGCTGGCCCTGTCGCTGGCTGCCGCCCTCGGCGCCCCGCCCGAGCCCACGCGCTTCGGCGTCTTCCGGATGTGACCCGATGTTCCAGCGCATCCTGATCGCCAACCGGGGAGAGATCGCCTGCCGCGTCATCGACACGGCCCGTAGGCTGGGCGTCGAGACGGTGGCCGTCTACTCGGACGCCGATGCCGAGGCGCGGCACGTCGCGATGGCCGACCGGGCGGTGCGGATCGGGCCTCCACCGGCTGCCGAGAGCTACCTGAACGGCGCCGCGATCATCGAGGCCGCCCGCGCCACGGGCGCGCAGGCGATCCACCCCGGCTACGGCTTCCTCTCCGAGAACCCCGACTTCGCCGAGGCCGTCGCGGCGGCTGGCCTCGTCTTCGTCGGGCCATCGGCCAAGGCGATCCGCGCCATGGGCCTCAAGGACGCCGCCAAGGCGCTGATGGAGCGGGCGGGCGTCCCGGTGGTGCCTGGCTACCACGGCGAGGATCAGTCGCCCGAGCGGCTGTCCCGCGAGGCCCGGCGGATCGGCTATCCCATCCTCATCAAGGCCGTCGCGGGCGGCGGCGGCAAGGGGATGCGGCGGGTGGACGACCCTTCGCGGTTCGCCGAGGCGCTGGAGGGCGCGAAGCGGGAGGCGAAAGGCGCCTTCGGCAACGACGCGGTCCTGATCGAGAAATACGTCTCCACCCCCCGCCACATCGAGGTGCAGGTCTTCGGCGACGGAATCCATGCCGTCCACCTCTTCGAGCGCGACTGCTCGCTCCAGCGCCGCCACCAGAAGGTGATCGAGGAGGCACCCGCCCCCGGCATGACCCCCGCGATGCGCACCGCGATCTGCGAGGCGGCGGTGCGCGCGGCCATGGCGGTCGGCTACAGCGGCGCCGGCACGGTCGAGTTCATCGCCGACGCCTCGGACGGCCTGCATCCCAGCCGGTTCTGGTTCATGGAGATGAACACCCGGCTCCAGGTCGAGCATCCCGTGACCGAGGCCGTGACGGGCGTGGACCTCGTCGAATGGCAGCTCCGGGTCGCGAGCGGCGAGCCGCTGCCGCGCCGGCAGGAGGACCTTCGCCTCCACTGTCACGCCGTCGAGGCCCGGCTCTATGCCGAGGACGTGCCGGCGGGCTTCCTCCCCGCGACGGGGCGCCTCGCGCATCTGCGCTTCCCCGGCGGCGTGCGGGTCGAGACCGGGGTGCGCGAAGGGGACGAGATCACCCCCTGGTACGATCCGATGATCGCCAAGCTCGTCGCCCTCGCGCCCACGCGCGCCGAGGCGCTGGTCAAGCTCGGACGGGCGCTGGACGAGACACGGGTGGCCGGCTGCGTCACGAACCTCGGCTTCCTCTCGGCGCTTGTCCGACACGAGAGGGTTCGGGCGGGCGAGGTGGACACCGGCCTCATCGCGCGCGACCTCGACCGGCTGGTCCCGTCGGGCCCACCCCCGCCCGAGGCGGTCGCGGTGGCCGCGCTGGCGGCGGCGGGACCGGCGGACGGCCCCTTGGCCGGCTTCCACCTCTGGACCCCCCTGTCCCGGCGCGTCGACCTGCGATGGAAGGATGAGCCGCAGGCCGTGACCCTGGCACTCGCTGGCCCGCGCGGCGCCCGGATCACGATGGATGGTCGGACGCGCGAGGCCGCCCGAGGCGAGGACGGATGGCGGATCGGCAGTGGTGCGGCCTTCGATGCGGTCGCCGAGCCGACCCGCGTGACGGTCTTCGGCGGACGCGAGGGGACCTGGGTCTTCGACCACTCCGACCCCCTCGACCGCGACGTGGATGCGACGGGCCACGACGTGACGGCCTCCCCGATGCCCGGTCTTGTCCGGGCGGTGCTCGTGGCGGCGGGGCAGGCGGTGGCCAAGGGCGACCGGCTCGTCGTCGTCGAGGCCATGAAGATGGAGCACGCCCTCTCGGCGCCGCGCGACGGCCGGGTGGCCGAGGTGCTGGTCGCGGAAGGGGAGCAGGTCGAGGCCGGCGCCCCCCTCGTGCGGTTGGAGGCCGAGGATGGCTGAGGCGGTCGAGATCGTGGAGGTCGGGCCCCGCGATGGCCTGCAGAACCAGGCGCGGATCATCCCGACCGACCGGAAGGTCGCGCTGGTGGACGCGCTCTCCGAGGCCGGGTTCCAGCGGATCGAGGTGGCCAGCTTCGTGAGCCCAAGATGGGTGCCGCAGATGGCGGACGGCGCCGAGGTGCTGGTCGGGATCGGCCGCAGGCCAGGCACGCGCTACATGGCGCTCGCGCCCAACCTGAAGGGCTACGAGGCCGCCCGGGCGGACGGGGCGGATGAGGTCGCGGTCGTCACCGCCGCCTCCGAAGGCTTCGCCAGGGCCAACCTGAATGCGACCGTGGCCGAGACGCTGGATCGCATCGCCACGATCCTGGACATGGCCCATAGGGACGAGATGCCTGTCCGGGGCTACGTCTCGGTCGTGACCGACTGTCCCTATGACGGCGAGGTCGCGCCGGCTTCGGTCGCCCGGGTCTCGGCGGCGCTCAGGGATCTGGGCTGCCACGAGGTCAGCCTAGGCGAGACCCTGGGGCGCGGAACGCCCGAACGGGTGGACGCCATGCTCCGCGCCGTGCTCGAGGAACTGCCGCCCGAGCGGCTCGCCGGGCACTTCCACGACACGTCCGGCCGGGCGCTGGAGAACGTCGAGGTGGCCCTGGGGCACGGGCTCCGGGTCTTCGACTCCTCCGTCGGCGGGCTGGGGGGCTGCCCCTTCGCGCCGGGCGCCGCGGGCAACGTGGCGACGGAGGCGCTGGCGGAGCGGCTCGCCACGCTGGGCTACGAGACGGCGCTCGACCGAGAGGCGCTGGCGCGGGCGACGGCCCTGGCGCGGTCCCTGAGGGAGGGCTGAGGCTCCATGTTCCGGACGATCATGCTCGACACCGATGGGCGCGGGGTGGCCCGCCTGACGTTGGATCGGCCCGAGCGGCACAACGCGCTCGATGCCACCATGATCTCGGAGCTGACCGAGGCGGCGGAGCGTCTGGGGCAGGACCCCGCCGTCCGCGTCGTCGTGCTGGCTGCCGCGGGCCCGACCTTCTGCGCCGGTGGAGACCTCGGCTGGATGCGCGAGCAGATGGTGGCGGACGGCGCCGCGCGGGCGGCCGAGGCGCGGCGCATCGCCGGGATGCTGCGGGCGCTCGACACCCTGCCCAAGCCCCTCGTCGCCGAGGTCCAGGGGCCGGCCTACGGCGGCGGGGTCGGTCTCCTGTCGGTCTGCGACGTCGCGGTCGGGGCCGAGGCCGAGGCCGCGACCTTCGCGCTCACCGAGACCCGGCTGGGACTGATCCCGGCGACGATCGGTCCCTACATCCTCGCTCGGATCGGCGTCGCCGCATCACGGCGGCTCATGCTGTCCTCGCGCCGCTTCGACACGCGCGAGGCGCTGAGCCTGGGTCTCCTCACCCGCGTCGTGCCCCCCGAGCGGCTGCGGGACGGCGTGGAGGAGGAGGTCCGGGCGTTCCTCGCCTGCGCACCGGGGGCGGTCGCGGCGGCGAAACGGCTGATCCGGACGCTCGGGGGCGGAGTGGATGCCGCAACGGTCGAGGCCTCCATCGCGGCCCTTGTGGAGCGATGGGAATCCGAGGAGGCGAGGGAGGGGGTCGCAGCCTTCTTCGAACGGCGCGACCCCGCCTGGCGCCTGGGGGACCCGCCTCCGTCCTGAGGGGGATCGTGGGGAGCGGGCGACTTGGACTTGACGGACAGGCTGCCGCAGCCGACCACTTGGACCCAGGGGAGGGACCGATCGGAACCGATGGGAGCCGGGTCGAAGGACGAGGAGATCGCGCGTCTCCACCGCGAGAACGCCGAGTTGCGCGAGGCCCTGAGACGGTCGCGTCCGGCGCCCGCCGGCTCGGGGGACGCTTCCGACCCGATCCTCGATCCTGCGGTCGGACATGCGGTCGTCGTCACCGACTCCGAGGGGCGCATAGGCGAGTGGAACGAGGCTGCCCGCCTCCTCTTCGGCTGGGACGCTCACGAGGCGCTGGGCGCGGACAGCCGCATGATGTTCACCCCGGAGGACCGGGCGATCAAGGCCCCGGAGCGGGAGATGGAGGTCGCGCTGGCCCAGGGCTGGGCCGAGGTCGAGCGCTGGCACCTCCGCAAGGATGGCTCGCTCATCTGGACCACGGACCTTCTGATGCCGCTGCGGGGCGGACGAGCGGCGGGCTTCCTCAGGATCCTCCGGGACCGGACCGAGGATCCCAAGGCCATGTACGACCAAGGACGGCGGACCGAGCAACTGAGGGCACTGGTGGAGGCGGCGCAGGTCATCGTCGCCGCGCCCCGTCTCGACGACACGGTCCGGGCGATCGCGGAAGCGGCCCGGCGGGTCGTGGGCGCGCACCAAGCGGCGTGCAGCCTGACTCGCGGACCCGACCGGTCGCAGGCGATCGTCGCGGTGGACCTGTCCGAGAAATACGCCCGCTGGCGCGGCCACGACGCCCTGACCGACGCATCGGGCGTCCACGAATGGGCCGCCGAGGGCCACCGTACCTTGCGGATGACGCAGCGGGAGCTGCTGGCGCATCCGCGCTTGCGGGGCTTCGGTGCCGAGACGGGGCGGCATCCCCCGATGCGCGGTTGGCTCGCCACCCCGTTGGTCGGCAGCGACGGGCGCAACCTCGGGCTCATCCAGCTCTCGGACAAGGAGGGCGGCGGGGACTTCGACGAGGCCGATGAGGCCCTCGTCGCGCAGCTCGCCCGGTTCGCCGCCTCGGCCGTCGAGAGGGCCTTGGCCGAGGCCCATGTACGGGAACGGGAGGAGCAGCTCCGCCTCCTGGCCGACGCGCTGCCGCTCCTCGTGTCCTTCATCGGGCGGGACCAGCGCTACGTCGTGATGAACAAGGCCCACGAGGACTGGTTCGAGGTGCCCCGGTCGGAGATGCTGGGCCGGACGATCCGCGAGGTCCTGGGCGAGGAGGCCTATGCCCAGCGCCGGGACCGGATCGAGGCGGCGCTCCGGGGCGAGCCGATGCGCTTCGACGCAGTCACGCCGGCGACCCGGGGCACCCGGCGCGATACCCAGGTCCACTACCTACCGCGACGCGACGCCGACGGGACGGTGGACGGCTTCTATGGTGTCGTGCTCGACCTCACCGAGCAGAAGGAAGCGGAGCGCGCGCTGCAGGCGGCGCGGGAGGAGGCCGAGCGGGAGGCCGCGCGGACAGGCGCGATCCTCAGCCAACTGGCCGAAGGGGTGATCGTCACCGACGAGGCCGGTCGGATCGTCTTCATCAACGAGGCCGCGCGGCGCATCCACGGGACCGCGCAGCTTGGCGTGGGGCCCGAGGACTACACGCGGCGCTACCGGCTCTTCACCGTCGAAGGCGAGCCCTTCCCGCCCGAGGACCTGCCGCTGAGCCGGGCGGCCCTGAAGGGCGAGACGGTCGAGGACGTCCGATGGATCGTCCGGCGGTCCGACGGGCGGGAGGTCGTGGCCGTCGGTGGCGCGCGACCTGTCCGGACGCCGGACGGGCATCAGGTCGGGGCCGTGCTGACCATGCGGGACGACACCGCCCGGGCGGCAGCCGAGGCGCAGCTTCGGCGACTCAACCAGGACCTCGAGACGGAGGTCGAGGCCCGAACCGCCGAGCGGGACCGCATCTGGCAGAACTCCACCGAGCTCATGGGCGTGTTCGGCTTCGACGGGCTCAGGCGCGAGGTCAATCCGGCCTGGACGCGGATGCTGGGCTGGCCGGAGGAGACCCTCCTCAGCGCGCCCTTCACCGAGATCATCCATCCGGGGGACCGGACGCGCTTCCTGACCGCTGCGGCCCGGTTGCGGGCAGGGGACCGGATCGTGGCGTTCGAGGCCCGGCTGCGCCATGCGGACGGGACCTGGCGGACGGTGTCCTGGACCGCGGTGCCCGGCGATGGGGTATTCCATGCCATCGGGCGCGACGTGACCGAGCAGCGGCAGGCCGAAGAGGCGCTGCGCCAGAGCCAGAAGATGGAGGCTGTCGGGCAGCTCACCGGCGGGATTGCCCACGACTTCAACAACCTCCTCGCGGGGATCATCGGTTCGCTCGACCTCCTGCAGGCGCGGCTGCGGCAGGGGCGGACGGGAGAGGTCGGCCGCTACGTCGAGGCTGCCATGAGCTCCGCCCAAAGGGCAGCGGCGCTGACGCACCGGCTCCTGGCCTTCTCGCGGCGGCAGCCCCTCGATCCGAAGCCCGTCGAGGCGAACCGCCTCGTTGCCGGGGTGGAGGATCTCCTGCGTCGAACGCTCGGTCCTGGGATCGCCCTTGGGCTGACACTGGAACCTGGGCTCTGGCGGACGCTCTGCGACCCGATACAGCTCGAGAGCGCGCTCCTGAACCTGTGCATCAACGCGCGGGACGCCATGCCGGACGGGGGGCGGCTGGCGATCGAGACGACGAACGTCAGGCTCGCCGGGTCCGATGCGGCCTCGCCACGCGAGGTCGCACCGGGCGACTACGTTGCGATCGTGGTGTCGGATACCGGGATTGGGATGCCGCCCGAGGTGTTGGCGCGGGTCTTCGAGCCCTTCTTCACCACCAAGCCCCTGGGCCAGGGCACGGGCCTGGGCCTTTCGATGGTCTATGGCTTCGCCCGACAGTCCGGAGGGCACGTCCAGGTGCAATCGGAGGAGGGCCGGGGCACGACGGTGCGGCTCTACCTGCCGCGCCATGCCGGCGGGACCGAGGAAGGCGCGGGCGAGGCGCCGCCGGCCGAGCCGCCCCTGGCCGAAGCGGGCCAGACGGTCCTCGTGGTCGAGGATGAGGCGGTGGTGCGCGACCTCGTCGTGGAAGTGCTCGGCGAGCTGGGCTACGAGGCGCTGGAAGCGCCGGACGGGCCCGCGGGGCTGCGGCTCCTGCAGGAGAGCCGGCGGATCGACCTTCTCATCACGGACGTGGGGCTGCCGGGCCTCGACGGGCGCCAACTCGCCGACCAGGGGCGGGCCCTGCGGCCAGGGCTGCGCGTGCTGTTCGTCACCGGCTTCGCCGAGGGCGCCACGATCTCCGAGGGGTTCCTCGAACCGGGTATGGCGCTGCTGACCAAGCCCTTCGCGGTGGCGACGCTGATGGCCAAGATCCGCGAGGCGCTGGGACGGCCGGGCTGACCGACGTCGCGTGAGGGGGAACGGAGCGACTGGTCCGGGGGTTGACCCTGGACCCGCCGGGCCTCGGCCCGGCCGCACCACGGAGGGATGCCGCATGGCACATGCAAGCCGCAAGCACTTCGGTCCGGGCAGCCAGGGCAAGGGCGACGGGACGGGAGCGATGACGGACATCGCGCCCGAGGACATCCCGGAGAACATCGTCCTGTCCAACCGAGACAAGGCCCAGCACTCGGACGAGCGCGGCCTCGACAGCAAGGCGGTGCAGATCGAGCAGCTCCAGGACAACTCGGTGAGCCGGACGCCCGAGAACGATATCCCCGACGAGGAGGAGTGATCCCATGACCCACAAGATGCCCCCGATCCCGCCGGAGAACCTGAGCCCCAAGGGGCCGGGCGACACGGCGCGCAAGGTCGATGCCGGGACCCAGGCCGGGAACCCGCAGAAGCAGAACCCCGACAAGATCGGCCAGGCCGGCAACACCAAGGTCAACACGACCAACCAGGGCCTCCAGCAGGATCGATAAGCCATGTCCACCTCCGACAAGAGCCCGAACACCATCCGGCAGGGCGGCCCCGGTGCCTCCCATGAGAACGCCAAGGCGCCGCTTCGGGTGGACAAGCCCGGGGCCGATCCCGAGAATCGCCCGCAGCGGAGCGCCAAGTCCGGCGGGGGCGGCGAGGAAGACAGCCACCACTCGCGGAACGAGCGGGAGAAATAGCCTTTCCGACGGCCGCCCCGGGATCGGGGCGGCCGTTTCGGGTCTCGGACCGTTACGCCCGGCGCGGGTGCATCTCGCGCCGGAGGTCGTGTCCGAGGGCCGCCGGAGCGGACGCCACTCCGTCCGGCGGGGGCGGGACCTCGTCCCGCGGCGGCCAGGGCCTCCCGCCGGGGCGCTGCCATGCGCGCTCAGGGGCGGTTCGGTCATCCCGGGTGGACCGGCTTCCTCGGTCCTGTAAAGAGCTGAGCACCCGGGGGGCTCCGGCGGACGGGCAGGGATGGGCCTCTCCCGAAGGAGCGCTCGACATCGGTGCCGTCCCCGGCCGGGGGAAGGACTTGTTCATCGCGGGACCCCCTCCTTGTCTCGGCTCGGGCTCCAGTCGCCGTGCGTCGCGGCCGGTCCTCTGCGCGAGCGGTGGGGCGTGCCTTGCCAGGTCCCCGGGGGTCTCAACTCCGCGCGTGGGAATCACTGTGCCCGATAAAGGTTAAGGCGGGGTAAACGGCCCGAACGCACGCAACACCCCCCGACGCAACACCCTGCTGGGCTGCGGCCTGCATTCGAACGGGTGGGGAAGGGGTGACGGCGGCCCCCGGGGCGGGTGAACCGCCACCTCGGCCGTGATGGGGCGCGGCCCGCATCGGGGCCGCGCCTCCGGGCGTCCTAGCGGACGTCGGGATCGGGCTTCGGCGTCACGGCGTCCTTGAGGTCGCCCCAGGCCTTCTGGGCCTTGCCCTTGGCCTGGTCGAGGTTGCCCTCGGACTGGAGCTCGCGGTCGCCGGTGAGCTTGCCGAGGCCTTCCTTGATCTTGCCGCCGACGTCGCGGGCGGTGCCGCGCGCGCGGTCTTCGTCGCTGGTGCTCATGAGGGATCTCCCGATTCGTTTCATGGGGAAAACCCGGAAGCGCAACGCGCGGTTCCGTGAGGCGCAACTCGGCCCTCGGCGCCGGGAGGCGTGAACCTTGCCCTCGACCTGCTTGCCGTCGAAGGCGTCGGGAGGTGGACGTGGCGGAGAGCCCGTCTCGTGGCCCTTCCCTGACGGCCTCCGTGCGTGCCATCCTTGGACCGTCAGGGGAGGGGAGACATGCCCGAAATCCGCCAGAACTTCAGTGGCCAGACCATCATCACCACCTTCGAGACCACGCCCGCGCTGGCCTTCGACCTGATCGAGGCGCTGCAGGCGGCCTTCGCCGAGTGCATCTCGAAGCAGCCGGGCTTCCTGGGCGCGGCGCTCCACGTCAACGACGCCCGGACGCGGGTCTGCAACTACTCCCAGTGGGCGAGTCGTGGGGATTATCAAGCGATGTTGCGGACGCCGGAGATGCGGGAGAGGAACCGGGCGATCAACGCGCTGTGCCGGGGGTTCGAGCCGGTGATGTATGAGGTGGAGGGGGTGTATTGAGGGGTGAGGCGCGCCCCGAAGACTCTTGGCAGAAGGGTGCGTACTCCTGCACGCCAAGCAAACCCACGTGCCGAACGATCTATAGTGAATTGTGCGTTAGTAGGAAGGCAGCATTGGTATGCGATCCGTTATTGCCTCCTATCAACGATCTTTTCTTTCGCTTGCCCATAAGTTCAAGCGGCTTGCGCCTTTTGATCGACCAAGGGAACTTTGCGAATTCCAACTCGACCTAGTTAGAAGAATTCGGCGAGTCGAAAAGATAATAAGGAACCTGAAGGCATCATCTTCGCATCATGGCTCCGAAGTGGCGTTGTTGCATAACTCGGTCTGAGGCCGAGCTTGGCCCTTTCCCCTTCGGTTCAGACGGCGCGCACGATCTCCGCCCTGCCCAGGGCTGAAAAGCGGTTCATCAGGGCGATGCGGGTGTGGATCTCGGCGGCTTGGCGGTCGGGGTCGCGTGAGGCGATGCGGTCCCCAAAGGCTTTGAGGCGGAGCATCTGGGCTTCGATCCGACTTCGGGCGTGATAGCCCGTCAGCCGTTTCCAGAAGGCCCGGCCGAAGTGCCTGGTTGTTCGCAGGTTCTCGTTCCTGGATCGGGCGGCGGGACCATCCTCTTTCCAGAGGCGGCCGTTCTTGCGGATTGGGATGACGGCGGTGCCACCCCGCCCAGCGATGGCGGCGTGGCACGTGCGGGTGTCGTAGGCGCCGTCGGCCGTGACGGTACCGATCGGCTGGTCGGCTGGGATCTGCGCCAGCAGATCAGGCAGCACCGGGCTGTCGCCTGTCTGGCTGGAGGTGAACTCCACGGCCCGGATGTCCCCCGTGGCCGCATCCATGGCCAGATGCACCTTACGCCATTGCCGCCGGCGACTAGGACCATGCTTGCGCACCTGCCACTCGCCGTCGCCGCGCATCTTCACGCCGGTGCTGTCGACCAGCAGGTTCAGATTGCCGCCCGAGCGGCGAAAGGAGATCTGAATGCTCACCGTCTTCTGCCGCCGGCACAGGGTGGAGTAGTCCGGCACCGGCCAGTCCTCCAGACCGGCCATCCTGAGCAGGCTCTCGACCATCCCGATCGTCTGCCGCAGAGCGAGCCCGAACAGGACCTTGATGCTGAGGCAGAACTGGATCGCCGCGTCAGAGAAGGTCTCAG
>NZ_KK088562.1 GCF_000600335.2 Rubellimicrobium mesophilum DSM 19309 | reverse complement strand
TCTTCGGCCGGCGATGGCGCTCCGGGTCGAGCCGAGGCGTGGCGGGGTGAACCCCGCCCTACCGGGTCCACCGGATCGAAGGCCGCCCTCATGCGGGCACCGCGAAGGCGCGGGCGAGGAGCTCGGCGGCGGCCTGGACGGCGCCCAGGGGGCCGCCCGCGATCTCGGCGGTGAGGAGGTCGGGGGCGGTGACGGGCCAGCCGCCGCCGCGCAGGCCCGCGACGAGGAGGGCCAGCACGTCGCGGGAGGAGACGTCGCCGGCCTCGAACCGGCCAACGAGGGCGATCAGGGTGTCGTCGCCGAGGGCGGATTCCAGCTCGGCCAGGGCGCCGAGGGTGAGCTTGGCGGTGCGCGGGGTGCCGTCGACGACGACCTGCACCTCTCCGGCATGGGGGTTCGGCATGGCTCAGGCCCCCGTGAAGGCGAGCTGGCCGGCGGAGGCGAGCGAGACCTCGAAGGTGGCCTCGCCGTCGTGGGTGCCGGCGTAGTCGATGGAGGCGATGTGGAACGGGCCCTCCAGGGTGCCGAAGTCGGGGATCACGACCTGGCAGCGGGGGTGGTCGCCCGCGAAGAAGAGGCTCCGCATCCGGGCGTCGGAGGCGGCGTCCTTGAACACGCCGTTCCCCGAGAGCGCGGCGGAGCGGAGGCCGGCGCCGGCCAGCAGCTCGCGCCAGCCGCCGGGGGAGTCGAGGGTGGTCACGTCGACGCTCTCGGCGTTGAGAGCGATGCGCGTGGCGCGGAGCCCGGCGACGGTCTGGAACGAGCCCTGCCCATCCATGTCGATCTTGATGAGGAGGTCCTTGCCGGCTTGAGCGGCCATGATGGGTGTCCTTTAGGGTTGGGGCTGCGCGTCGTCCTCGACGCGGGCGCGGAAGGTGAGGTCGATCTGGCGGGTGTCCCCGGCGCCCTTGCGGGCGGCCTGGGCGCGGAGGAAGCGGAGCGAGACGAGGCGGCCTCGGCTGAGGGGGAGGTCCGCGTCGAGGAGCGCATCGGAGACGGCGGCGGCGGCGGCCTTGGCGGCCGAGAAGCCCGCGCCGTCGGTGACGACCTGGACGACCACGTCGTGCTCGGTCCCGCGCCCGGTCTGGTCGGAGCGATCGCGGGCCTGCTCGGGGCCGAGGGCGACGTAGAGGGTGGGGAGCAGGCCCGGGGGGACCTGGTCGTAGATGTGGTTTCCGACGAGGGCGGTGAGGGCACCGTCGGAGGTGAGGCGGCCGTAGATCGCCGTCTGGAGGGGCTGCGCGAGGGCGTAGGTCACAGCGCGGCCTCCTCGTGGGCGAGGCAGAGGAGGAAGCGGCCCGCTGCGTCGTCGGCGACCGATGCGATCGGGAAGACGCGGGCGCCGTCGCGGAAGCGCTGGCCGGGCTCGGGCCGGGAGGGCGAGCCGTAGGGCGCGGCGCGGACGGTGACCTTGAGCGGCAGCTTGGTCTCGATGGCGCCCGGCTGGGCGGCGAGGCGGGGGCCGGCGGGGGCGACCTCGGCCCAGAGGGCGCCGAGCTCGAACCAGCCCTTGGTGAAGCCGCCGGAGCCGTCCGGGGCGTGGATCGGCGCTTCGAGCCGGAGTCGGCGGGAGAGGCGGGGCGTCCTCATGCCAAGCCCCCCGAGAGGCGCAGCGGACGGTAGCGCTCGATCAGGGCGGTGACGCCGAAGGGCATGCAGCCGCCGTCCAGCTTTCCACGACGTTCCCCAGGAGCCCATAATATCTTGGGGACAAGGGCTCAGATCCTTGTTGCCTGTCCATGATGTTCCTCTAGTGTTCTTGGTGTTCCCGTCTGGAACGGGGGACGCTTCGGGGGACAGGGATGGCAGGTCGGCGACCCGAGAAGGCTCTGAGCGCAGCCTTCGTCAGGACGGTTCGGGATCCCGGACGGTACTTCGACGGGCACGGGCTCTTTCTACGCGTGGACCCCAGTGGCTCGCGCTACTGGGTCCAGCGCATCGCAATCCGGGGCAAACGGACGGAGCTGGGCATTGGCAACGCCTCGCTGGTGTCTCTGGTCGAGGCTCGAGAGGCGGCGCTGGCCAACCGCAAGCTGGCAAGGGCGGGTGGCGATCCCCTCGCCGCCAAGAGGGCCGAGGCCGCGGTGATGACGTTCGAGGAGGCAGCGCGGACCGTACACCGCATGCACCTGCCGATCTGGAAGAACCCCAAGCACGCGGCCCAATTCCTGTCGTCGCTGGAGACCTACGCCTTCCCGAGGATCGGCGGCGTCCGAATGAACGAGGTGAGCTCGGCCGACGTCCTCGACGTGCTGACTCCACTTTGGGCCGAGAAGGTCGACATGGCCCGAAGGGTGCGGCAGCGCATCGGGATGGTGATGAAGTGGGGAGTCGCGAAGGGCTGGAGGAAAGACAACCCGGCCGAGAACGTCCTGACCGGACTGCCGAAGCAGGGGCTCAGCAAAGAGCCCAGGAAGGCCCTGCCCTATCAAGGCGTAGCGGACTGCATTGCGGCTATCCGTACTTCACGCTCCGGTCTCTCGCCGCGGCTCGCGCTCGAGTTCCTGATCCTGACTGCCAGTCGGTCGGGCGAAACTCGCGAGGCCACCTGGCCGGAGATCGACCTGAAGAAAGCCGTCTGGGAGATCCCGGCCGAGCGCATGAAGATGAAGCGGGCCCACAGAGTGCCACTCTCGCCGCGGGCGCTCGAGGTCCTGCGGGAGGCGCGCGGCCTCAGCGAAGCCAATGGACTGGTGTTCCCGGGCAGCCGTCCTGGGCAGCCGATGAGGGACAAGACCCTGTCGCAGGTCATCCGGGTTCTGGGGTTCAGCGCCCACGTGCATGGCTTCCGCACCAGCTTCCGCACCTGGGCTCAGGAGCGGACCAACTTCCCGCGCGAGGTGGCGGAGTTCGCCCTCGCCCATGTGGTCGGGAGCGCGGCCGAGCAGGCGTATGCGCGGTCCGATCTCTTCGAGAAGCGCCGCAAGATGATGGAGGCCTGGGCGGCGTATCTCGCCCAGGAGCGGGGCCAGGTCGTGAGGATCGGATGATGGATCAGGATCCGCTGTTCCTGTGGCGCTTGGCGCCGGACCTGACAATTGAAGACGCTGCCATCCTGATCGCCGGCGGAGATCCTAGTGCGATGGATCCGGGACCTGACCTCGATGGCGAGTACGTCAAACGGACATTCCGACACCCGGGCTTCACGCCTGCGTTCTCGGCACTGAAGGCGGCGATCCGGAAGGGGCAGCTCAAGGCTAAGCTGTGCTATTCGCTCGAGAGGCTATCCGTCCACGAAGTGGAGCACTGGCGTGGCCCGAACTGTTGGATCGTCAGTTCCGGCGATTTGGGCCGGGTTCTGGAAGTACTTGATGACGATCCGTTCGCCGACGTCAAAGCGACGACAAACCCCCTCGGGGGCAAGGATTGCGCGAGGATCCTACGAGAGCCCGACTGGTCGCGTTCGGTGGTGGACGTCGAGGACCTGAAAGCTTGGATGGAGCTTCGCGGCTTCACGACCGGGTTCTTCTTCCCTCCAAGGGAAGGAAGCACGGACGACTTCCTCGACGAGGCGCACGACCACTTCGCCCCGGAGCTCGCCCTGGCCGTTTCGGCTTGGCGTGCGCTGGCCAACAAGCGGACGTTTATCGGAGGCGTGAAGGCCGTGATCAAAGAGTGGATCGCAAGCCATCCAGGCGCGTGGAAAGGGGAAGGAACCCTGTCCGACAATGCGAAAGACCGCGTCGCCACCGTGATCAACTGGAAGCAGGAAGGCGGAGCGCCAAAGACCGGAGCATGAACCCTACCCACCGTCCCGCGAAACCTCGCCCCCTCGGTTGGTCGGACGGTACCCACCGTTCTAGAAAACCCTACCCACCCTTCTCGAAACCCTACCCACCGTTTCTGTCCCTATGAAACAAGGCTTCTGCAGCTTCCAAGGCAGGGCGCAGGTAGGATCATGACCGCCGTCTGGCTGCAAAGGGCGGGCAGGTTCGCCCGAAAGGGTGGGCCGGTTAGAGCTTCGAGGTGGGTGAGGTTTTCTTAACCTATCCCACTATTCGGGACGAGGTGTGTGGCTGATGTTCTGCTTATGTCCACAACCGCGCAGGGAATGCCACCATGCCTGAGAAGCACCTACGCCGCCCCGCCGTCCAGGAGATCACCGGCCTGAGCCGGAGCGCCATCTACACCCTGATGGCCAAGGGTGAGTTCCCGAAGCCCATCAAGCTGACGGCCAAGGCCGTCGCCTGGCCCGAGAGCGCGATCGCGAAGTGGCTCGCCGAGCGCGCCAAGGTCGCGGCGTGAGGGCTGGCGATGATCCCCGAAAGCAGAAACCCCGGCGCGCCTGCCAGCGCGACCGGGGCCCAGTGCAAGTCTCTCAACCAGCCTCAGCATGCCGCCGGCGCGGCCGGTTTGGCAACTCATTTCTGGGATCCGCTGAGCCATAGCGTGCAGCCGATCGGCGAGCTGGGGGCGGTGCTCGCGTGAACCTGCACTCCCAGCCCCTCGACGTCCGGAGCGTCGCCGCTGCGCTGGGGGGCGAGGTGAACGGGCCTGATAGCGTCCTCGCGCCGGGCCCAGGCCATGGGCCCAAGGACCGCAGCCTGTCGGTCAAGCTCAGCGCCGACAAGCCCGACGGCTTCACGGCCCACAGCTTCGCCGGCGACGACTGGCGGGAGTGCCGGGACCACGTCGCCGCCAAGCTCGGCCTGCCGGCATGGACGCCGCGCGACAAGGGCCAGCAGGGGGCCGGTCCGCGCGGGCCCGTGGCCGAGTACGTCTACCACCTCGCGGACGGGGCCCCTTACCTCAAGGTGGAGCGCATCCATGCGAACGGCCGCAAGATCTTCCCCCAGTTCCACTGGACGGGCTCGGGATGGGCCAAGGGCAAGCCGAAGGGTCCAAAGGTCCCCTACCGGCTGCCCGAGCTCCTGGACTCGCCCCACGCGCCCGTGCTGATCGCGGAGGGCGAGAAGGACGCGGACAGCCTCCACCGCCTCGGCCTGATCGCCACCACGGCCTCTGAGGGCGCAGGCAAGTGGACGGCGGACCTGGGCCGCTGGTTCAAGGGCCGGACCGTCTACATCCTGCCCGACAACGACCAGCCGGGCCACGCGCACGCCAACCAGGTCGCCGGGCATCTGCATGGCATCGCGGCCGAGGTGCGGATCGTGGCGCTCCCGGGCCTGCCCGCGAAGGGCGACGTCTCGGACTGGATCGCGGCCGACGGCGACGTCGAGGAGCTGCTGCGGCTATGCGAAGCGGCTCCGGTATGGACACCGGAGAGCGAGCCGCCGCCAGCGGAAGAGCCATCGGAGGCCCTGGCCCCCACGCCGCATGCCTTCGTCTGGCGCGATCCGGCGACCATTCCCCCGGTGCCGCGCCTCTATGGGCTCCACCTCATTCGCCGGCAGGTCTCCGTCACCGTCGCGCCGAGTGGGCTCGGCAAGTCCTCTAATATCATCGTCGAAGGCCTCGCCATTGCGTCGGGCCGGGACCTCTTGGGGGAGGGCTTCGTCAAGCGCCTGCGGGTCTGGATCATCAACCTCGAGGACCCGATCGAGGAGCTCGAGCGGCGGGTCACGGCGGCGATGATCCACCATGGGATCAGGCCCGAGGAGATTGCCGGGCACCTCTTCCTCAGCGGCCGCGAGGACGGCCTGTGCACGGCGGTGATGACGCGGGAGGGGCTCCAGATCGTGCGGCCGGCTCTCGACGAGATCGAGGCCAAGATCCGGGCGGAGGGAATCGACGTCGCGAGCATCGACCCGTTCATCAGCTCGCACCAGGTGCCAGAGAACGACAACGGCGCGATCGACAAGGTGGCCAAGGAATGGGCGGCAGTCGCCACCCGCTGCAACTGTGCGATCGAGATCGTTCACCACACCCGCAAGCTCAACGGGGAAGAGAGCTCGAGCGAGTCCGGCCGGGGGGCGTCGTCGCTCGTGGCGGCCGCGCGCTCGGGCCGAGTGCTCGCCCGAATGACCGAGAAGGAGAGAGCTGAAGCCGGAGTCACGGACGATCCGGCCACGTACTTCTCCGTCCTACGGGACAAGACGAACCAGGCACCGCCGGGCAAACGGGTCTGGCGGCGCATTGCCTCGGTGGACCTGGGCAACGGCGACATGGTGGGCGTCGGTGTCGTGGAGCGATGGACTTGGCCTGACACGTTCGAAGGGATGGGCGTGCAGGACCTCCTCGCGGTGCAAAGGGCACTGGATGGGAAAGGCGCCCGATACTCCGACAAGACCGAGGATTGGGCGGGTCACATTGTGGCGGAGACACTGGGCCTCGACGCCAAGGACGACAAGAAGCGGATCAGCAAGCTGATCGATACCTGGATCGGCTCAGGGGCCCTCGTGAAAGTGGACCTGCGGGACGCCAAGCGGAACCTCCGGCCGTGCGTGGAGGTGGGCGAATGGGCCACCGAGTGAGCCTGCCCCAGTCAGATGGAAAGCACTGTGGCGGCACTGGGGCACTGGGGCGAAAGACGGGCTGCCCCAGTGCCCCAGTAGCGGGCCCCTCTAAAGAGGGGGCCCTGCCACTGGGGCTCACTGGGGCGTCCCAGCCCGTCAGAGCAGGCCGAGGCAGCACTGGGGCAGAGGTTCGGAATGAGCCGCCGCGATCCGCATCCCTTCCGCAGCACCCACAGCAAAGGACCGTCCCCATGAAGGACCCGGGCAACGTGATATTCGCGTGCGAGAACTGCCTGCATTGGGTGGCCCGCTTCGATCACGGCGGGCCACCCGAGGGCGAGTGCCGGCGCCATGCACCTCGCCCGGTCAGCAAACCCGGTAGGGATACGGTTCGGGCGGCCTGGCCCCGTACCGACCCGGAGGCGTGGTGCGGGGAGTTTGCGCCCGATCCCGTCTGTCTCGTCGAGGTGGAGCAGGAGCCCTCAACATGACCCGTCGTGACCATGCCCCCCGCAAGCCCACCGCACCCGAGCAAGGCGCCTGCCGATACCTGGTCGTGCAGATCGACCAGGACGCGGACGTGCCGCGGGACGGGAACGAGACCCTGACCGGACACGGGGTCCTCGTCCCTCGGAATGCGGATGGCTTCTATCGCGACCTCGAGGACGCCCAAGAGATCGCCGAGTACATGAACGAGCTGCACCCGCAGTTCGACACGTACGTCCTCGAGGTCGTTCACCACATCCCGCGCGGCCGGCGGTGACCGGCCGCACCTCACAGACAGGAGCCTGACATGGGAGAGTATCGCGACGTGGATGGGACCATGACCCTCATCACCTGGGACCAGGTCATCCGCGAGATGGAGGTGGAGGCGGCGTTCCAGCGGACGCTCAAGCCCCGCGATCCGCGCCACAAGTCCATGGTCGAGGTGGATAGAGAACTGGGCTACGTCTCGGTCTTCTGGGGTGGTTACTCCTACGACATCGCGATCGAGAGGATTACCAGTCCCGATGACCTGCTGTGGTGGATCGTCCACTTGGCCGAGAAGGGCTGGGAGCACACGACGCCCGAGCGGATCGCGCTGCTGATTGCGATCGTGGTCGACGTCAAGGGCTGGCCGGCCTGGGGCCACAGTGGCACCCGTTGAGACCCAATGACCGCCGCAGGGCACCCCCCTTCCAAAATGCCTGTGCCGGAGAGGGTGGGCCTTTTCCTGGGATTTTACCTCGACTGCGTGGCGCGTATGGCCAGCCATCAGGAGGGACGGCCGAGCAGGAGCGGCACGACGGCGGAGGCGAGGCAGCGCCCGCACTGGCCCGGCTGGGGCTGGTACCTGGCGGTGGGCATCGACTGCACGGGACGGGCGGCGTACGTGCTGCACCCGGCCAAGGTCGAGGGCGCCTCGCCGATGCGGGCCCGGCGCCTGATCGAGGAGTACATGCTGGCCGAGCTGCTGCCGCTGCTCGAGGACACAGGCCCGTTCCCGATGCCGACGGCTGGGTCATGAACGGCCGCGCAAGAGGCTCTGGAGGAAAGCTCTCACGCGGCCTGACCGAGCCCGGATTGGAGGCCGGACGCAGCTGGGCCGACGCTAGCACGGCCCTCCTGGCCAGGTCACCGCCAGTCTGGCAGGCCCCTGGGACGGGTCCCTTCCTGGGCCCCCAAGGGGTATGCGGTCGCGCCGCCCCTGGGGTCGGGGTAGTTTCTCAACTTTTGAAATCGTGTCTAGCCGTCTACCCCTGGAGGTGAGATGCCTACCGAAAAACTGTTCAGCCAAGTAGAGTTAGCCCACATCATGGGCGTCCGGACCTCGACGATCCGCGAGTGGGAGGCGGCCGGCTGCCCTGTCGAGCGCAAGGCCGAGAAGGCAGGGCAGGCCTCGCTCTACAGGGCGGCCGACGTCATTGCGTGGGACCGGGAGCGCGCCGTCCGCGCTGCCACCGGCGACATGGCCGCGTCCGACCTGAATGACCTGCGCAAGCGCAAGCTCGCGGCGGAAGTCATTCTGGCGGAGCTGATCTTGGCCGAGAAGCAGGGACAGCTCGTCCGTCTCGACATCTTCGTGGAGCAAGTCGCTCACGCATGCTCGGCACTCAAGTCGAGGCTGCTGGTCCTCCCCGCTGTGGTTGCGCCCAGTCTCACTCTCGCGACCACGACGCAGGAGTTCTTCGACATCGTGTACCAGGCCGTGATCGAAGCGCTCGAGGACATCAGCTCGGGCAGCTTCAACTTCTTCGGCACCGGAGCAGCGACCGAGGAGCCCAGCGATGCAGTATGAGGACTACGCAGCCGCGATCCACGCGGGCAGCGCGCTGCCCCTGCCGGCACGGCTCAAGGCCTATCGGGAGCGGGTCGACCAGGCCGGCCTTGCACCCCTGTCAGCCTTCGAGGAGGCATTGGCCGACAGCCACCTCATCGAGGGCGCGCGCACTGGATATCCCTGGCTGCACGGCGCGCCGGCGGGGCACGAGGTGGGCGATGTGCTCCGGCCGGATCCCGGGCAGGGCTCGGCCGGGCTCACCATCACCGACGTGCCCTTCTGGGCCGAGCACATGGCCGACCAGAGCCGGCAGCTGGGCCTCGCGCGCTGCGTCTACGTGGTGGAGCCGCAGGGCTCGGTCAGCATGGATCCTGCCGCCTTCCGGCTGGCACTGCTCTGCATCCTCGACAAGACCATGGACCGGGACTCGCCCGAGATCATCCAGGGCATGATGCTGGCCGCTGCCACCCGCCAGTGCGAGAGCGCCACGGTGCTGCGGGTGCTGGTGGTGCCGGAGGAGGGCGGCGCAAGGCATTAGGGCGGGCTGTTCCCCTTGGAACAGACCGGCCGATCAAACCGGATCACCAAGGCGTCAGCGGCTCCGCGACGGGCGCGGCGCGGCGGTGATCAGGGAAGGACGAGACATGATTGAGGCCCCGGCAGTGCGTGTCGGCTTCCCAAGCCGCCTTCAGCAACTGATCGTCTGGCTCATGCGCCTAGGCCGCCAGGAAGCTGCGGCTGGGGCGTCAGCGAACCCCACCGTCGGGGCGCTGCCCTCGGCCCGGCTGCGCGACCTCGGCTTCGAGGCCGACCAGGTCGGCGGCAGCATCGACTTCGCGAAGGGGCAGCACTACCGGCACCTCTGATCGGCAAAGGGGTTCACATGACACGAACGCCTTGGGCGGCCCTGGGGTAACGCCAAGGGCGTCCACAGTATGGACGGGCACGTCACGGCATTTGAGACGGCCAGAGCACCATGACTGCCATGATCAGCCAGGGTGTCGCGCCCACCAGGAACGCGAGAAGGATCCAGGTCGCAGGGGCAAGACGCGGCAGCCGCAGCTTGCGGCCAGGTGGGGATGGATCTGCGGACATGAGCTGCTCCACGCACATCAGGCGGGAGCGCGGTCGCGTCTCTCAGGCGCCGGAGGCCCAGAACGACCCGGCGATGCCCCTGTCGTAGCAGATCGGGACTGAAGCGGCTACATCCTGTGACATACCAGAGCCCTGGAACTAGCCGCGCGTGCCGAGCCAGACCAACATGACGCAGAGGACCGCGACACCGCTGATGATCCCTCTCGGGTAGCTGCCCAGCAGGCCCATGACGTCGGCCAGCATGACAGTGACTCCCCCGGCTGCGCGCCCGTTCGGACGGTCAACCTCAGACCCCGGAGGAGGGTTCACGGCCGGCTTGGGCTCGATGGCAAAAAGGGGTGCCTGCCGGACAGGTACCCCCTTGGCGCGGCGAGGTGGACTGGTGGACTGGTGGACCGTCCACCTCATGTCCACGTCCGTCCACTCGGCCACGGCGCAGCTGGCCACAAAGGCCCGAGAGCCGGCCCGCCGGGCTGTTCCAGACGGAACAGTCGCACTGGACGACGCTCGTCTACGATCTCGGGTGGGGCCCTCTTCCCGGCCACCGCCTCACGGGACATGCACCGATGCCGAAACTGCTCAGCACCAGGATCTGGCAACACAACTGCCCCGCCGTGATCATAGGCATCCGCATGGCCACCGGGACCGTCGAATGCCTCTGGATCCAGAAGGACGGCGGCCTGAGATACCGCGGGCTCGTCCACTACCCCCGGCCGGGCCGTACGCCAGCCGGCGAGGCGATCACCACCTTTGGCCTGATCAGGTTCCGCCGGTTCTCGCTGTCCCAAGCGCCGCTGGCCATGGCGTATGCCAGCGAGCTCGAGCGCGGGGCGGGGGACGACACGCTCTAGATCGAGCCTCATGGGGGCCGTGCAGTCCACCTCTCTCCACACTGTGGAGGCCCGGCGCGCGGGAAGGGGGTCGCTTCAGCCGACACCCTTGGGCCCGAAGGTATGGTCATGGTGACCATTCCTTGGAGCGGCAAGAGGGTGTCAGGACTGCTGGCGCCCTCAGTCTCGCGCTGTTCCAGCTGACAAGTTCGCTCAGTCCTGGCCTGCAGCAGGCGCCGTCACGGTCAGCGCCGGCGCTGGCTCCTCGAGATCCTCTTCGGTCTGCCCCTCGGCCGGGATCTCGATCCAGCGGGTCGCGGCCTCGCCGCACTCCTGCACCACCGGAAAGTAGATGGTCTGCCCGGCCAAGCCCTCAGTCAGGCGACCCCGGAAGACGAACTCGTCATACCAGGCATCGGGGAGCTCGCCCCCACTCCAGTGGATCTCGCGCACGCCCTCGCTCAGCGTCTCGCCGAAGAGCTCGACCGGCTCGGCATAGGCACCGGCCACCGTCTCCAGCGTCCAGCCGGGCTTCGGCATGGGTTTCACGTCGATGACGCCGTCGGGGATCTGCACCCGGATCCCGGTGGTGGCCTCGCCTTCGCAGCCGTGGCCCACCTGTAACACGGCCTTGTAGGCCCCACCCGCCGCGGCCTCGGCGTCCGCGAGGGTGATATGGGCCAGAGCTGGAGTGGCTACCAGCGCGATAAGGGCGCCAACGAGGGCCAGGGTCTTCATCTCGATCTCCATAGGTTCGCTAAAGGACGGCTCTGCATCTCATGTCCAGTTCGTGGCCCATGATATCCGAGCCCGTCGCACTTTGATGCGGGAGATCCCCGCAAGGTTTGCCACCCGTGCCGGCCCGATCGCCGCTGTCCCGAGGCTCCTCGGAGCCGCCCAGGGGCCCCGGGGGCGGCGCGGCACAGGGTCGGCATAGTCCGGAGCACCCTGAAGGCAGAAGGGCTGCCGGCGGGGCGCTGCGGGGCTGGGAGCGCCAAGCGTCCCCGTCAGCCGGCGAGTGGGCAAACCCCGGCACGGCGCGACCGTGGGGTCCTCCCGCGGGGCGCGCCGCCGTAGTTAGAATGCCGTTATGGCGTCTCGGATCTGAAGAACCCCGGCCACAAAAAGCCCAAGGCTGCCGACCGAAGCCCCCAATGCTGCGCCTTGGAAAAAGTTCGCTGCGATCCTCCATCTCAGCGAAGTAGGAGATTCAGAATAATGCGGGATTTCGTAACTCTTAACCATCGTTTCAGCGCACTTCGCGCTTGAATAGTTCGTAAAATAGACCGCCCCGTATCCAACCGCAACGGCCACAACCGCCTGTGCGAAGGTCAGGAGCGGAAGGGCGAAAAGATGAACCCGCGACTCGAAGCCGCCTCCCGATGCCAACGATGACAGAAATGCTAAAAGGGCGACGATCGCGCCACCGTTGATAAGAAAAAGCGCGCGGATAGCATGCTGTCCGCTCTGAATCGTGGCGTCCTGGGCCCTTTCGTAATAAGCATCAATTCGGCCATGGGCTTTGACTACTTCCTCTTTATATATTTGGCGCAGCTCTTCTCGGGTGAAATTCAGCAAAAATTTCGGAGCCATTCTCTGTCCCTACAGTCCGTTCCAGTCCTGTCTAGTGGAAGCCCAGCACAAGCGGCAAGCCGCAGACCCAGAACGGGCGCGCCGAGCGCCGCGGGGGCGAGCTGCTGAAGGACCTGGCGCGGGCCGAGACTCCGGCCGATGGCAAGGCCGGGCCCGGCCGGGGAAACGTGTCCAACGAGGTGACACGTTTAGAGGCCTCCCCCTATGCCCGCACCCTTGCCGACACCGGCATGTCCCGCCAACAGGCGCACCGCTTCCAAACTCTCGCCTTAGGGGATAAGGGGCTGAGCAATGAGGCTTCTTACACTCAAGCCGTTTTCAGTTTCGCGATAGACCAGCGTCGAATTTCCCTGCACGCCAGCGAGAACATGGTAGGGAGGTCCATTTAAGTTGGCGAATAGAGTTATGCGGACTTGGATCATGCCAGTCTGCACGATCCTGTGCACAATTTCGTGCCTCAGTTCTGGCCGGAACTTTTTGGGATCGATAAATCCATCTTCCTTCGGCTGGCTACTAGCTACGAGAGTCCGAAACCTATCCGTATTTCCGAGTATAAGGGGATTGACGATAGGCACAAACCCGCCTCGACTAAATGTCATAACGCAGTATCCGAGCGCGATCTTCGCCAGCATTCTTGCAAATGCCAAATGATCAATGTTGGCTGAAACCAGGTCGGCGCCGTGCGAAGCCAGCTTCTGTCCCACACGTTCCGGGTGTTCTGTGATCACGACGAAGGCGTCTTCGTCAGAAGACACCTGGTCCTCTGGCAACTCTCCAAGGAACGATGCTTCAGTCTTGTAGGTGGGCATCCAAAGAAGGAAAGGCATTTCGTCGAGAGGGATCATAATCTTCTCGTTGCTCTCCTCTCCCCGCTTGTATGCGGGCCAAGACTTGGGCCGTTTCTTGCCTTTTCGGGGTGGGATGCCGGCCTGATAGCGCCCTGGACCAAGGACATGTCGCAGCGCAATCGTTTCGAACGCGTGCGTGATGAGCCGACAACTCTCGCAGCTGGCCTTCGGGAGGATTGTCCGCCCGCCAAGTCCGTAAGGAAGAACGTGTTCGTCTGTTAGCTTTTCAATCCTCCCGCGACAGTAAATGCACTCACCTTCAGCGATTGGCCCCAGGGCGATTGCGAAAGTCATTGGATTGCTACCAAGCTGAAGTTTCGAGATCGTCTTGCTCTCTACGGACGGCGGACTGCCTCCCGAAGTGGCGGAGTAAAGTTGCCAAGGTGGGCAGGCAGCCGCGTCGGCGCGTCAGCTCCAGATCCCCCATGCAATAAGCACTAGCCCCACGAGCATCGCCCCGACGGCTAAGATGCGGACATAGTCGCGCTTGGTCGGGGTGCGGCGGGTCACTCGCTCAGCCTCACCCTTGGCCCAGCAACAGGCCGGCCACTCGGGCGATCATCGCTGAGGCAGCGAGGAGCGCGCCTGCTGAGTTCCACAACGCGGCCCGTCGCTGTTTCGCAACGAACCAGTCCGGAACCTTCCCGTAAAAGGACGGGGTGTGAGGGGCGGAGGTGAAAGCGGCGACAATCCAAGCGGCCGCGGACGCGCTGGCAAAGAGCACCTCGGCAACCAACCAGACCATTACACGCCCTTCCTCAGCGCCACGCCCGGCCCGTTCCCATTCTCGTCGAGGAACACGACGCCGGCGGCCTCGAGGGCGGCCCGGATCGCCAAGAGGTTGTTGCCGCCCGGCGTGCGCTGCTCGCGCTCGAACGCAATGATAGTGTTGCGGGACACCCGTGAAGCTTCGGCCAAAACAGCCTGATCCATGTCCAGCAAGCCCCGAGCGGCGCGACACTGGGCGGGCGAAATGGTCATAAAGAACAACCTTGCGCTTGATGTTGACACGGTGCCCTGAATTGCGCACCATGCCCAAAGCGTATCATTAAGCGCCGTCTAGGAGCAACAGGAATGATCCTTGATAACCCCATCTCGGGGCATGGCCCCGGTTTGCCTGCCGTCACCCGGCGCTCGTTACTCCAAGGCGCTGCCATTCTGACAGCCATGCCTGCCGCCGCCCAGGGCATCCCCACCATAGGGATGCCTTCCACCGAAACCCCGATCCGCCGTCTCTTCGGCGAGTGGCACCGGCTGGAGCGGATCATGATGGCCCGCGAGGCGGTCCCGGACGACGGGACCAACGCGGAGATGGGCGAGCTCGCCCGCATCGAGAAGCAGATCGAGCGCGAGCCCATGACCTGCATGGAGGACCTGGCGCTCAAGATGACGGCGATGAGCTGGTTTTGGCGACTTCGCCCTGAAGCCGGAGGCAGTGCGCGAGGTGACGGCCTTCGTCGGGGACTACATGGCGAGGACGCAAGCATGAGCAGCGTCCGCCTCACCGACGGCCGGGTGCTGCACCTGCCCGGGATGCCATTCGTTCTCGACTGCACGGGTACCATCCAAGCCCCGCCGGAGGCCGACCTGGCCGCGGCCGTGCCGCTGATCCCCGCGGACGAGCTCCTGCTTTTTGCCGGCCGGCTGGTGGGCGGGGCCCGGAAGCGCCGCCGGCAGCCCCGGTATGCCGAGGTGAACGAGGCCCGGCTCAGGCTGGCGCGGCTCTGCCTCGAGCGGGCCATTGAAGACGGCATCTACTGCCAGCCGCTCTCCGAGAATGACCGGTCGCTCACGCTCGCCCATGATCCTGCCGAAAGGTGGATGGATGGAGGGACGCAGGCATGATGCATCCGGCTTCTCCTATTCAGGACAGAGGGTTGTCTTTCCTATGCGGCGGGGCATGCAGCCGCCGTCGAAGGCCACGTCGTAGCGGTATTCGTGGTAGTGGGCGGCGAGCATCATCACGGCCTGCGCGAGGTCGGGGGAGGGAGGTCCTCCCAGGCGGGGCCGTAACCGGCGGTGAAGGTGACGCGGGCGGTGCCATTCTGGGGGATCGCCGGGAGGCAGGCGCCCAGAGGGAGGAGGCAGGGGCGCGTTGCGTCGTCCTCCAGCCGGACGGCGGGCAGGAGGTCCGTGGCGGTCCCGGTGGCATCGGTGAGGGTGACGGAGAGGACGGCGCTGACCGGCGCGGCGGGAAGGGGCTGGCGTTCGGGCGAGCGCCAGGCGGAGAGGGTGAGGAGGAAGCTGCGGCTCAGGAGGGCCTTGCCAGTGCGGCCTTCGATGGCGGCGAGGGCGGCCCGCAGGAAGCCGGCGAGCAGCGCGTCCTGCAGGCTGTCGTCGGGAAACCCCGTCCCGAGGCGCAGGTGCTCCCTCAGGCGGGCGACGGGGAGCGCCGCGTCGGGCACCTCCGTCAGTTCGACCAGATTCATCGCGAAATCCTTCGCTGGGGGTCGGGGGATGGGGCCGTCACGGGGACGGCCCCGGGGTGGATCAGCTCGCCGCGAACTTGAGGAGCTTGATCGCGCCGAAGTCGGTCACGCCGCCGCCCACGCGCTTGGTCGCGTAGAAGAGGACGTGGGGCTTGGCGCTGTAGGGGTCGCGCAGGACGCGCAGGTCGGGCCGCTCGGCGATCGTGTAGCCGGCCTGGAAGTCGCCGAAGGCGATGGAGAGCGAGTTGGCCGCGATGTCGGGCATGTCCTCGCAGATCAGGACCTTGTAGCCCATGAGCCGCGCGGGTTCGCCCGCCATCATGCCGTCCGACCAGAGGAAGCGGCCGTCGGCGTCCTTGAGCTTGCGCAGGACGCCCGTGGTGCGGGAGTTCATCACGAAGCAGGCGCGGGCGCGGTACTGGGCGGGCAGCGCGTAGACGAGGTCCACCAGCGGGTCGATGGTGGTCAGGGCGCCCGCCGCGCCGGTGGCGACGTAGCCCAGGTTGCCCCAGCTCCAGCTTCCGTTGGCGACGGCGTTGTAGGCCAGGACGCCCTTGGGCTTGTCCACGCCGTTGCCGCTGACGAAGGCGGCGGATTCGGAGCGGGCGAACTTCTCGGCGATGCGGCCCGCGAGCCAGGTCTCCACGTCGAAGGCGGCGTCGTCCAGCAGGCGCTGCGAGGCCTTGGGCTGCGCGGCGAGTTCGTGGACGGGGATGTTGATCTTCTCGAGGGTGCCGGTGGTGGCCTCGGTCGCGGCGGCCGTCTCGGCGGCCCAGCCGGCGCCGACCTCGCCCCGGTCGATCAGGATGTCGAGCGACCCGGCCTCGACCTGCACGACGCTGGCGATGGAGCGGATCGAGGCGGTGGAGACGAGGACGTTGCGGATCGTCTCGGCGGCCTGCGGGGAGACGAGCACGCCGCCGTCGGAGGCGACCGCCGTGGACATGGCCTTGGCCTCGTAGCCGAGGCTGCGCATCCCGGCGTCGTCGCCGTTGCGGAGGTAGGTGTCGAACGCCTTCTGGTGGGGGGCCTCCTGGGTCTCGGCGGAGAGCATCGGGCGGAAGGCGGCGTGGGTCATCTTGCGGTCGAGCTTGGTCATCTGGTCCTCGTGGTGCTGGAGTCGGGTGGCAACGTCGTCGGAGAAGGCCTTGAATTCGGCCAGGAAGCCGGTCACGGCGGCTTTCACTTCGGGGCTCGGGGACAGATCTTCCCCGGCCCGAGAGATCGTCTCGGGGGTGGTCATCTTCGATCCTTTCGGAGGTTGGTGGTGGTCAGGTCCTGAGCCGGGCGCGGGCGTCCCGCGCGGCGGCTGCAAGCTTGTGGAGGAGCGCGGCGTCGGCCTTCTGGGCCAGGCGCGCGTCCCGGAGCATCGGGAAGGTCACGAGGGACACCTCCCAGAGCTCCAATTCGTGAAGGCGGCGTCTACCTTGCGCGTCCTTGGTCGCGCGGATCGTGCGGTAGCCGATGGAGAGGCCGTCGATGGCCCCGGCGCGGACCAGGGCGGCGGCCTCGCGGCCCCGCTCGACGTCCGGGAGGATGCGGCCCTTGACCCAGAGGCCACGGGCGTCCTCCTTGACCTCGTCCCAGATCCCAATGGGCTGGGCGGGGTCGTGCTGCCAGAGCATCTTGACGCATTCGTCCCGGGCCACGAGGCGGCAGAGGGAGGCGCCATAGGCCCCCTTCTCGACGATGTCGCCGCCCTGGTCCTCGGCGCCCCAGAGCGAGGCGTAGCCCTGGACCTGCGTGCCGTCGGCGGTGACGGCGATGTCCGGCAGGGGCCGTGTGAACTTGGTTTCCATGATCTCCCTCAGGGAAGGTGGTTGAGGAGCGACTGGGCGGCCTGGGCGAGGATCACGCCGACGACGCCGTAGACGGTGATCCAGAGGCGCTTCTCCAGGCGCTCCATGGTGGTCTCGATCTTCAGGAGCGCCGTGTTGAGCTGGGCGAACTGAAGCTCGGCGAGGCGCTCCTGGTGCTCGATCTTGAGGCCGGGGGCGCAGAGGAAGGGCGGGGCTCGCTCATGCCGGGGCCTCCGTGGGGGAGGCCGAGGAGTGCGCGCTTCTCGGCGGGCGTGAGGAACGGGGCGCTGCTGATGCGGCGCCATTGGGCGTCGCGCTCGGCGGCGAGGGCCGGGATCTGGTCGAGGTCGGGCGCGAGGGTGATCCGCTCGCCGGTGAAGTCCGAGAGCCAGTCGCTGATGGCGCTGGTGACGCGGGTGGCGAGCGGGAGGACCGTGAGCCGGTAGAAGGTGCGGTTGGCCTCCTGGTAGTTGGCGTAGGTGGCGTCGCCGGGGATGCCGAGGATCATCGGCGGGACCCCGAAGGCGATGCTGATCTCGCGGGCGGCGGCCTCCTTGGTCTTCTGGAACTCCATGTCGGACGGGCTGAAGCCCATAGGCTTCCAGTCGAGCCCGCCTTCGAGGAGCATCGGGCGGCCGGCGTTGCGGGCGCCCTGGTGCTGGGCCTCCATCTCGGAGACCAGGCGGTCGAACTGGTCGGGCGTCATCGTGGCGCCGTTGGGGCCGTTGTAGACGATCGCGCCGGAAGGGCGGGCGGCGTTCTCCAGGAGCGCGAGGCTCCAGCGGGAGGCGCCGTTGTGGACCTCGATGGCGCTTGCGGCGGCCTGGAGCGCCGAAAGGCCGTAATGGTCGTCCTGAGGATGGAAGCTCTTGACGTGGCAGACGGTGCTGGCGGGGAAGCGGAGCTTGCGGCCGCCGACGGTGTAGTCGTAGGCGACGGGCCAGCCGTCCTCGCCCGGGACCACGGCCATGCGATCGGAGCGCAGGACGTGGAGCTCGGTCGGCAGGGCGTCGTCGGCCACGGCCTCGACGTAGCCGTTGCCGGTGAGGAGGAGCTGGCCGTAGAGGGATTCGAGCAGCTCGGCGCGGCCTTGCGCGGGGTTGGGGCGGGCGATGAGGTCGAGCACGGGGTGCTCGCTGTAGCGGGTGCGGGCGTTCTGCAGGACCAGGGGCAGCGCGGCGGCGGCCTCGGCGATCAGGCGGACGGCGCGGAAGCCGACCGGGTTGCGGGCGAAGCCGGCTTGCGTCAGGGCGACGGTGTCGCGGGGGGCCATGGCAGGGCGACCCGGCAGGGCGATCAGTTGGCCGGCGGCGGAGGCCTTGGCCTCGGGAACGGGGGCGGGGACCGCGACGGCCCCGGGCTGAGCCCCCATCTCCTTGCGTTTCAGAAAGTCGAACATCGTTTGCTATCTCCTCGGGCCGGGTTCGCGGTCCGTGCGATGAAGGTCTCATTCAAGGGTTAACGGTTCGTTACCCGGGCGTTCGTTGGGGGGTGGGGCGACGCAACACCCCCCTATCAAGCTGTTGATCCGATTGGACTTCAGCATCGGAAGGGGTGTTGCGTCGCCCCTCTCACAGGGAGCGAATCCCGGGATTCGTCCAGTGATTCGACGGCGCCAGGATCGCCTCGTGGAGGGCCCAGACGAGGGCGTCGAGGCGGTCGGGGGAGCCCCGGCCCCTGAAGCCCGCGACGGTCATGCGGGTCATTTGGTCCTCCAGCGCCGAGAGATCCGTGGTGCGCAGGTGGTGGACGCGGCCCTGCTCATAGAGGGCGGCCACGGGCTCGGCGCGCAGGCCCTTGCCCTGCGAGGCGTGGACGCAGGTGATGGGAAGCGTCGGGTCGATATGGCGCAGGATGGACTCGACCATCGCGCCGCCCTGGTTGGATTCGACCACGATGCGGTCCGCGCCGTGGCGGCGGAAGGCCTGCACGACCGCCCTGCCCCACTGGTCGGGCGAGGTGCCCTGGACCGTGGCGTCCTCCAGCACCCAGGCCTGCCAGTCCTTGACGAGGCCCCGCGTCACGGCCCCCACGGCGACGATGCCGGTCGAGTCCGAGCCCTTGCCCATGGAGACGGCCGGGTCCACGGCGATCACCACGCGGTCGAAGGTCGGCGTCGTGTCGACCCGGGCCGCGTCGATCAGGGCCCAGGACCAGAGCGCGCCTTCGAGGTCCTGGAGGATCAGGCCGTCGAGCTCCTGCTTGCCCAGGGAGGTGTTGCCGTAGCGGGCCTGGACGTCCTCCAGGAAGCTTTTCGCCAGGAAGGCGCGGTTGGAGCGGGTGTTGCCGTGGGTCTGGACGGTGTTCGGCCGGTTGAGGAGGTCGAGGAGGAGCGGCGAGCTGCGCGGCGTGGTGGTCTCGACGCAGCGGGGGTCGTCGCCGAGGCGGAGGCCGAACTGGAGCATGTCCCAGGCCTCCTCGGCCTTCTTCCACTTGGCGAGCTCGTCGGCCCAGGCGCAGTCGAACTGCGGGCCGCGCAGGGCCTCGGGTTCATGCGCGGAGAAGAGCTGGGCCACGGCGCCGTTCGGCCATTCGAGCATCCGGCGGGTGGCGTGCCAGTGGGGCCGACGGTCGGGGGGCGAGCAGGCGAGGAGGCCCGAGTCGCCGAAGACCATGACCTCGCGCGCCTGGTCGATGGTCTCGGCCAGGAGGGCGACGCGCTTGGCGCGGCCCTGGTCCTGCGGGCGGCGGCCCTCCACCTGCGAGCGGACCCACTCGGCGCCGGCGCGGGTCTTGCCGGCGCCGCGTCCACCGAGGATGACCCAGGTGCGCCAGTCGCCCTTCGGTGGGAGCTGGTGGGGATGGGCCCAGAAGTCGAAGAGCCAGGGGAGGCCGCGAAGCTCCCTGTCCGAGAGGGCTTCGAGGGTCCAGCGGACGAGGTCGGGGTCCTGGGTGGCGAGGAAGCCCGCGCCGTGGGTGGGGAGGGGAGCCGGGGGGACCGGCTCCTGTTGGATCGCGGGGGACGAAGGGACAGGGTCGGCGAGCTCGGGAGTCGTCGGGGCGCTCGCAGGTTGCACGTCCGGCGTCCGCGCCTGCCGGGCACGTTCTTCGAAGGTCAGCTTCATGGCTCAGGCCTCCTCGCAGCAGTCGCGGAGGCGCTGGAGGCGGCAGGCGATGTCCTCGCGCAGGGCGTCGAAGTCGATCTCGCAGGCGTTCTGGACGCCGGTCGTCTTGGCGGCCCAGGCGTTGTAGCGCTCCTCGGCCTCGTAGGCGCGGCGGAGGGCGGATTCGAGCTCGCTGTGCTTGAGGCCGATATCCTTGAGGGCGCCGGGGTCCTCCTCGTGCTCGGCGCGGTCGAGGAGGCGCTGGAGGGTCCGGCGGACGGAGCGGAGGAGGTTGAGGGCGTCGGTGAGGTCCTGCTCGACGTCGGCGGCCGAGAGGACGGGGATGCGATGGGGGGCGGGCATTCGGAGTGGCCTTTCCTGCTCTTGTTCTGTGGGGGACGGCCGGAGGGTCCGGCTCGTGAGAACAGGGTGCGGGAGGTGGGTTAACGATTCGTTACGCTTGCGCGCGGTCGCGTTAACGGAAGGTTAATGGCGCGTGGGAGGGCGATCCGGGCGCCGAACGGGACGGTTTGTTGAGGAAAACCGTGCGGGACACACATTGACGGTGCGGGCTGCGGCGTTGCAGGCGGGGGATTCGGGGCGGAGGCGACGCAACGGGGCGGGGGCGTGCCGGAGCACGCGGCCCGGCGCTGCCTGCGAGCGCATCCCCTCCGGGTCGGGAAAGGACGTCCGGACCGAGGTTCGGTGGCGGGTCGGGCCGCTAGCGAGCGCCCCAGGTGTCGGTGAGGCGGTAGCCGCCGGGCCAGGGGTCGGAGGGGTCGAGCATATGCTGGTGGATGCCGGTGATCCAGCCGCGCCCGGAGATCTCGGGCCGGATGGCGGGGTGGCCGCCGACCGTGGTGGTGCCGAGGATGCGGCCCGCGAAGGTGGAGCCGATCAGCGACTCGGCGGTGAGCGTCTCGCCCTCGGCCATCTGGCCGCGCGCGTGGAGGACCGCCATGCGGGCGGAGAGCGCGGTGCCGGTGGGCGAGCGGTCCACCTTGCCGGGGCGGATCGCCACGGCGGCCTTGGCGCGCAGGCCCCCGGCGTCGTGCTGGAGGGCGCCGGCGAAGAGGCAGAAGGAGATGTGGCGCCAGTCCGGGTTCTCGGGGTGGTGGAAGCCCAGCGCCTCAGTGGCGGCGTCGCTGATGCGGACGCCGAGGCGGGCGATGTCGTGCGCCTCGTCGGGGTGGAGGGAGAGGCCCAGCGCGGCGGGGTCCACGAAGACGAAGCTGTCGCCGCCATAGGCGGTGTCCACGGTCAGGGTGCCGAGGCCCTCGACCTCCAGGTGCGCGTCGAGCTTCTGGGCGAAGCTGGGGAGGTTCTGGACGAAGATGCGCTCGGCCTTGCCATTGCGGCACTCGGCGCGGACCCGGACGAGGCCGCCGGGGGCTTCGAGGACCAGATGCGTTTCGGGCTCGGTCATCGGGAGGATGCCGCCGTCGAGGAGGACCGTCGAGACGCAGATGGAGTTGGAGCCGGACATCGGGGGCGTGTCCTCGGGCTCCATGATGATCCAGGCGGCCTGGGCCTCGGGGTGCTTGGGCGGGACGAGGAGGTTGACGTGGCGGAAGACGCCGCCGCGCGGCTCGTTCAGGACGAAGTTGCGCAGGGTCTGGTCGCGGGCGATCCAGCGGCTCTGCTCCCAGATCGTGTCGCCGGGGGGCGGGGTCACGCCGCCCACGATGACGTCGCCCACCTCGCCCTCCGCATGGGCGGAGATGACGTGGATGGTCTTGCTGCTGCGCATGAGGGGTCCCTGCCCTAGTTCGATTGGCCTTCGTCGCCCTGTTCGGCCTGGAGGGCGCGCCACTTCGCGACGTTGGCGTTGTGCTCCTCCAGCGTCGTGGCGAAGGCGTGGCCGCCGGTTCCGTTGGCGACGAAGTAGAGATAGTCGGTGTCCGCCGGGTTGACGGCGGCCTCGATGGCGGCCTTTCCGGGGTTGGCGATGGGGCCGGCGGGGAGGCCCCGGATGACGTAGGTGTTGTAGAGCACCTCGCCGTGGAGACGCTTCTCCGTCGTGCCCTCGATGTCGGACTGGCGGATCGGGCGGTCGAGGAGCCCCTCGCCGCGCGTGATGCCGTAGATGATCGTCGGGTCGAACTGGAGCGCCATGCCGTCGCGCAGGCGGTTCACGAGGACGGAGGCGACGACGGGCCGCTCCTCCGGGACGCCGGTCTCCTTCTCGACGATGGAGGCGAGGGTCAGGGCCTCCTCCGGGGTGTCGAAGGGGAGGCCCTCGCCGCGCTTCTCCCAGGCGGCGGCGAGGATGGCGGTCTGGGCCTGCTCCATCTGCGTCAGCAGCGTCTGGACGGTGGTGCCGGGGGTGACGGGATAGTCCTGCGGGGCGAGCGTGCCCTCGGCGGGGATGTCGGTGACCTCGCCGTCGAGCACGTCGATGGCGTTGAGCGCCTGGACGACCTGCCAGCTCGTGACGCCCTCGGCGACGACAACGCGGTAGGTGGTCTCGGGCTCGGCGCGCACGGCCTCGTATTCGGGGGGAGCGGCGCGTCGGCGGTGGGGTCGAAGGCGGCGGTCTCCTCGAACCGGCCGGTGGCGGGGTCGAGGTCGCGGACGCGCGTCTGGGTGGCGTTGACGCCGACGACGGTCAGGACCTCGGTCCCGCAGGAGGAGGCGCCGTTGCGGGTGACGAGGTCGGTGATCTCCTCCATCGACGCGCCGGCGGGGATGAGGAAGCTCCCCTGCTTCAGGTCCTCGCTGCGGTCGGTGTAGTCGGCGCCGAGGCGGAAGATGGTGGGCGAGGCGATGGCGCCCTGCCCGGCGAGTTGCTCGCTCACCTGCCGCATGGTGCTGCCGCCCTCGACGCGGAAGCAGATGGCCTCGGCGAGCGGGCCCTCGGCCGAATACTTGTTGATCCCCCAGGTCACGAGGCCGGCGACGAGGAAGAGCGCCACGATGAAGAAGGTGAGCGCGTTGGCCGCGACGTGGCGCCACATGGGATCAGGCCTGCGGCGCGGCGCCGAGCACCAGGGAGGCGTTGGTGCCGCCGAAGCCGAAGGAGTTGTTGACGGCGATCCTGACCTCGCGCTGCCGCGCGGCGTTGGGGGCGAGGTCCACGGGAGTCTCGACCGCCGGATCGTCGAGGTTGATCGTGGGCGGGCAGACCTGGTCGCGCAGGGCCAGCATGGCGAAGATCGACTCGATGGCCCCGGCGGCGCCGAGGAGGTGGCCGGTCATGGACTTGGTGGAGGACATCGTCACCTTGGAGGCGGCGTTGCCGAGGATGCGTTCCACGGCCGCGAGCTCGATCACGTCGGCCATCGTGCTGGTGCCGTGGGCGTTGATGTAGTCGATGTCGGCGGCCTGGATGCCGGCGTCGCGGAGGGCGGCGCGCATGGCCCGCTCGGCGCCCTCGCCGTCCTCGTTGGGGGCGGTGATGTGGTAGGCGTCGCCGGAGAGGCCGTAGCCCAGGATCTCGGCGTAGATCTTGGCGCCGCGGGCGCGGGCGTGCTCCAGCTCCTCGAGGACGACGATGCCGGCGCCTTCGCCCATGACGAAGCCGTCGCGATCGCTGTCGTAGGGGCGGGAGGCCCTGGTCGGGTCGTCGCGGCGCTTGGTGGAGAGGGCCTTGCAGGCGTTGAAGCCGGCGATGCCGATCTCGCAGATCGCGGCCTCGGCGCCACCCGCGACCATCACGTCGGCGTCGCCGTACTTGATGAGGCGCGCGGCGTCGCCCAGCGCGTGGGCCCCCGTGGAGCAGGCGGTGACGACGGCGTGGTTCGGGCCCTTGAAGCCGTAGCGGATCGAGACGTGGCCGGAGATCAGGTTGATGAGAGCGCCGGGGATGAAGAACGGCGACACGCGGCGGGGTCCCTTCTCCTTGAGGAGGAGGGTCGTGTCCTGGATGGACTTGAGGCCGCCGATGCCGGAGCCGATCATGACGCCGGTGCGGTTGCGGTCCTCGTCGGTCTGGGGGAGCCAGCCCGAGTCCTCGATGGCCTGCTGGGCGGCGGCGACCCCGAAGAGGATGAAGTCGTCGACCTTCCGCTGCTCCTTGGGCTCCATGTACCTGTCGGCGTCGAAGGTGCCGTCGGAGCCGTCGCCGCGCTTGACCTCGCAGGCGTAGTCGGTGGCGAGGTGGCTCGCGTCGAACTGGCGGATCGTGTCCGCGCCCGACTGGCCGGCGAGCAGGCGACGCCAGGTTTCCTCCACGCCATCGGCGAGGGGGGTCACGAGGCCAAGGCCCGTCACGACGACACGACGCATACTTCACCTCCCTTGGGTCTTGGGGCGGTGATACCCGGGGGGGCCGAGGGGTGCAACCTTCAGGGGCGGGAGAGCAGGCCCAGCGCCGCGCAGAGGAGCTGGGCCGCCGTCATGGCGCCGAGGCCGTCCACGTCGCGGGCGGGCATGAACTCCACGAGGTCGAGCGCGGCGATGCGCGCCTTGGCCTGGGTGCCGCGCAGGAGGGCGAGGGCCTGGGCGTAGGTGAGGCCCCCGGCGGTGCGGCCGATCACGGCGGGCATGATGGCGGGGTCGAGCGCGTCGCAGTCGAAGCAGACGGCGACGCGGGCGCCCTCGGGGATGTGGGAGAGCGCCGTCTGGACGAGGTCGGGGTCGGAGGCGGGGACGAAGCGGACGCCCCAGTCGAGGGCGTCCCGCACGTCGGAGGGCCGCGCGCTGCCGATGCCGCGTTGGCCGACCTGGATGATGCGCTCGACGTGCGGCATCTCGGAGGCGCGGCGCATGGTGCTGGAGAGGCCCCAGCGGGTGCCCTCGACCTCCTCGCGCCAGTCGATGTGGGCGTCGACCTGGAGGATCGTGAGGGGGCCGTGGGGTTCCAATGCCTGGAGCATGGGGATGGGAAGGGAGTCGTCGCCGCCGAGGAGGACGGGAATGGCGCCGGCGGCCAGGATCTCCGTGACCTTGTCGAGGATGAGGGTGCGGTTGCCCTCCGGGTCGTCCTCGCGAATGGGGAAGTCGCCCGCGTCGGCGGGGAGGCGGTCGCCGAAGGCGGGGGCGCCCAGGTCGAAGTTGTGCTTGGTGGCGTCGAAGGGGGCGGAGGCCGCGCGGATCGCGGCGGGACCGCCGGCGCAGTAGTTGCCGACCGAGGGATAGGGCGTGCAGCCGTCGGCGCCGAGGAGGACGGCGGGGACGGTCGAGCCGTCCCACTCGGGCAGGCCCATGAAGGTGGCGCCCTGACGGGCGCCGAACATCTGGCCGAGCGTGGACATGGGACCCCTCCTGTGCTGCCGGAGAAGACTGGCGCGAGGCAGCGGGCGGCGCAAGGAGGCGGGTGAGCGGGCGCGGGCGCCGTGCTAGGATGGCCGGGCGAACAGGGAGGTGCGCCATGGCCTTGGAAGGCGAGAGCGTCGTGCGGCATTACGGGAGGCCGGGGCTGGTGGAGCGGCTGCTCGACGACTTGGAGGCGCGGGGCGGGGATCGGAGCCGTCCCAGCGCGGCGGGCTTTCGGGCGATGGACCAGCTCCATGGCGGCGGCTTCGCGGCGACGCAGGCGATGGCGGCGCTGGCGGGCGTGGCGCCGGGGATGCGGGTGCTCGACGCGGGGAGCGGGCTCGGGGGGTCCTCGCGCTACCTGGCCGAGACCTTCGGCGTGCGCGTCGAGGCGGTGGACCTGACGCCGGAGTTCGTGCAGGCCGCGCGGGAGATCGACCGGCTCTGCGGCACCGACGGGCTGATCCGCGCGCAGGTGGGCAGCGTGACCGCCCTGCCCTTTCCCGACGGCGAGTTCGACCTGGTCTGGAGCCACTACGTCGCGATGAACGTGTCGGAGAAGGCGGCGCTGTTCGGAGAGGCGTTCCGCGTGCTCAAGCCCGGCGGGCGCTTCGCCTTCGCGATGCTGGCGCAGGGGCCCGGGGGGGCGCCGCATTACCCGCTGCCCTGGGCGCGCGACTCCTCCTACAGTTTCCTCGTCACGCCCGAGGAGGCGCTGGCCGGGATCGAGGTGGCGGGGTTCGAGCTGCGGGAGGTGCGGATGCCGCCGCCGGCCCAGCAGCAGCCCGCCACGATGGGGGACCAGGGCCTTGCCCCCAAGACCGCCGCGATGGGCGACGACATGGCGCAGCGCGAGGAGAACTCCCGCCGGTCGGTGGCCGAGGGGCGGCTGCAGCCGATGATGGTGCTGGCGGTGCGGCCGGGCTGACGGGGTCTAGGAGCGGGGCGACTCGGCGACGATGCGGACGGCGTCGCCGACGGTCCTCATGCCGTCGATCTCGGCGTCGGGGATGCGGGTCCCGAAGGCCGCGTCGAAGGCCATGACCAGCTCCACGAGGTCGAGCTCGTCGGCGCCGAGGTCGCGCTTGAGGGAGGCCTCGTCGGTCACCTGCGTCTCGGCGATGCGGAAATGCTCGGCCACGATCTGGCGCACGCGGCCGGCGATGTCGTCCTGGGCCCGCGCGATCAGGGGCGCGAGGCCGAGGACCATGGTGGCGATGGCTGCCAGGACGATGCGGCCGGCGACGGACATCCCTGCCCTCCCTTCAGAGACGGGGCGAGTGTCGCAGGCGCGACGGCGCTTCGCAAGGCGTCCTGCCGCAACGAAAAGGGCGGCGCCCCCCGGGAGGAGCGCCGCCCTTGTTCCGGTGGGCGTCCGCTTACTGCGCTTCGGAGATGAAGCGCACGGCGTCGCCGAAGGTCTGGATCGTCTCGGCGGCGTCGTCCGGGATCTCGATGCCGAACTCCTCCTCGAAGGCCATGACCAGCTCGACGGTGTCGAGCGAGTCCGCGCCGAGGTCGTCGATGAAGGAGGCGTTCTCGGTCACCTTCTCCTCTTCCACGCCAAGGTGCTCCACCACGATCTTGCGCACGCGGTCCGCGACGTCGCTCATAGATAGTCCTCTCGTCCTGGGCCTCGGCCCGCCTGTCAAAGTCACCGGCCCGACAAGTCCGGAGACCCGCCCCGTGTTCCCTGCGCCGGCCCACGTCCCCGCGCGCGGGCGCGCACGGGACCGTGTTCGGGGGGGTCATAGCAGAAGTTTGAACCGTGGCAAACGCTTTCGCCCGGTGGTTGCGGGCGCGCGCGAGGGCGTCCGCGCGACCGGTCGGCGGTCGCCGATCCCGCCGGCGCCGGCCCTTGGACGCGGGCGGCGCGGCGCTTGACGTCGGGGCGCGCCGGGGAGGAGGCGGCCCCGGGGCCGATGTCCCGGGCGGGAGAGGAGCGCGCCCAGGGGGCCCGCTCAGATCCGGCCCATCACCAGCAGGATCAGCAGGACGAGCAGGATCACCCCGAGGATGCCGCTCGGGCCGTAGCCCCAGCCGGTCGAGTAGGGCCAGGTCGGGATGGCTCCGATCAGGAGGAGGATGACGATGATGAGGAGGATCAGTCCGAGGGACATGGCGTGGCTCCGTGACGCCGCCTGACGCGGCGTCAGTCCAATGCGCGACAAGCTTCTTTGTTCCCTCTAAGGACCCGGAAAGGATCGGAATTCCCGAGGCCGAGCGAACCGGGCCGGGGCCGCCGGGAGACGCGTCCCGCGCCCCTCAGAGCATCGCCATGCCGCCGTTGACGTGGAGCGTGGCGCCGGTGACGTAGGCGGCCTCGGGGCTCGCGAGGTAGAGGACGGCGGCGGCGACCTCCTGCGGGTCGCCCATGCGGCCCATGGGGACGCGGCGCAGGAGCCCCGCGCGCTGGTCGTCGTTGAGGGCGTCGGTCATGGCCGTGGTGATGAAGCCCGGCGCGACCGAGTTCACCGTGATGCCGCGCGTCGCGACCTCGGCGGCGATGGCCTTCATCATGCCTTCGAGGCCGGCCTTGGCGGCGGCGTAGTTGGCCTGCCCGGGGTTGCCGATCGAGGCCACCACGGAGGTCACGTTGACGATGCGCCCCCAGCGGGCCTTCATCATGCCCCGGATCACCCCGCGCGAGAGCTTCATGGCGGCCGTGAGGTTGAGGGCGATCACCCGGTCCCAGTCCTCGTCGCTCATGCGGATGAAGAGGTTGTCCTTGGTGATGCCCGCGTTGTTCACGAGGATGTCGACCGAGCCCATCGCCTTGGCCGCCTGATCGGGGAGGGCGGCCACGGCCTCGGGGTCCGAAAGGTTGCAGGGCAGGACTTGGGCGCGCTTGCCGAGCTCGGCGGCGAGGGACTCCAGCGGCTCGGTCCGGGTGCCGGAGAGGCCGAGGGTGGCGCCGGCGCCGTGGAGCGCGCGGGCGATGGCGCCGCCGAGGCCCCCCGAGGCGCCGGTGACGAGGGCGGTCTTTCCGGTGAGGTCGAACATGGGAGGCCTCCTTCAGGCGGCGGAGAGGGCGGAAGCGGCGGCACGGGCCTCCTCCGGGGTGCCGATGTTGCGGACGGAGATGCCGGGCGCGGTGCGGCGTATCATGCCGGAGAGCGCCTTGCCGGCGCCGATCTCCCAGGCCTCGGTGACGCCGGCCTGCGCCATCCAGGCGACGGATTCGCGCCAGCGGACGGAACCGGTGACCTGGCGGACGAGGAGGTCTCGGATCTCCTCCGGGTCCTGCACGGGGCCGGCGGTGACGTTGGCGACGAGCGGGACGCGCGGGGCGCGGATCGTCGTGGCGGCGAGGGCCTGCTGCATGGCGTCGGCGGCGGGCTGCATGAGCGCGGAGTGGAAGGGGGCGCTGACGGGCAGGAGGAGGGCGCGCTTGGCGCCCCGGCCCTTGGCGATGTCGACCGCGCGCTCGACGGCCTCGCGGGTGCCGGAGACGACCACCTGGGCGGGGTCGTTGTCGTTGGCGGCCTGGCAGACGCCGCCCGTCGCGCGGGCCTCGCGGGCGACCTCGGTCGCGGCCTCGAAGTCGAGGCCGAGGAGCGCCGCCATGGCGCCCTGCCCCACCGGCACGGCGGCCTGCATCGCCTCGCCCCGCAGGCGCAGGAGGCGGGCGGTGTCGGCGAGGCCGAGGGCGCCCGCCGCGCAGAGGGCGGAGTATTCGCCGAGAGAGTGGCCGGCGACATAGCCGGCGGCGGTGACGGGGACGCCCTCGGATTCGAGCGCGCGGAGGGCGGCGAGCGAGGTCGCCATCAGCGCGGGCTGGGCGTTGCGGGTGAGCTGGAGCGTCTCGGCGTCGCCCTCCCAGATCAGGCGGGAGAGGGGCTCGCCGAGCGCCTCGTCCACCTCGGCGAACACGGCGCTCGCGGCCGGATAGGCCTCGGCCAGGGCCCGGCCCATGCCAACGGTCTGGGCCCCCTGCCCCGGAAAGACGAAGGCGCGCATGATCCCCTCCCTTGGCCGCGTCGTGGGCGGCACCTTTAGGCGGAAGGGGCCGATGCGGCAAGGCGCGGCGTCGTCGGGGACCCCCGGTCAGGCCAGCACGGGGATCGGCCGGGCGCCCGCATGGAGCCGGATGTCGTGCTCGAGCCGTCGGCGCAGGGTCTGGAGCGCGTGCTCGGGCCCCTGGGCGATGCAGAGCCCGTCCCGGCTGCCCCGGTGGTGGAGGATCAGCGTCCGGTGGCCGCCCCCGGCGCCGTCGCGCCGGATGTGGAGCGAGGCCGAGGGATCGAAGCCATGGGCGCCGAGCGTGCTCGCGCGGCCGACGCGGTGGCGGACGACCTCGCGCAGCTCGCCCCGGGCGAGGTCCACGTGGAGCTCCACCACTCCCCCGCGCGAGGCATAGCGCAGGAAGAGGAGCGCGAAGGCCATCAGGACGGCGGAGGCGCCGAGCCGCATGAGCGAGAGGCCGCCCGCGTCGTCGGGCGTCAGCGCCGCCACGGCGAGGGCCGCCGCCGCGCAGGCCGCACCGAGCGAGAGGACCAGGCCCTGCGCGACCTGGACGAGGATCGGCGGCCCGGCGGTCCCTCGGATCACGTAGCCCCAGAAGGCCTGGCGAACCTCGAACGGCAGGATGTCCTCGCGGCCTTCGGAGGGGTTGGTCGCTCCTGGCTGGCTCATCGTCGTCTGGTCCCTCGTTCCCACCGTCCCGTTGGGCCTGGTGTGCCGTCGCGTTGTGGCGGAACCGTGTCGGGCGGGGGGCGCACGGCCCTGCGCCAGGGGACGGGCCGTTGCCGGATGCGGAACACACTCGCCCGGGAGGCGAGTGGGCGACGGGGCATCTTGCGCGCGGGGGCGACATCTGTATAAGGCCGCATCCTTCCGCGAAGCCCTTGAAACCGGCGCAACCTCTCGTGGGACGGGCGCGGAAGGCAGGCCCATCCCTATGAAGTGCGCAGCAAAGCAGGAGAGCACATGCCTCTTTACGAGCATGTCTTCATCTCGCGCCAGGACCTGTCGAACGCGCAGGCCGAGGCGCTGGTCGAGCATTTCGGGACCGTCCTCGCCGACAACGGCGGCAAGGTGCTCGGCAACGAGTACTGGGGCGTCAAGACGATGTCCTACAAGATCAACAAGAACCGGAAGGGCCACTACGCCTTCCTGCGCACGGACGCGCCCGCCGCCGCCGTGACCGAGATGGAGCGCCTGATGCGCCTCCACGAGGACGTGATGCGCGTGCTGACCATCAAGGTGGACAAGCACGAGGACGGCCCCTCGGTGCAGATGCAGAAGCGTGACGAGCGCGACGGCCGCGACCGCGACCGTGGTGATCGCGGCGACCGGGGCGACCGTCCCCGCGACGACCGCCCGCGCGAGGACCGCGGCCCCCGCGAGGACCGTGGCGACCGTGGCGGCTTCTCCCGCGACCGCCGTTGATCTGAGAGGACCTGACTGATGGCTACCAAACCCTTCTTCCGCCGCCGCAAGTCCGACCCGTTCGAGGGCAAGGACGCCCCCGCGATCGACTACAAGGACACGCGGCTCCTGCAGCGCTACATCTCGGAGCGCGGCAAGATCGTCCCGTCGCGCATCACCGCCGTCGGCGCCAAGAACCAGCGCAAGCTCGCCCAGGCGATCAAGCGCGCGCGGTTCCTGGCGCTCCTGCCCTACGCCGTGAAGTGAGGACCCACCCATGCAAGTGATCCTTCTGGAACGCGTGGCCAAGCTTGGCCAGATGGGCGAGGTCGTGCGCGTCAAGGACGGCTACGCCCGCAACTTCCTGCTGCCGCAGGGCAAGGCGATGCGCGCCAACGATGCCAACATCGCCAAGTTCGAGACGCAGAAGGCCCAGCTCGAGGCGCGCAACCTCGAGACCAAGGCCGAGGCCGGCAAGCTGGCCGAGACGCTGAACGGGCAGACCTTCGTGGTCATCCGCTCCGCCTCGGACGGCGGCGCGCTCTACGGCTCGGTGACGACCCGCGACGTGGCCGATGCCGCGACCGAGGGCGGCTTCAGCCTCGACAAGCGGCAGGTGATCCTGAACGCGCCGATCAAGGACCTGGGCATCCACGCGGTGACCGTGCGGCTCCACCCCGAGGTGGACGCGCAGATCAGCGTGAACGTCGCCCGCTCGCCCGAAGAGGCCGAGCTGCAGGCCTCGGGCAAGTCGATCCAGGAGCTCGCCGCCGAGGCCGAGGCCGCGGCCGAGTTCGAGATCAGCGAGCTCTTCGACGACATCGGCGGAGCCGCGCAGGAGGAGTGATCCTCCCTGCCCCGTTGCGAGGCTTGGCGGGCCGTCCCCTCGGGGCGGCCCGTTTGGTTTTGTCAAGCGCTTTGCTCCTTTGACCTTCACACGCTTGAAGTGCAGTCATTTTTGTGTATATAGTTACACACATGCGGATATGATGGAAACCAACAGCCGCAAGCTCATCGCCATGCTCAAGGCCGACGGCTGGGTTCATGTCGACACCAAGGGCGACCACATGCAGTTCAAGCACCCGACCAAACCGGGGCGCGTCACGGTCCCCCATCCCAAGCGGGACATTCCGAAGGGGACCGTGATGTCCATCTACCGGCAGGCTGGTTGGAGGTAGGGAGACCATGCGCTACGTCGCATTCCTTCATCAGGACCAGGAAGGCTTCGGCATCAGCTTCCCCGACTTTCCGGGCTGCGTCTCGGACGGGGCCACGGCGGACGAGGCCGTCACGCGTGGCGAGGAGGCTCTGGCCTTCCACGTCGAAGGGATGGAGGAGGACGGAGAGCCCCTGCCCCGGCCCAGGAGCCTGTCCGATATCCTCGCCGACGCCGATCTCGCCGAGTGGCGCGAGGGGGCGCAGATCGCCCATGTGCCGCTCCTGATCGATCGGGGTTCGCCGCGCCGGGTGAACGTCTCGCTCGATCCCGGGCTTCTGGAGGCCATCGACGCGGAGGCGCAGCGGCGGGGCATGACGCGGAGCGCCTTCCTGTCCTCGGCCGCGCGGGCGGAGATCCGGGGGCGGCACGGCTGACCGGCGGCCGATCCTGACGGTGCCTCTTGTTGACGCTACGCCATTGTCGCCAAGCGCGCGCGGGTTTGTCACCCTGTCCGACACAAGGACCGCGTGAGCCGGTCCGATCGCCACACGCAGGGAGGCCCCCCATGACCCTTCGCATCAACCGACGCGGCTTCCTCGCCGGTACGGGGGCGCTGATCGCGCTCCACCCCTATTCCGCCCGCGCGCAGGCTGGACAGGCGCATCTCAGGATCATGGAGACGACCGACATCCACGTCCACGTCCTGCCCTACGACTACTACGCCGACGCGCCGGCGGACACGCTGGGCCTCGCGCGGACGGCCTCGCTCATCAAGGCGGTGCGGGCGGAGTCCACGAACTCGCTGCTCCTCGACAACGGGGACCTGTTCCAGGGGAACCCGATGGGCGACTACATCGCCTACGAGCGGGGCGTGGAGGGGCAGCTCCATCCGGTGACCAAGGCGATGAACGAGCTCGGTTATGAGGCCAGCACGCTCGGGAACCACGAGTTCAACTACGGGCTCGACTTCCTGGCGGGGTGCCTGGAGGGGGCGAGCTTCCCCTTCGTGAGCGCCAACGTCGTGACCAAGGCGGGGACGACGCCGGACCAGGACGAGACGCTGGTGCCGCCGTACGTGATCCTGGACCGGACGATCAAGGACGGCACCGGGGAGGAGTTCCCGATCAGGATCGGCGTCATCGGCTTCGCGCCGCCGCAGATCGTGGAGTGGGACCGGAAGAACCTCGAAGGGCGCGTCACGACTCGGGACATCGTGGAAGCGGCGCAGGCCTGGGTGCCCAAGGTCCGGGCCGAGGGGGCGCAGCTCGTGATCGCGCTCTGCCATTCGGGGATCGGCGAGGCCGAGCACGTTCCGGGGCAGGAGAATGCGGCGATCCCGCTGGCAGGGGTCGAGGGGATCGACGTGGTGCTGACGGGGCACCAGCACCTCGTCTTCCCCGGGGAGGACTACGCGGAGACCGAGGGGGTGGACGCGGCCAAGGGGACCATCGCGGGCAAGCCCGCGGTCATGGCCGGGTTCTGGGGCAGCCACATGGGGCTCGTCGACCTGATGCTGGAGCGCGAGGGCGAAGGCTGGCGCATCGCCGACTTCACCGTGGAGGCGCGGCCGATCTACCTGCGGGACGAGGACAACAAGGTCGCGCCCACGGTCGAGAGCGACGAGGCGGTGGCGGCCTCCGTCGCGCAGGAGCACGAGGAGACGCTGGACTACATCCGCCGGCCGGTGGGCAAGACCGCGGCGCCGCTGCACAGCTACTTCGCGCTGGTGGCGGATGATCCCTCCGTGCAGATCGTGAACATCGCGCAGGCCTGGTACATCGACCAGATGCTGGAGGGGACCGAGCACGCGGACCTGCCGCTGCTGTCGGCGGCGGCGCCCTTCAAGGGCGGGGGGCGGGGCGGCCCGGACTACTACACCGACGTGCCGGTGGGGGACGTGGCGATCAAGAACGTCGCGGACCTGTACCTGTATCCGAACACCGTGCGGGCGGTGAGGATCACCGGGGCGCAGGTCAAGGACTGGCTGGAGCGCAGCGCGGGGATGTTCAACCAGATCACGCCCGGCGGGCAGGACCAGGTGCTGCTGAACCCGGACTTCCGCAGCTACAACTTCGACGTGATCGACGGGGTGACCTACCGGATCGACCTGTCGCAGCCCTCGAAGTTCGACACGGACGGGAACCTCGTGGCGGCGGATGCGAACCGGATCGTGGACCTGGCCTATGACGGCCAGCCCATCGACCCGGCGCAGGAGTTCATCGTCGCCACCAACAACTACCGCGCCGAGGGGGGCGGGAGCTTCCCGGGGGCGGACGGGTCCACCATCGTCTTCGAGGCCCCGGACACCAACCGGGACGTGATCGTGCGCTACATCGTCGAGCAGGGGACCATCGACCCTGCGGCGGACGGGAACTGGAGCTTCGTGCCGATGCCGGGGACCACGGTGCTGTTCGACACCGGGCCGAAGGCGGCGGAGCATCTGGATCAGGTGCCGGGCGGGCTGAAGTGGAGCCGGCGGGGGACGGGCCGGACGGTTCGCGTGGTTCAGGATCGCGCTCTGACTACGAGGCGGGCGTCCTGCAGGGCGCCCGTTCCTTGCCAGTCGTGCCGGCAGGGGACCCGATCGCGGGGCACCCTTCGATAGGTCCGACGCCGCGGCCTCTCAGGCTGTCCCATGCAAGGGCGAGGCAACCGGCAGGTGGACCATGTGACAGGACCCTCCGTCGGTGCTAGAGCCGCGCGGCGCCCCTTGAGCCTTCTGGATGAGGTACGGAATGACGATCACGAGCCAGGATGAACTGGAAGGCCTGGCGGAGATCGGTCGCATCGTCGCCAACACCATGCAGTCCATGGCCAGAGCGATGGAGCCCGGCATGACGACGCGGGAGCTGGACGGGATCGGCCGCGAGCTTCTGGAGCGTGAGGGCGCGACCTCCGCGCCCGAGAGCACCTACGGGTTTCCGGGCGCCACCTGCATCAGCGTCAACGAGGAGATCGCGCATGGCATTCCCGGCGATCGGATCATCTCGACGGGCGACCTCGTGAACATCGACGTCTCCGCCTCCAAGGGCGGCTACTTCGCCGACACCGGGGCCACGTTTCGCGTGCCACCCGTCCAGCCCTCTCTCGACCGGCTCTGCCGGGACGGGAAACGGGCCATGCAGATCGGCATCGCGCAGGTCGGCAGCGGCAAGCCCCTGGCCGGGATCGGGAAGGCCATCGGACGTTTCGCCTCGGAGCGCGGCTATACGCTGATCCGCAACCTCGCCAGCCACGGCGTCGGCCGGGCGCTTCACGAATATCCGGAGACGATCGCGACCTGGCCCACGCGAGGCGACAGGCGGCGGATGCACAGGGGCCTTGTGCTGACCGTCGAACCGTTCCTGTCCAGGGGAGGTATCTGGGCGACCGATGGAGACGACGACTGGACGCTGTTCAGCGAGCCGCGCGCGCCTGTCGTGCAGTACGAGCACACGGTCGTCGCGACGGATCGCGGCGCCATCGTCGTCACGCTGCCGGGCTGATCTCGAGAGCCCGGAGCTCCGAGCCACCGTCCACCGCATCGGCCTGCGACCCCGGAGGCCCTGGGTGAACGAGCCATTCGATGGAGGGCCTGCGCGGGGCGTCCTTCCGGGGTGGCTGGCGAGCCTCATGGCTCACCGCGCCTGAGGTCGGGCGCCGTCCGCTGGACGGCCCCCGGGAGTGTCGGGTTGACGGGGGAGCCGTCCGTGAGACGGTTCCCCCAGGACCTCACTCCTCGTCGAGCTTCTCCACGGCGGCCTGGAGGTCGTCCTTGGAGACTTCCTTCTCCTCGACCTGGGCGGCGCCGAAGATGTGGTCGATGACCTTGTCCTCGAAGATCGGCGCCTGGATCTGCTGGCGGGCGGCGGGGTTGTTCTGGACGTATTCGAAGAACTGCCGCTCCTGGCCACGGTACTGGCGGGCCTGCTGGAGCACGGCCTGGGTCAGCTCCGAGTCCGTGACCTTGACCTCGGCCCTCTGGCCCAGGTCGGCGAGCAGCAGGCCCAGCTTCACGCGACGGCGCGCGAGGCGGAGGTGGTCCTCGGTCGGCTCGACGTGGTCATGGTCGTGGCCGTGCTCGTGCGGGTGCTCCTCGTGCCAGAGCTGGTGCGCGATCTGGTCGGCCTCGGCCTTCACGAGCGACTCGGGCAGGTCGAAGTCCACGCGCTTGTCGAGCTCGTCCAGAAGGGCGCGCTTGGCGACGGCGCGGGCGGCGCCGGAGTATTCCTGCTCGAGACGCTCGCGGACCTGGCGGCGCAGGTCGTCGAGGTTCTCGGCGCCGAAGCGGGTGGCAAGCTCGTCGTCGATCTCGGCGGCCTTGGGCGCCTTCACGGCCTTGACGGTGCAGGTGAAGACGGCGGCCTTCCCGGCGAGGTGCTTGGCGCCGTATTCCTCGGGGAAGGTGACGTCGACGTCCTTCTCCTCGCCGGCCTTCACGCCGACGAGCTGGTCCTCGAAGCCGGGGATGAAGGAGTTGGAGCCGAGCACCAGCGGGTAGTCGGTGGCCGAGCCGCCTTCGAAGGCCTCGCCGTCCACCTTGCCCACGAAGTCGATCACGACCTGATCGCCATTTTCGGCGGCGCCGTCCTTGTCCTCGTAGGACTTGGCGGTGTCGGCGAGCTGGGTCAGGGCCTCATCGACCGAGGCTTCCTCGGGGGCGACCCTGAGGCGGGTGAGGCTCAGCGAGGAGAGGTCCATCTCGGGAACCTCGGGGAGCTTCTCGTAGGAGACCTCGACGGTGACGTCGTCGCCTTCCTTCCAGGCCTCGTTGGTCATCTTGACCGAGGGCTGCATCGCCGGGCGGTCGCCGGTCGATTCCAGATGCGAGGAGACGGCGCCGTCGATGGTCTCCTGCATGGCCTCGCCCATGAGGCGGGGGCCATGCTGCTTGCGCAGGAGCGCCATCGGGACCTTGCCCTTGCGGAACCCCTTCATGGCGACCTGGGGCTGCACCTCGGCCAGCTTGGACTGGACCTTCTCGTCGAGCTCCTGGGCGGTGACGGTGACGGTGTAGCCGCGCTTCAGGCCCTCGTTCAGCGTCTCGGTGACTTGCATCTTCTCTCCTCTCGTGGCGCGCGGGCGCATCGTTCGTCTGGTGCGGGTGAAGGGACTCGAACCCCCACGCCTTGCGGCGCCGGAACCTAAATCCGGTGCGTCTGCCAGTTCCGCCACACCCGCAAGTCCTAGCGGGGGACGGGCCACGCCCTCCCCCTTCTGGCTGGCGCGCGGATTAGCAGAGGGCGCGGGCCGGGGCGAGGGGAAAAATCAGCCTCCCGGGGTTGCCTTCATCGCGCCACATTCAACCTTAGGATGAGCATCGTTCCGCCTAGGGAGAGTCGGATGCGTCATGAGACGGGGTTTCGGGTCGAAGCGGTCTCGCTGACGCGGCTGGCCGGCATGGCGACCGGGACGCGCATCCTCACGGGAAGCGGCTCGCGGTCGGTGGAGAGCCTCAAGCGCGGCGAGTGGGTGGTGACGCGCGAGGGGCGGGTGCCGGTGATCGCGGTCGAGGCAAGGTCGGCGCGGGTCGCCCCGGTGCGGGTCGTGGCGGAAGCGCTGGGGCTCGGGATGCCTGCGGAGGACCTCCTCGTCGGGCCGGCGACGCGGCTCTGGCTGCCCCGGCAGTCACGGCCCATCGAGGCGTTCCGGCTGGTGGACGGGGTCTACGTCACCGAGGAGCGGCCCAGAGGGATGACGCTCTGGACGCTGGTGGTCTGGGGGACTCGGGCGGTGCGGGCGGAGGGGGTGGAGGTCTGCGTCTGACGCGCCTGCCGTGCGAGGGGATGGCTCATCGCGGCACGGAGGCTCGTCCGTCTATGGCCGGAGATGGCGAGTGAACCATGGGCGCAGGGGTAGGTCCCCCGCCCTGGTCCCCCTCGCGGAGGACCCCCTTCCTACAGGCCCAGCGCCCGGAACACCTTGGGCAGCTCCTCCGGCAGGTCCTCGGCGATGAGGCCGGGGCCGAAGCTCCTCGCGCATTCGACATGGAGCCAGGCGGCGGTGCAGGCGGCGTCGAAGGGGGCGAAGCCGCGCGCGAGGAGGCCCGCGATGAAGCCCGCCAGCACGTCGCCGGAGCCCGCCGTGGCGAGCCAGGGGGCGGCGCGGTCGTAGACGGCGGCGTTGATGGCGGCCCTTCCGTCCGGCGAGGCGATCACGGTGTCGGGGCCCTTGAGGAGGACGGTCGCGCCGCTCTCGCGCGCGGCGTCGCGGGCGGCGTCCACCTTGGAATAGGTGGGGCCTCTGAGCGGGGGCTCGTGCCAGCGCTCAGCGATGGCGGGGAAGAGGCGAGCGAACTCGCCCTCGTGGGGAGTGAGGACGCAATGGCCGTGGAGCCTGGCGCGGAGGGCCTCGTCCTTGGAAAGGAGCGTCAGGGCGTCGGCGTCGAGGACGAGCGCGCGGGGGCGAGCCGCGCCCGGATGGGAGCCTGGGGGGCTCCCGTCAGCGGGAAGCGCCGGGCGTCCTGCGCCCGGCCGGAAGGACGCCTCCCCTGCCCCGCGCGAGGCGTCGAGGAGGGCGGAGAGGAGCGCGGCCTCGCGGTCGGAGGTGCCGAGGCCGGGGCCGGCGGCGAGGGCGTTGAAGCGGGGGTCGGAGAGGAGGTCGGTCAGGGCCTCGGCGTCCTTGACGGAGCGCAGCATGATGGCGTCGAGGCGGGCGGCGTTCTCCTGCAGCGCGCCAGGCGGGACGGCGAGGGTCACGAGGCCCGCGCCGATGCGGAGCGCGCCCCGGGCGGTCATGCGGGCGGCCCCGCCACGACCGGGGCGGCCGGAGAGGATGAGGGCGTGACCGTGGGAGTATTTGTGGCCGGTGCGCTTGGCGAGCCCGAAGGCGCCGTCGAGCGGCGGCGCATCGAGAGTCCGAGTCGAACCGGCTGCAGCAGGCAGGCCGATATCCTTGACCGCGATCCTCCCGCACCATGAAGGACCGTCACTCAGGACGTGCCCATGTTTCAGGCTATGGAAGGTGACGGTGAGGTCAGCCCGCAAGCACCGCCCGATCGGTTGGCCGGAATCGCTGTCCAAGCCACTCGGAATGTCCACGGCCACCATCCAAGGGCGGCTGCGCCCATCCCTCATGTCGGCCTCGGGGGTCGGAGCGGTCAGTCCTGCCACCAGGTCATCGTCGAGAGGCCGCGCGAGGCCCGTTCCGAACAGGGCGTCGATGATCAGGTCTGACCGGGAAGGGTCCTTGGCCCGGAGCGTCCCCGAGAAGGGTCGGAGACGCCCCAACCTGCACCAGCGATCATGGTTGACCCTGGCGTCCGGCGGCAGCCTGTCGGGGTCCCCGTAGAGGAACGCCTCCACCTCCCACCCCCGCTCCTTCAGCAGCCGCGCCACGACGAACCCGTCGCCGCCGTTGTTGCCGGGGCCGCAGAGGACCACGGCTCGCCGTGCGCCCTGCTCGATCTCCGGCCACTCCGCCAGGATCGCCTCGACGCCCCCCCTCCCCGCCCGCTCCATGAGCTCGAGGCCGGTGACCTCGCCCCTCGCGATGGCCTCCTGCTCGAGCGCCCGCATCTCCGCCGCCGTCAGGATCGCCGTCATCGCATCCTCCCCCGGCAGTTTTCAAACTGCCCAAATTCGCGGCAAGACGCCCAGGCGGCGATCAATCCGCATCCTTCCCCCCGGCGCCCCCCGCTTCGCTGCGCGGCCATGGTTGAAGCCCCCGGCGTGCCCGGCGATACGGCCCTCCGGAACGAGGGGCAGGCGCATGAAGAAGATCGAGGCGATCATCAAGCCGTTCAAGCTCGACGAGGTCAAGGAGGCCCTCCAGGAGGCGGGCGTCCAGGGGCTGAGCGTCGTCGAGGTGAAGGGCTTCGGCCGCCAGAAGGGGCATACGGAGCTCTATCGCGGCGCGGAATACGTCGTGGACTTCCTGCCCAAGGTGAAGATCGAGGTCGTGCTCCCCGACGAGCAGGTCGAGCGCGCCATCGACGCGATCGTCCAGTCGGCGAACACCGGCAAGATCGGCGACGGCAAGATCTTCGTCTCGCCCGTCGAGCAGGCGATCCGCATCCGGACCGGCGAAGCCGGCGACGACGCCCTCTAGCGCAGACACAGGACAGGGGCGGGAACGCCCGAACGGACACGAAGGGAAAGCAACGGGAAAATGGCCAACAAGCTTCTCGACCTCATCTCCTCGGAGGAGGCGGAATACGTCGACATCCGCTTCACCGACCCGCGCGGCAAGCTCCAGCACGTCACCATCGTGTCGGACCTCGTGGACGCCGACTTCATCGAGGAAGGCTTCATGTTCGATGGCTCGTCCATCGCCGGCTGGAAGTCGATCGACCAGTCCGACATGAAGCTGATGCTCGACGTCGAGTCGGCCTATGTCGACCCGTTCTTCGCCGAGAAGACGATCTGCGTGCACTGCAACGTCGTCGAGCCCGACACCGGCGAGCCCTACTCGCGCGACCCGCGCGGCACCGCCGTCAAGGCCGAGCAGTACCTGAAGTCCACCGGCATCGGCGACACCGCCTTCATGGGCCCCGAGGCCGAGTTCTTCATCTTCGACGACGTGCGCTTCAGCGTCACCATGAACAAGGTGTCGTTCCAGGTGGACGGCGTCGACGCGGCCTGGAACAGCGACCGCGAGTTCGAGGGCGGCAACACCGGCCACCGTCCGGGCATCAAGGGCGGCTACTTCCCCGTCCCGCCGCTGGACGACGCGCAGGACCTGCGGTCCGAGATGCTCTCCACGATGAAGCGGATGGGCATGAAGGTGGACAAGCACCACCACGAGGTCGCCTCCACGCAGCACGAGCTGGGCATCATCTTCGGCACGCTGACCAAGCAGGCCGACGAGATGCAGAAGTACAAGTACGTCATCCACAACGTCGCCCAGGCCTATGGCAAGACCGCGACCTTCATGCCCAAGCCCATCGCGGGCGACAACGGCTCGGGGATGCACGTCAACATGTCGATCTGGAAGGACGGGAAGCCCCTGTTCGCCGGCGACAAGTACGCCGATCTCTCGCAGGAGGCGCTGTGGTTCATCGGCGGCATCCTGAAGCACGCCAAGGCGCTGAACGCGATCACCAACCCCGGGACCAACAGCTACAAGCGCCTGATCCCCGGCTTCGAGGCCCCCGTGCTGCGCGCCTACTCGGCCCGCAACCGGTCCGGCGCGATCCGGATCCCGTGGTCCGAATCGCCCAAGGCCAAGCGCGTCGAGGCCCGCTTCCCCGACCCGTCCGCGAACCCCTACCTCGCCTTCTCGGCGCTGCTGATGGCCGGCATCGACGGCATCAAGAACCGCATCGACCCCGGCCCGGCCTCGGACAAGGACCTCTACGACCTGCCGCCCGAAGAGCTGGCGCAGATCCCGACCGTCTGCGGGAGCCTGCGGGAAGCGCTGCAGGAGCTGGAGAAGGACCACGAGTTCCTGCTCCAGGGCGACGTGTTCACCCGCGACCAGCTCGAGGGCTACATGGCGCTGAAGTGGGAGGAGGTCTACGCCTTCGAGCACACGCCGCACCCGGTGGAATACAAGATGTACTATTCCTGCTGATTCGCCCTTAACGCGAATCTCCCGGACAGGATTGGAGGGCGCCCTTTCGGGGGCGCCCTTTTTCCATTCCGAAACGCCCTTTTCGGCAGGTTCCATCCTGGAAACAAACTATCCCCAGTAGACTCTCCCTTGGGTTGTTACATGCAGCCGGGGATTGTGACTGAATCCGGGCAATGGAAAGGGGCCGCATCGCAGAAAGTCCTTAATTCGTTCGAACACTGGCCCAACTGGAAAGCGAGAACCGCAGCGTGCCGAGTCGTCTGTTTCCACCCTTAAGGAGCTTCGCGATGAACGCCCCCCTTCGCTCGAAGACCACGGTCGGACAGCTTCTCTATCCCACCCGGCCGTCGCTCGACTTCGAGCGACTGGTGGCGGAGCTGGACTCCGCCCTGGCCGGCGCCGGCGCGGGGGAACGGCGGACGACGCTGGAGCGCGACGGGCTGGCGGTGATCGACGCGGGGGCGTCGCGGATCTCGGTCGCGATGGCGGAGAACCTAGACACGGCCGGCGCCGCGGCCATCACGGTGACGGTGGGATTCGGCCCCGGGGATCAGGGCGACGCGCGGCTCGCACGGCGTCAGGCGGTGCTGGCGCGGCTGATCGCCGATCGCCTTGCCGCCCGCTCCACGCCCGCCGAGACGATCTGGACCGAGAGCCACGAGATCGCGACCCCCGAGTTCCTGGAGCGGAGCATCGAGGCCCTGGCCGCCCGCCGGGAGGCCGAGCGGGAGCACCGCCCACCGCCGCGCCACTTCGTCGACCTGGACGACCTCCCCCGACTGGTGGCCAAGGTGGATGCGACCCTCGACGCCCGTCGCGCGGGCTGGGTGGAGAGCGTGGGCGTCCCCGCAGGCCTGGACCTGCCGGAGGTGGACCTCTCGGGCTTGGACGCCCGCAGGACCGAGTCTGCGCCCTCCGCGGCCCTGCGGCTTGCTGCCCATCTGATCGACGCCACGCTCATGGTCGTCCTGCTTCCGGTGGGCGCGGCGATGATGATCTACAGCCTCTCGCGCGGGGCCAACCTCACGACCAGCGCGCGGGCCATGGCGCTGACGGGGGTGGGCGTCAGCGTCGTGCAGGCGCTGGGTGGCATGGGCATCGTCCAGGACGTCCTGTCGCGAACGATCTGAGGCGAGGGGAGAGCCGAGGCGGGTCGCGGGCGGGTCGGACAGGGGACCCGGCCCGCGACATCGCTTTGGCGAAGGCATCTCCGACGCCTTTGCGAGCCAGCCCGCCCTGAGGACGACACCACCGGAACGCCGGTCGTGAGCTCCCCGACGGACTGCCCGTCGGGCATCGTGCCGAGCCCGGATCCAGGCCCTTCGTTTCCATCTCAGGGGCCAGGATGCGCAGGGGCAGCGGTCCCCAGCGACGCGCGAAGGCCTGCGGGGGCTGAGGCAGGGCTTGGAGGCTGGGAGCTTGCAACCAGGGCCGGGAGCCGAGTCCCTCACTGCGGAGGGCAGGTGCAAGGCGCCGATCGGCCTGTGGAGGGCCTGCCCCAGGAACGAGAACGGCCGGGGGGGTCCCCGGCCGCCAGGTGGATGAGCCCTGCGCCTTTCCGTGCCTCAGGCCCGCGCAGTGCCCACGAGGCGCCAGACCGTCGGGAAGATGAGCGCGGCGAGCGCGAGCTTGATGGCGTCGCCGATCAGGTAGGGGGTGAAGCCCCAGGCCAGGGTCTGGTCCCAGACGGTGGCGTATTTGGCCGGGTCGAAGGCGCCAGCGGCGATGACGTGATCGATCCAGGCGATGCCCGGAATGTAGATCGCGACGTTGCCGAGGAGCATGGCGAAGGCCATCAGACCCACGCTCCGATCCCAGCCGCGCCGCGCGAGCGTGCCGAGGAGGACGGTGGCCAGCACGTAGCCCAGGAGGTAGCCGCCCGACGCGCCCATCATGTAGTGGAGGCCGTTGTTCTCGGCCGTGGAGCTGGCGAAGACGTCGGCGCCGAGCATTCCCAGGAGCATGTAGCCCAGGATCGTCACGAGGCCGAGCCGGGGCCCGTAGGCGGCGCCGATCGACAGCACGGCGAAGGTCCCGAGGTTCACCGGCACCGGCGAGGGCGGCACCGGCACCTGCACCTGCGCCGCGAGCGTCAGGCCGGCGATCCCGAGCGCCACGAACATGGCCTGCCGCGCGAGGCGGGCCGCGCCGTCCTCGTCGCTGCCGATCTCGGCCAGGACGGGCCAGTCCGCCTGGGTGATGCCTTGCGCCATATGGAGGTTCCCCCCTTTTGTCTCCCGTTCGTGTCGTTCTGACGCAAGGGCCGATCCCGCGCAAGTTGTTACGCTCGCCGATAGGCGGACCGCATCCGATAATCCTTGGCGGGCCCGGTCACGACCCACTCCGTGCCCCAGGCCGGCCACGCCGTGACGTCGTAGGTCACGCGGTAGAGGTCGAGTCCGCAGGGGTGGTCGGTGCCGGGGGCGCAACCCTCCGGGCGAAAGGCGTGGAAGGGCCGGCCGTCGGGGAAGCGGACCTCGATCAGGTCGCCCGCATGGTGCCAGAGGTAGTCCCGATGAGCCGCCATCGCCGGGCCGTCGCCGAGGCGCAGGACACCGTCCTCGCGGTAGCGCAGGCCGTCCCCCTCGGGCCGGAGGGAGGCCACTCCCTCGAACCGGCCGGGCGGGCCGAGATGGTCCTCGATGGTCCGGTGGAGGCGCCAGGTGCCGGCGAAATCCGCGAGGGTGAGCATGGTGGGGCAGGCTTTAGCGCGCAGGGTGCCTGTCCGGCAAGAAACGGAGTTGTGGCGGCGGGGCGCCCGCCCTACAGGGCGCTGACGCAAGGAGACCCGCCATGATCCCCCGCTACTCCCGCCCCGAGATGGTCGCCATCTGGTCCCCCGAGACCCGCTTCCGGATCTGGTTCGAGATCGAGGCGCACGCCTGCGACGCGCAGGCCGAGCTGGGCGTGATCCCCAAGGCGAACGCCGAGGCGGTGTGGAAAGCCAGGGACGCGACCTTCGATGTCGCGCGCATCGACGAGATCGAGGCGGTGACCAAGCACGACGTGATCGCCTTCCTGACCCATCTGGGCGAGATCATCGGCCAGGACGAGGCGCGCTTCGTCCACCAGGGGATGACGAGCTCGGACGTGCTCGACACCTGCCTGAACGTGCAGCTCTGCCGGGCGGCGGACCTGCTGCGCGTGGGCCTCGACCGGGTCTGCGCGGCGCTGAAGGCGCGGGCCTTCGAGCACAGGATGACCCCGCGGATCGGGCGCAGCCACGGCATCCACGCCGAGCCCACGACCATGGGCCTGACCTTCGCGCGCTTCCACGCGGAGATGGACCGCAACCGCGAACGGCTGGCCCGCGCGCGGGACGAAGTCGCGACGGGGGCCATCTCCGGCGCGGTCGGCACCTTCGCCAACGTCGAGCCTTACGTGGAGGAGCACGTCTGCCGGATGATGGGCCTGAAGCCCGAGCCCGTCAGCACGCAGGTCATTCCCCGCGACCGGCACGCGATGTTCTTCGCCACGCTGGGCGTGATCGCCAGCAGCATCGAGAACGTCGCCATCGAGATCCGCCACATGCAGCGGACCGAGGTGCTGGAGGCGGAGGAGTATTTCTCGCCCGGCCAGAAGGGATCCTCGGCGATGCCGCACAAGAGGAACCCCGGTGCTGACCGAGAACCTGACCGGCCTCGCGCGGCTGGTGCGGAGCGCGGTGACGCCGGCGCTCGAGAACGTCGCGCTCTGGCACGAGCGGGACATCAGCCATTCGTCCGTGGAGCGGGCCATCGGGCCGGACGCGACGGTGACGCTGGACTTCGCGCTGCACCGGCTGGCCGGCGTGGTCGAGCGGCTGGTGGTCTACCCCGAGAACATGATGCGGAACATGAACAAGTTCCGCGGGCTGGTGATGAGCCAGCGGGTGCTTCTGGCGCTCACGCAGGCGGGGGTGAGCCGGGAGGACGCCTATCGGCTCGTGCAGCGGAACGCGATGAAGGTCTGGGAGCAGGGGGCGGACTTCAAGGAGGAGCTGCTGAAGGACCCCGAGGTCACGGCCGCCCTCCCGCCCGAGGAGATCGAAGAGAAGTTCGACCTCGGCTATCACCTCAAGCACGTGGACACGATCTTTCGCAGGGTGTTCGGCGAGGGCTGACGGAGACCTGTGGCGACCGAAATGGGGCCAGCCCGAATGGCGCGCCATTCGGTCCGATGGTTCAGTTTCGGAATGGGCTCGACCGTGGCAATGACGCCGCGTTGATCCACTGCGCCCGATTCAGATCAGCCCGAATGCGGCCGCGCGGGAAATCGCCTCGGCGCCCGTCTTGGCGTCGAGCTTGAGGCGCGCGTTCTTGAGCCTCTGCTTCACCGCCCCCTCGCTCACGCCGAGCAGATGGGCGATCTGCTTGAGGCGCTGGCCGTTCTTGATGAGGCGGAGCGCCTCGAGCTCGGCCCGGGTGATGTTGCGGGGCGGCGAGAGCGCGTCGTGGCGGGCCCGCACATAGGCCAGCAGCGCCTGGGCCTCGAGGTCCGTGAACTCCCGGTCGGACCGGGCGAAGGAGCCGAAGCTGCGCTGGCCCGACGGAGCGGAGTCCCGCAGCGAGACGGCCACGCCGTGGACCAGGCCATGCAGGCGGGCGGCCGCCATGATCCCGCGCGGATCCGGGAAGGGGACGGCGCTCCAGCGGCAGAGCCCTTCGCCGTCGTAGATCCAGCGGAGCACCGGGTCCGACATCATGTAGCCTTCGCGGGTGTACCGCTCGATCCAGGCGGGGGGGAGGGCGTTCACTTCCTCCTTGGGAAAGGCGAAGCCGATGCGGAGGGCGATGTAGTAGCCGGCGTTCGCGAGCGCGGGGAGGTCGATGGAGAGAATGTCCTCCACGGGCGGGCAGGATCCATCCCGGCGGGAATAAGCCCCGTCCTTCGCCTTGTCCAACCTTTCCACATACATCCGGTTCGCCCCGTCTGTTTCCGATTTCATAGCGCTTGACGCATTGCGAGAGCAACCCGAAAGAGAATAAAGCTTTCCCATGCACGAGAAATTGGACATTCCCGATCTGTTGCTCGCGTTGATGGCGCTGGCGCCGGCCGGCTTCGCGATCGGACTCCATGTCCGCTACCAGACCCCGACGCTGATGTTCCAGACCTACCCGGTCGCGTGGCTCGCCGAATACTCCCACGGGGGGCTCGTGATGCAGGACCCGACCATCGGCTGGGCGGCCGAGAACCGGGGGATGATCTCCTGGGAGGAATTGAAGGACCGCGACCCCGCCGGCGTCTTCGAGAGGGCGCGGGCGCATGGGATCGTCCACGGCTTCGCGATCAGCCTGGAGCGGGGGGGCAGCCAGTCGCTCGCGAGCTTCGCGCGCGGCGATCGAGACTTCACGCCCGAGGAGAAGGAGACCACTCGGGCGCTCATGCTGCGGCTCCACGAGGCCACCGCCTCGGCCATGCCCCTCTCGCCAGAGACGCGCGAGGCGCTCCGCAGCCTGTCCGTCGCCTTCACGCAGCCGTGATCGCCGGGCCGGGCTGTCCGGGGGCCGGTTCGTGCTAGATTCGGGTCGCGATCCGTCCAGGGAGACCCCCGTCATGACGCGCCTCGTCCTTCTCCTCGTCCTTGTCGCCTCCCCGCTCGCCGCCTGGGCCGAATGCCAGGGGCACCACGACCAGCAGGCCATGTCCTGCGCCGAAGGGATGCAGTGGAACCCCGAGACCAGCTCTTGCGTGCCCATCGTCACCGGCTGAGGGCGTCCTCAACCGAATGGTAACGGATTGAGGCGATGCTGCCGGGGTGACGTGCCCCGGGGGACCCCATGATTCGCTCCAGTGACGCCGCGCTCGACCAGCGGCGCAAGGCTGCCATCGTCGTGCGCTTCCTGCTCTCGGACGGGCTTCGCCCGCCGCTCTCGGCGCTGCCGGAGGATGCGCAGGTCGCGCTGACGCGCGAGATGGGGCAGCTCCCGCTGGTGGACCGCGCCACGCTGGACGCCGTGATCGGGGAGTTCTCCGACGCGCTGGAGGGCGTGGGCCTCGCGCCTCCCTCGGGCGAGGACGCGGCGCTGGAGGCGATGTCGGGCCATATCAGCCCCGCCGCCCTGGCGCGCCTCAAGGCGGAGGCGGCGAAGCGGCACGGCTCGGACCCCTGGGCCGCCATGGCCGCGCTGGGGACGGCGGACCTCGCCGCCGCGCTCGCGCGAGAGAGCGTGGAGGTCGCGGCGGTGGCCCTGTCCAAGCTGCCGGTCGCCAAGGCCGCCGAGGTGCTGGGCAAGCTCCCGGGACCGCAGGCGCGGCGGATCACGCTGTCCGTCTCGCGCACCGCCAAGGTCACGCCCGACGCCGTCCGGCGAATCGGCCGCGCCCTGGCCGAGGAGCATTGCGGCACCCCTGCCCCGGCCTTCCCTCAGGCCCCGGGCGAACGGCTGGGCGCGATCCTCAACTCCTCCCCGCCCGCCACGCGGGAGGAGGTGCTGGGAGGGCTCGATGCCGAGGACAAGGCCTTCGCGGCCGAGGTGCGCAAGGCGATCTTCACCTTCGCCCACCTGCCCCGTCGGCTCAAGGCGGCGGACGTGCCCAAGGTCCTGCGCGCCATTGAGCCGAGGGTCGCCGCCCTGGCGCTCGCCGCCGCGCAGAAGGGCAAGGAGGACGAGGTCGCGGCCGCCGCCTTCCTGCTGGCCAGCCTGCCGCAGCGGCTGGCCGAATCGATCCGCGAGGAGATCGCCACCTTCGACCGGATCAAGCCCGCCGAGGCCGAATCCGCGCAGGCCGCCATCCTCGCCGCCGTGCGCGAGCGCGTAGCCCTGGGCGAGTTGGAGCTCGTGGAGGACGAGGACGGGCAGGCGGCGCCGTGAGCCCGTGCGGAGGACGGCGACGAGACCGCCCGCACGGGCGGCTCCGGACTTGGCAGGCCGCGGGTGACGCCCTATGCCGCTCGGACTCGTCCGAGGTCCCCGACCATGCCCGAGAGCGCCTCCACGCCCGCCGTCCAGGGCAGCACGACCGACCGGCTCGTGGACCTCGCGTTGCGCGGAGCCATCGGGGCGGCCATGGCGATGCCCTATCCCCGGCGCGTCGCCTTCTTCGGCGGGGTCGCGCGCCGGGTCGCGGGGCCGCTCGCGGGCTATCGGCGCCGGGCGCTGGAGAATCTCGCGCTCGTCCGGCCCGACTGGCCGGAGGCGGAGCGACGCAATGTGGCGGAAGGGGCGCTCGACAACTTCGGGCGCACGCTGATCGAGAACTACTCCTGGCGGGAGCTGGGCACCCGGCTGGCCACGACGCCGCTGACGGGCGGGGGCCTGCCGCATCTGGAGGAGGCGCGCGCCAGGGGGCGGCCGGTGCTGTTCCTGACGGGACATTTCGGCAACCACGAGGCGCCGCGTCACGTCCTCACGCGGCTCGGCTGCCGCGTGGGCGGGCTCTATCGCGAGATGAGCAACCCCTACGTGAACGCCCACTACGCCGCGACCATGGCCGAGGTCTCGGGGCCGGCGTTCCCCAAGGGGCGGCGGGGGACGCTGGGCTTCGTGCGCCACCTCGCGGGGGGCGGTATGGCGACGATCCTCTTCGACCTGCACGACTGGGACGGGGTGCCGATTCCCTTCCTGGGGCGCCCGGCGCTGACGGCGACCACGGCGGCCGACCTCGCGCTCCGCTACGACGCGCTGCTCCTGCCCTACTGGGGCATCCGGCAGCCGGACGGGCTGAGCTTCGACACGGTGCTGGAGGAACCGATCCCCCACGGCACCCCGCTCGCCATGATGGAGGAAGCGACGCGCCGGCTCGAGGCGCGGGTCGCGGCGCATCCGGGCCAGTGGTTCTGGGTGCACCGCCGCTGGAAGGGGGCACCCCCTCAGTGATCGAGCTTGGCCGCCGCGCGGATGGGCCCGGGCCCGGGCTCCTGGAGGAGGACCACGACGGGCTGCGTCCCCTCGACCGAATGGTCGAGGGCCAGGGGCTCCCGCCCGTCCCAGTGGCCCAGATGCTCCCACGAGGTGACGATGTTGTGGTAGGCCATGGTGAGGCCCGCGTTCTCGCCCCCGGTGATGACGACCTCGTCCTCGGGGACGTAGCGCACCAGCATCACGTCGAGCGGATGGGCAAGGTGGGTGGGCGCGGCCTCGATGCGGATCTCGTCCCCCTCGCGCGAGAGGTGCAGGTCCACGGGCGTCGTGGCATCGGCATGGGCCTGCAGGCTTTCCATGACGGCGAAGGTGTCGCCGCCGACCAGGCGGTCCTCTCCGTTGACGATGATCTGGGGCGTGTAGACCATCCGCTCGCCCGCCGCGCGCGCATAGGCCTCCTGCCGGGCGGTGTGGTTGGCCGAGGCGAAGGTGTCGGGCCAGCCGATGTAGTCCCAGTAGTCGACGTGCAGCGCGAGGGCGATCACGTTGTCCATCTTGGACAGGTCGCCCAGCATGGAGTCCGCCGGCGGGCAGGAGGAGCAGCCTTGGGAGGTAAAGAGCTCGACCACGATGGGAAGCTTGGATTCGGCGTGCGACAGGCCGGGCATCAGCATCGCAAGGGCCGAGAGGCCGGTCGCCGGAATCAGTCGCATTGGGGTTCGCCTGGCCTCTTGGTCGTGACTCCGGGCTTACGGGAGCCCCTCACGCCGCGCCAATCAATGAATTGCGAGAGGCCGCGCCGCAAGCCTCCTCGCCTCGCGCGGTGCGGCCTGCCAGCCCTGGGAGAGGGCTTTCCCTCCTTTGTGTGCAATGGTATACAAACCGCCGACCACGGCCCCCATATGGGGACGGGACACCAGAAGGATTAGCCAGATGCCCATCCAAGCAGGCCACGACAGCGCCGGCGTGCGTCGCACGCTGACCGTCGGGGGACGTGACTACGCCTATTTCTCGATCCCCGCCGCCGAGGAGGCCGGCCTGGGCCAGTTCGCCCGCCTGCCCGCCGCGCTGAAGGTCGTGCTCGAGAACCTGCTGCGATTCGAGGATGGGGGCTTCTCGGTGTCGCTGGACGACATCAAGGCCTTCGGGGACTGGGCCGCAAATGGCGGGCGCGCGGACCGCGAGATCAACTACCGCCCCGCCCGCGTGCTGATGCAGGACTTCACGGGCGTGCCGGCGGTCGTGGACCTCGCCGCGATGCGCGACGGGATCATCGGGCTGGGCGGCGACGCGCAGAAGATCAACCCGCTGAATCCCGTGGACCTCGTGATCGACCACTCGGTCATGATCGACGAGTTCGGCAACCCCCGCGCCTTCCAGATGAACGTGGAGCGGGAATACGAGCGCAACATCGAGCGCTACCAGTTCCTCAAGTGGGGCCAGACCGCATTCCGCAACTTCCGCGTGGTGCCGCCGGGGACGGGCATCTGCCACCAGGTGAACCTCGAGTACCTCGCGCAGGTCGTCTGGACCGACACCGACCAGACCGGGGCCGAGGTCGCCTATCCCGACACGCTGGTGGGCACCGACTCGCACACGACCATGGTCAACGGCGCGGCGGTCCTGGGCTGGGGCGTGGGCGGAATCGAGGCCGAGGCGGCGATGCTGGGGCAGCCGGTCTCCATGCTCATCCCCGAGGTCGTGGGCTTCAAGCTGACGGGCCGGCTGCGCGAGGGAACGACGGCCACGGACCTCGTGCTGAAGGTGGTGCAGATGCTCCGCCAGCACGGCGTGGTCGGCAAGTTCGTGGAGTTCTACGGCGAGGGGCTCGACCACCTGCCGCTCGCCGACCGGGCGACCATCGGGAACATGGCGCCGGAATACGGCGCGACCTGCGGCTTCTTCCCCATCGACCAGGAGACGCTGCGCTACCTGCACATGACCGGCCGGGACGAGGCGCGGATCGCCCTCGTCGAGGCCTATGCCAAGGAGAACGGCTTCTGGCGCGGCGCGGACTACGAGCCGATCTACAGCTCGACCCTGCACCTCGACATGGGCGAGGTCGTGCCCGCCGTCTCGGGCCCGAAGCGTCCGCAGGACCACACGCCGCTGACCCAGTCCTCCGAGAGCTTCTTCAAGGTGGTGAGCGACTACCGCAAGGGCGTTCCCCACAAGACCGGCATCAAGGTCGCGGGCGAGGACTACACGATCTCGGACGGCGCAGTGGTGATCGCCTCGATCACCTCCTGCACCAACACGTCGAACCCCTACGTCATGATCGGCGCGGGGCTGGTGGCGCGGAAGGCGCGGCAGCTCGGCCTGACCCGCAAGCCCTGGGTCAAGACCTCGCTCGCGCCCGGGTCGCAGGTGGTATCCGCGTATCTGGAGGCCGCCGGGCTCCAGGAGGACCTCGACGCGATCGGCTTCAATCTCGTGGGCTATGGCTGCACGACCTGCATCGGCAACTCCGGGCCGCTCCAGCCCGAGATCAGCCAGGCGATCAACGAGAACGACCTCGTCGCCGTGTCGGTGCTCTCGGGCAACCGCAACTTCGAGGGGCGCATCTCACCCGATGTGCGGGCGAACTATCTCGCCTCGCCGCCGCTCGTGGTGGTCTATGCGCTGGCCGGGGACATGGACTGCGACATCGCGAATGGCGTGATCGCCACGGCGCCGGACGGGCGGGACGTGTATCTGAAGGACCTCTGGCCCACCCAGGCCGAGATCGCCGAGCTGGTGGAGCGGACCGTCACGCGCGAGGCGTTCCAGTCCAAGTACGCCGACGTCTTCAAGGGCGACGAGCGCTGGCAGGCCGTCGCCGTCTCGGGCGGGGAGACCTACGACTGGCCGCCCTCCTCGACCTACATCCAGAACCCGCCCTACTTCAAAGGCATGGGGCGCGAAAAGGGCTCGATCGGCAACATCCTCCAGGCGCGGACCCTCGCCATCCTGGGCGACATGGTGACGACCGACCACATCTCGCCCGCCGGCTCCTTCAAGGAGACGACGCCCGCCGGCCGCTACCTCGTAGAGCGGCAGGTCCCGGTGCGGGAGTTCAACTCCTACGGAAGCCGTCGCGGCAACCACGAGGTGATGATGCGCGGCACCTTCGCCAACATCCGCATCAAGAACGAGATGCTGGACGGCGTGGAGGGCGGCTACACGCTCGGCCCCGACGGCAAGCAGACCTCGATCTACGACGCGGCGATGGCCTACCAGTCGCAGGGCACCCCCCTGGTGATCTTCGCCGGACAGGAATACGGCGCGGGGTCGTCGCGGGACTGGGCGGCCAAGGGGACCGCGCTGCTGGGCGTCAAGGCGGTCATCGCCGAGAGCTTCGAGCGCATCCACCGCTCGAACCTCGTGGGCATGGGGGTCATTCCCTTCGAGTTCACGGAAGGAATGACCCGCAAGACCTTGGGCCTGAAGGGCGACGAGAAGGTCTCCATCGGCGGCCTCGACACCGTGACGCCCCGGATGCTGGTCCCGGCGATCATCGAATACGCGGACGGCTCTAGGCGCGACGTCACGCTCCGCTGCCGGATCGATACCGCCGTGGAGATCGAGTACATCCAGAATGGCGGCGTGCTGCACTACGTGCTGCGCAACCTCGCCAAGGCGGCCTGAGGCCGCGAGCGGGCGCCCTTTCCCAGGGCGCCCCTTCCATCATCCGGCCGGCGGCTCGGGAAGCTGGCGCAGGTATAGGATGATCGCGGCGAGGTCGTCGTCGGTCATCTTCGCGAAATGGGCATAGGGCATCGGCGGGTTCATCGGCGTGCCGGTCGGACGCTGCCCGTGCCGGATCATTCCGTCGAGGTCGGCGTCCGTCAGGTGCTCCAGCGCCGCGCCATAGATGGGCGGCGCCACCACCACGCCCCAGGGTCCCTTGAACTCCATCCCTCCGCCACCCGTGCGCGTGTCGGTCTCCGGTCCCTGTGGACCCATGGGCGAGTGGCACTCGACGCAATGCGCGATGGGGCCTGCGAGGTATTCGCCGTATTCGACCGTCACGCCGGCCGGGATGGCCTCCACATGGTCCACCGGCGGGCCGTAGTTCGGGGGCAGCGGGATGTTGTAGGTGCTCTCGCCCGGATCATTCTCCACGGCCGGGACCTGCCGCAGATACATCACCACGCTCATCACGTCATCGTCCGAAAGGCGGCGGTAGAGGTGGATCGGCATGGGCGGCCCGATGACCCGCTCGTTCGGCCGGATGCCCTCGCGGATCGCGCGGGCCAGCTCCTCGTCCGACCAGTTGGCGACATCCCCGGCGGGCGTGATGTTGGGCGCGATGGCGGTGTAGAGATCGTTCTGCTCCACGATCCGACCCGAGAGCTCCTGCCCGGCGACCTCGCCGGTCGGCCCCAGCGGCGTGTGGCAGTTGCCGCAGCCCATCGGCCCTTCGACGAGGTAGGTCCCCCGTTCGAGCGAGGGCTCCGCCCAAGCGCCCCCGGCGGCGAGCGCCAGAAGCCCCGTGCCCAACACGATCCTCATGTCATCCTCCCTGTTGCGTTTTCAGGAGGATACCACGATTCCGGCGCAATTCGCCGCTCCAAAAGGTCAGTTCGCGGATGCACCCGCCGCTTCGAGCGCGGGGCGGAGACGGCGTTGCAGCGCGTCCTCGGTCAGCGGCTCGGCGAGGCGGGCGACGACCTTGCCATCGCCATCGACCACGAAGGTCTCGGGCACGCCGTAGATGCCCCAGTTCACCGCCGTGCGCCCGTCGGGGTCCGTCCCCGTCGCCTCGTAGGGGTTGCCCACGTCCTGCAGGAACCCCGCCGCCTTGGCGGGATCGTCCTTGTAGGCGATTCCGTAGATCGGGATCCCCTCGCCCGCCAGCGCCAGGAGCTGCGGCGCCTCGACCCGGCAGGGGGCGCACCACGAGGCGAAGAAGTTCACGAGCTTGACGTTCCCATCCGCCAGCACCGCCGGGTCGAGCGCCGGGAGGCCGGGGAGCGTCCCCTCCGGCAAGGTCGGGGCGGCCTGGCCCACCAGCGCCGAGGGAAGCTGCTGCTGCCCGGCGTCCCTCGTGTACATGGCCGAGGCGAAGAGGCCGGCCAGCGCCGCGAAGATCACCGGCGGGATCAGGACGAAGGGCGAGATCCTAGCCATCGCGACCCCTCTCGACGCGCTCCATCTCGGCCTTGACGCGCCGGTAGCGACGCCAGCTCCAGCCGGAGAGGCCGACGAGGAGGGCGAGGCTCACGCCATAGGCCGAGAGGACCTCGGACGCATATTTCCCGAGCTCCAGGGTCATGCGGCGGCCCTCTGCGCCTGGCGCTCCAGGGCGCGGAGACGGCGGAGGCGGATCTCCGTGCCGGTGCGCATCAGGACGAGCGCGACGAAGAGAAGGATGAACCCGGCGATGCAGACGACGAGGGGAACCCAGAACACGTCCGCGATGTGCTGCTCGGAGTCCATCGACAGCGTCGCGCCCTGGTGGAGGCCCTGGTTCCAGAAATACACGGCGTAACGGGACAGGAGCGCGAAGACCGAGCCGACGAGACAGAGAACCGAGGTCAGGTCCGCCGCCTGGTCCGGGTCCGGGATCGCCTCCCAGAGCGCGACGTAGCCCAGGTAGAAGAGGAACAGGATCAGGAAGGACGTGAGGCGCGGGTCCCAGGCCCACCACGTGCCCCACATCGGCTGCCCCCAGACCGCGCCGGTCCAGAGCGCGATCAGCGTCATCACCATGCCCACGGGCGCGGCGGCCTTGGCGGCGAGCGCACTGACGTGGTGGCGGCGGATCAGCCAGATCAGCGAGGCCACCAGCATCATGATCCAGCCGTTGATGGCGATCATGGCCGAGGGGACGTGGAGGTAGATGATCTTGACGGTCGAGCCGAAGCGGTCCGCGTCGGGCGTCAGGAAGAAGCCCCAGATCAGGCCGACGACGATGCACAGGATCGCCCCCCCGAAGGCCCAGGGGATCACCGGGGCCGTCGTGGCGATGAACTTCTTGGGGTTGGCGTATTCCCAGATCGACATTGGGCTTCAATAGTCACTGAGGCCCTTCGTCTCAATGCCCGATCAGCGGAGGTTGATCCTCAGGACCGCCCCTGCGGCGAAGGGCAGCAGGGCCAGCGCGCCGAGCGTGATCCCCGCCAGCATCAGGAGCGGCGTGGCGACCTCCAGCCCCATGGCGCCGCGCCGCGCGGCTTCGGCCCCGAAGATGAGGGTCGGGACATAAAGCGGCAGGACGAGAAGGGACAGGAGCAGCCCGCCGCGCTTGATCCCCACCGTGAGCGCCGCCCCGAAGGTGCCGATCACCGACAGCGCCGGGGTGCCGAGGGCGAGCGTCAGCACGAGCCAGGGGAAGGACGCGCCTTCGAGATTCAGGAGGATGCCCAGCGGCGCGGCGGCCAGCGTGAGCGGCAGGCCGGTGGTAAGCCAGTGGGCCACGGCCTTGGCCAGCGCGACGGCCTCCAGGGGAAGCGGCGAGGTGGCGATGAGCGGCAGCGCCCCGTCCTCGTGGTCGAGCGCGAACTGGCGATCGAGCGACAGGAGCGTGGCCAGGAGCGCGCCGACCCAGAGCACGCCCGGCCCGATGCGGGACAAGGTGTCGGCCTCGGGTCCCACGGCGAAGGGGACGAGGACGGTGACGATCAGGAAGAAGGCCAGCGAGAGGCCGAAGCCGCCGCCGGCGCGAACGGCGAGGCGCAGGTCGCGGAGGAGGAGGGCCTTCATGGAGTCACCCGTGAGGGGGGCTCTGTCCCCACCCCCTTCGGGGGCTCCCCCGGGATATTTGTGGCCAGAAGAATGACCATCAGAGAAAAGCCGCGTCGCTCCCCTGCCCCGCGACCATTGGGTCGGCGCGGAAGCGGGAGAGATCGAATTCGGGCGCGTCGAGGCCGAGCGGCACATGGGTGGCGATCACCGCGAGGCCGCCCGAGGCGAGATGCCTCTCGCGCAGCCATCCGGCGAAGCGCGCGACCGAGGCGGCGTCGAGCGATACCGTGGGCTCGTCGAGGAGCAGGATCGGACGCCCGATCACCCCAAGCCTCGCGAGGCCCAGGCGGCGGGACTGGCCGGCGGAGAGCGTTCCGGCCGGACGATGCGCGAGGCTCCGCAGATCGAAGTCGTCGAGCACCCCCTCGGCCCAGGGCCGCGCGTAGAGGTCCGCCCAGAACCGCAGGTTCTCCCGGACGGAGAGGGTCGCCTTGATGCCATCGGCGTGGCTCGCATAGGCCGCGCTTTCGGGCGGCATCTCCACGCGCCCCGCGAGAGGCGGCGCGAGTCCGGCCAGCACCCGCAGGAGCGTCGTCTTGCCCGCCCCGTTGGGCCCACGCAGGACCAGCGCCTGCCCCGGCTCGACCGTGAAGGACAGTCCGTCGAGGACTGGCACCCCACCCCGGGCAACCGAAAGACCCTCGACCCTGAGGCTCACACCGGGAACAGCGCGATGCCGACGCGCCGCCCCTCCGAGAGGAGCACGTTGTAGGTGCGGCAGGCGGCGGGCGTGGGCATGGGCTCCACGCCGAGGCCCACATCGTTCGTCACGGCGCGGAAGCCCGGAGGCAGGTAGGCCATCTCGGCCCCCGTGCCGACGAAGAGCACGTCGAGCCGCTTCGCCTCGGCGAGGATCAGCGCCGTGTCCTCCCAGCCGCCCCAGGCGCGCACCCCCGAGTCGGGCAGGATCAGGAGCGGCCCCCGGATGACCTCCCCGCCCACGCGGAAGAAGCCCGGCCCGTAGCTGTCCACGGGGCAGGGCATCGGGAAAGCGCATCTCGTTGAGCTGCATGACCTAGGCGTCGATGTCCGCGAACTCGTTGCGCGAGGCCTTCTTGGCCTTCTCGCCACGCGGCAGCCCGATCCAGAGGACGATGTTCTTGGCCACGTAGACCGAGGAGTAGGTCCCCACGAAGACGCCGAAGGTCATCGCGAAGATGAAGCCCCGGATCACGTCGCCCCCGAAGATGAGGAGAGGGATCAGCGCCAGCAGCGTCGTGCCCGAGGTGACCAGCGTCCGCCCCAGCGTCTCGTTGACCGAGAGGTTCATCACGTCCCGGAGCGGCATCGTCTTGTACTTCAGAAGGTTCTCCCGCAGCCGGTCGAACACCACCACCGTATCGTTGACCGAGTAGCCGAGGATGGTCAGCAGCGCCGCCACGATGGTCAGGTCGAACTTGAGCTGGAAGAGCGAGAAGATACCCGCCGTGACGATCACGTCATGGAGCAGCGCCACGATGGTGCCGAGCGAGTACTGCCACTCGAACCGCATCCAGATGTAGAGCCCGATGCCGAGGCAGGCGCCCGCGACCGAGAGGAACGCCGTCCTGATGAGCTCGCCGGAAACCTTGGGACCGACCGATTCGACCGCCGGGAAGGTGACCTGCTGGTCCACGCCGCGCAGCGCGTCCTCGACCTGCGCGATGGTGTCCTGCGTCACCGCCTCCTGCCCTTCCTGGGCCGCGATGCGGACCTGGGCCACGTGCTGGTCCGCCGCGAAGGTCGGGTCGAAGACCTCGGTGATCGTCACGTCGCCGAGCCCCAGCCCTTCGAGCGCCTGCCGGTAGGCGCCCACGTCGACGGGTTGGCTCGATTCGGTGCGGATGGTGGTGCCGCCCTTGAAGTCGATGCCGAAGTTGAACCCCAGCGTCAGGAAGCACACGAATGACGCCGCGATCAGGAAGGCCGACAGGCCGAACGTGATCCACTGGAGGCGGAAGAAGTCGATGTTGGTCTTTACGACGCGAGCCGCAGTCGCCAAGCCATTTCGGGGCCTCACACGGTGATGGTCTTGGGTCTGGCCCGGTTGAACCAGAGCGTGACGAGCACGCGCGACACGAAGACGCCCGTGAGCATGGTGGTCACCACGCCCATCGCGAGCGTGACGGCGAAGCCGCGCACCGTGCCGGTGCCGACGAAGAACATGATGGCCGCGACGATGAAGGTCGTGACGTTGGCGTCGAGGATCGCGGAGTGGGCCTTGGCGAAGCCTTCCTGGATCGCCTTCACCGGGCTCGCGCCGCGCCGCAGCTCCTCGCGCATCCGCTCGTAGATGAGGACGTTGGCGTCCACCGCCTGGCCCATGGTGAGCACGATGCCGGCGATGCCGGGCAGCGTCAGCGTCGCCCCCAGGATCGACAGGAGCGCGAAGATCATCACGATGTTGATGGCCAGCGCGACCACGGCGATGAAGCCGAAGAAGCCGTAGGAGGCAATCATGAACAGGACCACCAGCACGGCCGCCGCATAGGCCGCGTTCTTCCCCGCCTGGATCGAGTCGGCGCCGAGCTCGGGCCCGATGGTCCGCTGCTCGAGGATGTTGAGCTTGGCCGGCAGGGCGCCCGCCCGCAGCAGCACGGCGAGGTTGGTCGACTCCTCGGTGGTGAAGCTGCCGGTGATGATGCCCGAGCCGCCGGGGATGGCGCTCTGGATCGTCGGGGCCGAGATCACCTCGTTGTCGAGGACGATGGCGAAGGGCTCGCCGATGTGCTGGCCGGTGTATTCGCCGAAGGCGCGGGCGCCGGTCGGGTCGAACTGGAAGCTGACGGCGGGCCGCCCGTTCTGGTCGAACGACGGCTGCGAGTTGGTCAGGTCCTCGCCCGTCACCACGGGCGCGCGCTCGAGGATGTAGTAGGTCCCCGGCTGCTCGGAGGAGGGGACGAGGACGTTGCCCGTGCCGGGGTCGGCGTTCGGGTTGGAGGTGATGTTCACCACCGGGTTGAACGTCAGTTGCGCCGTGGTGCCGATGAGGTCGATGACCTCCTGCGCCGACTTGGCGCCCGGCACCTGAACCAGGATACGGTCGTTGCCCTGCCGCAGGATCGTGGGCTCGCGGGTGCCGGCCTCGTCAATGCGGCGGCGCACGATCTCGAGCGCCTGGTCCACGGTGCGCGAGTCGGTCGCGGCCTTCTCGGCGTCGGAGAGCTGGACGGTGACGACGTCGCCGTTGGCCGTGGCCTCGATGTCCGAGGTGCCGCCCCCCGTGAGCGAGGCGACGGGCTGGGCCATGCCGCGGATGATCTCCAGCGCGCGCGCCACGCCGTCGGGGTTCGAGACCCGGACGCGCAGTTCGGTCGCCGGGCCGTCCTCGCGGGTGACGAAGCCCACGGTGTCCCGCTCGGCCGCGAGCGCGTCGCGCAGGGTGGGCCAGAGCGAATCCATGCGCGAGGCGTAGACGTCCGCGACCTGCACCTCGGCCAGGAGGTGCGCGCCGCCCCGAAGGTCGAGACCGAGGTTGATGAGGCGCGACGGCAGCCAGGACGGCCATTCAGAGGCCTGACCCTCGAGCTCGGCCGAGGTGATGCCGCCCTCGATGGAGCCGCGGGCGTCGTTCGCCTGCTCCACGCGGGTGTAGAACAGGTTCGGCATCGCGAAGAGGATGGCGGCGACGACGACCGCCGCCACCATCAGGCGTTGCCAGAGGGGGATGAAGATCATGAGGGGGCTTTCGCCGGTTCGGTCTTGCTGACCACGCTTTGGATGGTGCTGCGGACGACGCGCACGTTGACGCCGGGGGCGATCTCGACCTCGACCTCGTTCTCGTTGTCCTTGACCCGGGTGACGCGCCCCACGATCCCGCCGGAGGTCACGACCTGGTCGCCCCGGCGCAGGGCGGAGACGAGGGCCTGATGCTCCTTGAGCTTCCTCTGCTGCGGACGGATCAGCAGGAAGTACATGATGAGAAAGACGAGGATCAGGGGGACGAGGGAAGCGATGCCTTCCATGGCGGTCCTTCTTGGCGGACGGAGGGGAGCCCCCCGAAAAGTCGCGGCAACATATGTGCGAGCCCCCCGCTTGTCCACCGCACCACAGCGTGAGGAGAGCGGAAGCGTGTGCGGCCCTTCCGCGCGGACGGGGGATGGGGCATAGGGAGCGCGCCGTTCACGCGATCTTAACTTCTTTCTGCGAAAGTGGGCCCATGCACGACATCCGCGCCATACGGGAGAACCCGGCCGCCTTCGACGCCGCCCTCGCCCGGCGGGGGCTGCCCCCGGCCTCGCCCGCGATAATTGCGCTCGATGAGGAGCGGCGCGCCCGCATCACCGCCGCCGAGACCGCCACGGCGGAACAGAACCGCGCCTCCAAGGAGGTCGGCGCCGCCAAGGCCCGCGGCGACGACGCGGAGTTCACGCGCCTCAGGTCGCTGGTCGCCGAGAAGAAGGCCGAGGTCGCGCGCCTCACCGAGGAAGCGAAGCTCAAGGACGCCGAGCTCTTCGACGTGCTTCTGGGGATCCCGAACCTCCCCTACCCGGACGTGCCGGACGGGCAGGACGAGACGGACAACCTCGAGGTCAACCGTTGGGGCAGTCCGCGCAGCTTCGCCTTCCAACCGCTTGAGCATTACGACATTCCCGCCGCCAAGGCCGGCATGGACTTCGAATCCGCCGCCAAGCTCTCGGGCAGCCGCTTCGTCGTGCTGAAGGGTGCGATGGCCCGGCTCCAGCGGGCGCTTGCGCAGTTCATGCTCGACCTCCACGTCGAGGAGCACGGCCTACAGGAGACCTGGACCCCTGTCCTCGTGAAGCCCGAGATGATGATGGGCACCGGCCAGCTCCCCAAGTTCGCGGAGGATTCCTTTGCGACGACGAACGGCTGGTGGCTCGTTCCCACCGCCGAGGTGACGCTGACCAACCTCGTCAACGGCGAGGTCGTGGACGAATCGACTCTCCCGCGCCGCTACGTCGCCCATACGCAATGCTTCCGCTCCGAGGCGGGGAGCGCCGGGCGCGACACCTCGGGGATGCTCCGCCAGCACCAGTTCGAGAAGGTCGAGATGGTCTCGGTGACCCGCCCCGAGGATTCGGACGAGGAGCACCGCCGCATGACCCGCTGCGCCGAGGCGGTCCTGGAGCGGCTGGGCCTGCCCTACCGCACCGTCGTCCTCTGCGCCGGCGACATGGGCGCGGGCGCGCGACGGACGCACGACCTTGAGGTCTGGCTGCCCGGTCAGGACCGCTACCGCGAGATCAGCAGCGTGAGCACCTGCGGCGACTACCAGGCCCGCCGGATGAACGCGCGCTACCGCCCCCAGGGCGGCGGCAAGCCGGAGTTCGTCCACACGTTGAACGGCTCGGGCCTGGCCGTCGGCCGAACGCTGATCGCCGTGCTGGAGAACGGGCAGGAGGAGGATGGCTCCGTGACGCTGCCCGAGGCGCTGCGGCCCTACCTCAAGGGGGCGACGCGCATCACGCCGACGGGGGAGCTGGCCTGAGGCCTTTCGGGGCGCGGAACGCCTGCATCACCTTGGACAGCGTCGGCGGGTCGTAGTCCGCGAAGGTGGCGATCCGCTCACGCGCGGCCTCGGACACGACGGTGGGGTCGTCCGGCCCGTCGCGGTCCGCGAGTTGCCAGAGCCGCCCGAAACCCGCTGTGCCGCGGGTGAGCAGCGGGTCGCGGATGTTCCTCGACCGGGAGACCTCCGACATGAACGGGGGGTCCAGGGCGAGCCCGGCCTTGGCGGCGCCGGCCGCGATCCAGGCCAAGGCATAGGAGGACAAACCCAGCGTCGCATTCCCTCCGCCGACGGCGCCGTGGTCGCCGGGGAACCAGGCCTGCTGGTAGGGCAACTGGTCCGCCAATGCCCCGGACAGGTCCGCATCCGCCGACAGGCCCCGGGTCCTGAGGTCGGGCGACTTGCGGTTCAGCTCGGCCAGGTTGGTCCAGAGCGTCGGCGCGAAGGACAACCGCCGCTCGTCTACCGCGACCGCATGGCGCGCGCGGCGCACCATCGAGCTGAGATCGGTGTCGTGGAAGTTGTAGCGCCGGTTGAAGAGCGGCGCCGTGGTGAAGTATCCCGGAACCCCGAGCGCGCCCACGGTATCCCAGACCCCGAGATAGGCGAGCTGCACGAGGCGATCGGGCACGAAGAGGCCGTTCTCCGCGCGCCAGTCGATCTCGTAAGCGCTCGTCGGCGAGAGCGGGGCATAGGTCGCGCGCCACTTCAGGAACTCGGGGCGGTCCGGCACCGACCGCTTGCGGCCCTTCTCGTCGCGCCCGGGATCGTCCGTGATGCGGCGACGGTAGAGATCCATGGCCTCGGACACCCGGTCCGCGTGCTTCGGCGACATCAGCCCCGCCCGCCGGATCAGGCCCACGAGCGAGCGAGCCGTGTAGGCCCCGCGCGAGAAGCCGAAGACATAGACCTCGTCGTTCGGCTCGTAGACCTCCATCAGCTTGCGGTAGGCGGTCTCGATGTTGAGGTCGAGGCCCCAGCCGAAGGCCCCGCCCGTCCATTTGTCGAACTGCTTGGTGAGCTCGTCCGAGCCACGCCCGACCCCCACGCCGGGGAAGTAGAAGCCCTGCTGCGAGACCCCGTCCGGCGCCTTCGCGACAATGGCCTGGGCCAGTCGCCAGACATTCGACGGATGCTCCGAGTCGTTCCGAAGCCAGGTGCCGTCGCAGAAGATCGCGATGCGCTTCATGCTCGAAATGTCGCCCAGAAGTGCCGTAGCGTCAATCGGTTCCTGCCCGGCGCCGATGAACCAGGGTCTCCGTGGGATGAAGGGTCCGACATTAGGGCGGGGAGCGGTCCGGCCCCCGGCGGCATCCCTATCCCTTCAGGTGCTTGTCGAGCGCTGTGGGCTGCTTGGCCTTGCGACCCTTGAACGGGTTCTTCGACCCGCTGTCGCGCAGCACCAGCCGGATCGGCGTGCCGTCGAGGTCGAAGGCGTTGCGCAGCCCGTTGACCAGATACCGCTCATAGCTCGCCGGCACGTCCTCGGGATGGGTGGACATGACCACGAAGGCGGGCGGACGCGTCTTCACCTGCGTCATGTAGCGCATCTTGATCCGCCGGCCGCCCGGGGCCGGTGGCGGGTGCGCCTCAGTCATGCCGAGGAGCCAGCGGTTGAGCTGGGCCGTGGAAACCCGCCGGTTCCAGACCTCGTGCGCCTTGACGATGGCCGCGTGCAGCCGGTCGAGCCCCCGCCCCGTCCGGGCCGAGACCGTCACCAGCGGCGCTCCCCGGAGTTGCGGCAGCAGCCTCTCGAACGCTTCCTTGAGCGCCTGGAGACGCGCCTCGCGGTCGGGGACGAGGTCCCACTTGTTCACCGCGACCACCACCGCCCGCCCCTCGCGCTCGGCGAGGTCGGCGATCCGCAGGTCCTGCTGCTCGAAGGGCGTCTCGGCGTCGAGGAGCACCACCACCACCTCGGCGAAGCGCACGGCACGCAACCCGTCCGAAACCGAGAGCTTCTCCAGCTTGTCGGTGATCCGGGCGCGCTTCCTCATCCCGGCGGTGTCGAAGACGCGGACCGGCGTCCCCTCCCAGGTCGTCGGGATCGAGATGGCGTCGCGCGTGATGCCCGCCTCGGGCCCGGTCAGGAGGCGTTCCTCCCCGATGATCCGGTTGATGAGGGTGCTCTTCCCGGCATTCGGGCGTCCCACCACCGCGATCTGGAGCGGGCGCCTCTCGGTCGGGCGCCAGTCCTCGGACGGCGCCTCCTCGTCCTCCTCCGTCTCCTCGCCGGACCAACCGAGGTCCACGTCGGTCTCGGGCGCCTGCTCGGCGGTGTTTCGATCCTCCGCCTCGAACTCCTCGGCCAGCGGCATCAGGACGCCGAGCAGGTCCTCCATCCCCTCCCCGTGCTCGCCCGAGAGGCGGATCGGCTCGCCGAGGCCGAGGCCGAAGGCCTCGATCCAGCCCCCTTCGCCCGCCTTCCCCTCGGCCTTGTTGGCGGCGAGGATGACATGGGCGTTCTTGCGCCGCAGGATATCGGCGAAGACCTCGTCGGTCGGCGTCACCCCTTGGCGCGCGTCGATCAGGAAGAGGCAGACGTCGGCCTCCTCCACCGCCCTCTCGGTCAGGCGCCGCATCCGCCCCTGGAGCGAGTCGTCGTTGGCGTCCTCGAGCCCCGCGCTGTCGATCACCGTGAAGCGGAGAGGCCCGAGCCGGGCCTGCCCCTCGCGCAGGTCGCGCGTGACGCCCGGCTGGTCGTCCACCAGCGCGAGCTTCCTCCCCACGAGGCGGTTGAACAGGGTCGACTTGCCCACGTTGGGACGGCCGACGATGGCAAGCCTAAAGGTCATCCAAAGCCCTCAGCGGAAGGCGTTCAGACGCCCGTCCTCGGTCACGATGTAGAGCGTCGAGCCCGCCACGACAGGGGCCGAGGCGGCGCCCGAAGCCAGCGCCACCGCGCCCAGCACCACGCCGGCGGTCGGATCGAACTGGAGGAGCTGGCCATCCGAGGAGGCGACGATCAGCCGCCCGCCCGCGAGCACCGGCCCGTAGAAGGCCGTGACGCCGCGCTTGTGCTCGGCCTGCGGGAGCCGGACGCGCCAGATCACGCCCCCTGTCGCGGCCTCCACGCGAAGGAGCTCGCCCAGGTCGTTGACGAGGAAAATGGAATCGGCCGCCGGGGCCACGGGGGATTGCGTCCCCTCAGGGATCGACCAGAGCGTATCGCCGTTCTCGATGTCGAGGGCGGCGGTGCGGCCGGAGAAGGTTCCGACATAGACGGTGGAGCCGTCGAGGACCGGGTCGCCGCCGATGTCGGTCGCGGCATAGGCCGCGGCCGAGCCCTGCCGGTTGCCGGCGACCACGGTCGTCCAGCGGACGAGGCCGCCCTGCGGGAAGACGCCGCGCACCTCGCCCGAGGGATGCGGCAGCACGACGATGTCGCCACGCGCCGCCACCCCGGCGCCTCCGGCCCAGGTCGCGGTCGAGGGCAGGCCCTCCACCTCCCAGCGGACGCGGCCCATCGCCGCATCGAGAGCCCAGGCCCGGCTGTCGCGCCCCACGATGAGCACGGTGTCGCCCAGTATGGTGGGCGAGGAGGAACCCGGCGCTTCGAGGTCCTGCGTCCAGATCGGCTCGCCGGTCGCGGCGGAGAGCGCCGTCAGGCGGCCGTAGCCGGTGCTCACGTAGACCACCGACCCATCGGTCGAGAGGCCCCCGCCCGAGGCGTCGGTCACGGCGGCGTCCGGCGGCAGGACCGGCCGACGCCAGAGGAGCTGCCCGCCGGTGGAGAAGGCGCTCACCGTCGCGCGGGCGTCGAGCGTGAAGATGCGACCACCGGCCACGACCGGCTCGGCCGTGATGCGGGCGCCCCGGCTGTCCCCCTCGCCGATGGGCACGGCGAAGGCCAGAGCCAGCGCCCCCGGCAGCGCGACATGGCCCGGATCGTGGTCCGGCCCGCCGCCCCGATGCGTCCAGTCCGCGTTCGCGACCGGCGCGGGCAGCGCGATCCCGCGCGGAGCGGCAACCGGCTCCGGGTTGGAGAAGGTGCCGGCACGCAGCGGATAGCGCGTGCCGGTCAGGATGACGTCCCGCGGCCCGCCGCAGCCCGCGAGGAGGAGCGCGGCCAGGAAGGTCAGTCGAAGCGGCGAGGCCATGGTCACTCCCCGGCCGTCGCGGCGACGGGCTCGGCCGAGGGCAGGTCCTCCAGCGGGACGCCCAGGGCGGTCAGCAGCGCCTCGACCCGACCCCGCTGGTTGGGGGTGACCTCCGCGTCCTGGCGGATCGATTCGAGCGTCGCCACCGCGTCGTCGCGCTTGTCCTGCGCGAGATCGAGGAGCGCGATCTGCTCCTGCGCGAGGAGGCTGAAGGGTGCGCCGGGGGCCGCGAGGGCCTCGAGCGCGGCGCGGTCGGCGTCGGGCCCGAGCGCCATCTGCGCCTTGAGCGAGGCGAGGTCGCGATAGAGCGGCGGCACGTTCGGGTCCGAGGCCAGCGCGTTCAGCGTCTCGGCCGCGGCCTGCACGTCGCTATTCCCGCTCTGCTCCCCTGCGAGGAGGAGGGCGGCGATCGTCCCCTCGTCACCCGTGCGCGGCAGGGCGGAGAGGGCGTTCACCCGGTCCTCGGCGCTTTGGGTCTCGACGGCGGAGAGGATGGCCTCGCCACGCGCCTCGGCGGCCGCCTCGCGGCGGGCGTCCCGCCACTGGGTGAGGGCGGCGGCCCCGACGATCAGCAGGATGACGAGGCCCAGCAGCCAGCCCCAGCGGCGGAACCAGAGGTTGATCCGGTCGCGGCGCAGGGCCTCCGCCACCTCGTCGATGAAGCTGTCGTTGGTGTTGGCCACCGCGGTCCCCCTATGGCCCTTGGTCTAGGGTCGCGCCGTGGGCGGTCCCGAAGTCCCGCCCGTCATAGCCCGCGAACGGAGGGGCTGCCAAGCCCCCCGCCCCCTACTCCGCTGCCGCCGGAGCCAGTTGGATCCCCCGCCGCAGCACTCCGAGGCCGATGACCAGCGCCGCGATGGCGCAGAAGCAGATCGTCGCGACCATGGGCAGCGCCGTCCCGTCGAAGAAGGGCGCCGTGGCGGCGACGAGGACGCTCCCCGTGACCATCTGGAGCGTGCCCCCCAGCGACGAGGCCAGCCCCGCGATGTCGCCGTGCTCCTCGAGCGCCATGACGAAGGTCACCGGCATGACGAGGCCCAGGAAGGCGTTGCCCACGAAGAGGCAGGCCATGAGGACCGGCAGCGTTCCCGTCCCGGCGAGGGTCAGGACCAGCATCGCGACGGTGGCCGCCGCGAAGCCCCAGAGCGCGATCCGCATCATGCGCACCATGCCGAAGCGGAAGCCGAGCGGCGCCGCCGCCTGCGAGGCCGCGAAGAAGCCGAGCGCGTTGAGCGCGAAGGCCAGGGAGAACTGCGTGGGGCTCAGGCCGAAGGTCTCGGTGTAGACGAAGGAGGCCGAGGCGATGAAGACGAAGAAGCTCCCGAAGCCGAAGGCGCCGACCATGGTCAGGCCCATGAAGCCCACCGAGCCCAGGAGCCTCCGGCAGCCCGAGGCCATGGAGCGGAGGTTCACCGGCACCCGGTCCTTCCGGGCCAGCGTCTCGGGCAGGGCGAAGAGCGTGACGAGGAGGCTCATGGCCGCCACGAGGAGCAGGACCACGAAGACCAGCCGCCAGCCCCCGAACTGGAGCACCAGCGACCCCGCGAGGGGCGCCAGCATCGGCGAGACCGAGATGACCAGCATCACCATGGCCATCAGCCGCGTGGCCTCCAGCCCCGTGTAGCGGTCCCGCACGATGGCGCGCGGCACGACCCCCACCGCCGCCCCGCCGATCCCCTGGACGAATCGCGCCGCCACGAGCCAGCCGATCGTGGGCGCCAGCGCGCAGCCGACCGCACCCACCGCGAAGATCAGGATGCCGAGGATCAGCGGCAGCTTCCGCCCATAGGCGTCCGCCATCGGCCCCCAGAGGAACTGCGAGACCCCGAAGGCGAGGAAATAGAGCGTGATCGTCATCTGCACGTCGGTCTCGGTCACGCCGAGGCCCTCGGCGATCTGCGGCAGCGCCGGGAGGTACATGTCGATCGAGAATGGCCCGATGGCCGACAGGAGACCCAGGACCAAAGCGGTCCGGAAAAGGGAGGAATGCATGAAATGCCCCCTTGAAATTAGCGTGAACGGAATGTGAACAGGCCGCCTCACTACGCCCTCGCGACATCGTTGGCAAGCCCGAAGTGACGCGAAGGTCAGGCCGGCTGCCGACTGCGTCCCTCAGGCATTGCGAGGTCGGCCCCTGCGATGCGGGCGGCAGATAGGGCGGCCCAGCGGAACGGCCAGTATGCCTTGGCGCGCTTCGGCCGATCGCCGGGCCAACCCTGCCGCCCGGGTGGCGAGAGCCTGTTCAGGCCGCCATCTCCTCCTCGCGGGTCTGCCGCGACCAGAGCTCGGCATAGCGCCCGCCGCGCGCGAGGAGCGCGTCGTGCGTCCCTTCCTCGATCAGCCGTCCGTCCTCCAGCACCACGATCCGGTCGGCGTCGGCGATGGTGCTCAGCCGGTGCGCAATGACGATCACGCTCCGCCCCTGCCCCATGTCGTGCAGCTCCTCCTGGATGTCGGCCTCGGTCGCGGTGTCGAGCGCCGAGGTCGCCTCGTCCAGGATCAGGATCGGCGGGTCCTTGAGCAGCGTCCGCGCGATGCCCACGCGCTGCTTCTCCCCGCCCGAGAGCTTGAGCCCCCGCTCGCCGACCTGGGTCTGGTAGCCCTGCGGCAGGCGCATGATGAAGTCGTGGATATGCGCGGCCTTCGCGGCGGCCTCGATCTCGGCCTGCGTGGCGCTGTCCCTGCCGTAGGCGATGTTGTAGCCGACCGTGTCGTTGAACAGCACCGTGTCCTGCGGCACGACGCCGATCCGGGCGTGGAGCGACTCCTGCGTGACCTCGCGGATGTCCTGCCCGTCGATGCGGATCGCGCCCCCGGTCACGTCGTAGAATCGGAACAGCAGCCGCCCGATGGTGCTCTTGCCCGCGCCGGACGAGCCCACGACGGCGACCCGCTGGCCGGGCGCCACGCGGAACGAAAGGCCCTTGAGGATCGGCCGCTCGGGGTCGTAGCCGAACTCCACCCGGTCGAAGACGATCTCGCCCCCCAGGACCTCCAGCGGCTTCGCCCCGGGCCGGTCCGTGACCTCGGCCGGCTGCTCCAGCAGGTGGAACATTTCGTCCATGTCCACGAGGGCCTGCCGGATGTCGCGGTACATGGACCCCAGGAAGTTCAGCGGCGTCGTGATCTGGATCATGTAGGTGTTGACCATCACGAAGTCGCCTACGGTCATCTGCCCCGCCTGCACCCCGCGCGCCGCCATGAGCATGACCACGATCAGCCCGAGGTTGATGAGGAGCCCCTGCCCCAGGTTCAGGTAGGCCAGCGAGTTGTTGGTCTTGACCGCCGCCTCGGCATAGGCCGCCATCGCCTCGTCGTAGCGCCTGGCCTCGCGCTCCTCGGCGTTGAAGTACTTCACCGTCTCGTAGTTGAGGAGCGAGTCGATGGCCCGCTGGTTCGCGCGGGTGTCCTGGTCGTTCATCTCCTTGCGGATCTTCACGCGCCATTCTGTGACGGTGAACGTGTACCAGACGTAGACCGCGATCGTGGCGCCCACGACCACGAGGTACCAGGCGTCGAACAGGAACCAGAGCATGACGCCGGTCAGCACCAGCTCCAGCAGCAGCGGTCCCAGCGAGAAGAGCATCAGGCGCAGGATGTAGTCCACGCCCTTCACGCCGCGCTCGATGATGCGGCTCAGGCCCCCCGTCTTGCGGGTGATGTGATAGCGGAGCGAGAGCGCGTGGATGTGCCGGAACGTCTCCAGCGCGATCAGCCGCAGCGCCCGCTGCCCCACGCGGGCGAAGACCACGTCGCGGAGCTGCTGGAACGCCACGTTCGACACCCGCGCGAGGCCGTAGGCCAGCGTCAGGCCGATGGCGCCCATCGCCAGCGCCCCGCCTGGCACGTTCCCCGGGTCCGACAGCGAATCCACCGCCCAGCCGTAGACCACCGGCGTCAGCACGGTGATGACCTTGGCCAGGACAAGGAGCAGCACCGCCCCGACGACGCGCCGCTTCACCCAGGGATGCCCCTCCGGCCAGAGATAGGGCGCGGTGCGCCGGACCGTGCGCCAGTTCGAGGCACGGTCGGCGCGGAGGGCTTCGTCGGTGATCGACAGGCGGCGCATGGGCAGGGTCCCGGTCAGGTAGCGGAGGAACCTAGCCCGTGGCGCGCGGAATGGCGAGAGGCGGCGCGTCCGCCTGCCCATGCGGGCAGGCCCCATCGGGAGCCCGGACAAGAGCCTGGGCCCCGCGCCCTCGGGTTTCACCAAGGGCACCGCCGGCCCGGGCCGGAGGCCGTCCTACCGGCCCGCCCCATGCGATCCCGCAGACGTCCGACCTAGCGCCCGTCCATGGCGGGCAGCACGAAGACCTGCCCCGGATAGATCAGGTCCGGGTTGCGGATGCGGTCGCGGTTCATCTCGAAGACCTGGACATACATCAGCGGCTCGCCGTAGCGGTCACGCGCTATGGCCCAGAGCGTGTTGCCCGGCTGGACCGTCCGCACGGCGATGGTCTGCCCGGGCCGCTGCGCCTCGGCCATGACCGCGTCGAGGTCGTCCTGGCCCTCGCGTCGGAAGGGGGTCTCGATGCGGCTCAGCACCTGCCCCCCGGCGTCCACCTGGTCCACCCGCAGCGTGTACGCGCCGGGCTCGGTCCCCGTCAGGGTCGCGGCCCACTGGCCATCGGGGCCGACCGGAACATCGGCCACCATGACGTTGTCGAGGTAGAGCCGGACCGCACCGCCCCCCGAGGCCCGTCCCGCGAGCTCGACCTCCCCCTCGCCGCCATAGGAGATGGCGTCGAGCGCGACGGTGGCGAGCGTCTCCGCATCCGCGCCGGGGGCGAGCGCCGGCTGCAGCACGCGTACTCCCTCGGCATCCGAGAGGAGCACGGCGGCCTGCCCCGGCTTGCCGCCCTCGGGGACCGGCGGCTCGGCCGGTCCCCCAGCCACACTGGGCGCGGGCCCGTGCTCGGGAACCTGGTCGGGCGAGGCGGCAACCGGACCGGTCGCGGCAAGCACGCCGGAGGGCGCCCCCTGCCCTGCCGAACCCGCTGCCGGGGCGCTCCCCTCGCCGGGCGGAGCGACGTTCCCGGCGGGCTCGGCCAAGCCGACCTCCGGCGCCGAGGCGTCGTGCGGGGCGCTCGCCACGGGTGAACCGATCGCGCCCCCATCCACCGGCGGAGGTGGCCCCGCATCCCCAGCAACGGCAACATCGCGCCTCGGCGGCTCGGGCGAGACCGTCGCCGGCGGTCCGGAAACCTCGCCCGCCTCCTCCGGGGCGACCTCGGCCGTGGCACCAGACGGTGGCGCGGCGCCCACCGCAGTCGAGGCGCCCGAAGGTAGGCCCACCTCCTCCGCCCCGCCAGCGGACCCGGCGTCGGCAACCTGCCCCCCGGTGGGCGCCACGATCACCGTCTCCTCGGAGACCGCGCCCCCCTCGTCCCGCAGGGTCAGCGCGCGCGGCTCGACCGAGGGCGAGAGGTCCAGGAAGGCCACGAAGCGCCCGTCCTCGTCCGCCGTGACCTCGGCCGCGACGTCCTCGTCGGCCAGCACGGCGACCGAGGCGCCCGGGTCGGCCTGCCCTGCGACGACGCCGCTCCCGTCCGGGGCGACGCGAACGGTGTCGAAGCGCGGGCCTAGATCGCTCTCGGGAATTTCCGTGTCCGGCGCGGGCGCGGACGCCGGCTCGGCGGCGGGTCTCGCGACCGTGGCCGTGCGGGTCGGCTCCACCGGCGCCAGCAACGGCACCGCGCTGAGGAGCAGCACGCCGCCCGTCCCGACCCCCGCCAGGGCGCCGAGCAGCACGCGCAGATCGCTCCCTATGGCCACGCCTCCTCCCAATCCGCCCGGACCCTCGCATCCGGGTTGGAATGAGAATAGCAACCCCCCTAGACTACGTCAAAATTCCATCGGAGGAGCGAGAGGTTGAGCCTGTCGGTCTGTGTCTATTGCGGCTCGCGCGACGGCCGCGACCCCCTTTACGCCGAGATGGCCGAGGCGACGGGCCGGATGCTCGCCGCCAACGGCTGGGGGCTCGTGTATGGCGCCGGCGACGTGGGGCTCATGGGCCGCGTCGCCCGCACCCATCAGGCGGCCGGCGGACGGGCGCTGGGCGTGATCCCCGGCCACCTCTTCCCGCGCGAGATCGCCAAGCGCGACCTCGACCGCCTCGTGGTCACCGAGACGATGCACGAGCGCAAGAAGGTCATGTTCATGAACGCCGACGCGGTGGTCTGCCTGCCCGGCGGCGCCGGATCGCTCGACGAGTTCTTCGAGGTCCTCACCTGGCGCCAGATCGGCCTGCACGAGAAGCCGATCCTGCTCCTCGACGCGGGGGGCTACTGGCACCCCCTCGTCGCGCTCCTCGACCATGTCGTCGCGCAGGGCTTCGCGCAACCCTCGCTCAGGGACTTCGTCACCGTGGTGCCGGACGTGCCCGCGCTGGAGCACGCCCTGCGCGCGGCCCTGCCTCAGGCGGCCGCCAGTTCCTCCGCCACGATGCGCTCGATCTGATCGACCGGGTGGCCGGTCAGGGTCTTGGGCACCTCCGCCACGACCCGGCTCGCCACCTCCTTGTGGAGCGACTGGCGCAGCGTCCCCAGCACCTTGGGCGGCGCCACGACGACGAGCCGGTCGAAGCGGTTGCGGTGCGCGGCCTTGTAGAGCCAGTCCGCCATCGCCTCCGCGAAGCGGTGCTCCTCGAAGGTGTGATAGTCGTTGGCGTCGAGCTGCCGGCGGACGCCCTGCTGGTCGGGGCTGGTGGTGGCCTCGCCCCGGCTGTCGGGGGCGTCGTTCTCCTCCTTGCGCACCACGCGGAGGTTCGGGTCCATGCCGTCCGTCAAGTTCTCGAGGACCAGCGCCTTGGCGCCGTCCACGACCAGGACCCAGGTGCCGTTCTCAAGCCGCATCGCGTTTCCCTCCGTCTGAACGGAGGGAAAACCGGCCGGACCTCGCCCCGGTTCCGAAACGCGAACGGCCCGGCGGAGTTTCCGCCGGGCCGCCCGGTCCGCCTCTGGGAAAGGCGGCCTCAGAGCCGCGAGGCGACGTTCTCCCAGTTGACGAGGTTGTCGAGGAAGTTGGTGAGGTAGGCCGGCCGCTTGTTGCGGTAGTCGATGTAGTAGGAATGCTCCCACACGTCGCAGCCCAGCAGCGCCGTCTCGTTGAAGCAGAGCGGGTTCACCCCGTTCTCGGTCTTGGTGATCTTGAGGTTGCCGCCGCTGTCCTTGACCAGCCAGGCCCAGCCCGAGCCGAACTGCGCGGCCCCGGCGGCGGCGAACTGGGTCTTGAAGTCCTGCACGGACCCGAAGGCGCCGTTGATCGCGCGCTCCAGCTCGCCCGGCATCCGGGATTCGCCCGGGGTCATCCACTGCCAGAACTGGTTGTGGTTCCAGTGCTGCGAGGCGTTGTTGAAGATGCCGTTCTGCGCCACCGCGCCGGCCTGGTAGGTGCCCCGGACGATGTCCTCGAGCGACTTGTTCTCCCACTCGGTGCCGGCGATCAGCTTGTTGCCGTTGTCCACATAGGCCTTGTGGTGGAGGTCGTGGTGGAACTCGAGCGTCTCGCGGGACATGCCCTTCGACGCCAGGGCGTCGTGCGGATAGGGCAGGTCGGGAAGGGTGAAGGCCATGGCGCGGCTCCTTGCATTCATCTCGGGCGCCCGATCGGCGCGCGCCATAACAAGGCGCACGGCGGCGTGAGGTCAAGGGTCGGCGGCTCGCTTCACGGGCTCGACACCGCGTCCATGGCCCTGAAACGTCGTGGCCCCCGCGGTCGCTTGCCAGCGAACGGCGGGGGCCGGCCCGGTCCGCGCCGGGCCTATCTGGCCGGGTCCTCTCCGGCCGAAGGAATGCCTTCTTGAACGCCCTCCTGCCTAGCAGAATCGGGCGAATCACGCAACGGCCGCGTCCAGGGCATCGGCTAATAATGGCCGATGCGGACCTAATCCCGCCGGATCAGAAGAAGCCGACCGCTCCGTCCACCGCCGACTGGCGCAGCAGCGCGAGCATATAGTCCCCGACCGAGCGGAAGCAGACCACGCGGGCGCCCTCGCCCTCGAGCCAGAAGGCCGCCGCGACCTGTCCCAGGCGCGAGCGCCGGACCATGGCGGGACCGAACACGTCGGGGTGAAGGTCGGCCGGCGTGAGCTTCGCCAGAACCTCCCGGACCTCCGGCCCGTCGAGCCGCAGGCACACCCGCAGGTCGGACACGTCGGTGACGAGGTGATGCGTCCCGGCAAGCGCCTCCGAGAGCCGCGCCACCGCCGCGCCCACCTCGTCGCGGGCGACGAACAGCAGGAGCTCGTCCGGCGACATCCAGGCCGCGCCGCGCTCCGAGGTCCCCCTCGATCCGCAGCGGGTCGGGCACGGCCACGCCCGTCACCTCCCGCACGGCGGCACGCAGACGCTCGTCCGATAGGTCGCCGCGCAGGCCGATCATGCCCAGCGGCGCCGACATCGTCACCTCAGCCATTCAGCCTCTCCCCCGCCTTGTCGAAGAGCACCGGATCGACGACCCGCGCCGGCACGGGATCGCCGCCCCTGCGCGAGACCTGCACCGTCTGCCCCATCCGATCGCCCCCGCGGTGGAGCAGCGCCATCGCGATCCCCCGGTCCAGCGTAGCCGAGAAGTAGGTCGAGGTGATCCGGCCTTCTGTGTTCCTCTGCCCGTTCGCGTTCTCGCCCACCCCGAGGATGTAGGCCCCCTCGGGCAGCACCGACCCGTCCAGCGTCTCGAGCCCCACGAGCTGCCACCTGTCTGGGCTTGCCATGAAGGTCCGCATCTGGGCGCGCTTGCCGAGGAAATCGGGCTTCTTCTTCGAGATCGCCCAGCCGAGGTTCAGGTCCTGCGGGATCACCGTCCCGTCGGTCTCCTCGCCGATCATGACGTAGCCCTTCTCGGCCCGGAGGACGTGCATCGCCTCGGTCCCGTAGGGCGTGACGCCGAACTCGCGCCCGGCCTCCATCAGCGCCTCCCAGAGCGCGAGGCCCTGGCCCGCCGGAACCGCGATCTCGTAGGACAGCTCGCCCGAGAAGCTGATCCGGTGCACCCGCGCCTGGAAGCGGTTGCCCAGCGTGCCCTCGGCGAAGGTCATGAAGGGCAGCGCCTCCCTGGACAGGTCCATCCCCCCGAGCTTCGCGATCACGTCCCGCGCCCGCGGCCCCGCGACGGCGATCTGCGCCCATTGCTCGGTCATGTTGGCCGTGTAGACCTTCCAGCCGTGCCACTCGGTCTGGAGCCAGTCCTCCATATGCGCGTGGATGCGGTCCGCACCCCGGTCGTCGTATGGCAGAGCCAGGTGTCCTCGTTCAGCCGCACGACCACGCCGTCGTCCGACAGGAACCCGTTCTCGCTGCACATCAGCCCGTAGCGGCACTTGCCGACCGGCAGGCTGCTCATGACGTTGGTGTAGAGCATGTCGAGGAAGCGGCCCGCGTCCGGCCCCTTCACGACGATCTTGCCGAGCGTCGAGGCATCCAGCAGCCCACCGAGTTCCGCACCGCCAGAACCTCGCGGTTCACCGCGTTCTCGACGTGCTCGCCCGGCCTGATGTAGGCAAAGGGACGGCGCCAGAGGCCCACGGGCTCCCAGGTCGCGCCGTGCCGCTCATGCCATTGGTGGATCGCCGTCTTGCGGATGGGCTGGAACAGCGGCCCCTTGGCGACCCCTGCGATGGTCCCCATCGTCAGCGGCGTGTAGGGCGGGCGGAAGGTCGTCGTCCCCACCGCCGGGATCGGCACGTGCAGCGTCTGACCCAGCACCGCGAGCCCGTTGAGGTTCGAGGTCTTCCCCTGGTCCGTCGCCATCCCCAGCGTCGTGTAGCGCTTGACGTGCTCGACGCTCTGGAACCCCTCGCGGGCCGCGAGCTCCACGTCCGACACCTTCACGTCGTTCTGGAAGTCGAGCCACATCTTTCGCTTGAGCGAGGTCTTCGCCCCCTGCGGCATGACCCAGACGGGCAGGAACGGCCCCTCCTCCGCGTCGCGCGCGGCGATATGCGGCTCCGCCTCGCCCCCGGCGGCCTGCGCGCCCGCCGAAAGTCCCGAGGCCAGCACGCCGGCCGTCCGCAGCTCCCCAGCCGAGCCGCCGGCCGGGATCACCATGGCGCTGCCGTCATGCTGGCGCGGCGGCCTCTCCGGGTTGGGCAGGAACATCGCCCGGTCGTCGTCCCAGGCCAGCGCCCCCCCTGCGTGCGACCAGAGGTGCACCGAGGGCGTCCAGCCGCCCGACATCGCCACCGCGTCGCAAGCGATGTCCTCGATCCCGGCCCCCTCGCCCACCAGCGCGCAGAGCGTCACGCCCGTGACGCCCCGCCGCCCCTTGACCTTGGCGATCCCCCGCCCCGCCTCGATGCGGATGCCGAGGTCCCGCGCCATCCGCACGAGCTCCCCGTCCGGCCGGGGCCGCGCGTCCACGATGACGGGCACGAGCAGCCCCGCCCGATGCACCGCCAGCGCCGTCCGATAGGCGTCGTCGTTGTTGGTCACCACCACCACGCGGTCGCCGACGCTCACCCCCCAGTTCGCGAGGTAGTCGCGCACCGCCGAGGCCAGCATCACCCCCGGGACGTCGTTCCCCGCGAAGGCCAGCGGCCGCTCGATGGCCCCGATGGCCGACACGATCTTCCCGGCCCGGATGCGCCACAGCCGCTGGCGCGGCCCCACGCCGTCGAGCTGCTCGCAGGCCAGCACGTAGCCGTGGTCGTAGACCCCGCTCACCTGCGTGTTGAGCCGCAGCCGCACGTTCGGCAGCGCCTCCAGAGCCTTGACCGCCTGCTCGATCCAGTAGGCGGCGGGCGTGCCGTCGATCTCCGGCCCGTCCACGGCCGCCCGGCCGCCCCACCAGCCGTTCTGCTCCAGCAGCAGCACGCGCTGGCCCGACCGCCCGGCCGCCAGCGCCGCCGCGAGGCCCGCGATCCCGCCCCCGGCGATCAGCACGTCCACGTGGACGTTGAAGTGCTCGTAGAGGTCCGGGTCCCGCCCCTCCGGCACCCGGCCCAGGCCCGCGCTGCGGCGGATGAATGGCTCGTAGACGTGCTTCCAGGCGGCGCGCGGCCACATGAAGGTCTTGTAGTAGAACCCCGCCGGCAGGAACCGCCCGAAGGCGCTGTTCACCGCGCCCACGTCCAGGTCCAGGTTCGGCCAGCGGTTCTGGCTCAGCGCCGTGAGCCCCTCCGTCAGCGGCGTCACGGTCGCGCGCTGGTTGGGCTCCATCCGGTGCCCCGCGCCGAGGTTCACGAGCCCGTTGGGCTCCTCCTGCCCCGAGGCCACGAGGCCCCTCGGCCGGTGGTACTTGAAGCTCCGCCCCACCACCGTCTGTCCGTTGGCAAGCAGCGCCGAGGCCAGGGTATCCCCCGCGAAGCCCCGGTAGTGGTGCCCGTCGAAGGTGAAGCGCAGGGGGCGCGAGCGGTCGATCAGCCGCCCGCCCCGGGAAAGCCGCGTGCTCATGGCGCCACCTCCGCGTCGGGCGAGGGCGCGCCGGGCTCGAAGCCCCAGCCGGGACGCGCCGCGCTGATCCGCTCCCGCAACCTGTCCGAAGGTTCCGCCAGCGTCGCCGGATAGGTCCCGAAGACCTGGTTGTTGGCGGTGTCCCGCGCCGCCAGGAACCACTTCCCGCAGCCGAAGCTGTGGCGCCAGCGCTCGAAGTGCGGGCCCTTGGGGTTCTGCCGGTGGAACAGGTAGCCCAGGAACTCGTCGTCCGAGGATTCGGGCCCGAAGCGCTTCAGATGCGCCTCGCCGCCGGGCGAAAGCTCGGTCTCGTCGGCTTGGACGCCGCAATGGGGGCAGGTGAGGATCAGCACGGCGCCTCCGCGATGCATGGAACGGCAAAAGGCCGCCCTCCGCAGGGAGGGCAGCCCACGTGTCCCCGAAGGGACGACAAGACTTCGGGGCGGACGCGACGGCGTCCGCCCGACAGATGGATCGTCGGCCCGGCCTTACTGGTCGGTCGGCTGGGTTCCGGTCGCCTCGCCTTCGGTCGGAGAGGCTTCGGTCGCCGGAGTGGTGGTGGTGCCTCCGGTGGTCGAGGTCTCGTCCGCGCCCGTGGCGGCATCGGCCGCGTCGTCGGCCGCAGCATCGGCAGCCGCGCCGGTGTCGGTCGTGGCATCAGCCGCGCCGGTGTCGGTCGTGGTCGTCGTGGTGGTGTCGGCGCCAGTCGTCGTCGTGGTGGTCGCGGTGTCGCCACCTTCGGTCGTGGTGGTGGCAGTGGCGTCCGTGCCGCCCGCGGCGGCGTCGGTCCCGGTCGTGGCCGTGTCGGTCGTGGCGGTGTCGGTCGCAGTCGTCGTGCCACCGGCGGCGGTGTCGTCCGTGGTCGTCGTGGTCGTGGTGGCGGCGTCGCCCGTGTCCGTTGTCTCGACGACGTTGTCACCGGCCGACATGAACCACCACAGCAGCAGCAGCACCACGATGATGGCGCCGATGATGAAGGCGACCGTGCTGCCCGAGCTGCGACGCGGCGGAGGCGAGGTGTAGTTCGGATCGGACATGAAGAGGGCTCCGTGGCTAAGTCTTGCGCCACGGCAACGAGGTCCCCTCGCGGCCGGTTCCCGAACCCGTGAAGAATCTTGGTCAATGCGCCACCCCGGCGGCGACGCTTTCGTCGATGAAACGCCCTTCGCGGAACCGATCAAGCCCGAAATCGGCGGAAAGCGGCCCAGGCTGCCCCGTGGCGACCAGATCCGCCATGGCCCAGCCCGAGCCCGGGATCGCCTTGAACCCGCCCGTCCCCCAGCCGCAGTTGACGAAGCAGTTCCCCAGCGGCGTCGCCGAGAGGATGGGCGAGCGGTCCCCCGTCATGTCCACGATCCCGCCCCACTGCCGCAGCATCTTGAGCCGCGAGATCATCGGGAAGGTCTCGATCAGCGCCCGCACCGTCTCCTCGATGTGGTGGAAGCTGCCGCGCTGCGTGTAGGCGTTGTAGCCGTCGGTGCCGCCGCCGATCACCATCTCGCCCTTGTCGGACTGGCTCATGTAGCCGTGCACCGTGTTGGCCATCACGACCACGTCCATGCAGGGCTTGATCGGCTCGGACACGAGGGCCTGGAGCGGCAGCGACTCGATGGGCAGGCGGAAGCCCGCCATCTCGGCCAGCACGCTCGAATGCCCCGCGACGACGATGGCGAGCTTCTCGCAGGCGATGGTGCCCTTGGTCGTCGCGACGCCCGAGACCTTGCCGTTGGCCGTGTGGACGCCTCTCACCTCGCACTGCTCGATGATGTCCATGCCCATGTCGGCGCAGGCGCGGGCATAACCCCAGGCCACCGCATCGTGCCGCGCCGTCCCGCCACGCGGCTGCCATAGCGCTCCCAGCACCGGGTAGCGCGGCCCGTCGAGATGGATGATCGGGCAGAGCTCCTTCACGCGGGCGGGCGAGATGTATTCGGTGTCCACGCCCCTGCAGGGCGTTGGCCTCGGCGGTGCGCTTGTAGCCCCGCACCTCGTGGAGCGTCTGCGCCAGCATCATCACGCCGCGCGGGCTGAACATGACGTTGTAGTTCAGCTCCTGGCTCAGCGTCTCGTAGAGGCTCCGCGCCTTCTCGTAGATCGCGGCCGAGGGGTCCTGGAGGTAGTTCGACCGGATGATGGTCGTGTTCCGCCCCGTGTTGCCGCCGCCGAGCCACCCCTTCTCGATCACCGCGACGTTGCGGATGCCGTGGTTCTTGCCGAGGTAGTAGGCCGTGGCGAGCCCGTGCCCCCCCGCCCCGACGATCACCACGTCATAGCGGCTCTTGGGCAGGGGCGAGCTCCACGCCCGGTCCCAGCCCGAATGCTGCCGGAGCCCCTCGCGGACGAGGGCGAAGACGGAATAGCGGCGCATGAGTCTCATCCCCTGGAGGCCTGCGGGCCACGCTCTACAAGAGCGGCCGGCCCGTGGGAAGCGGGCAGCGCTGCGGCACTGGGCCACGCGAAAGCGACCTTCCGCGCACGGCGCCCCGCGACTAGATAGGCCCGGCGCCAAAGGGGCGCGGAGGCCTGGCCCATGCTCTTCTGGATCGTCGCGGGAACGCTCTCGGCCCTGGTGGCGCTCCTCGTCGCGCGGCCCCTCCTCCGCCCCGGCGCGGAGGCGCCCCAGGGCTCCCCCGACCTCGGCATCTACCGCGACCAGCTCGCCGAGGTGGAGCGCGACCTCGCCCGCGGCACCCTCGCCCCCGAGGAGGCCGAGCGCGCCCGCACCGAGATCGCCCGCCGCCTGCTCGCCGCCGACCGCGCGGGGCCGCTCTCCCTCCGCGAGGCACCCCGTCGCGCCGCGCTCGTCATGGCCGCCCTCGCCGCCGCCCTCGTGGTCATGGGGAGCCTCCTCCTCTACGCC
>NZ_KK088561.1 GCF_000600335.2 Rubellimicrobium mesophilum DSM 19309 | reverse complement strand
GCGTGATTGACGTAGCCGCCGAAGAAAAACATCTGCCGACCAAGATGCTTCGCTGAGTCGTCAACATAGGCGTTCAACACGGCAACCAGCTTCCTCTGCTTAACCGCAGAGGTGTAGCTCGCCATCAAAGCGGCGAACCCATCGAGCGGTAGGGTCGGGGCGCTCATCTACCTACCTCCCCCGCTTGGGTTCGGCAAGTATAACAACGCCAAAGGTTAACTTCCCGTTACCAGCGAGGGGCACTTTACCGCTCGCTTTAGGGTTGTCGATACTTCTGCAACCATGTCGTGCGCAATGCAGCTTCTCCGTGCGCTGCGACCGCGTTCTCCCATTCGGCGAGCTCCTCTTCGCTGAGACGGTATGTTTCCAAAGCGGTGCCGCGCGAGATGAGGCCGGCCTTCACGGCGTTCACCACGGCGGCCTTGCGGGATGCCACCCAGCGTCGGGTGTCGGGCGGCGGCAGGTCCGCTCGCGACATGATCCGGCCATCGGGCAACGTGACCCTCCGCGGCCCCTCCACCTTGCGAAGATACATCGGAGACCCCTGGTTCTTGCTCATGTCCCGGGAGAATGAGGCCCAGGGCATTAAGGGACAGTGAACCTGAGCCTTGCTAATGCGGGCAATTTTCCCTATCTGGGCACGCCTTGGGGCCCTTGCGCCTCGGTTCGGGGACCACGCCCATGCCTCTCGATCCCTACGTGTCGGACCTCAACTCGCTGGGCCTGTCCAAGGCGCCGGCCGATACGCGGGTCGTCGTCGCCATGTCGGGCGGCGTGGACAGCTCGGTCGTCGCCGCGATGCTGGCCGAGGAGGGCTATGACGTCGTGGGCGTGACGCTCCAGCTCTACGACCATGGGGCAGCGCTGGCGCGGAAAGGGGCCTGCTGCGCGGGACGCGACATCCACGATGCACGCCGGGTGGCGGAGCGGATGGGCTTCCCGCACTACGTCCTCGATTACGAAAATGTCTTTCGCGAGTCCGTGATCGACGAGTTCGCGGACAGCTATCTCGCCGGGGCGACGCCGGTGCCCTGCATCCGCTGCAACGAGCGGGTCAAGTTCCGCGATCTCCTCGGCGTGGCCAGGGAGCTCGACGCCGACTGCATGGCGACGGGGCACTACATCCGGCGAATGGTGGGCCCGATGGGAGCCGAGCTGCACCGCGCGGCCGATCCGGCGCGCGACCAGTCCTACTTCCTGTTCTCCACGACGCCGGAGCAGCTCGACTACCTGCGCTTTCCTCTGGGAGGGCTTGGGTCCAAGGCCGAGACGCGGGCGCTCGCGGCGCGATTCGGGCTTCCGGTCGCCGACAAGCCGGACAGCCAGGACATCTGCTTCGTGCCCAACGGCAACTACGCGGCGGTCATCGAGAAGCTGCGTCCCGGCGCCGCCGAGCCAGGCGACATCGTGGATCGCGAGGGGCATGTCCTCGGGCGGCACGACGGGGTGCTGCGCTATACCGTCGGGCAGCGGCGGGGCCTCGGGATCGGGGGGCTCGATGAGCCTCTGTTCGTCGTGCGGCTCGACGCGGACAAGCGTCAGGTCGTCGTGGGCCCGCGCGAGATGCTGAAGTCCAGGACCATCGCGCTGCGGGAGATCAACTGGCTCGGCGACGGCGCCTTCGAAGGGGAGCACGAGGTCCTGGTCCGGGTGCGCTCCACCCGCCAGCCGGTGCCGGCATTGCTGCGACCCGCCGAGGGTGGGGCCGAGGTCACTCTGCTGTCGGCCGAGGAAGGCGTGGCGCCCGGGCAGGCCTGCGTGTTCTATGCGCCCGAGGGGACGCGGGTGCTCGGCGGCGGGTGGATCGCGCGGGCGGCGTAGGCCAGCTCGGGCTCAGGCGGCCCCGCTCGCCGAAAGGGAGGCGCGGGATGGGTCCCGGCCATCCTGCATCCGCGCGAGGATGGCCTTCGCCGCCCGCAGCCCCGGCGCTTCGCTGCCCTGCCCGAGCCGTTGCATCGTCAGGCGCATGGCCTTCTCCTGCGCGCCGGGGTCGTCCATGACGCGCAGAACCGACTCGGCGATCGGGACGGGTCGGCAGGCGGGGCCCAGGAACTCGGGCACGGCGCGGGTGCCGGAAACGATGTTGACCAGCGTCACGGTGTCGAGCCGGACCAGGCGGCTCATCACCTGCCAGGTCAGCCAGGCCATGTCGTAGGCGATGACCATGGGGGTCCCGGCGGCTGCAAGCTCCAGCGACACGGTCCCGGAGGCGGCGAGCGCGACGTCCGCCGCGTTGAAGGCCGCGCGCTTCATGGCCTGGGCCAGCGGATCGGCGCGCGGGGTCAGGACCACGGGCTTGACCGGCCATGAGGCGACGGCATCACTCACCTGCTCGGCCACGGACGGGCAGCCGGCAGGACGACGCGAGTTCCAGGACGCCGGTCGGCAACGCGACCCAGGGCATCGCCGAAACGGGGGGCGAGACGCTCGACCTCGCTCCGCCGCGAGCCGGGAAGCGCAAGGACCAAAGGGGCGTCGCCGATCCCGAAGGTGCCGCGAAACGCCCGGACCTCGTCCTCGCTCGCGACCGGCTCGGCGACGACGGGATGACCCACGAAGTCGCAGGGGACGCCTTGAGCCTCCCAGAGCGGCGGCTCGAAGGGGAAGAGCGCGAGGAGTTGGTCGGCGACGCCCCGCAGCTTCTTCGCCCGTCCCTCCCGCCAGGCCCAGATCGTGGGAGCCACGTAGTGGACGCAGCGGACCCCGGCCCCGCCTGCTTCTACGGCCTTGGCGACGCGCAGGCCGAAGTCGGGGCTGTCGATGGTGAGGAGGATGTCGGGGCGGGTCTCGAGGACCGCGCGGACCGTCTCGTCGAGGCGCCGCTTGAGTTGGCGATAGTGCCCGAGCACCTCGACGAGGCCCATGACCGAAAGATCCGACATGGGGAAGCGGCTGCGCAGCCCCTCTTCCGCCATGGCTTCGCCTCCGATGCCGTCGAAGGCCACGTCGGGGCGGAGCGACCGGAGGCCGGCCATCACCGCGGCCCCGAGCTTGTCGCCCGAGGCCTCTCCGGCGACGAGGAAGACCCTCATGGGCCGGGCTCGCGCACCCAAAGGACGAGGGATGCCTCATTGGCGGCGGCGACCGTGGCCTCTCGGTTCATCACCATGACGCCACCCGCCTCGATGACGATCGCGGAGAGCTTGGCGTCGCGGGCCCTCTCGATCGTCGTGGGACCGATCACGGGAAGGTCGGCGCGGCGGTCCTGGCCGAGCTTGGGGGCCTTGAAGAAGAGCGCGCCCTCGGCGAAGCCCTTGACGGAGCGGAGCATGAAGTCGGTGCCGGGCTGCGCCTCGACGGCGAGGACCTGGCCTCGGCGGACGATCACGCCCTGACCGATGTCGGCGGGCGCGATGATCCGGTGGACGGACTCGGCGCGGGCGGCATCGGCCTCGTGCTGCGGCGCGGGACGGTGGTGGGTCAGGACTCCGGGATGCGGCAGGAGCTCGGGGACGAGATCCTGCGCCGAGAGGACGGCGAGGCCCGCTTGTTCGAAGAGGCCGATGACCGTGCGGAGCGCCCCGTCGTCGCCTTGGCGGAGCGCGGCCAGGAGGAGCGGGACGAGCGGTGCCGTGAGCGCGTCGATCTGGGCGGGATCGACCTGCGGACGATGGATGCCGCCGCTGAAGCAGACGGCCCGAATGCCGGACTGGCCGAGATGGTGGATCAGCGTGCCCAGATGCTCCACGCGGAAGGTCAGGGGGTCCCCGGGTAGCGGGTCGAGGACGGTCCGGTGACCGAGGGTGCAGATCATGTGGGCCTGCCCCTGCGCCCGGAGCGTGGCGGCCAGGAGCGCCGTCAGAGGGTCGAGGCTGCCGATGAGCGCGATCATCGCGGGGTCAGGAACTGGCGGTCCGAGGCGGACATGACGAACTCGGCCACGTCGCGGACCATGGAGCTTTCGGAGTCGCCGAGGGCTCGGGCACGGTCCTGGAAGGGACCCTCGCCGTCGCGGAGCGTGGCATAGGCGGCACGGAGGGCGGCGATCTCCTCGCGCGGGGTGCCGCGACGCTTGAGGCCCACGAGGTTCAGGCCGTCGAGCTCCCCCCTCGGGCCCTGGACGAGGCCGAAGGGGATGACGTCGTGCGTGACCATGGCGAGCGCTCCGACGATGGCGCCCTGCCCGACCCGGACCCATTGGTGGATGCCGGCCAGGCCGCCGATGATGACGTCGTCCCCGATCACGCAATGGCCTGCGATGGCGGCGCTGTTGGCGACGACCACGCGGTCGCCGACCTGGGCGTCGTGGGCGACGTGGCAGCCCGCCATGAAGAGGCTGTCCTCTCCCACCCGGGTCACCCCTCCGCCCCCGGTTGTGCCGAGGTTCATGGTGACGTGCTCGCGGATCCGGTTCCTCGGCCCGATCCTCAGGCACGTCCGCTCGCCTGCGTATTTCAGGTCCTGCGGGATCTCGCCCAGAACGGCGAAGGAGAAGACCACCGTGCCGGCCCCGATCTCGGTATCGCCCTGGACGACGACATGGGACTTGAGCGTGACGCCGTCGCCCAGAACCACATCGGGGCCGATGACGCAGAAGGGCCCGATCTCGACGCCGTCGCCGATGCGTGCCCCCGGATCGACGAGGGCTGTGGGATGTACCCCCATCAGTCGCCCTTCAGGACGATCATGGCGGTGAACTCCGCCTCGGCCGCGACCTCGCCGTCGACCGAGGCCACGCCGCGCAGCTTCCAGACCTTGCCGCCGGGGCGACCGCGCAGCGTCTCCACGTCCATGAGGAGCTGGTCGCCGGGCACGACCTTGCGGCGGAACTTGCAGTTGTCGATCGCCATGAAGTAGATGAGCGCCCCCTGGTCGAGGAGGCCCAGCCCCGCCCCGATCATCACGCCCGAGGTCTGGGCCATGGCCTCGATGATGAGGACGCCGGGCATCACCGGCTCGGACGGGAAGTGGCCCTGAAAATGGGGCTCGTTCATGGTGACGTTCTTGACGCCCTGGGCCCGCGTCGTGCCCTGGATGTCGCGCACCCGGTCCACGAGGAGGAACGGGTAGCGGTGAGGCAGGATCCGCTGGATGACGTGGATGTCGGCCTCGATCAGGGGCGTCCGGGCCCCCTCGCCTGTCACCTCGTCCATCGCCCGACCCCCGTCATTGCCTGGGGCTTGCCTAGCAACTCGGGTTTTGGCCCGCAAGCGGAAGGCAGGGTCAGTCGTCCTGCGTGCCCGGGCCCGCCGCCCCGCCCGGGCGCGGGGCCGGCGCCTCTTCGCCACTGGAATCGGGAACCGCCTCTCCGCCCCGGGTGCGGCCGTCGCCGAGCTGAGCGTCGATGGCGGCGACGGCCTCGTCGGTGATGTCGATCAGCGACGCGCCCAGGAATACGTCGCGTCGCTGCAGGATGACCGCCGCGCCCCGGTCGATCATCAGTTGCGCGAGGACCGGGGTGGCCGCGTTGAGGAACTCGGTCCGCCCTTCGTTGACGGCGCCGGAGAGCGCCTGCTCCTTGGCGTCCTGTTCGGCGCGGATGCGCTGGACCTTGGCGTCGAAGGCCTCGGCCTCGGCTCGGAAGGCTGCGACCTCCATGGTCGGGCGCCGCTCCGTGAGGCTGCTCTCCTCGGCCGTGAGCTCGGCCTCGATGCGACGGTTCTCGGCGGCGAGCGCCTCTTCCTGGGTCTTGAGGTCCTGACCGAGGCGCTGGCCGTAGCGCGTCTCGGCAACGAGGCGGTCCACGTCGATCGTGAGGATGGGGCTTCGCACCTGCCCCATCGAGAGATCGTCCTGAGCCACGGCCGGCCCCGAGGCCAGCCCGAGGAGCAGGGCGGCGACCAGGGCCCGCAGGCGCATCAGAACCTCGTGGAGACCGTGACGTCGAAGTTCTGGGTCCGGTCCTGCTCCTCGACCTGGAGAGGCTCGGTGAAGTTGAAGCGCAGCGGCCCGAGAGGGGTGTCCCAGAAGAGCGACAGGCCCGCGACGGTGCGCGGCGTGAAGTCGTCGTAGAGGATTCGGTCCTGGAAGCGGTCGGGCGCGCCGACGTTCCAGACCGAGCCGTAGTCGAGGAAGGCCCCGCCGGAGACGCCGTATTCCTCGGGCACCGGCAGCGGGAACTCGGCCTCGAGCCGGACCACCGCATAGGCGTTGCCCCCGAGCGCGTCATCGGTCTTGGCGTCGCGAGGGCCTATGCCGCCCCGCTCGAAGCCGCGGATGCGGCTCGAGCCCAGGAAGAAACGGTCGGTGACGCGGCTCTCGCCTTGGGAGAAGTGCAGGTAGCCACCCTCGACCGTGGCCCTGAGCAGCAGGTCCTCGCCCAGGACGCGCGTCTCGGCCGAGGCGAGCGCGGTGGTCTGGATGAAGGTCCGGTCGCCGAATCCGTATTCCTGCCCCGCGCGGAAGCTGAAGTTCGTGGGCGTGTCGATGTTGTTGCGCGCGGTGTCGAAGCTGTAGGAGAAGCCGACCGAGTTGGACCATTGCCCGCCCTGGGCGGCCTCGAACTCGATGATGGGGCTTGCGTCGTCGGTGGGGTCGTTGGGCGTGTCGGAGCCGGCGACGTCGGTGATGTCGTTGTATTCGACGGCGTAGAAGACGTCGAGACGGCCCCTCTCGCTGATCGGGAAGCCGAGCGACGGGGACAGGCGGAACTGGTCCGTGTCATAGAGCGCGCTGGCGTTGTCGGTCTGGCGGTAGCTCAGGTCCAGGCCGAGCGCGAGGTCGCGGCCCATGAAGCGGGGCTCCTCGAAGGCGAAGGTGAGGAGCCGGTTGTCCTCGCCGGTCGAGAGCTGGAAGTCGAGCGACTGGCCTCGGCCCAGGAAGTTCTCCTCGGAGAAGGCGGCGATTAGGGCGGGGCCGTTCTCGCTCGAGTAGTTGACGCCGAAGGACAGGGTTCCCGTCGGCTGCTCCTCGACGTTCACGTCCACGATGACCTGATCGGGGCTCGCGCCCTCGCGGGCCTCGACGTCGGCGTTGGCGAAGTAGCCCAGGGCGCGGATGCGCTCGGCCGCCTCGCGGATCTCGCGCGGGTTGAAGGGGTCGCCCTCGACGGTGTTGAACTGCGAGCGGATCACGCGGTCGAGCGTGGTCGCGTTGCCCTCGATGTCGATGCGCTCCACGAAGATGCGCTCGCCCGGGACGAGGACGTAGTCGAGGTTGAGGATCTGGCCCCGCTCATCGCGGGAGATGCGCGGGTCGACGCGGATGAAGTTGATGCCCTCGCGCAGCGCCTGGGCCTCGATCCGGGACACGTCGTTCTCGATGGCGACGGGGGAGTAGAGGTCGCCGGCCTGCACCCTCACGAGGCCGCGGAAGAGGTTCGGATCGGCCTCGGGAACCTCGCTCGACAGGGTGACGTCGCCGAAGCGGAAGCGCGGCCCCTCGGTCACGTTGAAGGTGATGAGGTAAGCGTCGCGCTCGTTCGTGAGGTTCGCGTTCACGTCGTTGACCGTGAAGTCCGCGTAGCCGCGCGAGCGGTAGAAGTCGGTCAGGAGCTGTCGGTCGAAGTCGATCCTCTCGGCCACGAAGGTATCGGCCCTGATGATCGCCCGGAGGAGCCCGGCCTGCCGCGTCTCGAGGACGTTGCGCAGCCGCCCGTCCGAGAAGGCGCGGTTGCCGACGAAGGAGATGCGCTCGATCTCCGTGACGCCGCCCTCGGCGATCTGGAAGACGAGGTCCACGGTCCCGCCCTCGCGCGGGATGATCGCGGGCGTCACCACGGCGTTCACCCGGCCGGCGTTGACATAGGCCTGGGCGATGGCGGCGGTGTCCTGCTCGGCCTGCGTCGGGGAGTAGATGCGCCGCTCGACCGAGCCGATGAGCTGGGCGAGGTCCTCGTCCTTGAGGGTGGTGTTCCCCTCGAAATTGATGCGGCTGATGACCGGAAGCTCCTGGACGCGGATGACCAGGGTGCTGCCCTGCGGCACGACCTCGACCGTCTCAAAGAGGCCGGAGGCGCGGATCGCCTGGGCGGCGTCGTTGAGCTGGCCGGCCGTGACAGTCTCGCCCTGCGAGATGCCGGCCTCGGCGAGGATGGTGCCGGTCTCGATGCGCTGGTTGCCCTCGACCCGGACGGAGCTGAAGCTGTAGGTCTGCGCCAGAGTCGCTATCGGCGCCGTCGAAATGAGCAGGGCCCCCGAGGATGCGGATACCCATGCCCGCGCCTGCCCGGCGCCACCGCGATCCACCCATCTTCACCGCCCGCATTCTAGAGGTTTCTTCGCCCCGAGGCGTAGCGGCATCCCGGCCCGATGTCAAAAGCAACGGGCCTGCCGCGAAGCGTTCACTGGAGGCCGAGGGAACAGAGCCACGCCCCGAGGACCAATGCGGCGGCCACGATGGCGAGCCCCGCGATGCGGTCCATCTGGGTGCCGAAGAGGACGGCGAGCCCCTTGGTGGTCGACATGATCGCCTGCATGGAACGGCCCTCCCTCGGGGCCGCTCCTAGCACGGGATCATGGCCAAGTCGTGGCGGCCTTGGGGCGGCTCAGGGACAGAGCACGAGATCGTTGGCGATGGCCCAGACCATCAGCGTCAGGAGCAGGGAGAGGCCCGCCGCCATCAGCACCCGAACGGCCCCGTCGCCGGGCGGGCGTCCCGTCACGGCCTCCCAGGCGTGGAAGACGAGATGGCCGCCGTCCAGGACCGGAATCGGGAAGAGGTTCATCAGCCCCACCGCCGCCGAGAGCACAGCCAGGAAGCCCAGGAAGCTTGCGGTCCCCTGCGAGGCCGCGGCGCCGGAGGTCTCGGCGATGCCCACGGGGCCCGACAGGTTGCAGGTCGAGATCGCGCCCGACAGCATGTGGCCGATGCCCGACAGGGTGGAGGTGATGATGAACCAGAGCTGAGCGAGCGAGTCGCCCAGCGCGACGAGGACGCCGGGAACCTCGGTCTCGGGCACGAAGAAGCTGCCGACGGACATGCCCACCAGCCATCGCGTCTCGAAGCCGCCCTCGGGCAGGGGAAGGTCGGTGCGGCGGGGACGGCCGTGAACTCCAGCTCCTCTCCGTCGCGCCAGACGGTCATGCCGAGGGGCCGCCCGTTCGATTCCTTGACGATGTCGACCATCTCGTCGAAGGCCCAGACCTGCCGCCCGTCCATCTCGAGCACCAGATCGCCCTGCTGGATGCCCACGTCCCAGGCCGCGCTGTTCGGCGACACGGCGCCCACGATGGGCGGGAAGGGCTGCGGCCCCTGGACCGTCAGCTCCTCGCCGTCGCGGCGGACGAGATAGTCGAGCGTCGGCCCTGGCGGGAGGTCCGCCGACACCTCGCCCACGGTCGCGACGGCGACGGGCTGCCCGGCGATGGCGAGGATCTGGTCGCCCGGACGGAGATCCTGCGCGTAGGTGTCGGGCATGGGCGCGAGGTCGGCGATGGTCAACGGGTCCACCGGCCGGCCCTGCGTCATGGCGAGAGCGACGAAGAGCAGGATCGTCAGGAGGAAGTTCGCGAAGGGCCCCGCCGCCACGGTCAGCACGCGCGCCCAGAGCGGGGCACCCAGCATGGTGTGGCGCCGCTCGGGCGCCGGCGCCCTGTCCTCGGCCCCACCCATGGAGGCGGCGTTGGCGTCGCCCAGGAACTTCACGTAGCCGCCGAAGGGCAGCGCCGCCACCTGCCAGCGCGTCCCGTGCCGGTCGGTGCGCGAGAAGAGCACCGGGCCGAAGCCGAGCGAGAACACCTCCGCCTTGATGCCCGTCCAGCGTCCGACGATGTAATGACCGTATTCGTGGATGGCGACGATGATCGACAGCGCCACGACGAAGGCGAGCAGCGTGAAGGCGGCGTTGCCGAACTGCGGCAGGAACTGCGTGGGGTCCAACCGTTACTCCCTCATCCGCTCGACGACCTCCGCCGCGCGCCGGCGAGCGATCCGGTCGGCTTCCAGAACATCCTCGAGACCCGGCATGGCGCTGTCTGGACCTAAGATGGGCAGAGTGGTGTCGCCAGAGAGGCGGTCAAGCGTCCGGCTCACGACCGATGCCATGTCCGTGAAGCGGATGCTGCGGGCCAGGAAGGCGTCGAGGGCGACCTCCTTGGCGGCGTTGAAGGCCGCGCCCATGACGCCGCCCTCCTCCAGCACGCGCCAGGCGAGGGCCAGGGCCGGGTAGCGGTCCGGCTCCGGGGCGCGGAAGGTCAGGCGACCGATGGCGGCGAGGTCGAGCCGCTCGACGGGAAGCGGCGCCCGTGTCGGATGGTTGAGGGCGTAGCCGATGGCGTGGCGCATGTCGGGCGCGCCCAGATGCGCCATGAGCGCTCCGTCCCGGAAGCCCACGAGCGCGTGAACGAGGCTCTCGGGGTGGATCAGGACCTCGATCGCGGAGGCGGGCAGGCCGAAGAGCTCATGCGCCTCGATGACCTCCAGGGCCTTGTTGAACATGGAGGCCGAGTCGATGGTGATGCGTTGGCCCATGGCCCAGTTCGGATGCGAGGACGCCTCCTCGACGGTCGCGTCCGCGAGGCGGTCGAGCGACCAGTCTCGGAAGGCCCCGCCCGAGGCGGTGAGGATCAGCCGCTCCACCTCGCGCCCGTCCTCGCCCCGGAGGGCCTGGAAGACGGCCGAATGCTCGCTGTCCACGGGAAGGATCGTGGCGCCGGCGGTCTCGGCGGTCGCCATGACGAGGCGCCCCGCCGCGACGAGCGTCTCCTTGTTGGCGAGCGCCAGGGTGCCGCCGCGCCGGATCGCCTCGAGGCCGGGAAGTAGGCCCGCCGCGCCGACGATGGCGTTCATGGTCCAGTCGGCCGGCCGCGCGGCGGCCTCGGCCACGGCGGACGGACCGGCGGCGACCTCGATCCCGGTCCCGGCAAGCCGATCCCTGAGACCGGCATAGCACTCCTCCCGCGCGGTGACGGCCAGCCGGGCCCCCAGCCGGCGGGCGTCGTGGGCCAGCAGGTCGAGGTTGCCGGCGCCCGTCACCGCCTCGACGGCGAAGTCCTCGGGGCGCCGCGCGATCAGGTCGATGGTGCTCTGCCCCACGCTGCCGGTCGCGCCGAGGATCGTGACGCGCCTCACGGGGCCACCCCCGGGACGCCCAGGACGGCGGTCACGACGAGCATGAAGAGGGACGCGCCCAGCATGGCGTCGAAGCGGTCGAAGAGGCCGCCATGCCCCGGGATCAGGGCCGAGGAGTCCTTGACCCCCATGCGCCGCTTGAGCGCCGATTCGGCGATGTCGCCCCATTGCGAGGCCATGGACAGAAGAACCGAGAGGGGGACGATGGACGGCCCGACCCGTGCGAAGGCATCGAAGACGAGCCCGACGATGGCGGCGGCCACCCAACCGGATATGGTGCCGGACCAGGTCTTCTTGGGGCTCACGCGTGGCCAGAACTTGGGGCCCCCGATCAGCCGCCCGGCGAAGTAGCCGGCCACGTCGGTCACGACGACGACGCCGATCAGCCAAAGGAGCCAGAAGAAGCCGAAGTCGAGGCGGAAGGTCACGAGGCCCCAGCCCGCCACCTGCACGGCCAGCGCGAAGGCGAAGAAGGTGACCCGTTCCCGCTTCAGGGTCACGGCGCCGAAGACCGCCGCGAGGAGGAAGAGGACGAGGCCCCAGCTTTTCCTGCAGGGCGAGCTGGCCCGACAGGACGCTCGCCACCAGGGCGGCGAGGAGCATCCCGCGCGTCGGGCCCTGGGGCTCGATCATGGTCCAGAGCTCCCAGATCATGACGGCCGTGACGAAGACCGTGACCATCTGGAACCAGACGCCGCCGGCCACGACGGCGGCGGTGCCGACGATGACCATCACCGCCGCCGAGGCCGCGCGCGGCCCGAGGTCGGCCCATCTGGAAGGGTCGGTCGGCGCCCTCACGCCTTGGCCTTGACCCCGCCGTAGCGGCGGTCGCGGGCGGCGAAGCCCTGGACGATGCGGGCGAACTCCCCGGCGGTGAAGTCGGGCCAGAGCGTGTCGATGAACTCGTATTCCGCGTAGGCCGACTGCCAGAGGAGGAAGTTGGAGATGCGCGCCTCGCCGGAGGTGCGGATCACGAGGTCGGGGTCCGGGAGGACGTGGGTGTCGAGGAACCTGGCGAGCGTCTCGGCGTCCACGTCCTTGTGGGTGAGGCGGCCCATCTCGATCTCGTAGGCGAGCCGCTTGGCGGCGCGCGTCACCTCGTCCCGGCCGCCGTAGTTCAGCGCGATGGTCAGGTGCACCCGGTCATTGCCGGAGGTCAGCAGCTCCAGGTCGTCCATGAGCTGTACGAGCTTGGGGTCGAGCTTGATGCGGTCTCCGATGAAGCGCACCCGCACGCCGCGCCGGAAGAGGTCCTGCGCCTCACGCTGGATGTAGCGGCGGAACAGCGACATGAGGCCAGCGACCTCGGACTGGGTGCGCTTCCAGTTCTCGGTCGAGAAGGCGAAGATCGTGAGATACTTCACCCCGAGGTCGGGGCAGGCCTCGACGATCTCGCGGATGCGCTTGGCGCCGGCGTGGTGGCCCAGGAGGCGGGGCCGGCCGCGCATCTGCGCCCAGCGGCCGTTGCCGTCCATGATGATCGCGACGTGGCGCGCGCCGGACGGACCCGCGCCCTTCGGGGCGTCCGTCATGGTGGTCAGGGCCATGGGGGGCACTCCGGTCTGGTGGGGAGCACGTCAGACGTGCATGATCTCGGCCTGCTTGGACTCGAGCGTCTGGTCGACCTGCTTGATGAAGCGGTCGGTCATCTCCTGGACCTCGCCTTCCCAGAACTTCACGTCGTCCTCGGAGAGGCCGTTGGACTTGGCCTTCTTGATCTGGTCCATGCCGTCGCGGCGGAGGTTGCGGACGGCGACGCGGGCGTGCTCCGCGTAGTTCGCGGCGACCTTGGTCAGCTCCCGCCGCCGCTCCTCGTTGAGCTCGGGGATGGGGAGCATGATGATCGTGCCATTGGTCTGCGGGTTGATGCCCAGGCCGGAGTCGCGGATCGCCTTCTCGACCTTGGAGACCATGCCCCGGTCCCAGACGTTGATCGTGACCATGCGAGGCTCTGGCACGTTGACGGTGCCGAGCTGGTTGACCGGGGTCATCTGGCCGTAGGCCTCGACCATCACGGGCTCCAGCATGGAGCCGGAGGCGCGGCCTGTGCGGAGCGAGGCGAACTCGGTCCGGAGGGCGGCGATGGCCCGCTCCATCCGGCGCTGCAGGTCGTCGGTGTCGAGTTCGAAATCGTCGGCCATTCGTCTGCTCGGGCTCCGTTTTCGGCTCTATAGCGCCAAGGGACGTGGGTTGTATAGGTGGGACGGTCCGGTTCGGCCAGGGCCGGGACCGCCCGGGTAGAGCCGCCTAGAAGAGCTTGAGCTGCGGCGGGTCCTTGGCGCGCCTGGGCCTGGCCGGTCCCTTGGAGCGCGTCGCGGGCCGTTCCTGCTGCCGGCGGATCCGCGCGTCGGCCTTGTCGCGGGCCACCGCCTCGGGCGCGTCGGGGTCGTCAGTCAGCCACTTGCCGCGCTTGATGACCTCGTTGACCCGCCCCTGGTTCACGCCGAGCTCGAAGGCGATCTCCTGCTGGGTCATGCCGGTCGTCTCGTGCAGCTCCAGGATGCGTCGGGCGAGCTCGGGCGTCATGCGCTGGCCCACGACCCGCCGGGCCGGCGCGACCTTGCGCCGGGCGCGGTCGCGCTCCCTCAGCTTCTCGAGGACGCGGAGCGCCTGGCGCATCCCCTGCTCCTTGAGGGCTTCCTCGAATTCCTTCAGCGTCGTCACGGCTCTGCTCCCTGCCAAAGGGCCGTCACCACCGGGTCCCAGCTTCGAACCTGCCCCGAACAGCCGGCAAATCAAGGGTTTTCGACTCCGGGCATCAGGGCTTCTCGTAGGCGCTGCCATCCGCGGCGCGGCGCGGCTCCGTCAGGTACTTTCCCTGCTTCGGAACGGCTATGTCGCGGAAGTCGCGCGCGAGGCGCTGGAGGGCCTCGCGCATCTCGGGGCCGCGCAGGGGCTGGCCATGGAAGGTCAAGACCAGGTCGGGGTCGAGCATCGCGAGCTTTTTCACCGACTCCTCCGCGTCTTGCCAGTCGATGGTGAAGTAGGTCGGCGGCCCGTGCATCTCGGGCTCCTGCAGGGCGACGTCGTAGGCCGACTCCTGGCCGGTGGTGACGAAGGCGTCGCCGGCGACGATCGTGCGGTCGCTCTCCCGCCAGAAGGAGACGTGGCCCACGGAATGGCCGGGCGTGTGCAGCCATTGCCACCCCGGCATCCCGGGAACGCTCCCGTCCTCGGGAAGGCTGCGGAGGCGCCTGCCCACGTCGACCGGCCTGGTCGGATAGAGCCCGGCAAGGAGTGCCATGAGGCCTCCCCCGACGCTCGGGTCGCCCCGAGGATAGGCGGCGCTGCCGTCGAGATAGGGACGTTCGAGCGGATGGGCGTAGACGGGGACGTCCCACTCCTTGGCCAGCGCCTCGAGAGCGCCGACATGGTCGAAGTGGCCATGGGTCATCACGATGGCCGAGGGGCGCGCGCCCTTGCCGAAGCGGGCCTCCGCGGCGCTCCTGATGAAGCCTCCCGTGCGGGGGAGGCCGGCGTCGATCAGGACCCAGTTGCGGTCGCCTGCGCCTGGGAAGCCGACGAAGACCACGTTGACGATCCCGAGCCGCCGATAGGCGAGGTCGGGCGCGACCTCGTGCGTGTGGTCGTTCCGCGCCGCGTCGAGGGCGGGGTCTAGGGCCGAGGCGTCCTCGGACAGGGGGATCTGCTCGGCCATGCTCGCCTCCGTCGCTGGACCTCCCGGGAACAGCGACGGAGGCTTTAGGTTCCGGTCAGCCCTGGACGACCGTGTAGGTGCCGCGCCCCGCGAGGATGCCTCGGAAACCGCCGGGCTCGTCGAGGGAGAAGACGATGATCGGGAGGTTGTTGTCGCGGGCGAGCGCGATGGCCGAGGCGTCCATCACGCCGAGGTTCTTGGCCAGCACCTCGGTGTAGCCCACCCGTTCGTAGCGCTTGGCGTCCGCGTGCTTGGCCGGGTCCTTGTCGTAGACGCCGTCGACCTTGGTTCCCTTGAAGATCGCCTCGCAACCCATCTCGGAGGCTCGCAGAGTCGCCGCCGTGTCGGTCGTGAAGTAGGGGTTGCCGGTGCCGGCGGCGAAGATGCAGACGCGCTTCTTCTCCAGGTGGCGGACGGCGCGGCGGCGGATGTAGGGCTCGCAGACCTGGTCCATGGGGATCGCGCTGATGACGCGGGTGAAGACGCCCATCGCCTCGAGCGCCGACTGCATCGCCAGCGCGTTCATCACCGTGGCGAGCATCCCCATGTAGTCGGCGGTGGTCCGCTCCATCCCCTGCGCCGAGCCCTGCAGCCCCCGGAAGATGTTGCCGCCGCCGATGACCATGCAGATCTCGACGCCCAAGTCCCGCACGCTCTTGATCTCGCGGGCGATGCGCTCGACCGTGGGGGGGTGCAGGCCGTAGCCCTGGTCGCCCATCAGCGCCTCGCCGGAAATCTTGAGCATGACCCGGCTGAAGGTCGTCTGGGGTGGCGGGGCCTCCCGGGCCTCGGCCGTGGTTTCCGTGACCTCGTTCATGCCGTGCCTCCGCCCGCTTCAACCGGCGGGACAGATGAAGCAAAGAGAGGACGGATTCAATGGGAGCCGAGGATGGACCTGGGCGAGATTCCCCCCGACCGACCCGTCCTGATTGCTGGCCCCACGGCGAGCGGAAAGTCGGCGCTCGCGCTCCGCATCGCGCAGGAGGGCGGCGGGGTGGTCGTCAACGCGGATGCGCTTCAGGTCTACGCGGGCTGGCGGGTCCTGACCGCGCGGCCCTCGCCAGACGAGGAGGCGCTCGCTCCCCATGCCCTGTTCGGCCATGTGGGCATGGAGGAGCCCTACTCGGTCGGTCACTGGCTGCGCGAGGTGGCGCCGATCCTGGCCGGGCCGCTGCGACCCATCATCGTCGGAGGGACGGGGCTCTACCTTTCGGCCCTGACCGAGGGCCTGGCCGAGGTCCCGGCCACGCCGCCGGAGATTCGGGCCGAGGCCGACGGGCTGTCGCTGGAGACGTTGCTGGCCGGGCTCGATCCCGGGACCGCCGCCGGGCTCGACCGGCGCAATCGCGCGCGGGTGCAACGGGCCTGGGAGGTGCGGCGCGCGACCGGGCGGGGCCTTGCGGAATGGCAGGCCGAGACGCCGCCGCCGCTCCTTCCCCTGGGGCGGGCCCATGCCCTCGTGCTGCGGCCCGAGGTGCCGTGGCTCAACGCCCGGATTGCCCGGCGCTTCGATTCCATGCTGGCCGAGGGCGCGCTGGAGGAGGTGCGCTCGCTCCTGCCCCGGTGGCGCGAGCGGGCGCCGGCCTTCCGGGCCCTCGGCGCCGAGGAGCTGCGGGCCTGTCTCGAAGGACGCCTGACGCCCGCGGAGGCGCGGGACAGGGCCGTGGTGGTGTCTCGCGCCTATGCCAAGCGCCAACGGACGTGGTTCCGATCCCGCATGGATGCCTGGCGCGCGTTGCCCCTGCCCTGACCGTTCTGGTCGCTTCACATTCTCAGGACGTCGAATCCTGTCATTGACCTGAGAGCGATGGCCGTGCCCAATGGGCCTAGCCGCGCATGATGCCGGGCCGGGCCTCCAAGCCCTTGAGCCCACAAGAATGCGGCCGATGGGGAGACGAAGATGACGCACACCACGAAGGACCGCGCCGTGCATCCCGCGGCGCTTTTGTATGCCGAGGAGGTGAAGACCGGGCATATGTCCCGGCGCGAGTTCCTGACCCGCAGCACCGCCCTGGGCGTCTCGGCCGGCGTGGCCTACGGCCTCATCGGCCTGCCCGTCCCGGCCCGCGCGCAGGACGCCGCGATGACGCCGGTCGAGGGCGGCACGCTGCGCATGAGCATGGAGCTCAGGCCCACCAAGGACCCGCGCACCTGGGACTGGTCGGAATACGCGAACTTCGGTCGGGGCTGGCTCGACTACATGGTCGAGTACGAGCCCGACGGGTCGCTCCGTCCCATGCTCCTCGAGTCGTGGGAGGCCAACGAGGACGCGACCGAGTGGACGCTGAAGGTCCGCCAGGGCGTCAAGTGGAACAACGGCGACGACTTCACCGCCGAGGACGTGGTGAACAACATCAAGCGCTGGTGCGACGGCACCGTGGAGGGCAACTCCATGGCCGGCCGCATGGACACGCTCCGCGACGTCGAGGGCACCAACCAGATGCGCGACGGCGCGGTCGAGATCGTCGATCCCGCGACCGTGAAGCTGCATCTCAGCGCGCCCGACATCGCGATCGTCACCAACATGGCCGACTATCCGGCGGCCGTGGTCCACCAGAGCTACGACAACGGCGACCCCGCCGCGAACCCGATCGGCACCGGCGCCTGGCTGCCCGAGCAGAACGAGGTCGGCGTGAAGCAGGTCCTCGTCCGCAACCCCGACCACACCTGGTGGGGCACGGCGGTCTATGGCGGCCCCTACCTCGACCGGATCGAGTACATCGACTACGGCACCGACCCGGCCGCCGTGCTCGCCGCCGCCGAATCGGGCGAGATCGACGCCATCTACGGGACCACGCCCGACTTCGTGGAGATCTACGACGGGTTGGGATGGGCCAAGTCCGAGGCGGTGACCGCGACCACCGTCGCGATCCGCTTCCAGCAGGCGGCCGAACCCTACAACAACCGCGACGTGCGCCGCGCGCTTCAGCAGGCGGTCGACAACGCGGTGGTGCTCGAGCTCGGCTACAACAACCTGGGGCTGGTGGCCGAGAACCATCATGTCTGCCCGATCCACCCGGAATACGCCGAGGTGCATCGCCCGCCGGTGGACCCCGCCGCCGCCAAGGCCGCGCTCGACGCCGCGGGCGTCGGGGACTTCGAGTTCGAGCTGATCTCGGTCGATGACCAGTACGAATCGGCGAGCTGCGACGCCGTGGCGGCCCAGTGCCGCGACGCGGGCATCAACGTCAAGCGGACGGTGCTGCCCGGCTCGACCTTCTGGAACGACTGGACGAAGTATCCCTGGTCCTGCACGCTCTGGAACATGCGGCCCCTGGGGGTGCAGGTGCTCAACCTCGCCTACAAGGCGGGCGCGGCGTGGAACGAGACCTCGTTCAACAACCCCGACTTCGAGGCGCTCCTCGCGCAGGCCAACTCCATCGCCGATGCCGATGCGCGGCGCGAGGTGATGGCCAAGATCGAGCAGGTCCTGCTGGACGAGGGCGTCGCCATCCAGCCCTACTGGCGCTCGCTCATCCGGCACACGGCGACCAACGTCCACGGCGCCGACGTGCATCCGACCTTCGAGCATCACCACTACAAGTGGTGGATGGAGCCCGTGAACTGATCCGTCGCGTGACCGGTCGGGCGGCGCCTCGTGGCGCCGTCCGCGCGCGGGCCTGACGTCGCCCGGAAGGGGATGCCCCGATGCTGATGTTCATAGCTCGACGCCTTCTCACCATGCTGGGCACGGCCATCTGCCTGACCTTCCTGGTGTTCTGGCTGACGAACCTGGCGCCCAACCTCGAGAAGATCGCCAAGACCGAGGCTGGCTCGCGGATCACCGATGCCGAGGTGGAGAGCTGGCTGGACAAGAACGGCTTCGGCCAGCCTCTCCTCGTCCGCTACGGCGAATGGCTGGGCGTGCTGCCCGGCTGGACCACCACGGACGAGAGCGGCGCCGTCCGGGGCCGCTGCATCGCCAGTGGCCAGGACCCCGCGGAGGCGCCGCGATTCTGTGGCATCCTCCAGGGCGACTGGGGCTACAGCCGGGTCTTCCGGGAGGACGTCGCCAGCGTCATCGGAACCCGTCTCGCCCTGACCGGCAAGCTGATGGCCTGGGTCCTTGTGGTCATGGTCCCGGGGGCGCTGATCCTGGGCATCCTGGCCGGGATGCGGGAGGGGTCGCGGACGGACCGGGTCCTGTCCACGGCCTCCATCGCCATCACGGCGACGCCCGAGTACGTGTCGGGCGTCGTGTTCATCGCCGTGTTCACCTCCTCGGCCGTGGGGCTCAAGTGGTTCAACGGCTCGGCGACATCGGCCATGGACGACGCGAACCTCGTCAACTTCACGCTGCCGGTGCTGACCGTGGCGCTCTATGCCATGGGCTACGTCGCCCGGATGACGCGCGCCTCGATGACCGAGGTGATGACGGCGCAATACATCCGCACGGCGCGCCTCAAGGGCGTGAGCTTCCCGCAGGTCGTCCTGCGGCACGCGCTGCGGAACGCCCTGATCGCGCCCTTCACGGTCATCATGCTCCAGATCCCCTGGCTGCTGACCGGGGTGGTGATCGTGGAGTCGCTCTTCAACTACAAGGGCTTCGGCTGGACCCTGGTCGAGGCGGCCGGGAACAACGACATCGAGCTGCTGCTCGGCATCTCGGTCGTGTCGGTGGTCGTGGTGCTGCTCACGCAACTCATCTCGGACGTGGGGTATGTCTACCTGAACCCCCGCCTCCGGCTCTCCTGAGGAGGCCCGCTTGGAGCCGCTGACCTGGACGGGAATCCTTGGAGCGTGGCTGAACCCGGTGCTCTGGGTCGCGGCCGCCGCCTTCGCGGTCGCGCTCGTGCTCTACCTCCTGGTCGGGCTGGTCGCTCCGGCCTCGGACGTCGAGGTGAACCCGGACGGGACGCTCGCCGTCCGCATGGGGCCGAGGGTCATGGCCGCCCTGGCGCTGAGGGCGGCAGGAAGCCTGCTGGGCCTCGTGCTCCTCGCCTATGTCGTGGGCGGGATCGCCTTGCCGTGGGGCGCCGCGGGAATCGTCGGCTGCATCGCCAAGCGCTTCCTGCCGGTCTGGATCGCCCTGGCGGTGACCTTCGCGGTGTCGATCGCCTACAAGAGGAAGCTCGGGCTCTACGGGAGGCTGTTCGACTCCACGATCGGCATGATCGGCTTCGGCCTCGTCATGTTCTGGCTGTTCACCGCCATCGCGGCGGGGGTCTTCGACCTGATCGCCACGCATGATCCGCTGACCGCGATCTCAGGCCTCAAGAACAAGCCGCCGGGTGTTCCGGTGCCGGGGGCCGAGGTTCTCGGGCCGGGGTCGCATTACCTGCTGGGCGGGGACGCGCTGGCGCGCGACGTGTTCTCGCGGATGGTGCATGGGGCCTGGGTGGTGATCCAGATCGCCCCGCTCGCCACCGTCTTCGCCTTCATGGTGGGGATCACGCTGGGGCTGCCGGCGGGCTACTTCGGCGGGCGGCTCGACACCCTGATCTCCTTCCTGGCGAACCTGATCCTCGCCTTCCCGGTGATCCTGCTCTTCTACCTCCTCGTGACGCCGGAGATGATCCAGACCGGCATCCCGAGCTTCATGGCCGTCGGGCTGTTCATATTCCCGCTGATCTTCACCTCGGTCCTGATCTGGAGCCGCTTCCACACCCAGCGCCAGAAGGCCGTGCCGATGCTGGCGGTCTCGCTGTTCGTCCTGGGCTGGCTCTACCTGTCGCTCATCAGCCAGACGGGAACGCCGATCGCCTTCATGGGGCCGCTCGACCTCTTCGACATCCCGTCGGGGGCTCCTCGTGTCTTCGTCTCGGTGGTCTTCGTGAACTCGCCACGGTGTTCCGCATCGTGCGGGGGCTCACCATGGACATCAAGACGCGGGACTACGTGGCGGCGGCGCAGACGCGGGGGGAGAGGCCCTGGTACATCATGCTCTGGGAGATCCTGCCCAACGCCCGGGGGCCGCTGATCGTCGATTTCTGCCTGCGGATCGGCTACACCACCATCCTGCTCGGCACGCTGGGCTTCTTCGGGCTGGGCCTGCCTCCTGACAGCCCCGACTGGGGCTCCACCATCAACGCGGGCCGGCAACTGCTGTCGGTGTTCCCGCATCCCGCGCTCGTGCCCGCCGTGGCGCTGCTGAGCCTCGTCCTGGGGCTCAACCTCCTCGCGGACGGGCTGCGGGAAGAGTCGCTGAGGGACTGACGCCATGGCCGACGCATATCCGTTCTCCAGCTCCCTGCCCGCCTCCTCGCCCATCGGGACGATGGAATCCGCCATGGCGCTCCTCGACCGGCCGGCCGCGCCGATCCTGGAGATCGAGGACCTGTCCATCTCGTTCTTCACTCGGACGCGGGAGATCCCGGCCGTGATGTCCTTCTCCTGCTCCGTCATGCCGGGCGAGGCCGTGGGCCTCGTGGGGGAGTCGGGCTGCGGGAAGTCCACCGTGGCGCTCGGGGTCATGCAGGACCTCGGCGTCAACGGGCGGATCGTCGGCGGGCGGGTGCTGTTCAAGGGGCGCGACCTCGCCAAGATGACGCCGGCGGAGCTGCGGAAGATCAGGGGCTCGGAGATCGCCATGATCTACCAGGAGCCCATGGCCTCCTTGAACCCGGCCCTGACGGTGGGTCGGCAGCTCATGGAAGTGCCGATGATCCACCAGGGCGCCAGTGCGGAGGAGGCGCGCGCCCGGGCGCTGGAGGTCGTGCGGGACGTGCGGCTGCCGGACCCGGAGCGCATCCTGAGGAGCTACCCGCACCAGCTCTCGGGCGGGCAGCAGCAGCGGATCGTCATCGCCATGGCGCTGATGGCGCGGCCGTCGCTGTTGATCCTCGACGAGCCGACGACGGCGCTCGACGTGACGGTCGAGGCGGCGGTGGTGCAGCTCGTCAAGGATCTCGGGCGGAAGTACGGGACCTCGATGCTCTTCATCAGCCACAATCTCGGGCTGGTGCTGGAGACCTGCGACCGCATCTGCGTGATGTACTCGGGCGAGGCGGTCGAGCGCGGGTCCATCGTGGACGTGTTCGACAAGATGCGCCACCCCTACACGCAGGCGCTGTTCCGTTCGATCCCCCTGCCCGGCGCCGACAAGAACATGAGGCCGCTCAAGAGCATACCAGGCAACTTTCCCCTGCCGCATGAACGTCCGCCGGGCTGCAACTTCGGGCCGCGCTGCGACTATTTCCAGAAGGGGCGCTGCGACGCGCAGGAGATCCCGATGTTCGGCGTGGAGGGCGACCTGCGCCACGACACCCGCTGCCTGCGCTTCCAGGAGATCGACTGGGGCGCCCCGCTGCAGGCGAGCGAGACCAAGGAGAAGGTCGAGCCGGGTCGCGTCGTCCTTCGCATGGAGGACCTGCGGAAGTACTACGAGGTGGGCGGCAGCGGGCTCGGCGGCGGGCCTGCCAAGGTCGTGAAGGCCAACGAGACGCTGAGCTTCGAGGCGCGCGAGGGCGAGACTCTGGCCATCGTGGGCGAATCGGGCTGCGGCAAGTCCACCTTCGCCAAGGTGCTGATGGGCCTCGAGACGGCGACGTCGGGCAACATCATGCTCTTCGACGAGAATATCCAGAACACGCCCATCGAGAAGCGCAACACCGACATGGTGTCGTCCGTGCAGATGGTTTTCCAGAACCCCTTCGACACGCTGAACCCCTCGATGACCGTCGGGCGGCAGATCATCCGGGCGCTGGAGGTCTTCCACGTCGGCAACTCCGACGCCGATCGGCGCCAACGGATGCTGGAACTCCTCGACCTCGTGAAGTTGCCCCGGGCCTTCGCGGACCGGATGCCGCGCCAGCTCTCGGGCGGGCAGAAGCAGCGGGTGGGGATCGCGCGGGCCTTCGCCGGGGGGCGAAGGTGGTCGTCGCGGACGAGCCGGTCTCGGCGCTCGACGTGTCGGTGCAGGCGGCGGTCACGGACCTGCTGATGGACATCCAGCGGAAGGAGCGGACGACGCTCCTCTTCATCAGCCACGACCTGGGGATCGTGCGCTACCTCTCGGACCGGGTGCTGGTGATGTACCTGGGCCATGTGGTCGAGATCGGGTCCACGGACCAGGTCTTCGCGCCGCCCTACCATCCCTACACCGAGGCGCTGCTGTCGGCCGTGCCCGTCGCGGACACCAAGGTGGAGAAGACGCACATCGTGCTGGAGGGCGAGATCCCCTCGGCCATGAACCCGCCGCCGGGCTGCCCCCTTCCAGACGCGGTGCCCACGCAAGCGGCACGTCCCCTCCCGCGATGGCGCCGAAGCTCCGGGGACCCTCTGCGAGGTGGAGGTTCCGCCGATGCGGGAGCTGGTTCCGGGACATCAGGTCAAGTGCCACCTGCCGGACGAGGTGCTGGCCACGATGCAGCCGGTGATCCGGATGGCGGCGGAGTAGAGGGAGCCGACCTCCTTCCCCTACGCCACGCGGCGTCCTACGGGGACGGGGGGCGGACCACCCGTGGCTGTCGCGCATCGGCGGCCCTGCAGGTGTCGGGTGCTCACGGCCCGCTGGTGGGGGCGTCAGCCGCCCCAGATCGCCTGCACGTAGCCCTGCGTCTCGGCATAGGGCGGGATGCCGCCGTATTGCTCCACCGCCTCGGGGCCGGCGTTGTAGGCGGCGAGCGCCAGGGGCCAGCTTCCGAAACGGTCGAACTGCCGCTTGAGGTAGCGGGCGCCACCGTCGAGGTTCTGCTGCGGGTCGGTCGGGTCCACGCCCATGAGGCGCGCCGTGTCGGGCATGAGCTGGGCGAGGCCGATGGCGCCCTTGGGCGACAGGGCGCCGGAATACCAGCCCGACTCCTGGCGGACGAGGCGGAGGAAGAGGTCCTCGGGGATGCCGTGGCGGCGGGCGGCGGCGCGGGCGGGCTCGAACCACTGGCTCGAGGCGGGGCCGCTGTAGGAGGGCACGGCGGCTGCGAGCGGCGGAACCTCGGCCCGGGGGGGCTGGAGCCGCGTCGAGTTGTTATACTGCTGCGCCGCCCGCCCGTCGAGAACCGCGACCTGCGACCGGAAGAGCGCCGTGCGGTTCATCGTCGAAATCGTGTCGGCCGTGGCCGCACCGGCCCAAGCGAGCCCTGCCGCGCAGAGGAGCGCGCCGATACGCGTTGGCTGTATGGTCATCCTCAACCTGTCCCGAACACCGACTCGTGAGGTTGGAGCCTATCCGATCGTGAGATCTTTTCCAGAGCGATCCTCTCGGGACGCCGGTTCTCCCTGGGTCGGGGCCGGCGCGGCGCGGCCGATCAGCGGCTCGGTCATCAGGTCCTCGATCAGGAGGGAGACCAGGGCGGGCCGGCCGGAGACGCCGGCCTTGCGGTAGATGGCGTTGAGATGCGCCTTGACGGTGCCCTCGGCGCTGCCGCGCAGGCGGGCGATCTCGGCGATGTCGGCGCCCTTGATGAGGAAGGTGGCGACGTCCCTCTCGGACGGGGTCAGCCGCCACTCGGCGAAGTACTCCTCGATCAGCTCGTGCAGGGCGCGGCCGGCGGCGGTGAGGCTCCTCACCATGTGGGCCTCGCGCCGCACGAGGCCGACGAACTGGCCGATCTCCAGCGCGATGGCGATGCAGAGCGTCAGGACGGCCAGTGATTCGATCGAGAGGTGGAAGTTGAGCGACCTCTGGCCCAGGTCGATGTAGTCCTCCGTGGCGTCCCAGAGGAAGAACGCGGCGCAGACGACCTGCACCGCGATCGTGACCCAGGACGATGGTCCGGGTCGGGCGTGGGGCGGAGGGACTCATTCGGCGATCATGACGTCCTCGGGGACTTCCTTGTAGCCCGTGACCATGGCCCTGGGAAGGTTCACCCCGGTCCGGCGGCTTTCCCAGATCACGGCCGCGACATGGACGAGGACGGAAATCTCGGCCCAGGTCACGGCGGCCTCGTGGAGTTCCTCCATCCACTTGACGCCCCAGAACGCGACGGTCGTCATGGCGTAGCCGGAGGCGGTGATGACGGCGAGCGCGAGGAGGAGGTTGTAGATCATCAGCGCACCCAGCGGCGTGTGCCCCAGGTGGATGCGCCGGCGCCCGGTCAGCACGTCGGCCAGCTGCTCCAGCGCGGCGCGGGGGTTCGGCGGGAAGGAGGCGAAGCGGGCGTAGCGGCTGCCGACGAGGCCCCAGGCGAGGCGCAGCAGGACAAGCGCGGCGATGGCGTAGCCGACGTAGTGGTGGATCTTGTGCTCGGGGTCGGTCAGGACGGCGTTGGCGGCGAAGAGCGTCACCAGCGTCCAGTGGAAGACCCGCACGACGGGGTCCCAGACCTTGGTTCGTGTCGTCATGGCATCTCTCCCAGGGAGGGGCGGCCCGGGGAGGGCCGGGCCGCCGGGGCCTCAGTCCTCCTGCTTCACCTCGGCGATCGAGAGGTCGTCGGCGAGGTAGATCTCGACCATCGCTCCGTCCTTGACGGCGTAGACCTCGATCCGGCCGTCCTCCATGCCGACCGAGCGGACGTCGTAGCCTTGCTGCGAGAGGGTGTCGCGGACCTGGGCCTCCTTGGCGGGGTCGAGGGCGGCCTCGGCGTCCTCGGCGCGGGCAGCGCCGCCGAGGGCGAGCGTCAGGGCAAGGGAGGCGATGAGGGTGCGGGCGATCATGGTGGTCTGTCCTTCTCGGTTGGGGGACCCGGTGCTCGGGTGCCGTGGGACGGAGTTGGACGGGAGCGGCGCGCCGGGGAATCGGACAGGAGGGGGCCCCGCCCCGGGTTGGGGCGTGGGACGGACGGCTACAACTCCGGTTTAGGCCGCATGATGCTGCTTTCGTTCCCCTTTCATTCCGGTTCCGGGCATGGTCTAACGGGTGCGACAAGTCAGAGGAGAGGGGCCATGGCGGGCTCGGTGAACAAGGTGATCCTGGTCGGGAATCTCGGCCGGGACCCGGAGGTGAGGAGCTTCCAGAACGGTGGTAAGGTGGTGAACCTGCGGATCGCCACGTCCGAGAACTGGAAGGACCGCAACACCGGCGAGCGGAAGGAACGGACCGAGTGGCACTCGGTCGCGATCTTCGACGAGAACCTCGCGCGGGTGGCGGAGCAGTATCTGAAGAAGGGCTCGACGGTCTACATCGAGGGCCAGCTCGAGACCCGGAAGTGGCAGGACCAGTCCGGGCAGGACCGCTACTCGACCGAGGTGGTGCTGCGGCCGTTCCGGAGCTCGATGACGATGCTGGGCGGACGCGGCGACGCGGGCGGCAGCGGCGGCGACTTCGACGACCAGGGCGGCGGCTACGGAGGTGGCGGTAGCCGCGGCGGCTACAGCGGCGGATCGTCGGGCGGCGGCTATGGCGGAGGCCGGAGCGGCGGGGGTGGCGGATCGGACTTGGACGACGACATCCCGTTCTGAGCAAACGGCTGATCCGGGAGGGGTCCGGCGATGCAGGCCCCTGCCCGCTTCGGCCGCGCCTGGCGTGGGGTCCGGTCTTGGTCTCGGGCCAAGTCACGGTCCGGTCGCCGAGGCACGTAGCCGGCGGCTCTGGTTCGATAGCTGGACGCGGGTTCGCCGCTGCGCGACTCGTCCTGCGTGCGGTCAGAAGAAGGCCGGTCGCCGCAGCGTCGGTCGTCGAGGGGCCCTGGACGGCGGTCCGAGTCATGGATGCGCGGGGTCGGCTGGGCGCCTGGGTCTCCTTCGGATGTGAAACGGTCTCGGGCCGTTACGGGGGCGCGGGGTTGGCGCCGCGCCGGTCCGTCGTGCCCGAGGGTCGCGCCGGGCGTGCCACGGCCACGACGCGAGGGGCGCGTTTCGACGCGCGGCGGCTGGGTCTTTGCGGCCGTGCCCCTCGCCTCGCGGCGATGGTTGATGCCTCCCAGGTGGAAAGGGGCCCGCGCTTTCCGTTCAAAGAGCTCTCGCCGGTGAAGCCTCTCTCCCGTGGGAGCCCCCGGCATGGACGGTCCTGTGAAGCCCGGGGTGCCGCTGGCCGTCCAAAGCCGCATCCGGGGGAGCGCCGTCCCCTGTCCGTCCTCCTTCCGACGCAAGCGCCCTCCTGCTCTGAGGTCCTGGGCGGGCCGAAGGGAGGCGCCATGGGACGGCTCTCCGATAGTGGCCATGCTGCGCGCCAGAGGTTAACGAATCGTAAGCGGGGCGTTCGGTGGGGGGTGGCGCGACGCAACACCCCGGATGCAAGACCCTGATCAGGCAGGGATAGTTCCTTGGACGAGGTGTTGCGTCGCCCCCTCGCGGCCCTGCGTTTGCCAGCGCCTTTCCAGGGCTCGAATCAGTGCCGTTGGCGCATGGCGCGGGAGCACGCCGTCCCGGACGAGGCCACGGGCTTTGCCCGGTGCCGCCATCGCGCGGCGGGGTGAGGCCCCCATGATTCGCGGAGCCGGCCCGTTGCGGGACCCGGTCGATGCGAGCCCGCGCGGGCCTTCAGCCGCCGGCGCCGGAGAGAAGGACGAGCCGGTGGGGCGCCGTCACCACGATATGCTTGCGGCGGCTCTCCACGATGCCGTCCTTCTCCCAGGCGGCCAGGAGGCGGCTTACGGTGTGGAGCGTGGTTCCCGTCATCTCGGCGATGTTGGCGCGGGTCACCGGGAAGGCGATCTCGATGCCGCCGTCGACCTTCCGCCCGGTCTGGTTGACCATGCGGAGGACCGCCGAGGCGACCCGCTGCTCGACCGCCTTGGTGGCGAGTTCGGCGAGGTGGTCGTTCAGCTCCTGCATCCGGCGGCCCAGCGTGGCCCAGGTCTCGGTGGCGAATCCCTCGTAGCGGGTGACGAAGCCCGGCCAGAGGCGCGTGGGCCAGGCCAGGGTCAGCGCCTCGGAGGCGGCGGTGGCGGTGGCGGGATACGTCGTCCGGCCGAGCGCCGGGGCGATGCCGATGAGCTGGCCCGGCGCGATGTGCCGCAGGACCATCTGGTCGCCGGTCGGCGTCGTCCGCACCACGCGCACGTAGCCGTCGAGGAGGAGGAAGAATCGGTCGGCCTCCTCCCCCTCGCGGAAGACCTCCGCGCCCTCGTCGTGGCGCTTGGGCGTGGCCTGGTCGAGGATCTCGCGGATCTGGGGACGCTCGAGTCGCGAGAAGGGCGGAAGGCCCGTCAGGAGGCTCTCGTCGAGCTTGTTCATCGACCTGTTCCCAGTTTGATCCAGCGCAAGGACTGGACCGGGGTGGTAGCGCATAAGCGGCAGCGAAACAAACCGGATCATCGAAAAGGGACAGTCCGATGCGTATCCAATCCGTTGCCCTCGCCACCGCCCTCGCCCTCGTGGGCGGGTCCGCCATGGCCGCCACCATCGAGGTGCAGATGCTCAACAAGGGCGAGCAAGGCGTCATGGTCTTCGAGCCCGCCTTCGTGCAGGCCCAGCCCGGCGACACGATCCACTTCGTGCCGACCAACCCCGGCCACAACGCCGAGTCGATCGAGGGGATGCTGCCCGAAGGGGCCGAGCCCTTCGTGGGCGAGGCGGGCCAGGAGATCTCGGTCACGCTGACCGAGGAAGGCCTCTATGGCGTCGAGTGCAAGCCCCATGCGGGCATGGGCATGGTCGCCCTGATCCAGGTGGGCCAGCCGACCAACCAGGAGGCCTTCGCCGCCGCCGTCGACGCCATGCGCGGCAAGGCCAAGGAGCGGATGACGGCGGACCTCGGGCTCGTCACCGAGGACGTCGCCTCCGCCCAGTAACACGTCGTCCGGCGCAACCGGACCGAGGGCGGCGGGGGAGCCTCGCCGCCCTTCTTCGTTCCCCGGACCCACCTTGGAGGACCGACCGATGAGACAAGCCAGCGCCGCCTATGACGGCCCCCCCATCCTGAGCATGGGGTTCCGTCCCTTCTTCCTCGCCGCCTCGCTGTTCGCGCTGGGGGCCATCCCGGTCTGGATCCTGGCCTGGGGCGGGCGGCTGACGCTGGGCGGCCCCTTCATCCCGACGGACTGGCACATCCACGAGATGATCTGGGGATTCGCGAGCGCCGCCGTCGCCGGGTTCCTGTTCACCGCCGTTCCGAACTGGACGGGCCGGATGCCGACTCGGGGCTGGCCGCTGGCGGCGCTGCTGGGGCTCTGGCTCCTCGGGCGCCTGGCGGTGGCGGGGCTCCTCGGGCTGCCGCCCCTGGGCGTCCTCGTCGTGGACGGGAGCTTCCTCCTCGCGGTCGCGGCGATGATCGCGCAGGAGATCGTCGCCGGGCGGAACTGGAAAAACCTCGTGGTGCTGGGGCCCGTGTCGGTGCTCTGGGCCGCGAACGTCGCCTTCCATCTCGAGGCGATGACGGCGGGCACGGCGGACGTGGGACGGCGGCTCGGGCTGTCGGTGGTGGTGTTCCTGGTCACCCTGATCGGCGGGCGGATCATCCCGAGCTTCACGCGCAACTGGCTCGTGAAGCGGGGGGACAAGAGGCTGCCCGTGCCGGTGAACCGCTTCGACGGGATCTGTCTCGCGGCCGGCGGCGTGGCCCTGCTCGCCTGGAGCCTGGTGCCGGGCGTCGTGACCGGAGCGGGGCTGGTGCTGGCGGGCGCGCTGCACGCGGTCCGGCTGTCGCGGTGGCGGGGGCTCGCCACGCGGAGCTCGGCGCTGCTCGTGATGCTGCACGTGGCCTATGCCTTCGCGCCGCTGGGGCTCCTGGCGACGGGTCTGGCCGAGTGGGGGCTGGTGCCGCCCCCGACGGGTCTGCACCTCCTGGGCGTGGGTGCCGTGGGCGGCATGATCCTCGCGGTGATGATGCGGGCCACGATGGGCCATACGGGGCGGGAGCTCGCCGCCGGGCCGATCCTTGGGGGGGCCTTCGCGCTGGTGGTCGTGGCGGCCGCCGTGCGGGCCTGCCTCGCCGATGTCACCCTGCTCGGCGTGCCCGGGCTGACCGTCGCGGCGACCCTGTGGACGGTGGCCTATGCGGGCTTCGCGCTGCGGGTGTGGCCGTGGCTGCTGGCGCCCCGCGTGGGAGAGCGGCGACCCAACCCGTGAGGGTTGCGAAGGTGGAGGGCCCCGGTCATCGTGCCGGGGCCTTTCTGCTTGGAGGGAACGGACACCGGATCGGCCGGCCAGGCGCCTTGCACGATGCGAGGACGGGAATTGCCGATGCCGGGGGGTCCCGGGTTGCGTTCCGTCGGAGCGCTCACCCGGAGGTCACGGCGACGCGCAGGCGGAAGGGGCTCGGGCCGACGAAGCGGAACAGCGTCAACACGCGGATCTCGCAGGTGCCGGAGCGGGTCGTCCAGGCGTAGGAGGACTGGCCCTCGCCCACCTCCGGGACTTAGGCGACCATGACGACCGGGTTCAGGCCCTCCACGGCGGCCTCTGCCCTCTGGCCCTCGCCCACCTCGATGCTGAAGCACAGAGGGGCTTCGGTGACCGCCTCACCCGTGAGGGTCGCCGAGGAGGCGCCGGGGGCGAAGCGGATGTCCTGGCAGGAGGCCTGCGCCAGGACGGCGCTGGGGGAAGGGCAAGGGCCAAGGCGATGGTGGCGGCCGATCGGAGCGGGGCGCGGAGCCTCTCTCGGCGACCGGAGGCAACCTGCCAGACGGGTGAGGTAGCGTCCATGCATCCAGCCGCTTCGACCGTTCAGGTCCGGGTAGTAGATCCCGACCCAGTTGCCCTGGCCGTCGCAGGTGAAGGCGACTCCGCCGGTGTGCAGCTCGTCGATCTTCGGATATGCTGTGCCGGGCCCGGACCGGACGGCGAGGAGGTTGTCCCCGTTGGGATCCAGGCCCGAGACGGTGCTGGTGGCGCAGACGGCTGCCTGTCCGTCGTCTTCCATGACCACGACGGGAACATCGAGGGTCTGCGCCCAGGAGGGACTGGCCGCGATCAGGGTCGGACCGGCAAGGCCGAGGATGAACAGGGCTAGGTGAGGCAAGGCGCGCCCGCGCCGTTGCGGTCCCGCCGAAGCTCTGGCCATCGCCGACCTTCCTGCACGATGCGACCATCACGGCGCAACCGTTGCCCCAGCTTCAACGACGCTCACGTCCGGCGGCGCTGCCGCGAGAAGGGCCGGCGCCCCATGTCCGGGCGGCGCAAGCGAGGAGAGCGTTGAGCGTTCGGAGCCGTTGCCATGCGCCACGGCGATGGCGCCGGAGCGGATCGGCGATGGAACGAGAGATCGGCAGGAAAGGAAAGGACCGCGCGACAGGAGGGACGACCCCGGGCGCGACCTCGGGGACGTCGCGGCCAGGGAGCGGCGTGGCTCAGTCCTCGCGCACGAGGCGGAAGCCCAGGTGGTCGGGCGGCACGCCGGCGGCGCATCCGCCCGCGCTCGCGTCCCGGACGAAGTCGATGACCACGGCGCGGTGCTTGCCCTCCACGACGCGGGCGCCGCAGTAGTCCGCGCGATCGGCGGGCCGGCCGTCGGGGCCGAGCGTGCCGTTGGTGGAGCAGTCGTCGGTCCATTCCCAGACGTTGCCCGCGAGGTCCTCGACCCCATGGGAGTTCGCGCCCCATGCGCCCTGCGGGCGGACGAGGGGGTCCTTCTCGAAGCCCGCCTCGCGGTCGTAGCGGACGAGCCAGCGGTCGGTCCAGTCGCCGCCGCCCAGGGCGTCGTCGGTCCAGCGCTCGGCGGCGGCGCGCTGCCACTCGGAGTCGGTGGGAAGGCGCCAGGTCTGGCCCGTGCGGTCCGAGAGCCAGGCAGCGTAGGCGGTGGCGTCGTGCCAGCTCACGCCGGTCTGGGGCTCGTCCGCGGGGCCGGGATCGGCGGCGATGCAGGCCCCGTCGGCGACGCAGGTGGCGTAGTCGGCCCGGCTCACTTGGTAACGCATGATCTGGAGAGGCTCGGTCGCGTCGAGCCGCTGGATCGGCGGGTCCATCTGGCGGCCGTCCTGGCGCCAGGTCCCCGCAGGGCGCCAGTCCCAGGAACCGGCGGAGACCGTCACCAGCTCGGGCCCCGTCGTGGGCGCGCGGTCATGCAGGGACGCCGAGGCGCCGAGGGCGAGGACCGCCAGGGCCGCAAGCGACATCTTCATGTGAGCCTCCTTGGAAGAAAGTGGGGGCGGCCCCGTCCGGCCGCCCCCTGCCCCGCCTCTCCGCCCGTCGTCCAGGCTGCCCCGGCGGGGTCATCCGGCGGATCAGGCGCCCGTATAGGGGGTCGGCGCCATCACCTGCTCCATGAGGTCGTTGTTCCACTCGCCCTCGACCTTGATGTGGGCCGTGGCGCCGAGGTTCACCGCCTCGATGAGGTTGTGGTTCACGTAGGCGTAGAGGCCCGGCTGCAGGAACTTGTAGAGCGCCGCGCCCGAGCTGCCGCCGCGGATGAACCAGGTCTCGAGGTCCACGTCGGGGACGTTGTCGAACTTGCCCGCTTCCCAGACGAGGTCGCCGTGGCCGCCGATGAGGTGCGGGCGGGTGTCGCGGTTGGCCTGGTTGTGGACGAAGAGGACCCGTTCGCCGACCTTCGCGGTCAGGGCATTGTCCCCCGTGAGCGCGCCGACGGCCCCGTTGAAGACGACGTGGCTCGGGATGAGCTTGTTCATCACGTTGACGGTGTCTTCGTAGCCCTCCGACGCATCGGCGTAGCGCTTGAAGGCGCCGTTCTCGTCGCGGGGGATGTAGAAGTCGTTCTCGCCGATGTAGATCACGCGGTCATAGGCGATGGGCTGGCCGTGCTGGTCCTTGAGGCCTTCGCGCGGCAGGACCATGATCGTGCCCGACATGCCCGAGGTGACGTGCCAGGGGATCATCGGGCCGCCCGGCGCGCAGTGGTAGGTGAAGCAGCCGGCCCGCGTCGCCTTGAAGCGGAGCACCGTCTGCTCGCCCGGGTTGATGAGGGTCAGCGCGCCGCCGCCCAGGGCGCCGGTCGAGGCGTGGAAGTCGATGTTGTGCTGGAGCATGTTGGCGGGCGGGTTGCGGAGCGTCAGCTCCACGTAGTCGCCCTGGTGGACCACCATCATCGGGCCCGGGACCGAGCCGTTGAAGGTCATCGCCTGGAGCCAGGCGTCGTCGGCGACCTGGATCTCCTTCTCGTGGATGTCCATCGTGAACTCCACGACGCGGGGGCCGCCGGGCGCGACCTGCTCGTGCTCGTGGACGAAGGGCGGCGCGACCAGCTCCCGCCGGATGCGGGGGAGGCTCGAGAGGTCGACCGGAGCGGCATCGGCCACCATCGGCGCGGTCTCGGCCTGGGCGGTCCGGACCAGCATGGGAGCGGCAGCGAGGCCTGCTCCAACCATCAGGGCGGCTCTACGCGACAGCATGATGTTCTCCTTCGTTGCGTGTCGAGAGGACATTGCCATCACACGGGGTCGTGAACGTTGTGCTGGAACAAGGTTGCCGCCGCACCGCGGCGTCCAGGGTGCGGCAGGCGGTCGCGGGTCCTGTCCAAGACGGACCGGAGGCGCCCACGCCGAGGTCAGAGGCAGGCGGTGATGCCGCCGTCGACGTAGAGGACGTGGCCGTTCACGAAGCTGGCCGCGTCCGAGGCAAGGAAGACGCATGCGCCGACGAGTTCCTCGGGCTCGGCCCAGCGGCCGGCGGGGGTGCGCCTGGTGAGCCAGTCGTTGAAGGTCGGGTCGGACCAGAGCGCGGCGTTGAGCGGCGTGCGGATGTAGCCCGGCGCGATGGCGTTGCAGTTGAGGCCGTGGCGGGCCCAGTCGGTCGCCATGCCCTTGGTGAGGTTCACGACAGCGCCCTTGGTGGCCGTGTAGGGGGCGATGGAATAGCGGGCCATAGCGGCGTTGACGGAGGCCACGTTGACGATTCGGCCCCTGCCGCGCCCGATCATGTGGCGGGCGCAGGCCTGGCCCACGTGGAAGACGCTGGCGATGTTGGTCTGGAGGAGCCGCTCGAAGGCGTCGGGCGGGAAGTCCTCCAGGGGCGCGCGGTGCTGGATGCCGGCGTTGTTGACGAGGATGTCGATGGGGCCCTGCGTCGATTCGGCGAAGTCGATGGCGGCGCGGGCGGCCTCGTGGTCGGCCACGTCGAAGGGGAGCGTTTCGGCGCCGGGGATCGTGGCGGCCGCCTCGGCGAGCTTGTCGCGGTTGCGCCCGTTGAGGATGACCTGGGCGCCGGCCTCGGCCAGCCCCTTGGCGAGGGCGAGGCCGATGCCCTGGGAGGAGCCGGTGACGAGGGCGCGGCGGCCCGAGAGGTCGAAGAGGCCGGGCATCAGATGGTGATGCCGCCGTCGATGTTGAGCGCCTGCCCCGTCATGAAGCGCGCGTCCTCGGAGGCGAGGAAGGCGCAGAGGCCGGCGATCTCCTCCGGGACGCCGAGGCGGCCGGAGGGCTGGCGGTCGAGGAAGAACTTCTCGGCGGCCTCCATGCCACCCAGCTTTTCCGCGAGCGCGGCCATGCGGCCCCGGAGCGACGGGCTGTCCACGGTGCCGGGGTTGACCGCGTTGAAGCGGATCCCGGCCTTGAGGTAGTCGGCGGCGCAGGCCTTGATGAGGCCGATGACCCCGGCCTTGTGAGCGCCGTAGGCGGTGCGGTTGGGGAAGCCCTTCACCGAGGAGGCGACCGAGGCGATGGCGGTGACGCTGCCGCCGTGCTGCTTCATGCGGGGGACGACGGCGCGGATCACGTAATAGGCGCTGTCCAGCGTGATGGCGGTGCTGCGGCGCCAGTCGTCCAGGCCGCATTCCTCGATGGTGCCGTGGTGGACCCAGCCCACGCAGTGGACGAGCGTGTCGATGCGCGGGAAACGGGAGACCCAGGCCTCGACGGCCTCGGGGTTGGTAGCGTCGACGGCGGTGGCGGAGGCCGCGGCGAGGCCGTCCATGAGGCCCGCGTCGAGGTCGGAGGCGTGGACCTCGGCCCCTTCGGCGATGAGGCGCTCGGCCACGGCGCGGCCGATTCCCTGCCCCGCCGCGGTGACGATGGCGATCTTTCCTTGGAGGTTCATTCTGTTCAGCCTGGGAAAAGGGTGAGGCCGCCGTCCACGCGGAGGACCTGGCCGTGGATGAAGCGGGATTGCGGGCCGGCGAGGAAGGCTACCGCGTCGGCGATCTCCTCCGGGTCGGCGTAGCGGTCGAGGGAGTTGTTCGTGACCATCTTGTTGGGGTCGGTCACGCGGGTCGCCTGGAAGCGCGCGGTCTTGGACGGGCCGGGGCTGACGGCGTTCACGCGGACGCCGAAGGGGCGCATCTCCAGCGCGAGGCAGCGGGTGTAGTGGACCACGGCGGCCTTGAGGGTCGAGTAGATCACCTCGGGCGTGCAGCCCATGTGGGCGGCGGCGGAGGCGATGTTGATGACGACCCCTTCGCCCCGGTCGCGCATGGGTCGGACGAAGGTCTGCGACACGAGGAAGGTGCCGATCAGGTTGTTGTTGGTCTCGACCTGGATGTCCTCCAAGGCGATGTCGAGGGCGTTGTTCGGGTTGGGCTTGCCGCCCTTGGAGCCGATGTCCCCGCCCGCGCAGTTCACCAGGATGTCCACGGTGCCGAGATCCTCGGTGATCCTGCGGGACATCTCGGCCACGGCCTCGGGGTCGCCGATGTTGCCGAGGACGTAGATGACTCGGGTGCCGTGGCGGGCGATCCTGGCCGCCACCTCCTCGATGTGCTGCGCCTCGCCGTATTGCTGGCAGCGCGTGGCGTCGATATCGTGGATCGCCACGTCGGCGCCGAGGCTCGCGAGCTTGTCGGCCATCGCGCAGCCGAGGCCCCGGCCCGAGCCGGTCACGAAAGCGATCTTGCCGGTCAACGGCCTGTCCATGGGCTACTCCATCAGTCCCAGCGCGCGCATGTTCGCGGCGCTTTTCAGCATCATCTCGCGCTCGTAGGCAAGGAGGACCTCGCCGGGGGCCTCGGCCTCCCAGGGGGTGCGGTAATCCTCGTGCGCGGGGAGGAGGTTCACCTGGGTGGCGCTCAGGGCGGCGGCGAGGCTGCGCGCGTCCTTGGGGGCGTAGCCGCGCCACCAGTCGGGGGTGAAGAGCCGGACGTGGCGGGCCTCCAGCGCGCCGGGCTCCAGGGAGGCCGTGAGGTGGCGGCCGTCGGCGAGGAGGTGGGCGAAGATCTCGCGGAACGGGACCGCGCCGTCACCGATGGCGCAGCGGACGAGGCGGTAGCCTTGGTCGGTGAACTGGACGCGGTAGTCCTTGAGGTGGACGTGGCGGATGCGCGGCGCGGCGGTGCGGACGAAGTCCATCGGCGCCTCGGCCACCGGAAAGCTGTTGCCGGTGTCGAGCGTGATGCCGATGCTGTCGCCCGCCTCCTCGCAGAAGGCCATGAGCTCGGCGCTGGCGAAGTCCTGGTGGTTCTCGATGGCGATGGTGAGGCCACGGTCGGCGGCGATGGGGGCGAGGCGGCCGAGGTCGGCGCGGATGCTGGCGACTTGCTGGGCGAACTGGGCGGCCCCGAAGGCGTTTCGGTCGCCGCAGAGGATGGGCGAGAGGCCCATGCGGACGGTCGTGGCGCCAAGGGCGGTGGCCTGGTCGAGGGCGGCCTCGTTCGGGTGCCAGAACAGGCCGGCGCTGACGATGGGGGTGAGGTTGGCGGCCTGGAGGCGGTCGCGGAGCTTGGCGAGGCCGTTCGTATCGAGGGCGGCGAGCCAGGGCTGGTGGATTTCGAGGACCCGGGCGCCGATCTCCTCGGCAATGGCGATGAAGCCGTCGAGGCCGGTGCCGTGAGGGTTCGCGCGAGGGGTGCCGGCACCTTGCAGGCCCAGCGTGTAGGTCAGGCCGTAGGGGTTGAGGCCGACGGTGAGGGTGCCGGTGGTGGCCTCCGACGTCGCGTGGTCCTTCATCTCAGTCCCCCGTCCACGGTCAGGCATTGCTTGGTGATCATGTCCGAGTCGTCCGAGCAGAGGAACAGGACGGCGTCGGCGATGTCGTCCTCCAGCAGATCGGCCTTGAGGGCCTGCCTCTCGATCATCTGCACCTTGGTCTCAGGCGTGTGCCAGAGGCGCATCTGGCGCTCCGTCATCACGCCGCCGGGGGCGACGGCGTTGACGCGGATGCCCATGGGGCCGAGCGCCGCACCCATGGAGCGGGTCATGCCGACGATGGCCGCCTTGGCGGTCGTGTAGGGGATCATGTCGGGCGAGCCGAACATCCAGGCGACCGAGGACAGGTTGACGACCGCACCGCCCCCCCGCATCCCGCATTCCGGGCACGACGGCCTGCGTGGCGAAGAACTGGTGGCGGACGTTCACGTTCTGGGAGAGGTCCCAGTCGTCCTCGGTCACCTCCCCAAGCTTGTGGCGCTGGTCGTTGGCGGCATTGTTGACGAGGGCGCGGATGGGGCCGAGCCGCGATTCCACCTGCGCGACGGCGGCCTTGAGGGCGGGGATGTCGGTGAGGTCGCAGGGGAGGAAGAGCGCCCCGGTCTCTCGCGCCAGCGCCTCGCCCGCCGCGCGGTCGATGTCGAGGACGGCCACGCGGGCCTTGTTGCGGACGAGGCCGCGCGTGATGGCCGCGCCGATGCCGGACGCGCCGCCGGTGACGAGGGCCGCTCGGCCCTCGAGGCTGGGATAGACGGCTTTGGAGGTCATAGGCGTGCTTCGGTCACCGGGTCGAAGAGGCAGGCCTTGGCCATGTCCACGAGGAGATCGGCCGTCTGGCCGACCTTGGGGGCGTCGGCGGGCTCGTAGCGGGCGGTGATCTCGGTGTCGCCGGCGCGGAGGACGACCATGGTCTCGGAGCCGGTGGGCTCGACCACCTCGACGGGGAGGCGGAGGCGGCCGAGCGCGGTCTGCCCGGGCTGCGCGCGGTGGGCGACGGTGAAGTGCTCGGGTCGGATGCCGAGGATGACGGGCTGGCCGGGGGCCTTTTGGGGCTTCGTGCCGGTGGGGAGGGGCAGGACGGACTCGCCCTCGGGCAGGTCCAGCGCCACCGCGGCGGCGCCGTCGAGCGAGGCCGTGCGGGCGGCGAGGAAGTTCATCGAGGGGCTTCCCATGAAGCCCGCGACGAAGATGTTGGCGGGACGCTCGTAGATCACCTGGGGCTCGTCGAACTGCTGGAGCACCCCCTTGTGCATCACGGCGATGCGGCTTGCGAGGGTCATGGCCTCGATCTGGTCGTGGGTGACATAGATCGTGGTCTTGGCGACGCGGTGGTGGAGCTTCTTGATCTCGGTCCGCATCTCGACCCGGAGCTTGGCGTCGAGGTTGGAGAGGGGCTCGTCGAAGAGGAAGAGCTTCGGGTCGCGGACCAGCGCCCGGCCCATGGCGACGCGCTGGCGCTGCCCGCCGGAGAGCTGGGCGGGCTTGCGCCTGAGGAGCGGCTCGATCTGGAGGAGTGACGCCACGCGGGCAATGGCCTTCTCCTGGTCCGCCTTGGGGACGCCGCGGCTCTCCATGCCGAAGGCCATGTTCTCCTTGACCGTCATCGTCGGGTAGAGCGCGTAGCTCTGGAAGACCATGGCGATGTCGCGGTCGCGGGGGGCCACGTCGTTGACGAGGCGGCCGTCGATTCGGATCTCGCCGGAGGAGACGCTTTCCAGCCCGGCGATCATGGCGAGGAGCGTGGACTTTCCGCAACCCGAGGGGCCGACCAGGGCGATGAACTCGCCGGGGCGGGCCTCGAGATTGATGTCCTTGAGGACCTCGACGGCGCCGAAGCTCTTGCGGAGGTCGTGGATGGTGAGGCTGGACATGGGGGTTCCTACTTGACCGCGCCCTGCGTCAGGCCGCGCATGAAGTACTTGCCGCCGAACAGGTAGACGAGGAGCGGGGGGACGGCCGCCATGAGCACGGCGGCGGCCTCGACATTGTGGTAGCGGACCGAGGTGGCGCCGGCGGTGAGGGCGATCAGCGCCGAGGTGATGGGCTGCTTGTCGCCCGAGGAGAAGATCACCCCGTAGATGAAGTCGTTCCAGATGCCGGTGAACTGCCAGATCACGGTGACGATCACGATGGGCGGCGAGAGCGGCAGGACGATCCGGCGGAAGATGCGCCAGAAGCCTGCGCCGTCGATCCGGGCGGCCTTGATGAGGTCGTCGGGGATGTTGACGAAGTAGTTGCGGCAGAAGAGCGTCGTGAAGCTCAGGCCCTGGACGGTGTGGATCAGTACGAGGCCGGTAATGGTGTTCGTGAGCCCCGCGTTCCCGAGGATGTAGGCCCAGGGCAGCAGCGTCATCTGCGCGGGGAGGAAGACCCCGAGGGTGATGAAGCCGAAGAGCCATTCGGACCCCCGGAAGCGCCACATGGAGAGGATGTAGCCGTTCACGAGGCCGATGGCGGTGGAGATGGCCGTCGCGGGGACGGCCATGAGGATGGAGTTCAGGAAGAAGGGGCGGATGCCCTCGCAGGTGCCGACGACGCAGAAAGTGTTGAGCGCCTCATTCCACGGCTGGACGGAGAAGCTTCGCGGTATGGCGAAGAAGCCGGTGCGATTGATCTCGGGCAGCTCGCGGAAGGAGTTGAGCAGCACGATCAGGATCGGGATGAGGTAGAAGGCCGCGAAGAGGGTCAGGAGGACGTAGACGAGCGTCTTGGCGCGGACCTTGCGGCGCAGGCCTCCGGTGGCGAGCGGGTCGAAGTCCCGGGCGAGGGTGACGTCAGCCATTTGCGGCCTCCCGGCGCTGGCGCCAGGCCATGTAGAGGGCGTAGGGGACGAGGACGGCCGCGAGGGCCAGCAGGATCATGATCGCCGCCGCAGCGCCCTGCCCGATCTGGCCGCGCTGGAACATCAGGTCGTAGACGTAGATGGCCGGCACGTTGGTCGAGAGTCCGGGGCCGCCGCCGGTGAGGGCATAGACGAGGTCGAAGGTCTTGATCGCGAACTGGAGCAGGATCACCAGCACCGCGACGAAGATCGGGCGGATCGAGGGCAGCACCACGCGCCGGTAGATGCGGGCCATGGAGGCCCCGTCGATCTGCGCGGCCTTGATGAGGTCCTGGTCCACCGAGCGCAGGCCCGCGAGGATCAGCGCCATGGCGAAGCCTGAGGCCTGCCACATCCCGGCGATGACGACGCAGTAGATCGCCATGTCGCGGTTGACGATCCAGTCGAAGCTCGCGTTCTCGAAGCCCATGTTCCTGAGCATCGCCTCGATGCCGGTGGAGGGATCGAGGATCCAGCGCCAGGAGGTGCCGGTGACGACGAAGGAGATGGCGAGGGGGTAGAGGTAGATCGCGCGCCAGACGCTCTCGCCCCGCACCCGCTGGTCGATCAAAATCGCGAGGAAGGTCCCGAGGATCAGCGAGCCCAGGACGTAGAGCGAGCCGAAGACAAAGAGGTTCGTGTAGGCGATGGTCCAGCGCTGGTGATTCCAGAGCGCGACGTAGTGCTTGAAGCCGCCGTAGGTCAGGTTCGGGAGCAGCGTGGAATTCGAGACCGAGATCCAGAGCGTCCAAAGCGTGAAGATCAGGACGTAGAGCACGCTCGCCAGGATCGTCGGCAGCAGCACGAGGCGCGGAGTCCAGGCGGCGAGCCGGTTGCGCCAGGCGAGGCTGCTGTCGCTGCGATGGTCGAGGGCGAGGGTCATGGGTCAGGGTCCTTGGAGAGGTCCCGTGCAGGATGCGCCGAGGAGGCTAACGGTCCGTTACACGATCGAACGGTCGCAACACCCCCGACGCAACGCCTTGCGGAGTGTCCCCCGGGACGCATCCCGGGGGACGAATCGGCTCACATGTTCGCCTCGACGGCGTCGGCCATGGCGTTGGCGGCATCCTCGGGGGCCATGTCGGAGTTCACGAACTCGGTGATGACCTCCATCATGGCGCCGCGCATGGCCTGCGGCACGGTCATGTTGTGGGCCATGGAGCGGACGAGGGTTCCCTGCTCGATGGACTTGGCGAGGTCCTCCTGGCTCTTCACCTGGCAGGGGTTGAAGCCCTGGCTCAGGTCCACGTCCATGCGCGCGGGGATGGAGCCTTTGGCCTGGTTGAAGACCGTCTGGAACTCGGGCGACATGATCGTGTTGGCGAGCAGCACGCTGCCTTCCTGGTAGTCGGGGTCGTCCTGCTGGAAGAACACCACCGAGTCGGCGTTCAGGATGTAGCCGTCGCCGCCCCAGTTCACGGGGGCCTGCGTGCATTCGTAGTCCTCGCCAAAGGTGTAGCCGCCGGCGTTGAGCGTGCCGATGGTCCAGTCGCCCATGAAGAGGAAGGCGGCGTCGCCGTTGGCCATCATGGCGACCTCCTCCTCGAAGGGGCGGCCGGGCATCCCGGGGTCCATCCACTCGTCGACGATCCGACGGTATTCGGCGAAGGCGTCGATCATGGGCTGGGAGCGCATGGCCTCGGTGTCGCCCTCGACGAAGGCGGACCGGTAGAGGTCGCGGTCCATGCCGTAGACGATAGAGTCGAAGGTCGTGGCGTCGGTCCAGTCGAAGGAACCGTGGGCCACGCAGATCTTGCCGGCGGCGACGATCTTCTCGCAGGCGGCGTTGAACTCGTCCCAGGTCTTGGGCGCCTCGGCGACGCCGGCGGCCTCGAGCACGGACGGGTTGTAGTACATCCAGTTGACGCGGTGGATGTTCATCGGCACCGCGACCCAGGAGCCGGCGGGCTTCATCACCTCGATGAGCTCGGGCGCGACGACCGAGTCCCAGTTGCCGGCAGTGGCGACCTCGTCGAGGTTCATGGTCATGCCGGTGCCGTTCCACTCGGCGATCTCGGGGCCCTTGAGCTGCACGGCGGGCGGGGCGTTGCCCGCGACCACGTCGGCGCGGAGCTTGGCCAGCGTGTTCGCGGTGTGGCCGGCGATGGAGGTCTGCTCCCAGGTGCCGCCCTCGGCGGTGAACATCTCGCCGAGCTTGGCGATGGCCTCGGCATCCGAGCCGGTGGCCCACTGGTGCAGCATGTTGGTGCGCGGCGTGGCCGATGCGAAGCCGGCCGACAGGGCGAGCGCCATCGCCCCCACCCCTGCGAGCAGGGGCAGATTCCGTCTGGACGTCATAGTCTTCTCTCCTCCCGTGGAGCGCTGCGGTCCTTGGCCCGTGGAGGTCCACGCGCGGCCGCTTTGCTGCTCATGGTTGAGCGTAGGAGCAGATTGACGCCAAGTCAAAAGCTACCTCGGCGCCTTCGCGCGGGGAGTTGCGGAGCGGGGCGCATCCGTGGGAGACGAGGCCCGGGCGGCCCGGCCGTCCCTTCGCGGGGAGGCGGCAGATGGGCGACGGGCGGCGGCTTCGGGTGGGGGTGCTGGGCTGCGGTCCCATCGCGCAGGCGGCGCATTTCGAGAGCGCGACCAAGGCGCGGAACGTGCGGCTCCATGCGATCTGCGATGTGGCCGAGGACCTGCTGGCGCGGATGGCGGCGACGCACGCGCCGGACCGGACCTACACCGATTACGCGGCGATGCTGGCGGACCCGGAACTGGACGCGGTGGTGATCGCGACGGCGGATGCGTTCCATGTGCAGGCGTCCTTGATGGCGCTGCGGGCGGGGAAGCACGTCCTCTGCGAGAAGCCGCTGGGCGTGGCCGTGGAGGAGGTCGAGGAACTCGCGGAGGCGGTGCGCGGATCGGGGCTGGTGCTCCAGGTCGGGCACATGAAGCGGTTCGATGCCGGGGTGCAGAGCGCGCGGGACTTCGTGCAAGGCGAGATGGGGCAGATGCTGGCGCTCAAGGCCTGGTACTGCGATTCGACGCACCGCTACGCGATGACCGACGCGGTGCAGCCGCTGATGGTGAGGAGCGCGCAGGCGAGGAAGCCGGCACAGGACCCGAAGGCGGACAAGCGGCGGTACTTCATGCTCGCGCATGGGTGCCACCTGATCGACACGGCGCGGTTCCTCGGTGGCGAGATCGTGGAGGTGCAGGCGCAGCTGCTGGAGCGGTTCGGGGCCTGGTGCTGGTTCGTGGACGTGGCGTTCGAGAGCGGGGCGCTGGGGCACCTGGACCTCACGGTCGCGGTGCGGATGGACTGGCACGAGGGGTTCCAGATCTATGGGGAGCGGGGGTCGGTCGTCGCGAAGACCTACAATCCCTGGTATTACAAGAGCTCGGACGTGGACATCTTCCACGAGGCGACTGGGACGACGACGCGGGTGCTGGGCGCCGACGGGCACTTCTACCGGCGGCAGATGGAGGCCTTCGCGGACCGGGTGCTGAACGGCGCCGAGACGGGGGCGGCCTTCGTGGAGGACGGGCTCGCCTCGGTGCGAGGGATGGTGGCGGTGGCGCGTTCGGCGGAGACCGGGAAGCCGGTTCGGCTGTCCGAGGTGGTGGGGGCGGTGTGATGCGGCTCGGGGTCTTCGCCAAGACGTTTGCGGGGGAGACGCCCGGCGAGGTGCTGTCTGCGGCGAAGGCGGCAGGGTTCGACTGCGTGCAGTACAACATGGCCTGCTCGGGGCTGGGCGCCCTGCCCCGCGTCGTGCCTGCGGAGGCGGTAGAGGCCGTGCGGGCGGCGACGGAGGCGACAGGCATCGGCATCGCGGCTGTGTCGGCGACCTACAACATGATCCACCCCGACCCGTCGGTCCGCGCGACAGGGCGGGCGGCGTTCGAGGCCATCGCCGGGGCGGCGCGCGGGATGGGGACCGGGATCGTGACCGTCTGCACGGGGAGCCTGGATGCCGAGGACCAATGGCGGTCGCATCCGGAGAACGGCTCGGGGGAGGCGTGGGAGGATTTCCTGGCGGAGATGCGGTTGCTCCTGCCGGTGGCGGAGCGGTCGGGTGTCGTGATCGGCGTGGAGCCGGAGATGGCCAACGTCGTGAGCTCCGCCGCGCGGGCGCGCGAAATGCTGGATGCGTTCCCGGGGGCGCCCATCGGCATCGTGCTCGATCCGGCGAACCTGTTCGAGGACTTGGGCGGGTTCCGGGATGGCGCCGTGGTGGACGAGGCGGTCGAGATGCTGGCGGACCGGATCGTCATGGCGCACGCGAAGGACCGGGACCCCGGGAGGCGCTTCGTGGCGGCCGGATCGGGGGTCGTGGACTTCGGGCGGTTCCTGGGAGGGCTGCGGCGCGCGGGGTTCGACGGGGCGGTGGTGACGCACGGGCTCTCGGCCGGGGAGGCGCCGGGGGTGGCGCGGTTCCTGCGGGGCCAGCTCGGATGAGGCTGGAGCCGTTCCGTCGGGATGGGGTGACGCTCGCCGTCCATCAGGTCGGCGAGGGGCGGACGATGCTGTTCCAGCACGGGCTCTGCGGCGATGCAGGGCAGACGGCGGAGGTCTTTCCCGACGGGATCGGCTGGCGGGGGCTGACGCTCGAGTGCCGGGGTCACGGAGGGTCCGAGGCGGGGTCCCTCCGGCGGCTGGGGTTCGGGACCTTCGCCAGCGATCTTGCGGCCTTCGCGGAAACGCTCGGTGGCCCGGTGGTCGTGGGCGGCATCTCGATGGGGGCGGCGCTGGCGCTGCGGCTCGCGGTGGAGCGGCCGGATCTGGTGAGCGGGCTGGTCCTGGGGCGGCCGGCCTGGGTCTGCGAGGCGCGGCCTGAGAACATGGCGCCCTATGCGCTGGTGGGGGAACTGCTCGCGCGCTGCGATCCCGCCTTGGCGCGGGAGGCGTTCGAGGCCAGCGACACGGCGCGCCGGCTCGCCAAGGAGGCGCCCGACAACCTCGCCTCGCTCCGGGGGTTCTTCTCGCGCGAGCCCGTCGCGGTCACGCGGGCGCTGCTCCTGCGGCTTGCAGCCGACGATCCGGGCGTCTCGGAGGAGGCCATCCGGGCCCTCCGCGTGCCGACCCTGGTCGTCGGGCACGGCCGGGACCTCGCGCATCCGCTGATCCACGCCGAGACGCTGGCCGGGATGATCCCGGGCGCGCGGCTCGTTCGCATCACGCCCAAGGCCGAAAGCCGCGAGCGCTACGTCGCGGACGTCCGGACCGCCTTGGCCGAGTTCCTTACGGAGGTTTCCGAATGACGACGACCGAACGTGGGCTGGGCACCCTGCCCCGCGACCGGCTCCTCGCCGAGTTCTCGCTCTGGTCGGCGGACCTGGGGCGGCTGTCCGACGAGATCGGGCGCGTGGACGAGTTCGTGGACCTCTACCATGTGGACGTGGCGGACGGGCACTTCTCGCCGGCGCTGCTGTTCTTTCCGGACCTCGTGGCGGCCTGTCGCAAGCGGACGCGGAAGCCGGTGCACGTGCACCTGATGGTGGACGACGGGGTGCTTCTCTCGCAGGTCGAGCAGTTCGCGGAGGCGGGCGCGGACCTCGTCAGCGTCCATGCGGAGAACGCGAACGCCGAGGAGGCGCTGGACCGGATCGAAGCGCGGGGCCTGGCGGGCGGGATCGTTCTCCAGCTTCACACGCCTGTCCCGGATGCGCAGCGGTTCTTGGGGCGCGTGAGGATGCTGACGCTGCTGGGGACTCGGATCGGGATCAAGGGCCAGGGGCTCGACCCGGAGGCGGAGGCGCGGCTGCGGGAGGCCAAGGGGCTGATCGGCGCGCGGGAGGTGCTGCTGGGCGCGGACGGCGGCATCCGGGAGCATACGGTGCCGGGGCTGCGCGCGGCGGGGGCGGACACCGTGGTGATGGGGTCGCTGGCGTTCAACGACCCGGACCTCGCGGGGCGGATCGCCTGGGTGCGGGGGCAGCGTGGCTGAGTCGCTCGCCATCGGGATCGACCTCGGCGGGACGCAGGTCCGGGCGGCGCTGGTGGAGGGCGGGACGCTGCTCGCCCGCGCCGCCGAGCCGACCGACGCGGCCGGGGGACCCGAGGCGGTGCTGCGGCAGATGACGGTGCTGATCGCGCGGGTCGCGCCGGAGGGGCGCGAGGTGCGGGGCATCGGCATCTGCTCGCCCGGGCCGCTCGACAGCGAGACGGGAACGATCCTGAACATCCCCACCCTGCCGGGCTGGGACGGGCTCCCGTTGAGGGGCATCCTGGCGGAGAGGACCGGGCTGCCGGTCGTCCTGGAGAACGACGGGATCGCGGCGGCCTTCGGGGAGTGGCGGCACGGGGCCGGTCGGGGGTTGCGGCATCTGGTCTATGTGACCGTCAGCACGGGGATCGGCGGGGGCGTCGTGCTGGACGGGCGGCTCCTGCATGGGCGGCGGGGGATGGCGGGCCATGTGGGGCACCTGCCGCTGGCGGTGGACGGGCCGGCCTGCGCCTGCGGGGCGCCGGGCTGCTTCGAGGCGCTGGCCTCGGGGAGCGCGCTGGGTGCCGCCGCGCGGAAGGCGGTGCGGGGCCAGCCGGAAAGCCGTCTGTCGGGGCGCGACCCCGAGGGCCTGACGGCCCGGGACGTGGTCGCGGCGGCGCGCGAGGGGGACGCGCTGGCGCTGCGGCTGCTGGGCCTCGAGGCGCGGTGGCTGGGGCTGGGGTTCGTGGGGCTCCTGCACCTCTACAGCCCGGAGGCGATCGTGATGGGCGGCGGCGTGGCCGAGGCCTTCGACCTGCTGGAGACGGAGATTCACGCCACGATCCGATCGCGCGCGATGGCGGCGTTCCGGGACGTGCCGGTAATGAAGGCGGGGCTCGGGGGGAACTCGGGCCTGATCGGGGCGGCGGCGCTGGCGCTGGACGGCTCGCAAGGGGGACCAAGATGACGGCGATGACGACGGCGGAGCGGCGGGGCTACCAGCAGATCTGCGGCGATGAGGGCGCGATGCTGGTCGTGGCCTGCGACCAGCGCGGGAGCATGAGGTCGCTGCTCTCGGACGACCCGGAGGCGCGGAAGCGCATCTCGAACGATGACCTGGGTCTCGTGAAGATGGACATCGCCCAGTATCTCGCGCGAGACGCGGGGTGCGTGCTGCTCGACCCGGTCTGCGCGGTGCCGGGGATCGTGGACCAAGGGGTGCTGCACCGCTCGACGGGGCTGCTGATCGGGCTGGATGCCTCGGGGTGGGACACCTCTCCCGTGGGCTACCGGGTGTCCACGCTGGTCGAGGGCGTCACCGCTCGGCGGGTGCGGGAGCTGGGCGGGACCGGCGGGAAGATCATGGTCTATTTCCGCTCGGACCGCCCGGAGGCGAACCGGGAGAACCTGGAGACGTTGCGGAGGATCGTCGAGGACTTCGCGGCCGAGGACCTGCTGCTCGTCGTGGAGTTCCTGACCTATGCGGTCGAGGGGGAGACGCCGGAGGAGCACAAGGCGAAGGTGCCCGAGCTGATCCTGGGGGGCACTCGGCTCTGTCTGGATGCCGGGGCGAAGGTGCTGAAGATCCCCTATCCGGGGACGCCGGAGGCCTGCGCGGCGGTGACCGAGATGGCGGGCGACGTGCCTTGGGCGGTGCTCTCGGCGGGCGTGGATCATGCGACCTTCCTGGGGCAGGTCGAGGCGGCGATGGCTAACGGAGCCAATGGGGTGATCGCAGGTCGGTCGCTCTGGAAGGACTGCATCTCGCTCGACCGGGAGGAGACGCGGCGGCGGCTCACCGACGTCGCGGTGCCCCGGCTGAACGAGATCAAGGCGGTGATCGCGCGGCACCGGGCGGCATGAGCCCCCGGGCCGCCATCGGCATCGACATCGGCGGGACGCATCTGCGGGCGGCGCTGGTGTCGTCCAAGGGGACGATCTTGGCGCAGCGGCGAGTCGCGACCCGGCGGGAGCCGGAGGCGGTGCTGGCGGACTGCCTCGCGCTGGTCGCGGAGCTGCGGGTCCCGGAGGCAGTGGGCGTGGGGATCGGCGTACCCGGGCGCGTCGATGCCGAGCGGCGTGAGGTGCTGTCGGGCGGCTACGTGGACCTCTCGGGGATGCCCTTCGCTGAGCGCGTGCAGGAAGCGACGGGGCTGCGCGTCCTCGTGGAGAACGACGCGGCGATGGCGCTTCTGGCCGAGCAGGCATTCGGAGCGGCGCGAGGGTGCGGCAATGCTGTGCTGCTGACCATCGGCACCGGGATCGGCGGGGCGATGCTGGAGCGTGGGCGGCTCCTGCGGGGGAAGAGGACTGCGGGACAGCTCGGGCATCTGGTGATGGAGCCGGAAGGGCTGTCGTGCCTCTGCGGGCGGCGGGGCTGCCTGGAGACGGTCAGCTCGGGGACGGCGCTGGGGCGGCTGGTGGCGGAGGCGGGACTTTCGGCGGGAACGCGGGCTGGGGACCTGCTGGCGCGGGCCGAGGAGCCGGCGGCCCGGGCCGTCCTCCGCGCCTGGGCCGGTCCGCTTCGCCGGGCGGTCGATTCGCTGGCGGCGGCGCTTGACCCGGAGGTGGTGCTCCTCGGCGGGGGTCTCGGAGCTGAGGCGGTGGCGGCCCTGGGTGCCCTGCCCTCCTCGGGCTCGCCATGGTTCGGGGTGCCGGTCCGGGCGACGGCGCTCGGGGACGAGGCCGGAGTGATCGGGGCCGCCGTGGCGGCGCTGAGCGGCCGGGTGACGAAGCGGGCGGTGCTCGTCAACGGGGTGCCTGCCAGCGGGAAGAGCACCGTCGCGCGGGCGCTGGCAGAGGCGCTGGGCTGGCCGCGGCTGACGCTTGACACGGTGAAGCAGCCGTTCCTGGAGGAGCTGCCGCCAGGGGACCGGCTGTTCAACCGGACGCTCGGGCGCGCGAGCTACCGGGCGATCTGGGACCTGATGCGGGACGCGCCGGAGGGGTCGGGATTCGTCGTGGATGCCTGGTTCGGGTTCCAGCCGCTCGCGATGCTGTCGGAGGGGCTGGGTCGTGCCGGGATGGATGCCGTCGCGGAGGTCTGGTGCGAGGCGCCGCCGGAGGAGATCGGGCGCCGCTACGCCGAACGCGTGGCCGGTCGGGGACCCGGGCATCCGGGGCTCGACTACGTCCCGGAGCTCGTCGAGCTGGCGCGGCGGGCGGGACCCACGGGACTCGCGCCGGTCCATCGCGTGGACACGACGAAGCCGCTCGACTCCGGAGGGCTTGTCGCGTCGGTGCGGGAGATGCTGGAAATTCCCTTGAGTCAGCAAGGCACTTGACGCAATCGTTCGCTGCCGCTGTTATCGCTCACGCCGAAGTTCGGCAACGCGGAGCGCCCGCATCAGAATCGGCGCCTGCGTCCATCTTGGGAGGACAACTCATGGAACGCCGCACGCTTCTGGGTGCCGCCGGACTGGCTGCGCTCGCCGGGGTGCTGCCTCGCGCCAGCAAGGCGCAGGACGCCCCGAAGTATACCGTCGCGCTGATCCCCGGCCTGACGACCGACGCCTTCTACATCACGATGAACCGGGGCGCGCAGGCCGCCGCCGACGCGCTGGGGGTGGAGCTCGTGTTCCAGGGCGCGCCGAACTTCAACCCGGTGGAGCAGGTGCCGGTTCTCGACGCCGTCATCGCGCGCCAGCCGGACGCCATCCTGATCGCCCCCACCGACACCACGCAGCTCGTGGAGCCGCTGCGCCGCGCGGCGGACGCCGGCATCCCGGTCATCACCGTGGACACCTTCATCGGCACCGGCAAGTACCAGACCGGGGCGGGCGACGCCGACTTCCCGCTGTCCTACATCGCCTCGGACAACGTCCTGGGCGGGCGCATGGCGGCGCGGGCGCTCGCCGAGGCCATCGGCGGCGAGGGCGCGGTCTACGTCTCGAACGTGAACCCCGGCATCTCGACCACCGATCAGCGCGAGGAAGGCTTCAAGCTGGAGATGTCGGAGAACTTTCCGAACATCGAAGTTCTGGAGACCCAGTTCAACAACAACGACGCCAACAACGCGGCGTCCCAGCTCCAGGCCGTGTTCGCGCGCAGCCCCAACCTCAAGGGCGTGTTCGGCGCCAACCTTTTCTCGGCCATCGGGGCGGCGAACGGGGTTCAGCAGGCCGGCCAGACGGGCACCATCCGGGTCGTGGCCTTCGACGCGCCCCAGTCCATCGTGGACAACATCAAGTCGGGTCTCGTGGACATGGCCATCGCCCAGCACCCGGCCGAGATCGGCTGGTTCGGCGTGGCGGCGGCCTATGCCCACCTGACCGGACAGTCGATCCCGGTGGCCATCGGCACGGGCTTCACGGTGCTCGACTCCTCGAACGTGGACGACCCCGAGGTCGCCAAGTTCATCTACTCCGAGTAATCCTATCTAACCGAGGCCCGTCCCCCGGGGCGGGCCTTTTCCTGTTCCCGGGACGCCATCCATGACCTCCGATCCCCATATCGACCGGGCTGCCCCTGTCGCTCCGCCGGCGGACCATGGCGCGGGACGGCTGACGCTGCTCCAACGCATCGCGAAGCTGCGCGCCTGGCTGTTTCTCGGGGCGCTCCTTCTCTTCTTCGAGGGATGGGCGCGCATCGTCTACGGGGGCACGTTCCTCGGGAACACCTACAACCTCCAGTCCATCGCAATCTTCGCGGTGGCGCGTCTCCTGCTCGCCACCGGGCAGACCTTCGTCATCATCTCGGGCGGCATTGATCTGTCGCTGGGCTTCATCATGGGTCTGGCTGCCGTGGTCGCGGCCCATGTGGTGGTCTGGGCCAATCCGCTGATGCCCGCGCCGGTTGCGGTGCTCGTGGGCTTTCTGGCGGGGGTCCTGATCGCCTGCATCCCTGGGGCCGTGAACGGCTTCCTCGTGGCCTATCTCAAGGTGCCGCCCTTCATCGGCACGCTTGGCATGTTCGGCGTGGCGCGCGGCGTGGCCTTCCTTCTCGCGGGCGGGACGACGGTGCCCGTCAGCAACCCGGTTCTGTCGGCCCTGGGGAACAGTCGGCTGTTCGGCTCTATCCCTTGGACGGTCATCATCGCTGCCGTTTTCATCCTGCTGATGCACTACGTGCTGAGCCAGACTCGCTTCGGGCAGCACAACTACGCCATCGGTGCCAACCCGCAGGCGGCGCGGCGGGCGGGGATCGACATCAGGAAGCACCTCTTCCGCCTCTACGTCCTGTCGGGGGCCTGCGCCGGGCTCGCGGGGGTCCTCTACACGGCCCAGTTCTCGGCCGGCGCGGCGCAGGCGGGCGAGCCGCTGCTGCTCGACTCGGTGGCCGCGGTGGTCATCGGAGGAGCCTCGCTGTTCGGAGGCTCGGGCACGATCCTCGGCACCGTCGCGGGCGCCTTCGTGATCGCGGTGATCCAGTACGGGCTCGTCTTCGTGGACGTGAAGCCCTTCTGGCAGTTCATCTCCGTCGGCGTGGTCATCATCATCTCGGTGCTGATCGACCAAGCGCAGCGGTCGTTCTCGGGGGGGCGGCAAAGTGAATGACCTGAGCGGGACCCCCACGGCGCCGCTCCTCGAGATCCGGCACCTGTCCAAGAGCTTCGGCGCGGTGCAGGCGCTCAAGGAAGTCTCCATGACCATCCGCGCGGGCGAGGTCGTGGCGCTGGCCGGGGACAACGGCGCGGGCAAGACGACGCTTATCAAGGCGGTCTCGGGGGTCTACGCGCCCTCGGGGGGCGAGATCCTGCTGGACGGCCAGCCGGTGCGCTTCGCCTCGCCGCAGGAGGCGCGGGACCGGGGAATCGAGACGATCTACCAGGACCTGGCGCTCGCGGACAACCTGACCATCGGCGGCAACATCTTCCTGGGGCGCGAGCCGATGCGGAAGGCGCTGGGCTTCCTGCCGGTGCTCGACCGCCGCCGAATGGCCGAGGCGGCGCGGGAGACGATGGCGCGGCTCGACTTCCACGTGAGCCGGATGGACGCGCCGGTCAGCAACTTCTCGGGCGGGCAGCGGCAGGCGGTGGCGATCGGCCGGGCGGTCTACTGGAACGCGCGCGTCCTCATCATGGACGAGCCCACCGCCGCCTTGGGCGTGCCGGAGCAGCGCAAGGTGATCGCGCTCATCCACCAGCTCAAGGCTCAGGGGCGCGGAGTGATCTTCATCTCGCACAACCTGCAGGACATCTTCGCTGTGGCGGACCGGATCATCGTGCTGCGGCGCGGGGTCGAGGCCGGGGAGCGGCGGATCAGCGAGACCTCGCACGAGGAGGTCGTCCGGCTCATGGTCGGCGGCTGAAGGACATATCGGGGACGCCCGTCCCCATGAACAGGTGACAGAATGAACATCCAGAGCAACCCCGAGACGCTGGCTCAGGCCATCCCCGAAACCATGAAGGCCGTGGTCTGCCACGGGCCGCGCGACTACCGGCTGGAGCAGGTGCCGGTGCCGAAGCCGGGCCCGGGCGAGGTGCTGGTGAAGGTGATCCTCGCCGGGGTCTGCGCCTCGGACGGCAAATGCTATGACGGCGCGCCGAAGATCTGGGGGAGCAACGACGGCCAGGGGCGCTACATCGAGCCGCCGATCACCGTGGGGCACGAGTTCGTGGCGCAGGTGGTGCAGTTCGGCGAGGGGGCCGAGGGGCGCGATGGGCTGAAGGTCGGGGACCATGTCTGCTCGGAGCAGATCGTGCCCTGCGGGGAGTGCCTCTACTGCAAGGAGGGGCTCTACTGGCTCTGCGAGCCGCACGACATCTACGGCTTCCACCAGCGGACGCCGGGGTCCTGGGCGGAGTACATGGTGTTTCCGAGGAAGGCCCTGAACTACAAGCTGCCCGAAGGCATGGACCCGGAGCATGGCGTCTTCGTGGAGCCTCTGGGCTGCGCCGTCCACACGATCAACCGGGCGGAGCTGCGGTTCAACGACACCGTGGTGATCGCGGGGTGCGGGAGCCTCGGCCTGGGCATGGTCGCGGCGGCGCGGATGAAGAACCCCAAGCGGCTGATCGCGCTGGACCTGCATCCGGCCCGGCTGGACCTCGCGAAGCGCTGCGGCGCCGACATGACCATCAACCCGCGCGAGGAGGACGCGGTCGCGAAGGTCAAGGAGCTGACGGGCGGCTACGGCTGCGATGTCTATGTCGAGGCTACGGGCGCGCCGCGCGCGGTGACGCAGGGGCTCGACATGATCCGCAAGCGCGGGCGCTTCATCGAGTTCTCGGTGTTCCGCGAGGCGGTGACGGCGGACTGGTCGATCATCGGGGACACGAAGGAGCTCGACATCAAGGGCGTCCACCTGAGCCCCTACGCCTATGAGACGGCGATCCGCATGATCGCTGAGGGGCGGCTGCCGATGGACGAGATCATCACCCACAAGCTGCCGCTCGAGGAGTTCGAGCTGGGCATCCAGATGGTGATCGACGGGTCGTCGTCGCTGAAGGTCACGCTGCGGCCCTGAAAGGGCGCGGCCGCAAGAGGAATAGAAAGATGATCATCGACAGGTTCCGCGCCGACGGGAAGGTAGCGCTGGTGACGGGGGGCACGCGGGGCATCGGGCTCGGCATCGCGCGGGCGCTGGCCGAGGCGGGGGCGGACGTGATCGTCTCGGCCCGGACCGACCCGGGCGGCACGGAGGAGCTGAGGGCCGAGGGTCACAAGGTCGAATACAGGCCCTGCGACGTGACCCAGCCCGGCGCCATTGACGCCCTGGTGGCGGGCGTGGCGCGGGACCGGGGACGGCTCGACATCCTGGTGAACAACGCCGGCGTCGCCATGCACGGCCCGACCGAGGACTTCTCGGACGAGCGCTACCGGGGGCTGATGGCGGTCAACCTCGATTCGGTCTACTTCGCCTGCCGGGCCGCGATCCGGCCGATGCGGGCACAGGGCGGCGGGGTGATCCTGAACATCGGCTCGATCTCGGGCCACATCAGCAACGTCCCGCAGATCCAGACGGCCTACAACGCCTCCAAGGCCGCCGTGCACATGCTGACCAAGAGCCTCGCCTCCGACCTCGCCAAGGACAACATCCGGGTGAACGCCATCGCGCCGGGCTACATCATGACCGACATGACGGCCGGCGGCTTCGAGATCCCGGAATGGGCGGAGGTCTGGACCGATATGACGCCGATGCGCCGGGCCGGGACGGTGGAGGAGATCGCCACGGCGGCGCTGCTCCTCTGCACGGACGCGTCGAGCTACATGACGGGCAGCGTCGTCGTCATCGACGGGGGCTACACCACCCGCTGACCGGACTGGGGTCGCATCCACGGGATGCGGCCCCGGCCTCCCTGTTTGCATACGATTGCAGAAAGTTCTTGCCACGCCGGGCGGGTGGCGCAAGACTTGGCGGGACGCGAGCGGGTGCGGGGAGGCTCATGGCCGAGATCGAGCTGAGAGGCGTGACCAAGCGCTGGGGCGCCTTCGTGGGGGTGAAGGACCTCGACCTCACCATCTCGGACCGGGAGTTCCTGGTGCTCCTGGGCCCCTCCGGCTGCGGCAAGACCACGACGATGCGGATGATCGCCGGGCTGGAGGACGCGAGCTCGGGCGACATCCTGATCGGGGGGAAGCGGGTCAACAACCTCGACCCCAAGGACCGGGACATCGCCATGGTGTTCCAGAGCTACGCGCTCTACCCGAACCTGTCGGTCTACGAGAACATCCGGTTCCCGCTGAAGGTTCGTCGCATCCCTGCCTCGGAGCACGATGCCCGGGTGCGGCGCGCGGCGGCCATGGTGGAGCTGGAGGATTTCCTCGAACGGAAGCCGGCGGCCCTGTCGGGCGGGCAGCGTCAGCGGGTCGCTCTCGCGCGGGCCATCGTTCGGCAGCCCTCGGTCTTCCTGATGGACGAGCCGCTGTCGAACCTCGACGCGAAGCTGCGAGTTTCCACCCGGGCGCAGATCAAGAACCTGAGCCACGAGCTGCAGGTCACGACGATCTACGTGACCCACGACCAGGTGGAGGCGATGACGCTGGCCGACCGCGTGGTGGTGATGAAGGGTGGCGTGGTCCAGCAGATCGGCGCGCCGACGGACATCTACGACCGGCCCGCGAACACCTTCGTGGCGGGCTTCATCGGCAACCCGGCCATGAACCTCCTGAACGGCACGCTGCGCGGCGGCGTCTTCGAGGGGGAGAACGTCACGATCACCGGCCTTAGGACACCGGACGGGCCGGTCACGCTCGGCTTCCGGGCCGAGGATGCCACCTTGGCCCCCGAGGGAGAGATCGTCGCTCCGGCCTACACGACCGAGCTCCTTGGCGATGCCACCATGGTCACCGTTCGGGCCGGCGGCGCCTTGGTCGCGGTCAAGGCGCACAAGGAGGTCCGCGTCGAGATCGGCGAGCTGGTCTCGATGCGCGTGCCGGCGGCGATCTGCCACCTCTTCGATGCGAAGACGGGGGACAGGTTGGCCAGCCAGGGCTGACAGGCGCGGGGCGCGGCTTGTCCTGTCCGGCGGCGTCCGGGAGGGATGGTCAAGGGACTGAACTCGCTTGCCGGAACCCCTCTCCAGATGATCGTTGAAAACGTATGCAAGATTGCTAGGATCTGGGGCGAGGGCCGGTGCGAGCGACTCCGCCGGGCACGATCTTGGGAATGCGGCGGCCCGGGCGCGCCGCAAGGTGGGAGGCGGTCATGGCGATCACGCACCTGAAGCGCGGCAAGCCCGAGGCGGCGCGGGCCGAGGACGACGCCAAGGTGCGCGCGACGGTCGAGACGGTGCTGGGCGACATCGCCGCGCGGGGCGACGCGGCGGTGCGGGAACTGTCGGCGAGGTTCGACAACTACGACCCGCCGAGCTTCCGGCTCTCGCCGTCCGAGATCGATGCGGCGATGCAGAAGGTCTCGGCCCGCGACATGGCCGACATCCGCTTCGCGCAAGAGCAGATCGGGCGCTTCGCCGAGGCGCAACGGGCCTCAATGCGCGATATCGAGGTCGAGACGTTGCCGGGGGTGATCCTGGGGCACCGCAACATCCCCGTGCAGTCGGTGGGGTGCTACGTGCCCGGCGGCAAGTTCCCCATGGTCGCCTCGGCGCACATGAGCGTGCTGACGGCGAACGTGGCCGGGGTGCCGCGCATCGTCGCCTCTGCGCCGCCGGTGAAGGGGCGCCCCACCCGGCCATCGTTGCCGCGATGCACCTGGGCGGCGCGCACGAGATCTACGTCCTGGGCGGGATGCAGGCGGTGGGCGCCATGGCGCTGGGGACCGAGACGATCAAGCCGGTCGATATGCTCGTGGGGCCGGGCAATGCCTACGTCGCCGAGGCCAAGCGGCAGCTCTACGGGCGCGTCGGGATCGACCTCTTCGCCGGGCCGACCGAGACCATGCTGATCGCCGACGACACCGTGGACGCGGAGCTTTGCGCGACGGACCTCCTCGGGCAGGCCGAGCACGGGTACAACTCGCCCGCCTGCCTCATCACCACCTCGCGCCGGCTGGCGGAGGGGACCATGGCGGAGGTCGAGCGGCTGCTGGGAGTCCTGCCGACCGCCGAGACCGCCTCGGTGTCGTGGCGCGACTACGGCGACGTGATCCTCTGCGACACCGACGAGGAGATGCTGCAGGTCGCCAACGACATGGCCTACGAGCACGTCCAAGTCATGACCGACCGGGACGACTGGTTCCTGGAGAACATGACGAGCTACGGGGCGCTCTTCCTGGGGCCGCGCGCCAACGTCGCGAACGGCGACAAGGTGATCGGCACCAACCACACGCTGCCCACGCGCAAGGCGGGGCGCTACACCGGCGGGCTCTGGGTTGGCAAGTTCCTCAAGACGCACTCCTACCAGCGCATCCTGACGGATGAGGCGGCGGCGCTGGTGGGGGAATACGGCTCGCGGCTCTGCCTGCTGGAGGGGTTCGTGGGGCACGCGGAGCAGTGCAACATTCGCGTCCGGCGCTACGGCGGGCGGAACGTGCCCTACGGGGCGCCTGCCCTCGCCCGGGACGCGGCGGAGTAGCGCCTTGGCCCTGGACCTGCCCCGCAGCCCCTCGTTCCGCCTGGACGGCAAGCGCGCCCTTGTAGCGGGCGCGTCCTCGGGCATCGGGCTCGCCTGCGCGGCGGCCCTGGCCGAGGCGGGGGCGGAGGTCGTGCTGGTCGCTCGGCGCGAGGAGGAGCTGCTGGCGGTCGCCGAGGCGATCCGCGCGGCGGGGGGACGGGCCTCGACCCATGTGCTGGACATCACGGACCTCGACGCCACCGCCGCGACGGTCGGGCGCGAGGGGCCCTTCGACGTGCTGCTCAATGCGGCAGGGCTCGCCCGGCATTCGCCGGCGCTGGAGGCCCGGCCCGAGGACTACGACGCCGCGATGGGGCTGAACCTTCGGGCGGCGTTCTTCCTGACGCGCGAGGTGGCCAAGGGGCTGATCGCGGCCGGGCAGCCGGGGAGCCTCGTCAATGTCTCGTCCCAGATGGGCCATGTCGGCGGGCCGGATCGGTCGGTCTACTGCGCCAGCAAGCACGCGCTGGAGGGCATGACCAAGGCCATGGCCATCGAATGGGGGCCGCACGGCATCCGGGTGAACACACTCTGCCCGACCTTCATCCGCACGCCGCTGGCCGCGCGGACGCTGGACGACCCGGAGCGGCGGGCCTGGGTGCTCTCCAAGATCAAGCTCGGCCGCGTGGGCGAGGTGGAGGACCTGATGGGGCCGGTGGTGTTCCTGGCCTCGGACGCGAGCGCGCTCGTCACCGGGACGGCGCTGCTGGTCGATGGCGGATGGACGGCGGACTAGCATGGCGGAGAAGGTCACATCGGCGCAGGTGGCGGCGCTCGCAGGGGTGTCGCAGTCGGCCGTCAGCCGGGTGTTCACGCCGGGCGCCTCGGTATCGCCCAAGACCGCCGAGAAGGTCCGCGCGGCGGCCGAGAAGCTGGGCTACCGGCCCAACGTGCTGGCCCGCGCGATGATTACGGGCAAGAGCCGGATCATCGGGCTCGTGGTCGCCTACCTCGAGAACCAGTTCTATCCCGTCGCGCTGGAGCACCTGAGCCGCGCGCTCCAGGCCGAGGGCTATCATGTCCTCATCTTCCTCGCGGACAACGATGCGGCCAAAACCGAGCAGGTGCTGCGGGAACTCCTTGACTATCAGGTCGACGGGATCGTCACGGCCTCGGTCGCCATGACGAACGACCTGACGGCGCGCTGCGACGCGGCGGGCATCCCCGTCGTGGCCTTCAACCGGGGTCAGGACGATCCGCGCCTGTCCGAGGTGACCTCGGACAACGTCGCCGGCGGGCGGGCCGTGGCAGAGTTCCTGATCGCGGGAGGACACCAGCGTATCGCGCACATCGCGGGCTGGCAGGGCTCCTCGACGGGACGCGACCGGGCGCGGGGGTTCCGGGAAGGGCTGGCCGCCGCCGGGCGGGAGCCCTTCGCGGTCATCGACGGCCTTTATGACCGGGAGACGGCGTCGCGCGCGACTCGCGATCTGATGGCCCGGCCCGAGCGACCGGACGCGATCTTCGTCGGCAACGACCACATGGCCTTCGCCGTGCTCGACGTGCTCCACGCCGAGCTGGGGCTGCGGGTGCCCGGAGACGTCTCGGTCGTGGGCTACGACGACGTGCCCATGTCGGCCTGGGCTGCCTATGACCTGACCACGATCCGCCAGCCGGTCGAGGCGATGGTGGAGGCGACCGTGGACGCCCTCGTCCGCCGGATCGAGGGCGAGACCGAGCCCCGCAAGGTGAGACTGCCGGCCCCCCTGGTCATCCGGGGCTCGGCCTGCCTTCCCGAGGGGGCCCGACGCTCCCCCGACCCATTCCCAAGAGGTGAGACATGATCCCCCCAGGAGATGGACGCCCGCATCGTCCGCTACGGCGACCTGCGTCCCTGCAAGACCGCCTTCATCGACGCCCACACGCCGGGGTCGAACCAGAAGGAGAACTTCACGATCATCGGCGGCGGGGTCAGCGAGTCCCCCGACCAGCACGTTCACATCCGCGACACGCCCGGCTTCAACATCGGCGCGGCGGGCCAGCCGCCCAAGTGCCGCAACTCGCTGCACTCGCACCGCACGGCCGAGGTGTTCTTCGTCCTCAAGGGCCGGTGGCGCTTCTTCTGGGGCCGCTGGGGCAACGCGGGCGAGGTGGTGCTCGAGGAGGGGGACATCTTTAACATCCCCACCGGCATCTTCCGGGGCTTCGAGAACATCGGAACGGACTATGGGATGATCATGGCGATCCTCGGCGGCGACGACGCCGGGGGCGGGGTGATCTGGGCGCCGCAGGTCATCACGGACGCCAAGGACCACGGCCTCGTGCTGGGCAGGAATGGCAAGCTCTACGACAGCAAGAAGGGCCAGTCGCTGCCTGAGGACGTGCCGCCAATGCCGCTCCTTACCGACGAGGAGCTGAAGCAGTTCCTCGAGCCCACGACCCGCGACGTGGTGCCCGAGTTCGTCGCCCGCTACTGGGACCTGATGGCGCTGTCCGACAGGCAGCCCGCCAAGGTGATCGGCGCGGAGGGTGCCCTCAAGGACCGCCCGGGCTTCGAGGTGGAGCTGCTGTCGCGCAACTCCATTCCCGACGAGTTCCATGCCCATGACCGCCACGTCGTGCTGATGCCCATGCGCGGCCACTGGCGCCTGCGCTACGACAATGGCCCGGAGACGGTGCTGAACCCCGGCGACACGGCGCTGGTGAAGCCCGGCGAGCGTCACGCGCTTGCGCCTTCCATGACCGGCGAGGCCTCGCTCTACCGCGTGATCGAGACGGCGGACCCGGCGGGCCTGACGCGGAGGCTCGCATGAGCCTCCTCGCGACCCATGTAGGCTCCCTGCCCCGCTCGCAGGCCGTGGTAGACTTCCTCTTCGCGCGAGAGCGTGGGGAGGACTACGACCCCGCCGCCTTCGACCGCTGCATGGCCGACGCGGTGTCCGAGACCGTCCGGCGGCAGGTCGATGCGGGGATCGACGTGGTCTCCGACGGCGAGACCTCCAAGATCAGCTACGCCACCTACGTGAAGGACCGCTACACGGGCTTCGAGGGGGACAGCCCCCGGAATGCCCCGGCGGACCTGAAGCTGTTCCCGACTTTCCTGCAACGGCTCGCCCGCGACGGCGGGACGCCGCAATACGCGCGGCCGATGTGCAAGGGCGAGGTGCGGTCCAAGGGCCAGGGCGAGCTTCAGAAGGACATCGCCAACCTCAAGGCGGCAATGGCGGCCCATGGCGCGCAGGCGGGGTTCATGAACGCCGCCTCGCCAGGGGTGATCTCGCTCTTCCTGCAGAACGACTTCTACCCCTCGCGCGACGCCTACCTTGCCGCCCTCGCGGAGGCGATGCGAGACGAATACCGGACCATCGTGGAGGCCGGCCTCGACCTGCAGGTGGACTGTCCCGACCTCGCTTTGTCGCGGCACATGCTCTTCACCCACCTCTCCGACGACGAGTTCGTGCGGGTCGCCGAGACCCATGTCGAGGCGCTGAACCACGCGCTGGACGGGCTGCCCGAGGACAAGGTCCGCGTCCACATCTGCTGGGGCAACTACGAAGGGCCCCATGTCTGCGACATCGACATGGCCAAGGTGCTGCCGACCCTCATGCAGGTAAAGGCGCAGAAGATCCTGTTCGAGACCTCGAACCCCCGGCACGGGCACGAATGGGCCGTGTTCCGCGACCGGGCGGGTGAGGTCCCGGAGGGCAAGGTCCTCGTGCCCGGCGTGGTGGACACGACCACCAACTTCGTCGAGCACCCCGACCTCGTGGCCCAGCGGCTGGAGCGGTTCACCACCGTCTTCGGCAAGGAGCGGGTGATGGCGGGCTCGGACTGCGGCTTTGGCACCTTCGCTGGCTTCGGCGCCGTGGACCCGGAGATCGCCTGGGCCAAGCTCGCTACCCTCAAGGAAGGCGCGCGGCGCGCGGGATGATCCCGCTCGTCCTCCTGCCCGGCCATATGTGCGACGCCCGGATGTGGGCGCCGCAAGTGGCCGCCCTCTCGGACCATCGCACGATCCACCTGCCCGAGGTCGCGCGCGCCGACAGCATGGCCGCGCTCGCGCAAACGGTCCTGCGGGACGCGCCGCCCTGCTTCGCCCTCGCCGGCCTCTCCATGGGCGGCATCCTCGCCATGGAGGTCCTGCGGCAGGCGCCCGACCGGGTCGAGCGGCTCGCGCTCCTCGACACTAACCCCCTGCCCGAGGCCGAGGCAGTGAAGGCCGACCGCCGGGCTCGCATGGCCCGCGTCGAGGGTGGGTTGCTCGACGCCGTGGTGATGACCGAGATGAAGCCGCACTACCTCGCGGCGGGGCCGAGGCGGACGGACCTCCTCGACCTCTGCCTCGCCATGGCGCGCGACCTCGGGCCCGAGGTCTTCCTAAGCCAATCCCGCGCGCTGATGGACCGGCCGGACCAGATGGCGACCCTCGCGGCCTATCGTGGCCCTGCGCTCGTCCTTACGGGCGAGGAGGACCGGCTCTGCCCCCTCGACCGGCACCGACTGATGGCCGAGCTGATGCCCCAGGCCCGGCTGGAGATCGTGCCCGGCGCGGGCCACCTGCCCCCGCTGGAGCAGCCGGAGGCGACCAACGCCGCGTTCCGGGCGTGGCTCGCGGACTAGCCCTTCACGGCCCCGGCCGTGAGGCCCGACACCAGATAACGCTGGAAGAACATCACCAGCAGGAAGATCGGGATCGCCACGCTGACCACGGCGGCAACCGCATACATGACGTTCCCCTGCGCCTGGATCTGCCCGAGGTAGCTCGAGATCTTGGGCACCATGGTCTGGTTGTTCTCGTTCAGCACGAGGCCCGTGACGGTGAAGTCATTGTAGGCGAGCAGGAACGAGAACAGCCCCGTGGTGATGACCCCCGGCCACATCACCGGCACGATGGCGAGCCGGAAGGCCTGGAACCGCGTGCAGCCGTCCACCAGCGCGCTCTCGTCCAGGTCGCGCGGGATGCCCTGGAAGAACGAATACATCATCCAGAGCGTGAAGGGCTGGTTCAGAGCCACGAGGACGATGATCGCGGTCGGCAGGTAGCCCCAGATGTTCAGGGCGAAGAACGGATACAGGTAGCCCGAGACGACCGTGATCTCCGGCATGGCGCGGAAGAACAGCGCGGCCACGAGGATGACGAAGCGGTAGCGGTGGGTCGAGCGGGCCAGCGCGTAGCCGCCCAGCGTCCCGAAGGTGAGCGAGATCACCGTCACGAAGACCGTGACGATGGCGGTGCTCAGCGCGGCCCGCCAGAACCCGGTGAGGACCCAGGCGCCGTAGTAGCCCCCGCCGGTGAAGGCATCTCCGGTCACGCGCGTCGTGTTGGTGCCGAGGATCGCGTGCCACCAGGTGTCGCGCGAGAAGAAGTCGGCCTGCACCTTGAACGATCCCCAGACCGTCCAGGCGAAGGGAAAGGCCGCGATCAGCAGCCAGAGGAGCACGAATCCCGAGGCCACGAAGACGACCATCGGCGGGCGGCGGTTCACGGCATCGGCCATGCTCCTATCCCCTCCCCGTCGACAACTCGCGCGCGATGCGGAGGAGGATGGGCACGATCAGCACGGCGATGAAGCCGATGGTGATGACGCTGGTCGCGGCGGCCGAGCCGAAGAGCTGCGTCGTCTGGGTGTTGAGGCTCGAGTAGATCAGGAAGCTCAGCGAGGTCGCGTTGGCGGCGGCGTTGAAGCTGATGATCGGCTCGAAGACCCGGAAGTTGTCCATGAGCTGCACGAGGAGCACGAAGAGGATCAGCGGCTTGAGCGAGGGGAGGACCACGTAGCGGATGCGCTCCAGCCGGCTGGCGCCGTCGATCATCGCGGCCTCCAGCGTGTCGCGGGGGACCGCCTGGAGGCCCGCGTAGAAGACGATGAAGCTGAAGGGCGCGTTGGTCCAGGTGCCGTAGGCGATGAGCGTGGCCCAGGTCAGCGGCGCCGAGGTCCGCGTGGACAGGTTCGGGTCGTTGAAGATGTTCTGGATCGCGGCCCCCAGGATGCCCTCGCTGTTCAGCATCCAGAACAGGATCAGCGCGCCCACGAGCGGGGTGATGAGCATGGGCACGAGGCTGAAGAAGATCACCGGACCCTTGAGCATCTGCGGCACCGTGTTCACCGCCAGCGCGATCATCAGTCCCAGGATCATGGCGAGCGGCGTGACCAGCAGGCAGTAGGTGACCGTGAAGGCCAGCGCCTTGTAGAGCGGCAGGTTGTAGATGCGGGACACGACGTCTCCGACCCCGTCGGCCGTGCGCAGGATCTCTCGGATCTCGCGAAAGGCCAGGTGGTTGCGGTCGAAGTAGGTGCCCAGCCCGTTGAACTGCCCCAGCGGCTCGTCCTCGCGGAGCTGGGCGGTGGCGGAGGCGTCCACCGTCGTCGTCGTGGTGCAGCCGCCAAAGGGCTGGCAGGTCTCGGAGGTGATGAGGACCTGCGGATGCTCGACATAGAGCGACTGCACGACGATGGAGACGATCGGCAGGGCGATGAACAGGAGCATCGCGATCAGCGACGGTCCCATGAATCGCAGGAAGGTCGAATGCGGCACGCGCCCTGCCCCCTTGTCGCGGGTCCGGGCCGGGCGCCGAGGCCCCGGCCCGGCTCGGCCTTATTGGAGGTAGCCCGCCTGCTGCGCGGCGGCGGTGTAGGCGGCCGTGATGTCGGCGATGGCCTTGTCGGCGTCCTCGTTGCCCTTGATGAAGTCGGCGAGCTCGGTCCCCAGCACCTCGTGCAGGGTGCCCATCCATGGCACCATCGGATAGGGTCGCGCGCCGCCGTTGGCGTTGGCCACGACGCCGACCGCGGCCGGACCGGGCTGGTAACCCTGGATCAGCCACACGGCCGCCTCGGCCTTCGCGGTGGCCACCTCGGGCCGGATCGCGTGCATCATCGCCTGGAAGCTCGCCGCCGCGTCCTCGTCCGAGATGTTCTTGGCAATGGCGAAGCCGTCCCACCAGAGCGCCGCCGCCGGGATCGTGCCGCCGCCGATGGTGGGCGCAGCGGCGAAGACGGTGTTCTCGGCCACCTCGGGCTGCGCCTGCGCCGGGTCGATCAGGGTAGCGGCCAGCGAGCCCCAATTGGTCTCGATCGCCACCTTGCCGTCCCGGTAGAGCTGCGCGGTCGCGTCGGTGTCGTTCGTGGCGTAGTCGGGCGTCATGAACTGCGTCATGTCGCGCATGGTCTGGAGCGCGAGCCGGCCCTGGTCGTTGTCGATGGCGAGGTTCGCGGTGCCGGGCTCGAAGAACTCCGCCCCGGTGCCGAGGTAGAGGTTCACGAACTCGGCCGCGAGGTCCCAGGTGCCGCCGTCGGGCTGGGACAGCGGCGTCTCGAGGATGCCCTGGTCCTTCAGGGCCTGCGCGGCCGTCAGCACCTCTTCCCAGGAGGTCGGCGCCGCGACGCCGGCCTGGTCGAGCAGGTCCTTGCGCATCACCAGATGCTGGCCGTTCGCCATGAAGGCGATGGCCATGATCTTGCCGTCGATCTTGATGAGCTGGTTCGGCTGGAGCTGCTGACCGTATTGCGCGACGAGGTCGTCGAGCGGGCGGATCAGGTCATCGCCCAGCAGCGGCACGATCGAGTTGTTGGCGATCATGGCAACGGTGTACTCGGCGGGGTTCGCGGTCAGCGCCGGGACCTGGATGTTCTTGTGCTCGGTCGTGGCGTTGGCGGTGACCGTCACGGCGTCGCTCGCGCATTCCTGGGCGCCGGCGTCGACGATGCGCAGGGCTTCGAAGTCGTTGGACAGGATGCGCACCGATCCGGACCCGTCGATGGCGCAGTCGGCCAAGGCGGGCCCCGCAGCCAGGAGCGCCAGCAGGGAGACGAGGGTCGTCCGTTGAACTGTCATGGGAAAACCTTCCGCTGTTGAGGTCGGCCGGTGGACCGGCTCTTGCAGACGTTTGCAAAGCGCAGCAGAGCACAAGTCCGGTCACCTGACAAGCGCTTCGATGGCCTCGTGAAAGACGCTTGCAAGCGTATGCACAAATCGGCACCTTCAAGGCCGGAGAAGGGGGGCGCGCGAACATCATGCCGATGAAGGGCTTCGACCCGAGGTGGAAGGACCTGCCCGACTACATCCTCGGGATCACCAAGGAGATCTGGGAGGATCGGGGCATCGCCACGCTTCATCATTACTATGGTCGCGACATGATCAAGCGCGGCTCGCGCGGGATCGTGGTGGGCGCGCAGGCGGTCATCGACGAGACCAACCAGTCCGTCGCCGGCGCGCCGGACATCCAGCTCCTGGGCGAGGATGTGATCTGGTCCGGCAACGAGGACGACGGCTTCCTGAGCTCGCATCGGGTGCTGGAGATCTTCTCGGAGCTGGACGACGAGGGCCACCCCACCGGTCGCCGGATCACCGAGCGCGTGATCGCCGACTGCTACTGCATCGCCGACCAGATCACCGACGAATGGCTCGTCTACGACCACGGCGCCTCGGCCCGGCAGCGCGGTCTGACCCCCGCGCGAGGCGGCTGCGGCCGAGATCGCGGCCGAGGGCGGGCCCGAAGCCGCTGTGCGGCCCTTCACCTTCAAGGATGACCGCCCCGGCCCCTACGCCGGCAAGGGCAACGACCACGAGTGGGGCCAGCGTTACGAGGAGATGCTGCGCCACGTCATGTCCGCCGACTTCGCGGCCCTGCCCCGCATCTACGACCGTGCCGTCCACCTAGAGCTCCCCGGCGGCCGGACCGAGCACGGCGTCGTCGAGGCCGACAAGTTCTGGGTCGCCCTCCGCGCGGCCTTCCCCTCGGCCGAGCTCGTCATCGAGCACCGCATCGGCCGCGAGGACGCCATGATGCCGCCCCGCAGCGCCGTCCGCTGGTCGCTGATCGGCAAGCACGAGGGCCGGGGGATGTTCGGCCCCCCGACCGGGGCCGAGGTCCACCTGCGCGGCGCCTCGCATTCCGACTGGGGGCCGTGGGGCCTTCGTCGCGACTACGTGCTCTTCGACGAGGTGCACGTCTGGAAACAGATCCTCCTGCATCAAGGCTGACCATGGACTTCGACGGAATCACCTGGATCAAACGCCCCGCCCCCGAGGCCGCCGCCGACACCGCCGAGGTGCAGCGCCTCGTCTCGGAGGTGCTCGCGCGCGTGAAGACGGAGGGCGACGCGGCGGTCGCGGACTACGCGCGCCGCTTCGACAAGGCCGAGCTCGACCGTTTCGAGGTCACGCCTTCGGCGCGGCAGGCCGCCGTGGACGCGCTCGACCCGCAGACGCGGGCCGACACCGAGTTCGCCATCGCCAATGTCCGCCGCTTCGCCGAGGCGCAGCTCGCCTGCCTCCGGCCGCTCGAGATGGAGGTCCTGCCCGGCGCCTTCCTCGGCCACCGGGTGATCCCCGTGGAGCGTGTCGGCTGCTACGTCCCCGGCGGACGCTTCCCGCTCTTGTCGGCGCCGATCATGACCATCGTCCCGGCCAAGGTGGCAGGCGTGGACGAGGTGATCGCCTGCCTGCCGCCCAACGCGCACCAGGCCATGGTCGCGGGCTGCCACCTCTCGGGCGCCGACCGCATCTTCCGCATCGGTGGCGCGCAGGCCATCGCGGCCCTCGCCTTCGGGACGGAGACGGTGCCCGCGGTGGACAAGATCATGGGCCCCGGCAACGCCTTCGTGAACGAGGCCAAGCGGCAGGTCTTCGGTCCCGTCGGCATCGACCAGCTCGCCGGTCCTTCCGAGATCTACATCCTCGCCGACGGCACCGGCGACGCCGAGATGATCGCGACCGACCTCCTCGCGCAGGCCGAGCACGACGTCCGCACCCGCGTGGGCCTCATCACCACCGACGCCGACCTCGGCCGCGCGGTGCTGGCCGAGGTGGAGCGCCAGCTCGCCACCCTCTCCACCGCCGCCGTCGCCGGCCCCTCCTGGACCGCGCGTGGGCGAGATCGCGGTGGCTCGGGACGAGGCCGCCTTGGTCGCCTACTCCGACCACATCGCCGCCGAGCACCTGCAGGTCCACACCGCCGACGCTCGCGCTTTTGCCCAGCGCCTGCGGAACTACGGCTCGCTCTTCGTCGGAGAGCTGGCGAGCGTGGTCTATTCCGACAAGTGCGTCGGCACGAACCACACGCTGCCGACCATGGCGGCGGGCCGCTACACCGGCGGGCTTTGGGTCGGGTCCTACGTCAAGGTCGCCACGCACCAATGGCTCGACGAGCGCGGGGTGAAGGCCGTGGCGCCCCCGGCCGCGCGGCAGAGCGCGTCGGAAGGACTGGAAGGCCACCGCCGGGCCGCGCAGCTCCGGCTCGACCGGATGCAGGGCTAGGGTCCGCAATGGTGGCTGTAGGGCGGGGTTCACCCCGCCATGCAACCGCGGCAGCCGTCGCTCCGATGGCCCGTGCTGCGTGGCGGGGTGAACCCCGCCCGACGGCGATCCCGCCCCGACCGGACCGACGCCGCTCTCGCCGCGATTTTTCTTCCGGCCGCTAACGCTTTCTTAACCTTCCCCTGCCAAGGTTGCCCTTGTCCCCGGGTCGCCGCCCGGCGGGGTAGGGGAAGCTGCGTCCAACGCCCGGGCGCCCTAGAGGACCGGCCGCTGCGCCCCGTGGTCCGTCGCCGCCTCGAACGCCGCCCCGACCCGGCAGACCATCCCCTCGTCGCCATGCCGGCCGACGACCTGAAGGCCCACCGGCAGCCCGCCCGCGAACCCCGCCGGGGCCGACATCGCCGGATGCCCCGTGACATTGAAGGGCAGCGTCCGCATTGGCGTCCAGACCGCGCCCTTGTCGAATGCCGCGAAGGGTGGCGCCGGGGAGAGCGTTGTCGCCGTCAGGATCGCGTCGCAGCCGTCCAGCACCCGGTCCACCTCGGCCGAGAGCCTCGGCACCAGCGCCTCGGCCCGCGCGAGGTCCTCATCCGTCAGGACGACGCCCGCCTGCACGGTCTGGGTCGCCATCCGGCCCCAGAGGTCGCCCCACTCGCGCAGGCTTCGCTCGTGCAGCCGCAACCCTTCGGCGTGGATCATCACCGCCCCCACGGCCTCCAGCAGGTCGTAGCCCGGCATCTGGACCTCCACGATCCGCGCCCCAGCGAGCGAGAGCGCCGAGGCCGCCTCGTCCATCGCCGCCAGGACCCGGGGATCGAGCGCCGGGTCCCGCGCGAACCAGTCCCGCGCATAGCCGAGCGTCAGACCCCCCGCGCCCGCCCCGATCCGCGAGGCGGCCCCCGCCCCGGGCGCCATCACGTCGAGCATCAGCGCCGCCTCGGCCACCGTCGCCGCGAGGGGCCCCGGGTGGTCGAGCTTCGGGGACAGCGTGAAGAACCCCTCGCCCGGCACCCTCCCCCGCGTGGGCTTCAGCCCGACGACGCCGCAATAGGCCGAGGGCGACCGGATCGAGCCGCCGGTGTCGCTCCCCACCGCGAGGCGCGCCATCCCGGCCGCGACCGCCGCCGCCGAGCCCGACGACGAGCCCCCGGTGATGTGCGCCGTGTTCCACGGGTTCGCCGCCGGGGGGAACTCGAGCCCCTGTTCCGGCCCGACGAAGCCCCACTCGTAGGTGGCGACCTTGCCGAGAGGCACGGCCCCCGCCTCGATCAGCCGCCGCACCGCCTCGGCGTCCCGCGCGGCCGGCACCCGGTCCATTGCCCGCGACCCGTTCGTCGTGGGCAGCCCCTCGACATCCACCATGTCCTTCACGACGAAGGGGATGCCGTGGAGCGGCCCCCGGTCGTGGCCCGCCGCCAGCTCCTCGTCGGCCCGCGCGGCCAGCCGCTCGGCCCTCGGGTCCTCGGCCCAGAAGGCCCTGACCTGTCCGTCCACCGCCGCGATCCGATCCCGGTGAAGCCGAAGGAGGTCGACGGCGGCGAGGCGCCCGGACCGGAGCGCCTCGCCCGCCTCGGCCACGGACGGCACCGGCGACGCCGTGGACATGGAGCGCAGCGGCAGGGAACTCATGCCCTGGCCTTTCGGACGAGCTCGGCGGCGCGCAGGAGGAAGCTCGCCGTCGCCAGCGTGGCCGCTGCATCCTCCGGGCGCAGCCGAAGGCCCCGCGCCTCCAGCATCGCCCGAAGCTTCGGCTCGTCGAGCTCGGCCTCGGTCACCGCGCGGCCTGCATCTGGCCCAGCCGCACCTGCACCATGAGCGCCAGCTCGTCGTAGAGCCGCCACTCGTCCACGACCTTGCCGTCCTTGTAGTGCAGGTGGCTGATGCCCATGACCTGCAGCCGCTGGCCCGTCGGCTCGCCCAGATGCTTGAGGATGCCGTAGCCGAGGTGGTGCCCCTCCAGTATCCAGCGCACGGCGACCTTGGTCCCGCCCTCCTCGGAGGGCACCGAGCAGATGTGCTGCGGCACGAAGCCCGCGTCGGGGATCGAGCCCATCAGGCCCAGGGTCTGATGGATCACCGCCGCCTGTCCGTAGAGCTCGGACATCAGCGGCCCGTGGAACTGGCAGTTGGGCGCGAACACGTCTTTGAGCCGCCCGAACATCCGACGGTTGAACACGTCATGCATCCAGAGCAGGGTCTCGCGCTCCAAGTCCGTGCCCGCGATGGAGAGGTCCGGCTCGCTTTCGGGCGGGTACTGCCCGATCATCCGCCGGTTCTCGCCGATGTCGAGCGAGAGCTGCCCCCGCTCGAACATCCCGCGCGCGATGCGGTCGGCATAGGCGTGATGGTCCGCGCCGATCTGGAGGAGGATCGCCAGCGTGTCCGCCACGATCCATTCGCGGTAGATCTTGTTCTCGTGCACCATGCAATCGGCGACCGTGCGCGAGACGAAGGTGCGGCCCGTCGCCGGCCCGAGGTGCCCGTCCTGCGTATGCCGCCCCGACCCGGTGACGAGGTGCGAGGTATAGAACCCCTCGTCCTCGTTGCCGCCCCAGATGACCTGGGTCGCCATGCCGCGCCGCTCGGGGAAGCTCACGAGTCGCTGGATGGTATCGCGGACCATGTCCTCGCGGTTGTAGACGGTTCCCATGGTCCCGTAGACGACGCAATTGTGCGTGTAATGGGTGTAGATCAGGCCCACGTCGCGCTCGTCCCAGATGCGGTGCGTGCAGCGGACGATGTAGTCCACGATGTCCGTGTATTCGGGGATCGAAGCCCCGCATCGGCTGCACGCGCGGCCGATCCGTCGGCACGAGCTGGGCGAAGTCGCGCCGCTCCACCTGGAGGACGGGTTCACGGGAAGCGGGCTTGGCATCGTCGGGCATAGGGTCCTTCCAGATCAAAGGAGCGCGTCCATCATGCAGCCGCAGCGGACGCGGGCAAGGCTCGAGTCCGGTGCCCATCGCCGCGCGACTGCCAGGGAGCAGCCTCACGGCAGCACGGAACCGCATCTCGCCAAGGTTTGCAATCGTATTCAAACACGGTAGTGGAGAATGACCGGGTTGTCACGCCGCCGAGGCTGCCCTTAGGACAGCGCAACGACATCACGGAACGGCGATCCAGCTTTCGAACCATGGCCACCACCGTCGAAGAGACCCTCGCCCGTGCCGGAGCCGGCACCTTTCAGAAGCGCCTGCTCGGCATCTTCGGCTTCGTCTGGGCCGTCGACGCGATGCAGGTTCTCGCCGTGGGGTTCACGGCGCCGTCCATCGCGCAAAGCTTCGGGCTCACGGTGCCCGAGGCTCTCCAGACCGGGACGCTGTTCTTCCTGGGGATGCTGTTGGGCGCGAGCGGGTTCGGCAAGCTCGCCGACCGGATCGGGCGGCGGCGGGTGCTGCTGGTCACGGTGGCCTGCGATGGGCTGTTCGGGTTGCTTTCGGTGATCGCTCCGTCCTTCGGGGCGCTGCTGGCTCTGCGGTTCCTGACCGGCGCGGCGGTGGGGGGCACCCTGCCCGTCGACTACGCGATGATGGCGGAGTTCCTTCCCCCGCGAAGCCGCGGCCGCTGGCTCGTGCTGCTGGAAGGGTTCTGGGCCATCGGCACCATCGTCATCGCGCTTGCCGCATGGATCGCGACCACGGCCGGAGCGGCCGAGGCGTGGCGCTGGCTCTTCGCGCTGACCGCCGTCCCGGCCCTGATCGGCTTCTGGCTCCGCTTCTGGGTGCCGGAATCGCCGATGTTCCTCCTGCGGACCGGACGGGCCGGCGAGGCCAAGGGAGTGCTCGACCGGGTGCTTGCCACGAACGGACATCCCCCACTGGATGACCGGGTGACCGTCGCCGCACCGCCCGCCCCCGCGGCGTTGGGGATCTTTTCCCCTGCCCTGCGGCGGCGCAGCCTGCTCATGCTGGCGGTGTGGTTCCTGGTGTCCGTCTCCTACTACGGAGTCTTCACCTGGACGCCGGTGCGACTCGCCAACGAGGGCTTCGGCTTCGTGCGGGGCTATGGTTTCGTCGTGCTGATCGCGCTGGCGCAAGTGCCTGGCTATGCGCTCGCGGCCTACGGGGTCGAGCGGTGGGGGCGCAAGCCGACGCTGATCGGGTTCCTGCTGCTCAGCTCGGCCGCCTGCGCGCTGTTCGTGATCGCGCGAGACCCGGTGACCATCGCCGCAGCGCTCCTGGCGATGAGCTTCGCGCTCCTGGGCACCTGGGGGTCGCTCTACGCCTTCACGCCCGAGCTCTACCCGACCCAGAGCCGCGCGACGGGCATGGGCGCGGCGAGCGCCATGGCGCGGCTCGGCGGGCTGCTGGCTCCCTCGGCGCTGGCGCTCCTCGTCGCGCAGAGCTTCGCGACGGCGGTGGGGCTGTTCGCGGCGCTCCTGCTCCTCGGCACGCTCGCCGCGTCGCTGGTCGACGTGGAGACGCGGGCCAAGGCGCTGGCCTGACCCCTCAGGGGCACGCGCTGGCGCTTAGGGCCGAACGACGTACTGGGCGGGCGCGCTCTCATCGATGACGACGCGGCCATTGGGAAGGTCGTTGCCGTCGAGCTTCCAGGCGATCTGGTCCTCGGTGAGATTGTAGTGCTCCCAACGGGCGCGCAGGCGGCGGCGCAGCTCCTCCTCGGGCACGTCGATCAGGACGGTGACGTCGAAGAGCGGGAGGAGCGAGTCCCACGGCGCGCGGCGGAGAAGGAGATAGTTCCCCTCGCAGACGATCACGCGCACTGAACGGGGAATCAGGCGGGCACCGGCGCGGGCGATCTCGATGTCGCGGTCGAAGACGGGGACGGCGACCGTATCCTCGTCGTTGGCCTTGAGGCGCTGGATCGTGTGGCGCAGGCCGCCCACGTCGAAGGTCTCGGGCGAGCCCTTGCGGGGGCGCAGGCCGGCGGGGACAAGGTAGAGGTCGTCGTAGTGGTACCCGTCCATGGGCAGGAGCGCGGCGATCCCGGGTTCGCTCTCGTCGAGCCGCTCGACGAGTTGTTCCGCCAGGGTGGACTTGCCCGAGCCCGGCGCCCCGGCGACGGCGCAGATGGCACGACGGTCGCGGCCCAGGTCGGACAGCCGCCGGGCGAGCGCATCGAGGTCAATGGAATCGGCCATCAGCGTCGCCCACCCGACGCAATGGAAGTTGTGCGCAACCCTTGGTCCTCCCCGACTTTGGCGAGCCGCACGGTGGCGAACTGCCGGGCGGCTTGCAAGGTCCCTAAAGCGGCGGCAGGCCGTAGGGCACCTCGTCCCGGCGGTTCCGGTCGACGGAAAGGCGGCGTCCCACCGGCGGGAAGGCGCGCTGGGCGCAATCGGGGCGGTCGCAGAGCCGGCAGCTCACGCCGATGGGCGTGAGCACGACGCGGGCGGCGCCAGTCGAGGCCGTCGGCGTAGACCAGCCGGTCGGCGTAGGCGAGCTCGCAGCCCCAGCCGATGGCATAGCGGCGGCGCGGGGCATCGTAGGTCGCCGCGGCCTTGGTGACGCAGGTCGCCATGGAAAGGTAGCGCGTGCCGTCAGGCATCTCGGCCATCTGCACGAGGACGCGGTCGGGCGACTCGAAGGCCTCGTGTACGTTCCAGAGCGGGCAGGCGCCGCCATAGCGGGCAAAGCGGACGCGGGTGGCGCTGTGGCGCTTGGTGATGTTGCCGGCCCGGTCCACGCGGAGGAAGTAGAACGGCAGCCCCTCCTGCCCCGACCGCTGGAGCGTGGAGAGGCGGTGGCAGACCTGCTCCAGGCTCGCGCCGAAGGTGGCGGCGAGAGCGCTGACGTCATGGCGGAGGGTTTCGGCGAGCTCGCGGAACGCGCCATAAGGCAGGACGAGCGCGCCGGCGAAGTAGTTGGTGAGAGCGATCCGGCAGATCGCCGCCGAGTCGGGGCTCGCGAAGCCGGCGTCCTGGACGACGCGCTCGATGACCTCTCCGGCTTCGAGGAGGCCGAGCTGGTGCGCCATGGCGAACCGCTGGGAGGCCGGTTCGAGGAAGGCGTCTATGCGGAGCCGCCGGGTTGCGGGGTCGAACTGCCGCATCGGGCGACGGGCCGAGAGGTCGCGGTCGAGGGTGATCGCGACGCCGTGGTCGCGTTCCAGCGCAGAGGCGAGGCGCTCGGACTGGCTGCCTGAGGAGATCGGCAGGCGCGAGGCGCGGGATTCGGCCAAGGTGTCAAGCACATCGACGTAGTTGCCGATGTCGTGGAAGAAGTCCCGAGCCTCGTCGTAGGGCAGGTTCGGCGCAGTCGAGGCGGACCCTCGCGGCTGGGCAAGTGCGTCATCGAGCGATTGGTAACGGTCCAGGAGCGCGCGGTGGTCGGCCTGCAGGCGCAGGAGAGCCCGCGCCACGTTCGGGGCGGACTGGGCCACGGCCCTGATCTCGGTGGCCGGCACCTCTCACCGCCGAGCGCCGGGTCCGCGAGGGAGTCCCTGAGGGCGAGGAGCAGCCGGTTCGGCTCGTCGTCGCCGAAGCTCTGGGGGTCAACGCGGAACACGCGGGCGAGCTCGAGGAGGACGCCGGCAGTCAGGGCGCGCTGGTTGTGCTCGATCTGATTGAGGTAACTGGGCGAAATCTGAAGGCGACGCGCGAGGTCGGCCTGGGTCAGCCCCGCCCCCTGCCGCATGGCCCGCACCGCCTCGCCGGAAAAGACTTTCCGCTTTCGCAAATCAGGACCTCGCGACCTTCGCACCTTTGCAGGTTCGCACGACCGTTGGAGACTTCGCAACGATTTCATGCTTTGCCCGACGCGGGTCGTTCACAGGAAGGCTTTGCATAGGCCTTCGGCTTTTCGGAGGAGTCCGGCGATGCGCGACGTGATCGAGGAGCTGGAGCGCAAGCGCGAGGCCGCTTATCTGGGCGGTGGCCAGACGCGGATCGAGGCGCAGCACCGGCGCGGCAAGCTGACCGCGCGGGAGCGGATCGAGCTGCTGCTCGACGAGGGGAGCTTCGAGGAGTTCGACACTTTCGTCACGCACCGGGCGAGCGCCTTCGGGATGGACCGCACGCGCATCCCCGGCGACGGGGTCGTCACCGGCTGGGGCACCGTGAACGGGCGCAAGGTCTTCGTCTTCGCCAAGGACTTCACGGTGTTCGGGGGGTCGCTCTCCGAGGCCCATGCGGAGAAGGTCCGCAAGGTCCAGCAACTCGCGCTCAGGACCCGCTGCCCGATCGTCGGGCTCTACGATTCCGGCGGGGCGCGGATCCAGGAAGGAGTCGCGTCGCTCGCGGGTTACGCGGAGATCTTCAAGCAGAACGTGATCGCCTCGGGCGTGATCCCGCAGATCAGCCTCATCATGGGACCCTGCGCGGGCGGCGACGTGTATTCGCCGGCGCTCACGGACTTCATCTTCATGGTCCGCGACACGAGCTACATGTACGTCACCGGCCCGGACGTGGTGCGGACGGTCACGAACGAGGTCGTCACGCATGAGGATGTTGGGCGGGGCCTCGGTCCATACGACGCGATCCTCCATCTCGGACGGGGCCTGGGACGACGACGTGGAGGCGCTGAGCCAATTGCGGCGCTTCATCGACTTCCTGCCCGCGAACAACCGCGAAGGCGTGCCCGAGTGGCCGTCGCGGGACTCGCCCGACCGGGCGGAGGCGAGCCTTGACACCCTCGTCCCGGACAACCCCTACTCGCCGTATGACATCAAGGAGCTGATCCTGAAGGTTGTGGACGAAGGCGACTTCTTCGAGCTGGGCGAGCGCTTCGCGGCGAACATCGTCACGGGATTCGCGCGGATCGAGGGGCGTTCGGTGGGCGTGGTGGCAAACCAGCCGATGGTGCTGGCGGGCGTGCTGGACAGCGACGCCTCGCGCAAGGCGGCGCGCTTCGTGCGCTTCTGCGACGCCTTCGGCATCCCCGTCGTGACCTTCGTGGACGTGCCGGGGTTCCTGCCGGGGACGGCGCAGGAGGGCGGCGGCCTCATCAAGCATGGGGCGAAGCTGCTGTTCGCCTACAGCGAATGCACGGTGCCGCTGGTGACGGTCATCACCCGCAAGGCCTTCGGCGGGGCCTACGACGTGATGGCGTCCAAGCACATCGGCGGCGACGTGAACTACGCCTGGCCCTCCGCGCAGATCGCCGTGATGGGGGCCAAGGGCGCAGCCGAGATCATCTATCGCGGCAAGTCGCCCGAGGAGATCGCCGAGCGCACAAGGGATTACGAGGAACGCTTCATGTCCCCCTTCGTCGCCGCCGAGCGCGGCTACATCGACGAGGTGATCCGCCCGCACAACACGCGCAAGCGCGTGGCCCGGGCTCTCGCCCTTCTCCGCACCAAGGAGCTGGAAAGCCCCTGGCGCAAGCACGACAACCTGCCCCTGTGAGGTGACGCGATGTTCCGCAAGATCCTGATCGCCAACCGTGGGGAGATCGCCTGCCGCGTCATCAAGACGGCGCGGCGCATGGGCGTAGAGACCGTCGCCATCTACTCCGAGGCCGACGCGCGGGCGCTGCACGTCCGCATGGCCGACGAGGCGATCTGCATCGGGCCCGCGCCCGCCGCGCAGAGCTATATCAACATCGACCGCGTCATGGCCGCCGTGCGCGAGAGCGGGGCCGAGGCCGTCCACCCGGGCTACGGCTTCCTGTCCGAGAACCCCCGCTTCGCCGCCGCGCTGGCCGAGGCGGGCGTGGCGCTCATGGGACCGCCGACCTCGGCCATGGAGGCGATGGGCGACAAGATCACCTCCAAGCGCATCGCGGCCGAGGCGGGCGTCAGCACCGTCCCCGGCCACATGGGCCTGATCTCGGACGCCGACGAGGCCGTACGGATCGCCCAGGGGATCGGCTACCCGGTGATGATCAAGGCCAGCGCCGGCGGCGGCGGCAAGGGGATGCGGATCGCCTGGTCGGACAAGGAGGCGCGCGAGGGCTTCCAGGCGTCGAAGAACGAGGCCGCCGCGAGCTTCGGCGATGACCGCATCTTCATCGAGAAGTTCGTGGACCAGCCCCGCCACATCGAGATCCAGGTCCTCGCGGACAAGCACGGCAACTGCGTCTACCTCTACGAGCGGGAGTGCTCGATCCAGCGCCGCAACCAGAAGGTAGTGGAGGAGGCGCCCTCGCCCTTCCTCGACCCCGAGACGCGCAAGGCCATGGGGGAGCAGGCCTGCGCCCTCGCCCGCGCCGTGGGCTATGAGAGCGCCGGGACGGTCGAGTTCATCGTGGACGGCGCGCGGAACTTCTACTTCCTGGAGATGAACACCCGGCTCCAGGTCGAGCATCCGGTGACGGAGCTCATCACCGGCATCGACCTCGTGGAGCAGATGATCCGCGTGGCGGCCGGGGAGCCCCTGCCCTTCACGCAAGCCGAGATCCCGCTGAAGGGCTGGGCCGTAGAGAGCCGACTCTACGCCGAGGACCCCTATCGGAAGTTCCTGCCTTCCACGGGTCGACTGACCCGCTATCGGCCTCCCGCCGAGGGGCTGCATGGCGACATGGTGATCCGCAACGACACCGGCGTCTACGAGGGCGGAGAGATCAGCCGCTTCTACGACCCGATGATCGCCAAGCTCTGCACCTGGGCGCGGACGCGCCAGGAGGCGATCGACGCGATGTCCGAGGCGCTCGACGCCTTCGAGGTGGAGGGGATCGGGCACAACCTACCCTTCCTGTCCGCCGTCATGGCGCATCCCCGCTTCCGCGAGGGGCGGCTGACGACAGCCTTCATCGCCGAGGAATGGCCCGACGGGTTCAGGGGCGTCGCCCTGCCCCCGGCGGAGTTGCGACGGGTCGCGGCGGCTGCGGTGGCGATGAACCGGGTCGCGGAGATCCGGCGGGCGCGGATCTCCGGCCGGCTCGACCACCACGAGCGCCACGTGGGGTCGGACTGGATCGTCGATGTGCAGGGCGAGAGCCTCCCGGCCTCGGTCCTCGCCGAGCCTGGGGGCGCGGACGTGACCTTCGCGGACGGCGCCACCATCCGGGTCGAGGGCCCGTGGACGCCAGGGCGGACGCTGGCGCAACTGACCGTGGACGGCCGGCCATTGGTTCTCAAGGTCGAGGATGCGACGGGCGGCTTCCGCCTCCGGACCGGTGGGGCGGACCTGCGGGTCCACGTTCGGACCCCACGTCAGGCGGAGCTGGCACGGCTCATGCCCGAGAAGCTGCCACCGGACACGTCGCGGGCGCTCCTCTGCCCGATGCCGGGGCTTCTCGTGCAGCTCCTCGTGGCCGAGGGCGAGGAGGTGGAGGAAGGCCAGGCCCTCGCCACCGTCGAGGCGATGAAGATGGAGAACACCTTGAAGGCCGAGCGTCGGGCCAAGGTCGCGCGCATCCGTGCGCGCGAGGGCGATACGCTGGCGGTCGATCAGGTGATCCTTGACTTCGCATGACGGTTGGGGCCGCTGAGGACGTTCGGAGAAGGAGGTCGGCAATGGCGCAGGACATGGATCGCTGGAAGGCCCTCGCCTCCAAGGAGCTCAAGGGCCGTGACCCCGAGTCGCTGACATGGCGGACGCTGGAGGGGATCGGGGTCAAGCCGCTCTACACGGCGGAGGATACGGGCGCCCTGCCCGACCCCGGCATCCCAGGCGAGGCCCCGTTCCTGCGGGGGGTGCGGGCGACGATGTACGCGGGGCGGCCATGGACGATCCGGCAATATGCCGGGTTCTCCACCGCTGAGGAATCGAACGCCTTTTACCGGCAGGCGCTGGCCAACGGGCAGCAGGGCGTCTCGGTAGCCTTCGACCTCGCGACGCACCGGGGCTACGACAGCGACCATCCCCGCGTGGAGGGGGACGTGGGCAAGGCCGGTGTCGCCATCGACTCGGTCGAGGACATGAAAATCCTGTTCGACGGGATCCCCCTCGGGGAGGTGTCCGTCTCCATGACGATGAACGGCGCGGTCATCCCGATCCTCGCCAGCTTCATCGTGGCGGGCGAGGAGCAGGGCGTCCCGCGCGCCAAGCTCTCGGGGACGATCCAGAACGACATCCTCAAGGAGTTCATGGTGCGGAACACCTACGTGTACCCGCCCGAGCCTTCGATGCGGATCGTGGCCGACATCATCGCCTTCACGGCGCCAGAGATGCCGAAGTTCAACTCCATCTCGATCTCCGGCTACCATATGCAGGAGGCCGGGGCGAACCTCGTGCAGGAGCTGGCCTTCACGCTCGCGGACGGGCGGGAATACGTTCGGGCGGCCCTCGCGCGGGGCCTCGACGTCGACGCCTTCGCGCCGCGCCTGTCCTTCTTCTTCGCCATCGGGATGAACCTGTTCATGGAGGCCGCGAAGCTCCGCGCGGCGCGGCTCCTGTGGCACCGGATCATGTCCGGCTTCGGGGCCACAAAGCCCGAGAGCCTGATGCTGCGGACCCATTGCCAGACCTCCGGCGTGTCGCTGCAGGAGCAGGACCCGATGAACAACGTCGTCCGCACCGCCTACGAGGCCTTGGCGGCGGTGCTGGGCGGCACCCAGTCGCTCCATACCAACAGCTTCGACGAGGCCTTGGCGCTGCCGTCGGACTTCGCGGCGCGGATCGCGCGGAACACCCAGCTCATCCTTCAGGAGGAGACGGGGGTCACGAAGGTCGTCGACCCGCTGGGCGGCTCCTACTACGTCGAGGCCCTGACGCATGAGTTGGCCGAGCAGGCCTGGGCGCTCATGGAAGAAGTCGAGATGATGGGCGGCATGACCAAGGCCGTGGCCTCGGGGATGCCCAAGCTCCGGATCGAGGAGACGGCCGCCCGGCGGCAGGCGATGATCGACAAGGGCGAGGAGGTCATCGTCGGCGTGAACAAGTATCGCGTCGAGGGGACGGAGGAGGTGCCGATCCGCGCCATCGACAACCATGCGGTGCGGGCGGCGCAGATCGAGCGGCTTCGGGACGTCCGGGCGAGCCGGGACGAGACTGCCTGCCGGGCCGCGCTGGATGCGTTGCGCCAAGGTGCGCAGGGAACGGGAAACCTTCTGGAGCTCGCCATCCCGGCCGCGCGGGCGCGGGCCACGGTGGGCGAGATAAGCCAGGCGCTCGAGGACGTGTTTGGGCGGCACCGGGCCGAGGTCAGGACGTTGGCCGGCGTTTATGCCCACGCGGCCGAAGGGGACGAGGCCTTCGAGACCGTGCGGCGCGAGGTCGAGCGTTTCGCCGAGGAGGAAGGACGGAGGCCTCGGATGCTCGTGGTGAAGATGGGGCAGGACGGGCATGATCGGGGCGCGAAGGTCATCGCGACGGCGTTCGCGGATCTGGGCTTCGACGTCGACGTGGGCCCGCTGTTCCAGACGCCGGAGGAGGCTGCGAGGGACGCTCTCGATAACGACGTGCATGTGGTGGGGGTGTCATCGCAGGCGGCGGGGCACCTGACGCTGGCGCCCCGGCTCGTGCAGGCGTTGGAGAAGGCTGGCGCGGGCGACATCGCGGTGATCTGTGGGGGGGTCATTCCGCCGCAGGATTACCCGGCGCTTCAGGCGGCCGGCGTGCGGGCGATCTTCGGGCCTGGAACTCCGATCCCCCACGCCGCGCGACAGGTCTTGGGAATCCTCCGGCAGACCCGTGCAAGGGAGCTCGAGTCTGCCCTCGACCGGGGGCCGGCATGATCTGGCTCGCGCTGGGCTGGGCGGCCTGATGCCCCTGCCCGCGTCGTTTGCCGGGCGACTTCGTTTGCCCGTCTTGGCGGCTCCGATGTTCCTGACCTCGGGACCCGATCTGGTGGTCGAAGCGTGCCGCTCCGGGATCGTCGGGAGCTTCCCGGCGCTGAACCAGCGGAGCACCGAAGGCTTCGTGGCTTGGTTGGACGAAATCGAGGGGCGGCTTGCCGGCGTGCCCGGCGTCGCGCCATTCGGCGTGAACCTGATCGTCCACAAGTCGAATCCGCGTCTGAGGGCCGATCTCGACGTGGTGATCGCCCGACGGGTGCCGCTGGTCATCACCTCGCTCGGGGCGGTGAGCGAGATCGTCGCCGAGGTCCACTCCTATGGCGGGCTCGTGTTTCATGACGTGATCTCGCGTCGTCATGCGGAGAAGGCCGCTGCGGCCGGGGTGGACGGCATCATCGCCGTGGCCGCCGGTGCGGGCGGACATGGAGGGACGCTCTCCCCCTTCGCGATGATCGAGGAAATCCGGCAGGTCTTTGCGGGCACGATCATCCTGGCTGGGGCGATCGGCCGGGGGTCCCATGTTCTCGCCGCGCGCGCAGCGGGGGCGGACATGGTCTCTATCGGTACGCGGTTCCTGGCAACGCGCGAGGCGCTTGTGCCCCAGGCACAGAAGGACATGGTGCGGGAGGCTCTGGCCGGAGACATCGTCCATACACCCGCGATCTCGGGCGTGGCGGCGAACTTCCTTCGACGGAGCCTCGTGCAGAATGGCCTTGATCCAGATGCCCTGCCCTCGCGAGGCCGCCTCGACATGGCGGACGAAGTGCGGATCTGGAAGACGGTCTGGTCGGCAGGCCAAGGGGTGGGGAGCATCGACGACATCCCCGGGACGGCCGAGCTTTGCCAACGCTTGGCGGCCGAGTACCGCGATGCCATGGAGCGCCTCCTGCGGGACCCCTTCGATGACGGACGGGGGGGAGCGCAGCCCTGATCTCGTCCAGGGCCGGTGCGTGACGCTCGAGCTACTCGGCTCCGGCTTGGCTCGGCCATATCGGCGGCCACTTGCGAATGGTGGAACGCCAAAGGCGCGACGTCAGGTCTGTCGACCATGTCGCCGAACCTGAAATGGGCCAACCGCCCTACGGTGCGGTGTAACGGCCTGGAACCAAGGGTTGGGAGCCCGGGGCGAAAGGACCGGCCGATCGGGGTCTGATGGTTCCCAAATGGGGCTGACTCCTGACGGCGGCGAGCAAGGTCCTTTCAGGCTCCTCAACGGGCCCGTCCCGACAGAGGCGACGCGCTACTAGGGTGTTCCCCAGCGTTCTCCCTCTGGCAGTGCATCTGCCATGGAAGCCTGCCCATGAGCTTCGACTGCACTTAGGAATGGCTTGCGAGTTCCGGTAGGGCTCTCCTCGAACCAGCAATCTGGAGCAGAGGGTCCATTCAAGACCCGGGTCGCGCGGCATTCTGGATCTGTCTCCGGGGCAACGACGGCGAGGTCTCGCTTTAGGCATGCGATGACCCTGCGCCGCCTCACGGATCATTGCTCGGATTAGGTGGTCAGTCTCTGCGGCGCTGCCGCCAGGGCCCTCGGCCTCTGGGAGGTGGTCAGCTCCTCCAACATCATCCTCGAGGGCGACGTCACCGGCGGCGCCAAGGCCGCTTCGAGATCCAGGTGAACGGCATTCACGCTCTCGGAACGGGTCACCTCCTGTTCTGATCCTATCGTGGTCCGAGAGGCTATGCCCCTCAATCGCGCTGTCGTCCGAAAGGTCGGGAGCGGAGCACGCAACGTTCGTTCCGCGAATGGACACTCATCACCGGTTGAGCCGACTTCAGACGGCTGCGACTGACGTGATGCTTGTCCCAGCGCGACCTCGTTCGACGAGGCTACGCAGGGCCTCAGGCAGCCGAGGTCATCAACAGTCTTCCGTTGGGCGATCTTGCATCCAACAGTGCGTTCCGATGTCGTCAGCGCAACGCATAAGTTCGGCGTGCGGTGGGCCGGTCCCGCCCCCTTGGGCGAGCCGGCCCGCCGCCGGTCAGAGCACGAAGTCGCCGGCGTCGAGCCCGCCGCCGCCCCGGACCAGGATCGCCAGCTCGGGCCGCGCGTCGTCGTCGACGTTGAGCTCGACCAGGACCCCCGCCCGCACCTCCCGGAGCCGGATCTCGCCCGCCGAGAACGACCCGTCCCCGTCAAGCGCGAAGCCCTG
>NZ_KK088560.1:122801-228453 GCF_000600335.2 Rubellimicrobium mesophilum DSM 19309 | reverse complement strand
GGCGTCCCGGCCGGCGCCTCCGCGTCCCTGGCCGCTCCGGCGGGCCGCTCGTCGCCCGTGGCGGCCGACGCGTCGGCAGGATGGGAGGCGTTGGCGGGCGCGGGCGTCTCGGGGTCCCCGGCGGTCCCGGCGGATCGGTCCTCGTCGGTCGCGGCCGGCGTTGCGGCCCCGTCCTCCTCGCCGGAGGCCTCCGCCCGGGCGTCGGGCTGCTGCGCGGCGGCCTCCTCCTCGACGCTCTCGGGGCGGAGGGGCGGGGCGTCGGGCGCCTCCTGCATGGGCTGGGCGGCGGGGTCGGCGGGCTCCTCCCCGGCGGCGGGCGCGTCGGCGCTCCCGGCTGGCGGGGCGTCCGTGGCGGCGGTGGTGGGACGCTCGGCCTCGGCGCCGATCAGGCTGAACTCGATGCGGCGGTTGGCCTCGCGGCCCGCCTCGGTCTCGTTGGAGGCGATGGGGTCGGCCTCGCCGAAGCCCCGCGCCTCGAAGCCCGCCACGGGGACGCGCTCGGCGCGCAGCGCGGCCAGCACCGCCTCGGCGCGGCCCTGGCTCAGCTCCAGGTTCGAGGACTCGCGGCCCTGGCTGTCGGTATAGCCCGCGATCCGCAGCCGCAGGTCGGGGCAGGACCGCAGGATCTCGGCGATGGCCTCGATGACCGGCTCGCCCTGCGAGGAGATGGTGTCGGAGCCCGGCTCGAAGGTGATCTTGGCGGCGTCGGTGACGGCGGTGATCTTGGCCAGGCACTCCTGCGGCGTGGGCAGCGCGGCCAGGGGGTCGAGCGCCTCGACATAGGCGACCTCGATCTCCAGGTCGGCGTCGGGGCCGAGCGTCTCGATGGCGCGGGCGGCGATCTCGTCGCGGGCGGCGGCGTTGCCGGTGCGGCCGGCGACGACGATGGCGTCGGGCGTCACGGTGACGGTGCCGTCGGCGAGGCGCGAGAGGGCCTCGATGCCGGCCAGGACGCGCATCGACCAGCCGGGGGGAAGGCCCCCGGGGCCCGGCCGGGTCGCCATGGTCACGTCCTCCGCGCCGAAGCGGGCCTGGGCGAAGGCGCGGGCGAGGTCGCCCATGCGCGCGTCCTCGATGCGGCCTCTCAGGCGCACCTTGCCGTCCTCGGAGAGGGAGGCGCTGAACTCGGGCGGGCCCTGGGGCGTGTCCGCCGCGTCGGGCACCGGACGCCGCGCGTCGAGAGCGAAGACGTCGGGCAGCGCCCCGTCGAGCTCGGCCGAGACGCGGTCGAAGAGCGCGGCGTCGGTGGTGGGCGGCACGACCAGCGCCACGTCGGCGTCGGACATGGTCAGGGTCCCGGCGCCGAGGTCGTGCAGGGCCGCGACCCCCTGGGCGGCCGCCTTGCCCCAGTCGGTCGTGGGGGCGCCGAGGCCCAGGCGGCAGTCGAGCGGCCCCTCGGCCCCGGCGGCGAGCGCCGCGGCGAGGATGGCGTCGCGGGCCTCCTCCGAATCGGCGGAGCAGGCGTCGAAGGCAAACTTGCCGTCCTCGATCCGGGCGCGCAACGTGAAGGGGGCGATCACCGGAAGGGGGGCGGAGACCGAGAGGGCGAGGCGCAGTCCCTCCGGGGCCATGCGGGTGAGCTGGGATTCCAGGCGGCGCTGGTCCTCGGGCGAATCGGAGATCGCCTCGATGGAGACGCGGCCCGGGGCGACCGAGATCTTGGCGCGGGGCAGGGCCTCCAGGGCGTTCACCGCGTAGTCGAGCGCGGTCTCCCAGCCATCCGGCACCGGGTAGTCGGCGACCTGGAGGAGGTCCGAGACCTCCTGGCCCTCCGTGGCCTCGCCGATCTCCTCGACCACCTCGTCGCGGTCGGTGTCGGCGGGGACGAGGCCGATCAGGGAGACGCCGGCGTCGTTCCGGAGCACCTCCAGCGCGAAGTCGGGCGGGTCGATGGGCGCGGCGTCGGCCACGCGCATGTTGTCGATGACCCGGGCCCCGTCCACGACCTTGGAGGCCGAGGAAATGGCGTTGAAGCGCTCGGCCTCGGTGGGGGCCTCGCCCTCGAGGACGACCTGGAGGCCGTCGCCCAGCACCGAGGTCCAGCCGAAGCCGTCGACCTTCAGCCGGGCCGCCACCGCCTCGACCGAGCGGTCCTCCACCACGCGGGCGATGGTCTGGCCGGCCGCGACCGCGAGCCCGCCGGCGCAGAGGAACGCCAGGGCGGCGAGAAGAGGAGGCGAGAGCTTCATGGGCGGATTTTCGGCAACTGTGGCGCTTGGGCAACCGCCGCTTCTTAGGCGGGCTCGGCCCGCGCCACAATCCGGGGGGCCGGGGGACGGCGGAAAGCCGCGCCCGCCCGGGACCTACGCCAGGGCCGCCAGGGCGAAGGCGACGGCCGTGATGAGCCCGGCGTCGCGGTTGGATCGGAAGAGCCTCAGGAGGACCCGGGGGTCCTCCGGGTCGAAGCGCTGGAGTTGCCAGGCGAGATGCCAGCCCATGGCCCAGGGGCCGGCGAGCGCGAGGATCAGGGCGAGGGGCGAGGCGTCGAGCGCGGCGACCACCACGGCGAGGCCGATGAGCAGGACGGTCGCCACGAGGAAGCGGCGCAGCCAGAGGGGCGTGGCCTCTCCGAAGAGACGGGCGGTGGACTTCACGCCGATGACCGCGTCGTCCTCCACGTCCTGATGGGCGTAGATCGTGTCGTAGAAGAGCGTCCAGGCGATGCCGCCGAGCCAGAGGGCCACGGCCGGCCATTCCACCCGCCCCGCATGGGCGGCGTAGGCGAGGAGGGCGCCCCAGTTGAAGGCCACGCCCAGGACGGCCTGCGGCCACCACGTCACCCGCTTGGCGAAGGGGTAGAGCGCGACGGGCACGAGGCTCAGGACGCCGAGGCCGATGGCGACCGGGGGCAGCGTCAGCAGGATCAGGAGCGACAGGCCCGCCTGCGCGGCGAGCCAGAGGAGCGCTTGTCGCACCGTGACCTGCCCCGAAGGAATGGGCCGGGCGCGGGTGCGGGCGACGCGGGCGTCGATGTCGCGGTCGGTGATGTCGTTCCAGGTGCAGCCCGCGCCGCGCATGAGGAACGCCCCCAGCGCGCAGGCCAGCGCGATCCATAGGTCGTAGTGGGAGGGCCGCGCCCCCGTCGCCACCAGCGCGAGGCCCAGCCCCCACCAGCAGGGCAGCAGCAGGAGCCAGGTCCCGATGGGCCGGTCGGCGCGGCTCAGGCGCAGGTAGGGGCGCCAGGCGCGCGGGGCGTGGAGGTCCACCCAGTTCGCGGGGGCGGCGTCGGGGACCGCTCCGGGCTCTGGCGTCTCGATCGTCCCGCTCATAGGCTTCGTTCCATGTCCAAGGTCCGCCTTCATCTAGACCATCCCCTCGCCGAAGGGCAGCCCGTGCCGCTGGGCGAGGACCAGGCGCACTATCTCTTTGGCGTGATGCGGCTCTCGGTCGGGGATCGTCTGTCGGTGTTCAATGGCCGTGATGGGGAGTGGGAGGCCGAGGTCACCGATGCCGGCAAGCGCGCCGGGCGGCTTAGGCCGCTTGAGCAGACTCGCCCGCAGGAGATGCCGCCGGACCTCTGGCTGCTCTTCGCGCCGATCAAGAAGGCGCGGACGGACTTCATCGTCGAGAAGGCCGCCGAGATGGGCTGCCGGCGCATCCTGCCGGTGCAGACCGAGTTCACCAACAGCGAGCGCGTCAAGGCGGAGCGGCTGCGCGCCCACGCCGTCGAGGCGGCCGAGCAGTGCGGCGGCGTCTTCGTCCCCGAGGTGGCCGAGATGACGCGGCTGCGCGACCTGCTCGCCACATGGGACGCGGGCCGCACGCTCTGGTTCTGCGACGAGACGCTGGCGGGGGGCGTCGGGCCCGTGCCGGAGCGGCACGAGGGGCCGGGCGCGGTGCTGGTCGGGCCCGAGGGCGGCTTCTCGGAGGAGGAGCGGGGGCGGCTGCGCGCGCTGCCCTACGCGCGATCGGTGCGGCTGGGCCCTCGCATCCTGCGGGCCGACACGGCGGCGGTGGCGGCGCTGGCGCTCTGGCAGGCGACCTGCGGGGACTGGCGGTGATCCCGCCGCGGCTCCATGTGCTGACGGCGCTGGCGTCCCCGATGGCGCTGGTGCTGCGGCGGGGGCCGGCGGGCGTCGTGGCCTCGCTGGGCTGGGACCGGGCGAGCGGGGAGGTCATGCGGGGCCAGTGGCTGCGCGGGCGCATCTACGAATACCGCGCCGACATCTCGCCGGACGGGACGCACTGGGTCTACTTCGCCGCGCGGGGCGGCTACGGCTGGACGGCGGTGGCGCGGGTGCCCTGGCTGCGGGCGGTGGTCTATCTTCCGCAGAACAGCACCTGGTGCGGTGGCGGGGCCTTCACGCCGGAGGGCAAGCTCTGGTTGAATGGAGCGTCGCCCCTGACGGTGGAGCAGGCCAAGGAGGTCCGGCCCGCGCCGACGGACGCCTACCCGCATTCGACGGACGGGCTCCATGGCGGCAACCTCCATGCCGCGATGCTGGAGCGGCGGGGCTGGCGGCGCGAGGGGCAGGCCTACGACGCGGTGCTGCGGCGCGACCTGCCGGGGGGAGGCCGGATCGAGCTCTCCTTCGCGATCCACGCCCGGAACCGGGCGATCGTCTCCAGCCGCTACGCAACGGTGGATGCGACAGGCGCGCGGACGGCGCAATCGGAGTGGGAATGGGCCGACCTCTGGCGCGACCGGCTCCAGTTCGCCGCGCGGGGCGCCCTCTGGGAAAGGCCGCTCGCGGGAGGAGAAGCGCGGCGTCTGCACGACCTTTCGGGGCTCGCCTACGAGGAGGTCCGGGCGCCCTACGAGGGGGTCTGGGCGTGAGGGTCCTGCGCCCCGAGGCGGCGCTCCTGCTGAGACGGGGCCGCGAGGCTCTGGCGGGGGCGGCGCTGACGCTGGCGGCGATCTGGCTGGGGCTCACGAGCTACGGGATCACGCGCTGGGTGGCGGTTGTGCTGGGCCTCGGCGGCCTCGCCCTGGTCTGGACGGGGGTGCAGCGCTGGCGCTTCGGGCGGGGCGGCGGAGGCCCCGGGATCGTGCAGGTGGACGAGCGGCGGCTCGTCTACTGGGGGCCGCTGACCGGCGGGGTCATGGACATGGACGCGCTGGCGCGGCTCGACCTCGACCCGGGCGCGAGGCCCGCGCATTTCATCCTCACGAGCCTGAGGGGCGAGCGGCTGGAGGTGCCGGTGAACGCCGAAGGGGCGGAGGCGCTCCTCGACCTCTTCGCGGCGCTGCCGGGCTTTCCGACCGAGACGATGCTGCAGGCGCTGAATCGGGCCGAGGGGCCGGTCGTGACGCTCTGGCGCGTGCCCAACGTGATCGTCCTGCCGCCCCGGGAGCGGCGGCGGCTTCACTGACCGATGCGCTTGCGGAAGGCGGCCTGGGCGGGGACCGAGAGGCCCCGGTAGACGGCCTCGAGCAGGTCCACGAGCTGCTTCTCGCCCGACTTCTCGTGGCCGGGCTCCTCCACCGCCAGTTCGAGGAATCGGGTGCGGGCGTTGGGGGCCCGGCCCTGACCGTGGCGCAGGAACAGCTCGCGCAGGCGGCGCAGGTGCTTCTCCTGCCGGCGGGGATCGGCCACCGGGGCGAACCAGGCCGAGAGCGCGGCGTCGGAGCGGCGTCCGTCGAGCCTCTCGCTGACCGCGAGGTAGGTCGCGGCGTCCAGCCCCCGGTGCCCGGCCCAGAGCGCGAAGGCGTAGCGCCACTCGCCCTCGGCCTTGAGCGCGATCCAGGCACGGGGATAGGCGAGGCGGGCAGCGAGGTCCGGCGAGCGGCGGAGCTCGCGTTCGAAGGAGAGCACGCCGTCCCGCGCCTCCTGCAGGGAGGCGACCGTCGCCGGGATCCTGTCCGCCATGCGCTTCTCCGATGCCATGGGCGAGGTTTGCCCGCTTCGGGACCTGTCGCAATCCCTTTCCGCAGGGGATGAGGCGGCCCGGTCCATTGACACCGGGGGGCCGCGCGGCACCTGTCACCGACACACGATCCCGAGAGGCTTCTCATGTCCATTCCCCAGTCCGGCGGCGGCCCCGTCGAGGACCCCCGGCAGCTCGCCGAGTATCTGGAGAGGGGCTGCAAGCCCGAGTCCGATTGGCGCATCGGCACGGAGCACGAGAAGTTCGGCTTCCTCACGGACACGCTGGAGCCCTTGCCCTACGACGGCCCCCGCTCCGTGCGGGCGGTCCTCGACGGGCTGGCCGCGAAGGGCTGGGAGCCGCTGCGCGAGGGCGAGGCGGTGATCGGCCTCAAGAAGGGCAAGGCGAACGTGTCGCTGGAGCCTGGGGGGCAGCTCGAATTGTCGGGCGCGCCGCTGCGGCACATCCACGAGACGGCGGAGGAGCTGGATTCGCACCTCGCGGAGGTGCGCGAGGTGGCCGAGCCCCTCGGCGTGGCCTTCCTGGGGATCGGCGCGGCGCCCGTGTGGACCCATGAGCAGATGCCGGTGATGCCCAAGGGGCGCTACAAGCTGATGACCGCCTACATGGGCCGCGTGGGCACCCACGGGACGCAGATGATGTACCGGACCTGCACCGTGCAGGCGAACCTCGACTTCGGGTCCGAGGCGGACATGGTGAAGAAGCTGCGGGTGTCGCTGGCGCTGCAGCCGGTCGCCACGGCGCTGTTTGCCTCCTCGCCGTTCTTCGAGGGCAAGCCGAACGGCCACCGGAGCTGGCGGTCGCGCATCTGGCGGGGGCTGGACGACGCGCGGACGGGGATGCTGCCCTATGCCTTCGAGGACGGCATGGGGTTCGAGCGGTATGTCGACTGGGTGCTCGACGTGCCGATGTACTTCGTCTACCGCGACGGCAAGTATATTGACGCGCTGGGGCAGAGCTTCCGCGACTTCATGGCGGGGCGGCTTCCCGCGCTGCCGGGCGAGGTGCCGACGTTGTCCGACTGGGCCGACCACCTGACGACGGTCTTCCCCGAGGCGCGGGTGAAGCAGTTCATCGAGATGCGCGGCGCCGACATGGGCGACCGGGCCCACACGCTGGCGCTGCCGGCCTTCTGGACGGGCCTGACCTACGACCAGGGCGCGCTGGACGCGGCCTGGGACCTTGTCAAGGACCTCGACGAGGGGACGCGCGAGGGGCTGCGGGTCGCGGCCTCGGAGCGGGCCTTGCAAGGGGAGGCGGGGGGCCTGCGCCTCCTCGACCTCGCGCGCGCCGCCGTGGGGATCGCCGAGGAGGGGCTGCGGGCCCGCGCCGCGCGGGGGATGCCGGACGAGCGGGCGTTCCTCCGGCCGCTCTGGGATTCGGTGGGGTCCGGCCGGGTGCAGGCGGACGATCTCCTCGCGGCCTTCGAGGGCGAGTGGGGCGGGGACATCGACCGCGCCTACGGGACCTGCCGGCTCTAGCACCTGTCACCGGAAGGCCCGGCGCGGCGCACATGACGCCAGCGTCATGCGCCGCCGCTTGACAGGCGGGGACGCGGCACCTTGGTTGGCCGCACAAGGGCGGCCAAGACCGCCCCGGGGCAGCATCAGGAGAGCACCATGCGCGACTTCTTCATCCGGGGATTCGAGGCGATCCTCAGCATCATCCTCATCGTCGCCGCCATCGGCATCGTCATCGCGGCGGGCGTCGCCGCCTTCGGCAACGCCTCGATCGAGGGCGCGCCGGCCGGGATGCAGGGGCCGCTCGCGGGCCTCGCCATCCTGATCGTGGGTTTCATCGGCCTGATCGTCTACGGCGGCCTGCTCTACCTGGGCCTCGGCATCTACCACAACACGCGCCGGACGGCCGAGTTGCTCGAAGCCCGGGGCGGGCGTCTCTGATGGCCGAGGAGGAGGGCAAGCCCGTCAAGGAAAAGCGCCCGCAGCGGGTCTTCACCCTTCTCGTGGAGGTCGGGCGCAAGGCCGACGACGGGCTGCCCGAAGGGGCGACGGGCGGCGCCCTCCTCTGCTATGCCGCCGGCGTGGACGAGGCCGAGGCCGTGCGCGAGACGGTGGCGGTGCTCAAGGAAGCGGGCCTCGCGCCGCTCGACGTGTCGGGCTACGGCACCCTGGAGGAACGGCTAGCCGAGGGGCACGACATCGACGAGGAGGAGCGGGCGCTGATGGACCGGGCGCTGGCCGACAACGCGGTGGTCGTGTCGCAGATGACGCCGTTCTACGACAAGGCGTGAGAGGGCCGCCGTAGGGTGGGGTTCACCCCGCCATGTTCGCTCCGGTGGCTGAGGTCGCATGGCGGGGTGAACCCCGCCCTACGGAGACCTGGCCCTTGTCCCGGACACCCCGCGCGGCTTAGGTGCGGACGGCCTTCCGGAGGACCCCCGATGCCCGACGCCCTGCGCCTCGCCGCCGACCTGATCCGCTGCCCCACCGTCACGCCCGAGGAGGGCGGCGCTCTGGTGCTGCTCGAATCCGTGCTGGCGGAGGCGGGGTTCGACTGCGTGCGGGTCGACCGGAACGGCACTCCGAACCTCTACGCCCGGGCAGGCGCCCAGGGAGCCGCGCGCAGCTTCGGCTTCAACGGCCACACCGACGTGGTGCCGCCCGGCGACCCGGCGCATTGGACCTGCGACCCGTTCGGGGGCGAGGTCCGGGACGGCCAGCTCTGGGGGCGCGGCGCGGCGGACATGAAGTCGGGCGTCGCGGCCTTCGTGGCGGCGGCGGTGGAGATGGCCCCGCGCCTGCCGTCCGACGGAGCGATCTGCCTCGCCATCACCGGCGACGAGGAGGGGGCCTCCACGGACGGGACCGTCGCGCTCCTCGACTGGATGCGGGAACGGGGCGAGGCGATGTCGGTCTGCCTCGTGGGGGAGCCGACCTCGGTCGAGCATCTGGGCGACACCATGAAGATCGGGCGGCGTGGGTCGCTGAACGCCTATCTCACGGTGACGGGCGTGCAGGGGCATTCGGCCTACCCGGAGCGGGCGAAGAACCCGATCCCGGCGCTGGCGCGGCTGGTGGACCGGCTATCGTCGCATCGGCTGGACGAGGGAACGGCGCATTTCGGCCCCTCGACGCTGGCCGTGGTGACGATGGACACCGGCAACCCGGCGACCAACGTCATCCCGGCGCAGACGCGGGCCACGCTCAACATCCGCTTCAACGACACGCACACGGGGGCCTCGCTCTCGGACTGGTTGCGGGAGGAGGGCGAGCGCGTCGCGCAGGAGTTCGGGGTGCAGGTGGAGATCTCCGTCCGGATCTCGGGCGAGGCGTTCCTGACGCCGCCCGGCGCGCTGTCGGACCTCGTCTCCCGCGCCGTGGAGGCCGAGACGGGGCGGCGGCCGGAGGCCTCCACCTCCGGGGGGACCTCCGACGCGCGCTTCGTCAAGGACCATTGCCCGGTGGTGGAGCTGGGCCTCGTGGGCACCACGATGCACAAGGTGGACGAGCGGGTCGAGGCGGCGCAGGTCGAGGGACTGGCGCGCATCTATGCCCGCATCCTGGAGGACTATTTCGCATGACCCTGACCGTCGCGCGAACCGACGACTTCGACACCTGCCTCGCCCTGCGGTGGACGGTCTTCGTCGAGGAGCAGTCCGTGCCGGAAGAGCTGGAGCGGGACGAGCACGACGCTACCGCGCTGCACCTCCTCGCGACGCTGGACGGGCGGCCGGTGGGCACGGCGCGGCTGCTGCTCAAGGGCGACACCGGCAAGATCGGACGGGTCTGCGTGCTGCGCGAGTCGCGCGGGCAAGGCATCGGCGCGGCGCTGATCCGGGCGGCGGTGGAGGAGATCAAGGTCCTCGGGCTCCGCAGGGCCAAGCTCGGGTCGCAGGTCCACGCGATCCCCTTCTACGAGAAGCTGGGCTTCGCGGCCGAGGGGCCGGTCTACGACGACGCCGGAATTCCGCATCGGGACATGATTCTGGCGCTCTGACGCCCCATGACGCGGCGCGCGATCCGCGCTAGCTGTTGCGCCATGGCAGAATTTCCCACCAAGGACGCGATCCTCCAGTGGATCGAGGAGAACCCCGAGGCGACCAAGCGCGACCTCGCCAAGGCCTTCGGCATCCGGGGGGCGGCGAAGATCGACTTCAAGGCGCTCCTCAAGGACATGGAGGAGGAGGGCGAGTTCCGCCCCCGCAAGCGTCGCACTCGCGAAGAGGCCGAGACCGGCCTGCCCCCGGTGACCGTCATCGAGATCACCGGGCCGGACGCGCAGGGGGACCTCTTGGCCAGGCCCGTGGACTGGCGCGGCGACGGGCCGGTCCCAGCGATCCGGGTGATCCCGCGCGCCGGGGGCGAGGGGCTGGGGCCTCGGGATCGGGTGCTGGCGCGGATCGACCCCACGCCGGGCGAGGACCAGCCCTACGAGGCGCGTCCCATCCGCCGCATCGCCGCCGCGCCCGCGCGGCTTCTCGGGATCTACAAGCGCGACTCCCAGGGCGGGCGCATCCTGCCCATCGACAAGGGCAGCGCCTCGCAATGGGTCGTGGGGCCCGGCCAGGAGAACGGCGCCCAGGACGGCGAGCTGGTCGAGGCCGAGCAGATCGGGCCCAAAGGGCGGCTCGGCCTCCCCAAGGCGCGCGTGACCGAGCGGCTGGGCGACCCAGCGGGGCCGAGGGCGGTCTCCCTGATCGCCATCCACCAGCACGGCATCCCGGACGTGTTCCCCGAGAAGGTGCTGGAGGAGGCCGAGACCGCCGAGCCCGCAGGCCTTGAGGGGCGCGAGGACCTCCGCGACCTCCCTCTCGTCACCATCGACCCCGAGGATGCGCGCGACCGCGACGACGCCGTGCTGGCGATCCCCGACGAGGGCGGGGACAACGACGGCGGCTTCGTGCTCTGGGTCGCCATCGCGGACGTGGCATATTACGTCCGGCCGGAAAGCGCGCTCGACACCGAGGCGCGGCTGCGGGGCAACTCCACCTATTTCCCCGACCGGGTGGTGCCGATGCTGCCCGACGCTCTGTCAGGGGACCTCTGCTCGCTGCATGAGGACGTGGACCGGGCGGTCATCGCCGTGCGGATGCGGATCGACCGCGAGGGGCGCAAGCTCGACCACCGCTTCGTGCGGGGGCTGATGCGGTCGCGGGCCTCGCTCGAATACGGGCGGGTGCAGGCGGCCATCGACGGGCGGCCCGACGAGAAGACGGCGCCTCTCCTCGAGACCGTGCTGAAGCCGCTCTATGGCGCCCATGCCGCGCTCCAGCGGGCGCGGGACGTGCGGGCCCCGCTCGACATCGACCTGCCCGAGCGGCGGATCGTGCTGGACGAGGAGGGCAAGGTTCTCTCCGTTGCCTTCAAGGAAAGGCTGGAGGCGCACCGGCTGATCGAGGAGTTCATGATCCTCGCCAACGTCGCCGCCGCCGAGACGCTGATCCAGCACCGCACGCCGCTCCTCTTCCGCGTCCACGAGGAGCCCGAGCCCCTGAAGCTCGACGCCCTGCGCGAGACGGCCGAGGCCTCGGGCCTGACGCTGGCGCGGGGGCAGGTGCTGCAGACGCGGCACCTGAACCGGCTGCTCGCGCAGGCGGCGGGGACGGACCAGGCCGAGCTCATCAACATGGCGACGCTGCGCTCGCTCCCGCAGGCCTACTACGCGGCGACGAACTTCGGGCACTTCGGGCTGGCGCTGCAGAACTACGCGCACTTCACCTCGCCCATCCGCCGCTACGCCGACCTGATCGTCCACCGGGCGCTGATCTCGGCCCACCGCTGGGGGCCGGACCCCCGGCGCGACGGGCTGTCCGACTCGGACATGGAGCGGCTGGACGAGACGGGCGAGCTCATCTCCCAGGCCGAGCGGCGGTCGATGATGGCCGAGCGGGATACCGTGGACCGCTACCTCGCGGCCTTCCTCGCCGACCGCGTGGGGACCGAGCTCGGGGGCCGCATCTCGGGCGTGGCGAAGTTCGGGCTCTTCGTGAGGCTCGACGAGTCGGGGGCGGACGGGCTGGTCCCGGTGCGCTCGCTGGGCGAGGAGTTCTACCGCTTCGACCCCCACGACCAGACCCTGACGGGGAGCGACTCCGGCGTGGTCTTCGCGCTGGGGAGCCGGGTGACGGTCAAGCTCGCCGAGGTCTCGCCGGTGACGGGAGGCATCCTGCTGGAGCTGCTGACGCTGGAGGACCACGCCCTCCCGCGCCCGCGTCGGAGCGGCAAGCGGGGTGTCCCGCCCCGTCGCAAGCTGGGACAGGAGAAGGCCCGGGCCGCCAAGGAGCGCAAGGTGAGCCGCCGGCGCAAGGGCTGAGGCGGCATTCCGCAAGGTCGGCGCCGGGACCCCTTTCCGCCGGGGGCGGCCTGTGGGTAACTTGCGCCCCAACAAGAATCCGAGGGGCGGGCGATGCGGCTGGGACGACGGGAACTGTTGATGGGATCGGCGGCGCTGCTGCTGGCGGCCTGCGCGCCGCGCGTCCCGGCGTTGAGGGCGGGCCCGAGCCGCGACGTGGACGAATGGGCCACCGCGCCCGATCCGGGCTACGACGCCTGGGTCCTGTCCTTCCTGCCCCGCGCCCGCAATGCCGGCATCCCCGAGCCGACCCTGCAGGCGGCCTTCGCCGAGGCGGGCTTCATCCCCGCCGTGATCGAGAAGGACCGCAGCCAGGCCGAGTTCTCGCGCAGCCTTCAGGACTACCTGCTGTCCGGCGTCTCGGACAGCCGGGTGGAGAACGGCCGCGCCGCCATGGCGCGCCATGCGCAGACGCTCGCCGCCGTGGAGGCCACCTACGGCGTGGACAAGGAGGCCGTCGCCGCGATCTGGGGCATGGAATCCTCCTACGGGGTCCGCAAGGGCGACGTGCCCATCGTCTCGGCGCTGTCGACGCTGGCCTACGAGGGGCGGCGGGCACAGTTCTTCGAGACGCAACTCGTCTCCGCCCTTCGCATCCTGGCGGCGGGGGACACCACGCCGCGCGCCATGAAGGGCTCCTGGGCCGGAGCCATGGGCCACACCCAGTTCATCCCCACCTCCTTCGAGTCGCTCGCCGTGGACTTCACCGGCGACGGGCGGCGCGACATCTGGGGCGAGGACCCCTCGGACGCGCTCGCCTCCACGGCCAACTACCTCGCCAAGTCGGGCTGGCGGCGGGGCGAGCCCTGGGGCGAGCTGGCCCAAGGCGCGTCGGGCGGCGGCTCGGGCGGGCGGGTGATCCAGCCGGACGGGGCGCCGGCCTTCCGCGTCTACCGCAACTTCGACGTCATCAAGCGCTACAACAACGCCGACAGCTACGCGATCGCGGTCGGCCACCTGAGCGACCGCCTGCGGGGCGGCCCGCCGCTTGCCGGGCTGTTCTCCTCCGAGCGGCCCCTCACGCTGCCCGAGCGGATCGAGCTGCAGGAGGGGCTGACGGCGCTGGGCTTCGACACCAGGGGCACGGACGGCAACGTGGGGCCGGGCACGATCCAGGCGATCCGCGCCTTCCAGGCCTCGCGCGGGCTGCCGCAGACCGGCTTCGCCGAGCCCTCGGTGCTCCAGGCGCTGCGCTAGCCGCGTCCGCCGGGCAGGACCAAGGGGGCGTCATGTCGAACCGAATTTCCCGGACCCTCGTCGCGGCGCTGGCCCTGGGCCTCCTCGCCGCGGCGGGGGCCCCCGGCGGCCCAGCGGAGGCGCAGAGCATGGACCGATCCACCCCGATCCCGGCCGAGGGCTTCGAGCCCTGGCTCTCCGCCTTCCGCTCGCGCGCCGAGGCGGGCGGCCTTCCCGGGGCGGTGCTCGACGCGGCCCTTTCCGGCGTGGCCTTCCTTCCCGACGTGGTCGAGCGCGACCGCAACCAGTCCGAGTTCACGAAGCCGCTTTACCAGTATCTCGCCATCGCCGTGTCGGACGACCGTGTGGCCGCCGGGCAGCGGGCCGTGCGCGAGAACGCGGCGCTCCTCGACCGCATCGAGGCGGAGTACGGCGTGAACAAGGAGATCGTCGTCGCGATCTGGGGGGTGGAGTCCTCCTTCGGGGCCAACCGGGGCGACGTGCCGACCCTTTCGGCGCTGGCCACGCTGGCCTACGAGGGGCGGCGCGGGGCCTTCTTCGAGAACCAGCTCCTGACGGCGCTCCGCATCCTGGCCGACGGCGACACCACGCCCGACGCCATGGTGGGGAGCTGGGCCGGGGCCATGGGCCACACCCAGTTCATGCCCTCTTCCTTCGCGGCGCACGCGGTCGACTTCACCGGCGACGGACGGCGGGACATCTGGGGCGACGACCCCTCGGACGCGCTGGCCTCCACGGCGGCTTTCCTCGCGGACGCGGGCTGGACCCTGGACCAGCCCTGGGGGGTGGAGGTCACGCTGCCCGAGGGCTTCGACTACCGCCTCGCCCGCGACACCAACAAGCAGAGCCCGACCTACTGGGCCTCGCTCGGCGTGCGGGACATGAACGGCGAGGCGGTGCCGGACCACGGCAGCGCGGTGATCCTGCTGCCGGCGGGCGCGAAGGGGCCGGCCTTCATGACCTTTCGCAACTTCAACGCGCTGGAGCACTACAACACCGCCGACGCCTACGTGATCGCGGTGGGGCACCTCGCCGACCGCATCGCAGGCGGGCCGCCGATCCGCGCGGCGATCCCCCAGGACCCGGCGCTGACCGAGGCGCAGCGGCGCGAGCTCCAGCGGCGCCTGACGGCGCTGGGCTTCGACACGCTGGGGGTGGACGGCCTGATGGGGCCGCGCACGGTCAACGCCATCCGCAACTGGCAGATCGCCCGGGGCGAGGTGCCGGATGGCTACGCGACGCCCTCTCTGCTGGAGCGGCTGCGCTAGGGCATCAACCGATCGGGTCCCCGGGAGGGCGCTGCGGCCGAAGCCCAGGGCGCAACTTCCCCTACCCCGCCGGGCGGCGACCCGGGGACGGGATCACCATGGCAGGGAAAGGTTGAGAAACCGTTAACGGCCCGGAGGAGGAGGCGCGACGGCAGTATGGCCGATCCGGTCGCGACCGACCGTCCCGGAAGGCGATCGTTCCCGGGACCGCCGGCCTCGCCGCCGATGCAGGATCCGAACTGGCCCCGAGCCGACTTGGGCGCGGCGACCGGCTCGCCGCAGGGGCTGGCCGGGGTTTCCTCGCCCGCTACCGAGATGCACAGGACACCGAAAGCGGCCGCCTACGTCGCGGTCCTCGGCAGGAGCGTCAGGACCGCGAGGCGGGTCACGCCGCCTCGCCCAGGAGCGCCAGCGCGGCGCGGTAGGCCTCGCGCTTGAAGGGCACGATCCCCTCGGCCAGCGCCCGGGCATCGGTCCAGCGCCATTCGTCGAACTCGGGATGATCGGTGGCGATGCCCACCTCGGCGTCGGTGCCGAGATAGCGCATCCGGACCCAGGTGATCGCCTGACCGCGCCAGCGCCCCTTCCAATGGGCCGGGCGCCGGTTCTCGGGGATGTCGTAGGCCACGGGCGCGGGCGCGACGGCCTCGACGCGGACGAGCGAGGAGGGGATGCCCGTCTCCTCCTCCAACTCGCGCAGCGCGGCGGTGACGATGTCCTCGCCCGCGTCCACGCCGCCCTGGGGCATCTGCCAGGCGGCGGGCTCGCCGGCCGGGCGGTCGTTGCGGCGCCCGGCGAAGACCAGCCCCGCCGGGCTCACGAGGACGACGCCCGCGCAGGGGCGGTAGCCCTGCGGCGCGTTCACGGCTCGGCCGTCTCGGGCTCCGCGTCGGTCTGGACCTCGGCGGCCTGCACCGGCGCGGGCGCGGAGGGGCCCAGCGCCGACAGCCCCTTGAGGATGTCGATGGCGTAGGCGAGCTGGTAGTCCTCCTCGCGGAGCTTGGCGGCGGCCTCGGCCCGCGCCTGGTCCTCCTCGATCTGGGCCTTCTCCTCGTCGGTGAGCCAGTCGTTGTTCAGCGCGCCCCGCAGGTCGCCCTCGTGGACCTCGCGGCTCAGCGGGGTGTCCGGGGTCTCCTCCTCGGTGGCCGAGGCCTCGGTCGGCGGGGGGCCGGGGGCTGCTGCACGATGATGTCGGGCGAGATGCCCAGCGCCTGGATCGACCGGCCCGACGGCGTGTAGTAGCGCGCGGTGGTCAGGCGCATGGCGCCATCGCCAGCCAGCGGCATCACCGTCTGCACCGAGCCCTTGCCGAAGCTCTGGGTCCCCACCACGACCGCGCGGTCGTGGTCCTGCAGCGCGCCCGCCACGATCTCCGAGGCCGAGGCCGAGCCGCTGTTGATGAGCACCACCATGGGCTTGCCCTGCGCGAGGTCGCCCGCCGTGGCGTTGTAGCGCTCCCCGTCCTCGGGGTGGCGGCCACGCGTGGAGACGATCTCGCCCTCGGGGAGGAAGGCGTCCGATACGGCGATCGCCTGATCGAGGAGGCCGCCCGGGTTGTTGCGGAGGTCGAGCACGATGCCGTTGACGTGGTCCATCCCGCCCGCCGCCTCGACCTGCTGCGCGAGACCCTCGGAGAGGTTGGGGAAGGTCTGCTCGTTGAAGGTGGTGACGCGCAGGACGACGGTGTCGCCCTCCGTGCGGGCGCGCACGGCCTGGAGCTTGATCGTGTCGCGGACGAGCGAGACGTCGAAGGGCTCGGCCGGGGCGTCGTCCTCGCCCTGGCGGACGATGGTCAGGGTGATCTCGGATCCCACGGGCCCGCGCATCATCTCCACCGCCTCGTCGAGGGTGAGGCCCATCAGGCTCTCGCCGTTGACATGGGTGATGAAGTCGCCGGTCTGGATGCCGGCCAGCGCGGCGGGGGTGCCGTCCATGGGCGAGACGACCTTGACCCAGCCCTCCTCCTGCGTGACCTCGATGCCGAGGCCGCCGAACTCGCCCCGGGTCTGGACGCGCATCTTCTCGGCGTCGTCGGGGGAGAGATAGCTCGAATGCGGGTCGAGCGAGGTCAGCATCCCGTTGATGGCCGCCTCGATGAGCTTCTGCTCGTCCACCTCTTCGACGTAGTCCGAGCGGATTCGTTCGAAGATGTCGCCGAAGAGGTCGAGCTGCTCGTAGATGGTCCGGTCCTGCTCCGCCTCCTGGGCGAGGAGCGGGCCCGCGACCTGCGTGGTGACCACGAGGCCGAGCGCGGCCCCCCCGATGGCGGCGAACGCCAGTTTCTTCATAGAAGGCCTCTCAATCGAGCCGGAACCAGGTGCCGGGGTCCACGGGTTCCCCGGCGTCGCGGACCTCAAGGTATAGGGATTCCGTGCGGGCCGCATCCCCCGCCTGGGGCGTCCCGGTCAAGATCGCGTCAGCGTCGGGCGTCTCCCCGCCCATGAGGCCCAGCGGCGCGCCCTCGGGCAGGATCTCGCCCGCGTCGCCGTAGACCTCGGCCAAACCCGCGAGGACGAAGAGGGTTCCGGGCGCGGGCTCGAGGATCGCCACGGTCCCGTAGTCGAGGAGCGGGCCCCGGAAGCGCAGGGTGGAGGTCACGGGCACCGCGACGAGGGCGCGGGGCTCGGTGGCGACGACGATCCCGGGCCGCGCGACTCCGCCTGCGTCGGGCTCATCGGGGCGGCGCAGGATCGTGCCCTCGACGGGGAGCGGGAGGGTTCCCTTCCTCGCCGTCGCCTCGTCGGGGGGCGTCGCGATCTCCTGGTCCACGGTCTGGCCCAGTCCTTCGGCGAAGGATTCGAGGCTCTCGGCCGAGGCCATGAGGAGGGCGGTCGCCACCGGGTCCTCAGTGTAGGCGCGGGGCAGCTCGGTCCGGTCGGCGGCGGCGGCGGCGAGGTCGGCCCGCGCCTTCTGCACGTCCGCGAGGCCCTGGCGCAGCGTGTCGGCCGCCTGGCCCTGGGTGGCCTCGATCTCGGCCAGCCGCCGGACCTTGGCGCGGAGCCCCTCGGCCTTGGCCTGGAGCGCCGGCGTCACGTCCGAGAGCAGCATCCCGGCGCGGATCGTGTCGAGCGGGCCCGAGGGGTTGAGCATCAGCACCGGCTCGGGCGCCTGCCCGATGGACTGGAGCACGCCCAGGAGCTTCGCGATCCCCTCCCGGTCGGCGTCGAGCTCGGACTGGAGGCGCGCCTTCTCCACCGCCACGCGGCGCAGCGTGTCGCGCATGAGCGCGAGGCCGTCCTCGTAGGCGCGCACCGTGTCGGTCAGGACGGCGAGCCGGTTCTCGGCCCCCTCGGCCTGCGCCATCATCGCCGCCGCGTCGCGGAGCTGCCGCGCGGCCACGGCGGCGACCTCGGCCGAGTCCTCCTCCTGCCCCAGGACGGGGAGGGGCAGGAGAAGCGCGAGGAGGAGCGCGAGGGCGCCGCGCCTCATCGCCGGATCAGGCTCCGCCCGGTCATCTCGGGAGGCAGCTCCAGCCCCATGAGGTCGAGGAGCGTCGGCGCGAGGTCGGCGAGACGGCCGTCCCGAAGCGTCACGCCCGAGGGGCCGCCCACGAAGATCACCGGGACCGGGTTCGTCGTGTGCGCGGTGTGGGGGCCGCCGGTCGCGGGGTCCACCATCAGCTCGCAGTTGCCGTGGTCTGCGGTGACGATCATGGCGCCCCCGGCCTTGTCCAGCGCCTCGACCACGCGGCCGAGGCCCCGGTCCACCGACTCCACCGCCTTGATCGCGGCCCCGAGGTCCCCGGTATGGCCCACCATGTCGGGGTTGGCGTAGTTGGTGACGATCAGGTCGTAGCCCTTCTCGATGGCCCCGACGAAGTGGTCGGTGACCTCGCCCGACGACATCTCGGGCTGGAGATCGTAGGTCGCGACCTTGGGCGAGGGGGCCATGTAGCGGTCCTCGCCCGGATAGGGCTTCTCGACGCCGCCGTTCAGGAAGAAGGTGACGTGCGGGTACTTCTCGGTCTCCGCGAGGCGGAACTGGGTCAGGCCCTTCGCGGCCACCCAGGCGCCGATGGTGTTGGCGATGTCCTGCTTGGGGAAGGCGGTCGCATACCACGCGTCGTGGCGGGTGGAGTAGTTGACCATGCCGAGCCGAGCCGCGAGCTTCGGCATCCCGCCCCGCTCGAAGCCCTCGAAGTCGGGGTTGCCCAGCGCCTCCAGGATCTCCCGCGCGCGGTCGGCGCGGAAGTTGAGGCAGAAGAGGCCGTCGCCTTCCTTGATCCCCTCGTAGCCGTCGAGGACCGTGGGCGTGATGAACTCGTCCGTCTCGCCCCGCTCGGTGGCGAGCTGGACGGCGGTGGCGGCGTCCTTGGCGCGCTGGCCCTCGGCCTTCGCGACCGCGTCGTAGGCGAGCTTCACCCGCTCCCACCGGTTGTCGCGGTCCATGGCGTAGTAGCGGCCCAGGACGGTCGCGATCCGCGCGCCCTCCGGCAGGCCCCGCCTGGAGTTGCCGGAGGAACCCGCCCGCCGAGGTCGGCGGCACGTCGCGCCCGTCGGTCATCGCGTGGACCACCACCGGCACGCCCGCCCCGGCGATCAGCCGCGCGGCGGCCAGCATGTGCTCGATATGCCCGTGCACGCCGCCGTTCGAGACGATGCCGAGGAGATGCGCGGTCCCGCCCGTCTCCTTGAGCTTGGCGATGAACCCCTGGATCGCCCCGTTGGCGTCGAAGGACCCGTCCTCGATGGCGAGGTCGATCTGCCCAAGGTCCATCGCCACCACGCGCCCCGCGCCGATGTTGGTGTGCCCGACCTCGGAGTTGCCCATCTGGCCCGTCGGCAGCCCCGCGTCGCGCCCATGCGTCACGAGCTGGGCGTGCGGGCAGGTGGCCATCAGCCGGTCGTAGGTCGGCGTGTTCGCCAGCTTCACGGCGTTGGCGAAGGTGTCCTCGCGCAGGCCCCAGCCGTCGAGGATGCAAAGGACGACGGGCTTGGGCGGCATGGGCAGGGCTCCCTCGATGATGCGGGGCCCTTGTAGACGAGCCGCGCGCGGAGGGGAACCGGGGGAGGCGCGGGACCCTCCGTCCCGGGAAGGCCTCCCATCCCGAGCCCCCTCACCCCGGCCCGGTCCGTCCGGCGGTCGAGGTCAGGCGTCCCGCCGCTCGCCCGGCGGGCCGTCGAGCGCCCGCATCGTGGCCTCCAGCACGGCGCCGTAGACCAGATGCGCGATCAGGCCGCGCGCATGGGCCTGCCAGGGATAGTCCTGCGGGCGGGCGCCGAGCCCGGTGAGGGTGTTCAGCCCCTCGTCCTGCATCAGGAACAGCCCCAGCCCGAAGAGCGTGCCGCGTCCGGCCGTCATCGCCGGCACCCGGTCCCGCAGCGCCGCATAGGCCAGGGCGGGCGCCAGGCCCATGGCGGCATGGACGGCGACCCCGGCGGGGCTCTGGTTGTCGGGACCGCGCGGCTCGATGTCGGTCCCCATCGCCTGGGCGACCTTGCGCGCGATCACGTGCCCGGGGTCGAGCCCGTCGGGCCGGACGCTGCGCGTGCGCTCGCGCGTCGCGGGGTCGAGGTGGTCCCACATGAACCAGTCCAGCCGGTCCAGCGCCACGGTGGCGGCAAGGCCCGCCAGCGTTCCCTTGAGGAGGGTGGCGCCGGTGCCGTCGCCCTGCCGCTGCCCCAGTTCCTCCGTCTCGGGCCAACCCTTGACCATCACTCCGTCCATGGCGCGTCTCCCATCCGTTCAGGGACCGAACCGCCCGGGCGCCCGGGGGTTCCGCCCTCGCGCGGCTCAGGCCCGGTGATACGGCCCCCCCGCGAGGATGGTCGCGGCGCGGTAGAGCTGCTCGGCCAGCATCACGCGCACCAGCATATGCGGCCAGACCATCGCGCCGAAGGAGAGGAGCTTTTGCGCCCGTCCGCGCAGCTCCGGGTCGATCCCGTCAGCGCCGCCGATCACGAAGGCCGCGTCCCGCCCCTCGTCGCGCCAGCGGCCGAGAAGGCTCGCGAAGGCGGGGGAGGCCATGGTCTCGCCCCTCTCGTCGAGGCAGCAAAGCACGGCGCCCTGCGGGACCGCGCGGGAGAGGAGGGCGGCCTCGGCGCCCATGCCGCCGGTCTTGGCCTCCACTTCCGTGACGGTCGCGGGCCCCAGGCCCAGGCTTCGGCCCGTCCGGTCGAAGCGGAGGAGATAGTCGTCCACCAGCTCGCGCTCCGGCCCCGACCGGAGGCGGCCCACGGCGCAGATGGTCACCCGCATCGCCGGCTCCGCCTCGATGGGGCGATGGCGCGGATCGTCACCCGCATGGCGCAGGCCGGCCGTGCGGGCAGGGGGTCACGCGCATGACGCAGGGGGTCGCCCCGAGTGGGCGTCGGCGCCGTCCGTCACGCGCACGGGGTCAGCCGGCGGCGGCCGAGCGCGTTGCGGACCCGGAGGGCAGCCACATCTTCTCGAGCTGGTAGAAGTCGCGGACCTCGGGGCGGAAGACGTGGACGATCACGTCGCCGGTGTCGATCAGGACCCAGTCGGCGGTCTCCTTGCCTTCCATCTTGGACAGGATGCCATGATCCTGCTTCAGGCGGTCGGCGAGCTTCTCGGCGATGGCGGCGACCTGGCGGGTGGAGCGGCCGGAGGCGATCACCATGAAGTCGCCCATCTCGGAACGGCCGCGCAGGTCGATGGTGACGATGTCCTCGGCCTTGTCGTCCTCGAGCGAGTCGATCACGACCTTGAGGAGGTCCTCGCTGGTCATCTGGGGGTCGGGCCTGGGCCCGGTCGAAGCGGCTTGGGCCGCGTGAGCGTCGGGTGACAGGTCGTCATCCTCCTTGCGATACGCCGAATGCCCCGGCGCCAGGCTTGACGCGTAGATAACATTCCGGGGGTGCCGTCTCAAGGAACCGGTCCCCGCATCGTGAACGCTGGCAAGGCGCCGCCGTTCCGCCGTCCTGCGTCATCGGCGCGCGGCGTCACGCGGCGCTTGAAGCGCGAGCGCCTGTTGTGTATGTGCCACGCCATGACGCGGGTCTTCGACATGGGCGACCGGGACAGGCTCCCCTGGCGGTTCTTCGGGGCCATCCACGGCATTCGCGCGCAGCTTTGACGCGGCGCCCCGCGTAGGCCATGGCCTCGCGCGCCCGTTTTTCCGAACCCTCTCAGCCCTTCCTTGCCAGGAGCGGACCCATGTCCCCTGATTCCCCCCAAGCCAATCCCTCGACCGAGACGGCCCAGTCCCCCATGAAGCCCCGGACCCTCTACGACAAGATCTGGGACGCCCATCTCGTCGACATGCAGCCCGACGGCACCGGGCTCCTCTACATCGACCGCCATCTGGTGCATGAAGTGACCTCGCCCCAGGCCTTCGAGGGCCTGCGCATGGCGGGCCGCAAGGTGCATTCGCCCGACAAGACCATCGCCGTGCCGGACCACAACGTCCCCACGACGCCCGGCCGGGACAAGCACATCGACAACGAGGAGTCGCGCATCCAGGTCGAGGCGCTCGACAAGAACGCCAAGGACTTCGGGATCAACTACTACCCCGTCTCGGACATCCGGCAGGGCATCGTCCACATCGTGGGCCCGGAGCAGGGCTGGACGCTGCCCGGCATGACCGTGGTCTGCGGCGATTCGCACACCGCGACCCACGGCGCCTTCGGGGCGCTGGCGCACGGGATCGGGACCAGTGAGGTCGAGCACGTCCTCGCCACGCAGACGCTGATCCAGAAGAAGTCCAGGAACATGAAGGTGGAGATCACCGGCTCGCTCCGCCCCGGCGTCACCGCCAAGGACATCACGCTGTCGGTCATCGGCGCCACCGGCACGGCGGGCGGCACCGGCTACGTCATCGAGTACTGCGGCCAGGCGATCCGCGAGCTGTCGATGGAAGGCCGCATGACCGTCTGCAACATGGCCATCGAGGGCGGCGCCCGCGCCGGCCTGATCGCGCCGGACGAGAAGACCTTCGCCTACGTCCAGGGCCGTCCCCACGCGCCCAGGGGCGCCCAGTGGGAGGCCGCTCTCGCCTGGTGGAAGACCCTCTACACCGACGAAGGCGCGCATTTCGACAAGGTGGTGACGATCCGCGGCGAGGACATCGCCCCCGTCGTGACCTGGGGCACCTCGCCCGAGGACGTGCTGCCGATCACCGGCGTCGTCCCCTCGCCCGAGCAGTTCCAAGGCGGCAAGGTCGAGGCCGCGAAGCGGTCGCTCGACTACATGGGCCTCCAGCCCGGCCAGCGCCTCCAGGACATCCAGATCGACACGGTCTTCATCGGCTCCTGCACCAACGGCCGCATCGAGGACCTGCGCGCCGCCGCCGCGATCCTGAAGGGCAAGACGATCAAGCCGGGCCTGCGCGCCATGGTCGTCCCCGGCTCGGGCCTCGTGCGCGCCCAGGCCGAGGAGGAGGGCCTCGCCCAGATCTTCATCGACGCGGGCTTCGAGTGGCGCCTCGCGGGCTGCTCCATGTGCCTCGCCATGAACCCCGACCAGCTCGCGCCCGGCGAGCGCTGCGTGTCGACCTCGAACCGCAACTTCGAGGGCCGCCAGGGCCGGGGCGGGCGCACCCACCTCGCGAGCCCCGCGATGGCGGCGGCGGCGGCGATCACCGGCCACCTGACCGACGTGCGCGAGCTGATGGCCCACGAGCCGGCGCTGGCCTGAGGAGACGAGAGAGATGGACAAGTTCACCCACCTGAGCGGCATCGCCGCGCCCATGCCGCTCGTCAACATCGACACGGACATGATCATCCCCAAGCAGTTCCTGAAGACCATCAAGCGGTCGGGCCTGGGGAAGAACCTGTTCGACGAGATGCGCTACGACCAGGACGGCTCGGAGGTCCCCTCCTTCGTCCTGAACCAGCCCGCCTACCGCGCCGCCACCATCCTGGTCGCGGGCGACAACTTCGGCTGCGGGTCGTCGCGGGAGCACGCGCCCTGGGCGCTGGCCGACTTCGGCATCCGCTGCGTGATCTCCACGAGCTTCGCGGACATCTTCTACAACAACTGCTTCAAGAACGGCATCCTGCCCATCGTCCTGCCCGAGGCCGAGCGCGACCTCTGCATGAGGGACGCCGAGAAGGGCGCCAACGCCCGGATCGAGGTGGACCTGGAGGCGCAGACGATCACCCTGTCCGACGGCCAGGCGATCCGCTTCGAGGTGGACCCCTTCCGCAAGCACTGCCTCCTGAACGGGCTCGACGACATCGGCCTCACCATGGAAAAGTCGGATTCGATCGCCGCCTTCGAATCACAGGCGGCCCAAGCCCGTCCCTGGGTCTGAACGATTTCCGTCCCTTGCTCCCCCGCCCTCGACTGAGCGGGGGGCGCCGAAACGGAAACTGCGCGGGAACCGTGGCAGAGTTGCCACGGGACCTGCCAAATCCCCCATTCATCCTTGCGAAAGCGCAACCTTAGGTTGATTGCCCGTTGCGGTGCGTTCAGCGTTCCGTAATGTCGGTGGCACGACCGTGTCACGCCGAGCCTGCTCGGCCACGGTTGGCCAGGGCGCCGAGGGGGAGACCGATGCGCCCGCATGCGAGGATCGAGCGAAGACGATGACGCGCCTTCTCAGGTCGCGGGTGGCGATGGCCGTCCTGCGCGCAGGCTTCATGTCGTTGCTGGTGGCGATGCCCCAGTTGCTCCTGGGGCACGGCACGCCGGGCAGTCGGCAGCTCGTGGCGCTCTTCGCCCTCATGGCCGGGATCTTCACCTTCAGCGAATACGCCGCCCGCTCCCCTAGCCTCGTCGAGTTCCGCGACGCCCGACCCTACAACCGCATCCGGGTCACGGCGCTGGCGACCGCGGTGGTGCTCGCCACGGCCGTCCTGCAGGAGCACTGGAGGGACTCCCTCCTGCAGGTCTTCCACGCTGGCATCGAGGCCTGGGGCAGGGCCGTGGACGTGCCCTATACCCCGGTCCACCTGCTCGTCGGGACGCTGCCCTCCGACCTGCCGCCCCATCTAGTCGGCGAGGTCCAGGCCGCCGCCGCCGCCGTCTACACGATCTCGCTCCTGATGATCGCGACCTTCGCCGCGACGATCCGCTGGGGCAACTGGCCGGGCCGGGGCGCCTTCAACGTCTGGGTGAACCTCCCCCAGTTCGACCCCACCGCCGGCGGCGACGTGGTTGAGAGGCTGCAGAGGGACGCCCATGTCAACCTCGTGCTGGGCGTGCTGCTGCCGCTGATCGCCCCGCTGGCCGCGAACCTCCTGGCGCTGCCCTTCCAGGGCGCCCTGCTGAGGGAGCCCGCGGCCCTCGTATGGATCATCACGGCATGGGCCTTCATTCCCGCGAACCTCGCCATGCGCGGCCTGGCGCTGAACCGGCTGGCCTGGCTCATCGCCGCCCACCGCGCGCGCCTGCGCCGGGCCGAGGTGCTCGCCCAGGCGGTCTGACCCTCGCGGCGCTCCTCGCGCTCGCCGCGCCGGCGACGGCCGAGTCCCTGCGCGTCGCCACCTGGGGCGCCGACCTCAGCCGCGACGGGCCGGGGCTCCTGCTGCGCGACATCCTGAAGGGGGACGATCCTGGCATCGAGGGGGTGGCCGCCGTGCTGGCCGAGGCGCGGCCCGACGTGCTGCTCCTGACCGATCTGGACTGGGACGCCGACGGCATCGCGCTCTCGGCCCTGGCCGAGAGGCTCGCGCGCGAGGGGCTCGGCTACCCCTATCGGCTGGCGCTGCCGACCAATGCGGGGGCCGCCACCGGCCTCGACCTGGACGGCAACGGTCGGACGGGGGAGGCGCGCGACGCGCAGGGCTTCGGCCGCTTCGCCGGGGACGGGGGCATGGCGCTCCTCTCCCGCTGGCCGCTGGGCGAGGCGCGGGACCTCTCCACGCTGCTCTGGCGCGACCTCCCCGGCTCGCGGCAGCCCGGCGCCTTCCCCTCCGAGGAGGCCGCCGCCGCGCGGCGCCTCTCCTCCGACGGCCACTGGATCGTCCCTGTCGAGGCGCCGGGCGGGGCGGTGACGCTGCTCGCCTGGGACGCCACGACCCCCGTCTTCGATGGGCCCGAGGACCTGAACGGCCTGCGCAACGCCGACGAGCTCGCGCTCTGGCGCCGCGTGCTGGACGGCGCCTTCGGCCCCGCGCCCCGGGATTTCGTCCTGCTGGGCAACGCCGACCTCGACCCCGCGGACGGCGAAGGCCTGCGGGCCGACATGGCGGCGCTCCTCGCCGACCCGCGCGTGCAGGACCCCCGGCCCCTGAGCGAGGGGGGCCGGCTCGCCGCGAGCCCCGGCCAGGCGGGCGACCCCGCGCTCGACACCGCCGACTGGCCCGAGGAGGACGGCCCCGGCAACCTCCGCGTCGACTACGTCCTGCCCGCTGCGACCCTACGCGTGACCGGCGCGGGCGTCGTCTGGCCCGCCCCCGGCGACCCCCTGGCCTCGGCCGCCGAGGCCGCCGGCCCCCACCGCCTCGTCTGGGTGGACCTCGACCGCTAACCCTTCGCCGGCCCGACCGGCACCGGAGAGCCTCCCATGTCGACCAGGAGCTGGACGATTCCGCGGACCTTGGGCCCCTCGGCCTCGCAGGTCCCCGGCTGGTCGAGCAGCGCGAAGGCCGGCCCGTAGAAGCGCGCGTCGTAGTCATCCACGGACAGGCCCAGCTCCTCGTAGGCGAGCCTGTCCGCCGTCCCGGTGATGAGCGTCCACTCCCCGTCCGTGATCCCGAAGCCCGGACAGTTGGACGACACCACGTTGGCCGTCACCAGCGCCGTCAGCAGCTCCTCGGCCTGCGCCGGCGAGAGGCCCGAGACGTCGGCCAGCGGCACGGCGACGCCGCCGTCGGCCAGGGCGGCGAGGGGCAGGGCTCCGAGGGCCAGGGACAGGGACAGGGCTCGCATCAAGGGTCCTCCCGGGAACGGCCGGCCGATTCCTAAGGGAGGCGTCCCTCCGGGGCAACGACCGCCGGCCGGCGGCGTTAACTAGACAGCGCCCCTGTTCAGCATTTTGTTAACCTGTCATTGGCCGCCCGCCCGGGCCGATGCTAGGCTGCCGGGGAGCGCTCCCTCGGGCGCGGGTCGGGTGACGGGACGGCGCGGGCTGGCGCGCCGGGAGGAAGGTGGAGATGGGGAGCACGGCGAGGCCCGACACCGTGGCGCCGACCGGCAACGTGTGGCTCGACGGCCTCCTCTGGGGAACGCGGTGGGGCGCCGACGGCGGTCCCGCCACGATCGACGCCTACATCGCCGGCCAAGGTGGGGAGGAGGCGGTCTCCGACGGGCTCGGCTCCTCGGTGACCGCCTACGCGGCCTACCCGCGCGAGGCCGCCGCCATGGCCGAGGCCATGGCCTCCTTCGAGGCGGTCTGCGGCATCCACTTCCGCGTCGTCCCCTCCCAGGCGGAGGCGAACCTCGTCTGGAGCGTGGTCAGCAACCTCGACTCCAGCGGCGCCTACGGCTGGTCCACCCCGCCCGGCGCGGGGACCGTCGGCGGCCTGGCGCGCAGCCTCGTGGCCATCAACTACGAATCCTACTACCCGCCCTCGGGCAAGGGATTCCTGCTCGAGGGCGGCTTCGATTTCTGCACCCTTATCCACGAGCTGGGCCATGCCGTGGGCCTCGCGCATCCGCACGACCACGGGGGCGGCTCGTCGGTGTTCCCGGGCGTGGCCGCGGCCTTCGACGACCTGGGCGACTTCGACATGAACCAGGGCGTCTTCACCATGATGTCCTACAACGACGGCTGGCAGACCGGCCCGGAGGGACCGACCACGGCCCGCACGCATGGCTACCAGGCCGGGCCGATGGCCCTCGACATCGCGGCGCTGCAGCAGCTCTACGGCCCCAACATGGCGGCCCGCACCGGCGACGACGTCTACCGGCTGCCCGAGGCGAATCGTCCGGGCGCCTTCTACGCCTGCCTCTGGGACGCCGGCGGGACCGACCGGATCGACGGGGCGGCGCACCGCGCCAACCAGATCGACCTGCGCGCCGCGACCCTGGAGCGGGGTCCCGGCGGAGGCGGCTTCCTGTCCTACGCCGACCATGTCCAAGGCGGCTTCACCATCGCCCACGGCGTTCTGATCGAGGACGCGCGTGGCGGGGCGGAGGACGACCTGCTCCACGGCAACGCGGCGGCCAATGGCCTCGAGGGCTTCGGGGGCGGCGACGTCCTCAGGGGCGGGCGCGGCACCGACCTCCTCCGGGGCGGCGGCGGCGCGGACCGGCTTTCCGGCGGGGCCGGCGACGACCTCATCGAGGGCGGGGCGGGGGCCGACCGGCTCCAGGGCAACGGTGGCGCCGACGCCTTCGTCTTCGCCGCGGGGGACAGCGCGCCCGGCCGGCCCGACGTCATCGACGGCTTCGCCCCCGGCGAGGACGCGATCGACCTCTCCGCCCTCGACCCGAACCCCGGCGCCCCGGGCGACCAGCGTCTCCACCTGGACGACGGCGGGGCCTTCGGGCCCGGCGGGGTCCGCCAGCAGCTCGCCGGCGACGGCCTTCGGATCGAGGTCAACCTCGACCGCGACGACGCGCCCGAGATGGCGATCCTCCTCCACGGCCTCGCGCAGCGCCTCGCCGCCTCCGACTTCGTGCTCTGAGCCCGCCGCCCCCGCCGCTTGACCCCGCGTGGCCCCCCGGCTACCCCCGCGCGCGACCCAGCAGCGGAGCGCGCATCATGGCCCACGACCTTCTCATCCTCGCCGGCGACGGCATCGGCCCCGAGGTGATGGGCGAAGTGAAGAAGGTCGTCGGCTGGTTCAACGCCAACGGCATGGACTTCGCCGTCGAGGAGGACCTGGTCGGCGGCTGCGCCTACGACGCCCACGGCCAAGCGGTGTCCGACGCGACCATGGATAAGGCGCTCAAGGCCGACGCCGTGCTGCTCGGCGCCGTGGGCGGGCCCAAGTGGGACAAGGTCCCCTACGAGGTGCGCCCCGAGGCCGGCCTCCTGCGCCTCAGGAAGGACCTGGAACTCTTCGCCAACCTCCGCCCCGCCAAGTGCTTCGACGCGCTCGCCGACTTCTCCTCGCTCAAGCGCGAGCTGGTCGAGGGGCTCGACATCCTGATCGTGCGCGAGCTGACGGGCGGCGTCTACTTCGGCGAGCCCAAGGAGATCCGCGACCTCGGCAACGGCCAGAAGCGCGCCATCGACACCCAGGTCTACGACACCTACGAGATCGACCGCATCGCCTCGGTCGCCTTCGAGCTCGCCCGCGTCCGCGACAACCGCGTCTGCTCCATGGAGAAGCGCAACGTGATGCGCTCGGGCGTGCTCTGGCACGACGTCGTGGAGGAGGTGCACAAGGCCCGCTATTCGGACGTCCAGCTCAACCACATGCTCGCCGACGCGGGCGGGATGCAGCTCGTCCGGCGGCCCAAGCAGTTCGACGTGATCGTCACCGACAACCTCTTCGGCGACATGCTGTCCGACGTGGCGGCGATGCTGACGGGCTCGCTCGGGATGCTGCCCTCGGCCTCGCTGGGCGCCCCGGACGCGGCGACGGGCCGCCGCAAGGCGCTCTACGAGCCCGTCCACGGCTCGGCCCCCGACATTGCCGGCAAAGGCCTCGCCAACCCCATCGCCTGCATCCTCAGCTTCGCGATGGCGCTCCGCTACTCCTTCGAGGCGGGCGAGGCGGCCGACCGGCTGGAGCGCGCGGTCGAGCAGGTGCTGGCGCAGGGCGTCCGCACGGCGGACCTCATCGGCCCCGAAGGCGGCGCGCCGGCCAGCACCGTCCAGATGGGCGATGCGATTGTTGCAGCGCTTGAGGGAAACGCGCGCTGAAGCGCCTGGGGATATCTTGACCCGTCCCGATTCGCGGTCCTAAAGCGGGCGTGGCGCGATTCAGGCCCGCGCCCGAAAGGACCCCCATGTCACGGAACGGGAAGGGAGCGATGCTGTCGCTCCTCGCCTTCGGCTTCTACGCGACCAGCGACGCCCTGGTGAAGGATCTGGGCGGGCACTACTCGCCCTTCCAGCTCATCTTCTTCTCCACGCTCTTCTCCTTCCCGCTGGCCATGGGGATGATCGTCCACGACCCCCAGCCGGGCACCCTCCGCCCCATTCATCCCGGCTGGATCGCGCTGCGCTCGGCCGCCGCCGTGCTGAGCGCGCTGTCGGTCTTCTACGCCTTCTCGGTCCTGCCGCTCGCGCAGGTCTACGCCATCGCCTTCGCGCAGCCCCTGCTCATCACGCTGCTCGCCATCCCCCTCCTGGGCGAGAGGGTGGGGCTACGCCGGGCGCTCGCGGTGGCGGGCGGCCTCCTGGGGGTCCTCGTGGTGCTGCGCCCCGGCTCGGCCCATCTGAGCCTCGGCCACCTCGCCGCGCTCTCGGCGGCGGTGTTCGGCGCCATCTCCTCGGTGATCGTCCGCAAGGTCGGGCACGAGGAGCGGCCGGTGGTCATGCTCCTCTATCCCATGATCGCCAACCTCGCGCTCACCACCCTGGTCATGCCGTCCGAGTACCGGCCCATGGCGGCGGACCATCTCGGCCTGATCGCGGCGCAGGCGGTGCTGGGCTGGCTGGGCGGCGTGGTCATCATCGCGGCCTACAAGGCCGGCGAGGCGGTGACGGTGGCGCCGATGCAGTACGTGCAGATCCTCTTCGCCACGGTCTACGGCTACCTCCTCTTCGGGGAGACCATCGACGGCACCACGGCCATCGGCGCGGGCATCATCATCGCCTCGGGCCTCTACATCGTCCTGCGCGAGGACAGTCCCGGCACCTCGGCGAACCGGCCCGTGCTCAGCAGCCGCCTGCGGCCCGAGACCGGCGCGCCCCGCCCCTCGGTGCTCCAGCGCCTGGCCGGGCGTCGCGCGCCGGCCCTTGATCCCCACGCCACCCCCTGCGAATGAGGGGCGAACGGGTCTTGCAAAGGACGCGCGCGCGGGATACCTCGCGCGCTGTCGGAGTGTAGCGCAGCCTGGTAGCGCACCTGCTTCGGGAGCAGGGGGTCGGAGGTTCGAATCCTCTCACTCCGACCATTTTCCCCCGAGACGCCATCGAGATCGAGCGCCCCCTGCCGGGCCCGAGGTCCGGCTGCCATGAACGGCGCGTGCCGGCTGGGCCGGACCGGCCTTCGTCGGCTATGATGGGGCGCGGCCCGCCGGCGGGCCGGGAGGGAGCTGGACATGGCCGATATCCGGGAAAGGCTCATCGGGCTCTGCGAGGCCTTCAACGCGCACGACCTCGATCGGATCATGGCGTTCTTCGCCGAGGACTGCATCCTGGAGATGCCCCGGGGCCCGCACCCCTGGGGAACCCGCTTCGAAGGCCGGGCGGCGGTCCGCCAGGGGCTCGCCACCCGGTTCGAGGGGCTGCCCGACGTGCATTACGGCGACGCGGAGCACTTCGTGGACGAGGCGCAGCAGACCGGCCTGTCGAAATGGACGCTGACCGGCACGACCCGCGACGGGCGGCGCCTGGAGGTCAGGGGCTGCGATTTCTACACCTTCCGGGACGGCCTGGTGACGCGGAAGGACTCCTACTGGAAGATCGTGGAGGGCGCCTGATCCCGCATCATCCGCGAGGCCGGGCGGGGCGGCCGAGGAGGTCCTTCGAAGGCCGCACGCGCTCCCCATGGCGATCCCGCCATGCCGCGATCTTATCCCATGCGGCGTTAACCGAATCCTAACCTTTCGCGGCCAAGCTGGGCGCACCGCGAATCGGGGACAGCCACCCCGAAAGGCGCGGGGCCCCGCCCGGCCCCTCGCCGCAGGAGGGAGGAGCTGCGCCCTCCCGCCAGAACACCGCCCCACTCCGGCCGACGACGGAAAACGGCGACGGGTCGCCCCGCCGCCGCCGCTCCTGTCCCTCGTTATGGTTGTTTCGGGGAGCGCGTCAGCGCCCCATCCAGCCGCCGTCGACGGTCAGGATGGTGCCGCTCACGTAGTCGGACGCCTTGGAGGCCAGGAACACCGCCGGGCCCCCGAAATCCTCGGGCGTGCCCCAGCGCCCGGCCGGGATGCGGCCCAGGATCGCCGCCGACCGATCCGGGTCGGCCCTCAGCGCCTCGGTGTTGTCCGTCGCGATGTAGCCCGGCGCGATGGCGTTGACGTTGATGCCCTTGGGCGCCCATTCGTTCGCGAAGGCCATGACGAGCTGCCCCACGCCGCCCTTCGACGCGGCATAGCCCGGCACGTTGATCCCGCCCTGGAACGTGAGCAGCGAGGCCGTGAAGATCACCTTGCCGCCCCGCCCCCGTGCGATCATCCCGCGCCCGACGGCCTGCGTGAGCAGGAACTGCGCCGAGAGGTTGGTCTCGATGACCTCGTCCCACCATTCCTCTGGGTGCTCGGCGGCGGGCTGGCGCTTGATGGTCCCCGCGTTGTTCACGAGGATGTCGATGGGCTCCTGCTCCATCTTCGCGGCGAAGGCCTTCAGCGCCCCCCGGTCGGCGAAGTTGACGGCGTGGCCGGTGAACTTGCGGCCCACGTCGCGGATGCGCTGGCCCACCTCGCCGCCGTCCACCTCCATCTGCGCCGAGGCGCCGATGATGTCGGCCCCCGCCTCGGCCAGCGCGAGGGCCATGCCCGCGCCGATCCCCCGCCGCGCGCCCGTGACGAGCGCGGTCTTCCCGGAAAGGTCGAACAGGTCGCTCACGCCGTTTCCTCCACGCGGATCAGGGTTTTCATGGCGGTGGCGTTCCCCTCCAGCGCCTCGAAGGCCTGCTGGACCGCGCCCAGCGGATGCCGGTCGGTGATGAGACGGTTCACCGGCAGCCCGTCCGCGATCATCCGGATGGCCCGGTCGTAGTCCTCGGCCTCGTAGACCCGGGCCCCGACCATCTCCAGCTCGCGCCAGAAGAAGCGGAACAGGTCCACCTGCGCCTTCTGGGCGTGGATCGCGACCATGCAGATGCGCCCGCGCGTCGCGGCGGCGGCGGTCATCAGGTCCACGCCGGGCTGCGTGCCCGAGACCTCGAAGACCACGTCCGCGCCCTTGGTCCCGGTAATCTCGGTGACTTGGGCAGCGACATCCCCCTCGCGCGGGTTGAGGCCGGTGAAGCCCATCTCCCCGGCCAGCCTCAGCCGGTTCGGGTTGATCTCCGACAGGATCACGTTGGCGCCGACGTGCTTCGCCACCATGGCGATCAGCATCCCGATGGGCCCGCCGCCGATCACCAGCGCCGTCTCGCCCGTCTGGAGCCGCGCCCGACGAACGTCGTGGACCGCGACCGCCAGCGGCTCGATCATCGCCGCCGTCTCCAGGCTCATGTCGGCGGGCAGCTTGTGGATCGTGTGGGCGGGGACGTTCCAGTGCTCCTGCAGCGCGCCGTCGGTGTCGAGGCCCAGGAACTTGAGCTTGTGGCAGATATGCGTGTAGCCCGCCTGGCAGGCCGGGCACTGGCCGCAATGGTCCAGGGGCCGCACCACCACGCGGTCGCCCACGGCGACGCCGGTGACGCCCTCGCCCAGGGCCGAGACGGTCCCCGACATCTCGTGCCCGATCACCCGGTGGCTGCCTACGCGGGCGTCCATGTTGCCGTGATAGACGTGGATGTCGGTCCCGCAGATGCCGACGAAGGCGACGCGGATCTGCACCTCGCCCGGCCCCGGCGCGGGGTCGTCCTTCTCCTCGAGCGTGAAGGTCTTGTGGCCCGTGTAATAGGCCGCCTGGATGGTCATGTCGGAATCTCCTCTGGGTCAGGCCGCCTGGACCGCATAGGGCGCGAGCTTGTCCCAGGCGAACTCGACGCCCGTGCCGGGCGTGTCGGGGGCGACCGCGTGGAGCCCGTCGAGCACCAGCGGCCGGGTCGTGTACTTGTCGATGGGGAAGCTGTGCACCTCCAGCCACCCCGCGTTGAGCTGCGCCCCCACGAGGGAGACATGCAGCTCCTGCATCCCGTGCGAGCAGGCGGGGATGCCCGCCTCGGCGCAGAGCCTCGCCACCCGCAGCCACCCCGTCACGCCCCCGCAGTTCGAGGCGTCGGGCTGCGCGTAGGAGAGCCGGGCCCAGTGGATCGCGTTCTGGAATTCTTCCAGCGTATGGAAATTCTCGCCGCTGGCGATCGGGACGCCGGTCTCCTCGGCAATGCGGGCATAGCCCAGGTAGTCGCCGGGCTCGGTCGGCTCCTCGAACCACAGGAGGTCGAGGTCCCGGAACGCCTTCCCCGCGCGGATCGCGGTCTCCACGTCCCAGCCGTAGTTGGCGTCCACCATGAACCTGCGGTCCGGCCCCAGAAGCTCGCGCACGCGCCGCGCCCGCTCCACGTCCTGATCCAGCGTCGGCTGCCCGACCTTGATCTTCACCGCGCGGTAGCCCTCGTCGACGAAGCCCTGCACGTCGCGGAGCAGCCGCTCCAGCGTGAAGTTGAGGTCGATGGCGCCGCGATAGGCCATGGACCGGTTCGACGCGCCCCCGGCCATCTGCCAGAGCGGCTGGCCGGCCGCCTTGCAGCGCAGGTCCCACAGCGCCACGTCGCAGGCCGAGATCGCGAAGCTCGCGATGCCGCCGCGCCCGACGTAGTGGATGTGGACCTGCATCCCGTCGTTCAGCGCCTCGACCTCCTCGGCGTCGCGGCCCAGCAGGAAGGGCCGCAGGTCGTGGTTCACCATGGCGAGGATCGCCCGCCCGCCCTTGCCGCCGGTGTAGGTGTAGCCCGTCCCCTCCATCCCGTCCGAGGTGCGGATGGTGACGGTCACGAGCTCGAAATGCGTGTGGTCGCCGTGCTTGGCGTCGGACATGACCTCGGCCAGCGGCACGCGGAACAGCCGCGCCTGGAGGTCGGCGATGGTTCGGGTCATGGGTCAGGCCTTGGTTGGATGGGGACGGGCGAGCCGCACCTGGAGGAGGATCACGACGAGGAGGAAGGCCCCCCGGATCACCGACTGCCAGTAGGCCGAGAGCGAGATCACGCCCAGCCCGTTCTCGAAGTTGAGGAGGTTGAAGACGAGCCCGAAGAGCAGCGCCCCCGCGACGGTGGCCGGGATCGACCCCATCCCCCCGGTCAGGAGCGTGCCGCCCACCACGACCGAGGCGATGGCCGCCAGCTCCCACCCCTGGCCCTCCAGCGGCTGCCCCGCGCCGTAACCCGAGGCGAGGAACACCCCCGCGAGGCCCGCGCAGGCGCCCGAGAACAGGTAGACGAAGACCAGCGCCCGCCCGGTCTTGAGGCCCATGAGGTGCGCCGCCTCGGCGTTGCCGCCCACCGCGAGGACCGTGCGGCCGAGCGAGGTCCGCTCCAGGACATACCAGGCCACGACGACCACCAGGGCGGCGATGACGATGGTCCAGGGCACCAGCGGCCCGATCTTGTTCATGCCGAGCGTCGTGAAGTCCGACCCCCAGTCCACCGAGACGGCGCGGTTGTCGGACACCACCAGGGAGGCCCCGCGCGCCGCCAGCATCGTGGCCAGCGTCGCCATGAAGGGCGGCAGCCGCAGCCCCACGATCAGCCCCGCGTTGATCGCGCCGACCAGAAGCCCCGTCGCCACGCCCCCGGGCAGCGCCACGATCAGCCCGTCGGGGCTCAGGAGGGCGGCCACGACGCTCGCCAGCGCGGCGACCGCGCCCACCGACAGGTCGATGCCGCCCGTCATGATGACGAGGCACATCCCTACCGAGATGAGCAGGAACATCGAGTTGTAGCCCAGGAAGGAGCTGATGTTGTAGGCCGACAGGAAGTTGTCGTAGCGCAGGCCCCCCAGCACGATCAGCGCCAGCAGCGCCACCCAGACGGTGAGGTGCGTGCCCCCGCCCAGGGGCCGGGTGAAGCGGCGCAGGTCGAGGTCGAGCGAAGCGGTCATGTGCGCCTCCGGCTGTCCTGGAGCCACACCGCGATGACGATGATCGCGGCGGTGACGATGAAGGTGGCCTCGTCCGGCACGCCGTTGGCGACCAGCGTGTAGCCCACGAGCTGGATGAACAGCGCCCCGAGCAGCGTCCCCAGGATCGGCGCGCGGCCTCCCGACAGCGCGGCCCCGCCCACGACCGCCGCCGCGATGGCGTCGAGCTCCATGAGGTTGCCGATCCGGGCCGCGTCCGAGGCCGAGTTCTGCGCCACCACGATCAGCCCCGCGAGGCCTGCGAGCGTGGAGCAGATCAAGTAGGTCCAGATCTTGACGGTGGCGACCGGCGTCCCGGCCAGCGAGGCCGCCCGCTCGTTGCCACCCACGGACAGGAGGTAGCGCCCGTAGATGGTCTTGCGCACCACCACGGCCACGACCAGCGCCAGCGCCAGCGCGATCCAGCCCATCACCGGGATGCCCAGCGCCCGCCCGGTGCCGAGCCAGGTGAAGCTGGGATTGGTGAAGGTCTGGAGGTTGCCGTTGGTCAGCACCAGCGCCACGCCGCGCCCGGAGATGAACAGGATCAGCGTCGCGATGATCGGCTGCACGCCCAGGAAGGACACCAGCGACCCGTTGAAGAGCCCGCAGGCGGCGGCGACCAGCAGCGGCCCCACGAAGGCCGCCGCGAGGCCCAGACCCGGATTCGCGACGCCCCAGCCGCTTCCGAAGATCAGCGGAGCCAGCGCCCCGGCCACCGCCATGACCGCGCCCACCGACAGGTCCACGCCCCCTGTCGCGATCACCAGCGTCATGCCCAGCGCCACGATCACCACCGGCGCCACCTGGCTCACGTTCACCGCGAGCGTCTGGAGCTGGAGGAAGTTCGGCGTCATGGCCACGTTGAGGAGCACCAGCGCCAGCAGCGCGGCGGCAAGGCCCAGGAGGCGGCGGTTCAGGCGCGACCGACGCGGGGCCGGGGCCTCGCCCACGCCGCCCAGGCCGCGCCCCGTCAGGCTGTTTTGCGCGCTCATTGGGCCGCCTCCAGCGCGTCGTCGGGCTGCTCGGCGATGGCATGGATCAGGCGGCTCTCGGTCACGCCCGGGTTCGACAGCCGCCGCACGGAGCGCCCCTCCTGCAGGACCACGATGTTGTGCGCCCCCTCGATCAGCTCCTCGAACTCCGAGGAGATGAGGAGCACGGCGCAGCCTTGCTCCACGTGCTTCGCGATGATCGACTGGATCTCCAGCTTGGCCCCCACGTCCACGCCGCGCGTGGGCTCGTCGAGGATCAGGAGCCTGGGCTCCAGCGCCAGCCAGCGGCCGAGCAGCACCTTCTGCTGGTTGCCGCCCGACAGCTCGCGGATCGGCTGGTCCATGTCGGCGGTGCGGATGCCCAGCGCCTTGATGAAGCCCTCCACCACCCGCCGCTCGCGCGCCTCGTCCACGATGCCCAAGCGGGACAGGCGCGGCAGCAGCGCCAGCGTCAGGTTCTCGCGCACCGAGAGGTCGGGGACGATCCCCTCCACCTTCCGGTCCTCGCTGAGATAGGCCATCCCCGCCGCTACGGCGTCGCGCGGCCCCCGGATGCGCGCCGCGCGCGCGCCCACCTTGAGCGAGCCCCCGGTCACACGGTCGAGCCCGAAGATGGCCCGCGCCGCCTCGGTCCGTCCCGATCCGAGCAGCCCCGCGAGGCCCACGATCTCGCCGGCGCGGACCTCGAGCGACAGGTCCTTGAGGCGGCGGTCCGAGGCGAGGTGCCGCGCCTCCAGGAAGACCTCGCCCGCCCGCTGCTCGCCCACGGAGAACTCGGTCCGGCCCGCCGCGCGGATCTCCTCGGCGTCGCGGCCCAGCATCGCGGCGATGAGGTCGAGCTTGGTCGTGTCCGCGATCCGCGTCTCGCCCACCGTGCGCCCGTCGCGCATGATGGTGACGGCGTCGCAGACCTGGAACAGCTCGTCGAGGAAGTGGCTCACGTAGAGCACCGAGGTCCCGCGCGCCTTGAGGCCCCGGATCACCCCGAACAGCGTCTCGACCTCCTTCTCGTCGAGCGAGGAGGTGGGCTCGTCCATGATGAGGAGCTTGGCCTCCATCGAGGCCGCGCGCCCGATGGCCACGAGCTGCTGGATGGCGGTGGGATAGGAGCCCAGCGCCCGGTGCAGGTCGAGCTCGATCCCGAAGCGGGAGAGCACCTCGCGGGCGCGGGCGTCGGCGGCGCGCCAGTCGATGGCGCCCCAGGGCTTGCGGGGCTCGTAGCCCAGCACGATGTTCTCGGTCACCGTTCGCTGCGGGACCAGCGTCAGTTCCTGGTAGATGGTGGCGATGCCAGCTCCTTGGGCCTCGCGCGGGGATTTCAGGTCCACGGGGCGGCCCTGCCAGAGAACCTCGCCCGCGTCGCGGCGGTAGACGCCGGTCAGGATCTTGATGAGCGTCGACTTCCCGGCGCCGTTCTGGCCCACCAGCGCATGGACCTCGCCCGGCCCGATGCGGAGGCTCGCGTCGCGCAGCGCCGGCACGCCCGCGAAGGCCTTCTGGATGCCCGTCATGCGGAGCAGGGACTCGGCCATGGAGGCGACCTTCTCGTGGGGATCAGGCGCCGCCCGGGGACGGCGCCTGCGTTGGTGGACCCCGTGGGGACCTTCGGGTCGGCGGCTCAGTAGGCGCCGGCCAGGTTCTCCTGGGCGTTCTCGGGCGTGAAGATGCGGTCCTCGACCTTCACCCAGGGCTCGATGGTCTCGCCGGCGGCATAGCGCTTCATGGTGTCGCAGGAGAGCGGCCCGAAGAACGGGGACGACTCCACGGTGACTTCCAGCTTGCCGTCGATGATCGCCTGCAGCGCGTCGCGGGTGCCGTCGATCGAGTAGATCCACACGTCCTCGCCGGGCTTGCGGCCGGCGGCCTCGAGCGCCTGGATCGCACCGATCGCCATCTCGTCGTTGTGGGCGTAGACGATGTTCACGTCCGGATGCGCCTGGAGCAGCGTCTCCATCACGCGGCGCCCCTCATCGCGCGAGAAGTCGCCCGAGCGGGACTCGAGGATCTCGAACTTGTCGTTGCCCGCGATGGCCTCGTCGAAGCCGGTCTTGCGGTCGTTGGCCGGCGAGGAGCCCGTGGTGCCCTCGAGCTCGATGATCTTGCCCGCGTCGCCCTCGAAGTGCTCGATCATGTACTCGGCGGCGCGCTTGCCCTGGTCCACGAAGTCCGAGCCGAGGAAGGCCACGTAGTCGGTCCCGGCCTTGGCGACGTCCGGGTTGACCGAACGGTCCACCAGGAACACCGGGATGCCGGCCGCGGCGGCGCGCTTCACGGCGGGGATCAGCGGGTCCTCCTCGCGGGGGGGCAGGAACAGCACGTCGATGCCCTGCGCGATCATGGAGTCCACGTCCGACACCTGCTTGGCGGCCGAGCCGCCGGCGTCGGTGACGATCAGGTTCCAGCCGCACTGGGCGGCGGTGTCCTGGAAGGACTTGGTCTCGGCGATGCGCCAGGGGTTGTTCGACTCGCTCTGCGCGAAGCCGACGGTGTAGCTGTCCTTCTGCTCCAGCGGCGGCAGGGTCTGGGCCTGCGCCACGCCGGTCAGGGCGAGCGTGGCGGCCAGCGCCGAGGCTCCCAGCAGGAAACGTCTCTTCATCGTCATTCCTCCCAAGTTGCGCCGCCGTCCTCCCGGCGGCCTCTCGGGCCCGTTCCTCAGGCCCAATTCACGTACATGGTCTTCTTCCGGAGATACCCGTCGAAGCCCCACTTGCCGTCCTCCCCGCCCAGGCCCGACAGGCCCCAGCCGGTGTGGAAGCCCTGCACCAGCTCCCCGTTGGTGCGGTTGCAGTAGATCTCGCCGAAGTGCAGGTCCTCGGCCGCCTGGAACACCCGCCTGAGGTTCGCCGACCAGACATAGGCCGAGAGCCCGTAGGCCGAGTCGTTGGCGAGCCCCAGGGCCTCCTCGTAGGAGCCCACCCGCTTCGCCGCGACGACCGGTCCGAAGACCTCGTCCTTCATCACGGGCACGTCGTTCGACCGGACCTCCAGCACCGTGGGCGACATGAAGTGCCCGTGCTCGTAGCGGCCCTCCCGCAGGGGCCCGCCGCGCAGCAGCACCTCGGCCCCCGCCTCGATGGAGGCCGCCGTCATCGCCTCGACCTTCTCGACCTCGCCGCCCGAGACCTTGGGCCCGAGGTCGGGGTCCTCGATCCCCGGCCCGATGCTGAGCGCCTTCGCCTTTTCGACGAAGCGCGCCAGGAACTCGTCCGCGATGGCCTCGTGGAGGTACATCCGCTCGTTGCAGGTGCAGATCTGCCCGCAGTTGGTGAACCGCGCCGCCACCGCCGCGTCCACCGCCCGCTCCAGGTCGGCGTCCTCCATGACGATGAACGGCGCCTTGCCGCCCAACTCCAGCCGCAGGTTCTTGATGCCCCTGGCGCCCGTCGCGTAGATCTCGCGCCCCGCGCGGGTCGAGCCGGTCATGGTCGTCATGTCCGCGCCCTCCACGAGCGCCGCGCCCACGTTCCGCCCGTCGCCGGTGACGACGTTGACGAGCCCCTTCGGCAGGCCGATCCTCTCGCCCAGCGCGGCGAGCGCCAGCCCCGAGAGCGGCGTGAACTCGTGCGCCTTGAGCACGAAGGCGTTCCCCGCCACCAGCGCCGGCCCCATCTTCCGGGTCGCGAGCGCGGAGGGATAGTTCCAGGCCGTAAGCCCCGCCACGACGCCATGCGGCAGCCGGCGGATCCAGACCTCCTCCTGCGGGGAGTCCGAGGGCAGGATCTCCCCCTCGATCCGCCGCGACCATTCGGCGGCGTAGCGCAGGAAGGTCTCGGTCGCGCCGATCTCGCCCCGCGCCTGCCCGATGGGCTTGCCCTGCTCGGCCACGACGATCCGGGCGAGCAGCTCCCCCTCGGTCCGCACGGCATCCGCGAGGGCCTGCACGGCGCGGCCCCGCTCCACGGCGGGCACCTTGGCCCAGGCGACCTGCGCGGCCCGGGCGGCGGCCAGCGCCTCCTCGGCATGGGCCCGCGTGCCCTTGGGCGTCGTCGCGATCACCCGACCCGTCGCCGGGTCCTCGACCTCGTCCACGCCCAGCCCGGCGGGGTCCTGCCACGCACCATCGACGAACATTCGGGCCGTCAAGGGGCGTCCCTCGGACAGCATCTGGCGGAATTCTTCAAGCACGCCGGTGTCGTCCTTTTGGTATGACCAAACTGGCGCTATAGGGACGCAATCGGCGGCCCTCGTCAAGCCCGTATTCTAGCCCATCTACGGATAAGCAAGGGTCTGCCATTCCCAAGATGGACAGCAACTTCGGGTTTGCAGGGACTTCAACTCTCGGTATAGTCGGACCAAGAAGCTTCAGGGCCCGCCCGCATGAACGACCAAACGACAGCCCTGCGCTCCGGCGAACGTGCCGCCGACGCCGTTGCGCGCGAGATCGAGGCGCGCATCGTCTCGGGCGCCCTGGCCGACGGGGCGCATCTGCCGCCCGAGCGCGACCTCATCGACACCTACGGCGTGAGCCGCACCGTCGCCCGCGAAGCGGTGGCGATGCTGGCCAGCCGGGGCCTCGTGGAAAGCCGCCCCCGTCACCGCCCCGTGGTCCGTCGGCCGGGCCCGGAGGCGGCCCTGGCCGCGGCGGGCGGCGTGGTGGAGCACCTGTTGCGCGACGGGGGGGGCGTCAAGAACCTCTACGACATTCGCGTTCTCCTCGAGGGCGCGCTGGTCCGCCACGCGGCCCTCAGCGCCCGCAAGGACGACATCGCCGCGCTGTCCCGCGCGCTCGCCGCCAACGAGGCCGCGATCCCCGACAGCGAGGACTTCTACGCCACCGACGTGGCCTTCCACGCCGTGCTCTACGACATCCCCCCGGAATCCGATCCTTCCGGCGGTCCACAAGGCCTTCACCGCCTGGCTCGCGGACCATTGGCTCAAGATGCCCCGCTCGCCCGAGCGGAACCGCGTGAACTGGCTCCGCCACCGCGACATCTTCCAGGCCATCCGCGACCGCGACCCCGACGCCGCCGAGGCCGCGCTCGCCTCCCATCTCAACGCCGCGTGGGAGTACGTGCGCGGCACCTTCGAGGCCCACTAGGGCCCCCCTTCCACGGACTTTCCAATGCCTCGTGACGAATACGACTTCATCGTTGTGGGCGGCGGCGCGGCCGGTTGCGTCGCGGCCGCGCGGCTCGTGAACCCCGGCGGCCACCGGGTCCTCCTCCTCGAAGGGGGGCTACTCGCACCGCCACCCGCTCCTCGACATGCCGCCGGGCATCTTCAAGATGATCAACGGCAGCAAGTTCATGCACTACCACACCACCCCGCCGCAGGAGCATCTGGGCGGCCGCGCCCACGACATCCCGCAGGGCAACGTGCTGGGCGGCGGCACCTCGGTGAACGCGCAGGTCTACATGCGCGGACGCCCCTCGGACTACGCCGAGTGGAACGAGATCCTGCGCGGCAACAACGACGGCGCCGACTGGTCCTGGCCCGCCGTCCTCCACCATATGCGGCGGATGGAGGACAACAACCGCCTCTTCAACGAATTCCACAACGTGGACGGACCCTTGCAGGTCTCGGACCCCGGGCACATCGACCAGATGTCGCGCTGGTTCGTGCAGGCCGTGCAGGCCCTGGGCGAGCCCTTCAACCCCGACTTCAACGGCAGCAACCAGCGCGGCGTCGGCTTCTACCAGTTCATGAACCGCCACGGAAAGCGGTCCTCCGCCGCCTACGCCTTCATCGCGCCGCTCGAGAAGGACCCCCGGCTGACGCTCAGGCTCGAGTCCCGCGCCGAACGCGTCCTGATCGAGAACGGTCGCGCCGTGGGCGTCGTCTGGCGCGACAAGGCGGGGCAGGAGCACCAGAGCCATGCCAAGGGCGAGGTCATCCTCACCGCCGGCGCCCTCATCACGCCCAAGCTCCTCATGCTCTCCGGCATCGGCCCGGCCGCGCACCTGCGCGAGCATGGCCTCGACGTGGTCGCCGACCACCCCGGCGTGGGCCAGAACCTCGTGGACCACCCCGAGGTGCCGATCATCTCCACCGCCAATGGCAAGTATGGCTACTACAACCAGGGCAACGGCTGGCGGATGGTCATGAACGGCCTCCAGTTCAAGGCCTTCGGGACCGGCCGCATCCTCTCGGCGGGCGTGGAGGCCGGCGCCTTCGTCAACCCGAACGACCCCACTGCCGAGCCCACGATCCAGGCCTTCTGCGTCCCCATCGTCTACCTCGACCGCGACCTCCTCAAGGTCATGCAGGACACCCACGGCATGACGATCACCACCGTCGTGGTGAAGCCCAGGTCGCGCGGCACCGTGACGCTCCGCTCCGCCAACCCCGCCGACAAGCCGGTCGTCAGCCCCAACCTCCTCAAGGACCCCGAGGACATGCGCCGCATGATCGACGGCCAGCGCTTCTTCCTGCGCGTCTTCGACACCGAGCCGGTGAAGAGCCGCACCCGGGAAGTCAAGTTCCCCGACCCCCGCCAGATCGACGACGAGTCGCTCGCTGCTCACTGCCGCAAGATGGTCAAGACCAACTACCACCCGGCGGGGACCGCTAAGATGGGCGCGGACGGCGACCCGATGGCGGTGCTCGACGCCCGGATGCGCGTCCGGGGCATCGAAGGGCTCCGCGTCGCCGACATGAGCGCCTGCCCCAACATCAACGCCGGCAACACCACCGCCCCCGCGCTGATGCTGGGCAGCCGCTGCGCCGACTTCGTGATGGGGTTGGAGTAGGGTAGGGGCCCCCCTGGCCGCCGCCCTCCCGGCCTCCTATCCTGCCCCCGTCACGACGGGGAGGGTCGCATGGACACGCGGACGCCGGCGCTCCGCCGGGCGGTGGCCTGGGTCGCGGCCCTGAACCTCGGCTACTTCGGGGTGGAATTCGCGGTCGCCCTCGCCATCGGCTCGGTCTCGCTCCTCGCCGATTCGGTGGACTTCCTCGAGGACACCTCGATCAACCTGCTGATCCTGCTCGCGCTGGGCTGGCCGGCGCGTCGCCGCGCCCGTCTCGGCATGGTCCTCGCGGCGATCCTGCTGGTCCCCAGCCTCGCCACGCTCTGGACCGCCTGGGAGAAGTTTAACCTGCCCGTCGCGCCCGATCCCGGGCCGCTCACGCTCGCGGGCCTCGGCGCTCTGGCGGTGAACCTCTCCTGCGCGGTCCTGCTGGTCCGCTTCCGCCACCACGGCGGCAGCCTGACCCGCGCGGCGTTCCTGTCGGCCCGCAACGACGCGCTCGCCAACGTGGCCATCATCGGCGCGGGGCTGGTGACGGCGTTCGTGTGGCGCTCCGCCTGGCCCGACCTGATCGTGGGCCTCGCCATCGCCGCCATGAACGCCGACGCCGCCCACGAGGTCTGGGAGGCCGCCCGCGAGGAGCACCGGGCCGAGGCCTAGCCCCGCTCGCCCTCTGACGGCCCCGCCCGGTCCGGACGGCGCTGCTTCGGCGCCCGGTCCTCCACCGGCGCGGGCCGGTCGTCCCAGCGGTCCGACAGGATGCGCGCGGCGTCCCCCTTGGGGTCCTCGTACTGCCGGCTCTTCAGCGTCCAGACAAAGGCCCCGAGGCCCAGGAGGCCCAGGCCCAAGCTGACCGGCACGAGGAGGATCAGGACGTCCATGTCACTTCAGTCTTAGCGCGTTCAGCGTCACCGTCACGGACGACAGCGACATCGCCAGCGCTGCCAGCAGCGGCGTGGCCAGCCCGATCAGCGCCACCGGCACCGACACCACGTTGTAGGCCGCCGACAGCGCGAAGTTCTCGCGCATCCGCTTCACCGCCTGCCGGCTGATCCGCAGCGCGTCCTCCACGGGCGACAGGTCGCGCCCGAGCAGCACGATGTCCGAGGCCGCCCGCGCCGCGTCCAGCGCCGAGGCCGGCGAGACCGAGACCAGCGCCTCGGCCAGCGCCGCCGTGTCGTTGAGCCCGTCGCCCACCATCAGGACCTTGCGGCCCCGCTGCGTCAGCGCCCGGACATAGGCGGCCTTCTCCTCGGGCTTCGCCCCCGCCGTCCAGGCCGGGACGCCGAGCCGCTGGGCCAGCCCCTCGACCGCCCCGGCCACGTCGCCCGAGACGAGATGCAACTCCATCCCCTGCCGGGACAGCGCCGCCACCAGCCCTTCCGCCCCCGGCCGCAGCGCGTCCGCGAAGGCGAAGGTCACAGGCTCCTGGCCGCCGATCCGCAGCGTCGTGGCGGTCACGTCCCCCGCCTCGGCGCCCACCCAGTCCGCACGGCCGAGCCGCACCCGCTGATCTTGCCAGACCCCCTCGATCCCGTGCCCCGGGACCTCGCGGACCTCGGTCACATGAGCGGGCCGAATGCCCAGTCCCAGCGCCCGCTGCGCCAGCGCCTGCGCCAGCGGATGCGACGACCCCTGCGCCAGCGCGAGCGCGACCCGCAGGTCGTCCGCGTCATGGTCGCCCAGGTCCAGCGGCTCCGGCGCGCCCAGCGTCAGCGTCCCGGTCTTGTCGAAGACCACCGTGTCCACCGCCGCCATCCGCTCCAGCGCCGTCCCCGACTTGATGAGGAGGCCCTTTCGGAACAGCTTGCCCGACGCCGCCGTCACCACCGCCGGCACCGCGAGGCCCAGCGCGCAGGGGCAGGTGATGATGAGCGTCGCCGCCGAGATGTTGATGGCGAAGCGCAGGTCCCCGCCCGTCCGCCACATCCAGAACGCGAAGGCCGAGAAGCTCAGCGTGTGCACCAGCGGCGAATAGGCCCGCGCCGCCCGGTCGGCGATCGAGGTGTAGCGCGACCGCGCCTCCTCGGCGACCGCGACCAGCGCCGCGATCCGCGACAGGGAGGAGTCCTTCCCCGCCGCCGTGACCCGCACGGTCAGCGGCCCGGTGAGGTTCACCTCGCCGGCGCTCACGACCCCGCCCGGGACCGCGCGGGCGGGCAGCGACTCGCCCGTCAGCAGCGACCGGTCGAGCTCGCTCTCGCCCTCCGTCACGATCCCATCCGCCGGCACCCGCGCGCCGGGGCGCACCGAGATCAGGTCCCCCACCGCGAGGTCCGCGACGTTCACCGTCTCCGACCCCTCGGTCGTGAGCCGGATCGCCCGGGGCACCTCCAAGGCCGCGAGCTCCTGCGCCGCCGACCGCGCCGCCGCCCGGGTCCGGTGGTCGAGGTAGCGCCCGCCCAGCAGGAAGAAGGTCAGCATCACCGCCGCGTCGAAATACGCGTGGTCGCCGCCGTGGAACGACTCGTAGACCGAGATCGACGAGGCCAGCACCAGCGCCAGCGAGATCGGGAAGTCCATCCCGAGTCGCCCGCGCTTCACCCCCGCCCAAGCCGACCGGAAGAAGGGCTGCCCGGAGAACAGCACCGTCGGGATGGCGATGGCGCCCGAGATCAGGTGGAAGATGTCCCGCGTGACGCCGTCCGCCCCGGACCATACGGCCACCGACAGCAGCATCACGTTCATCATCGCGAAGAACGCCACACCCAGCCGCATCAGCAGGTCGCGCCCGACCCGGTCGTTCTCGGTCCCCGACAGCGCCACGAGGTCCAGCGGCAGCGCCTCGTAGCCGAGCCGCGCCACCTCCGGGATGAGCCGCTCCGGCGTGAGCGTCCCGTCGTGCCGCACCCGCAGCCGACGGAGCGACAAGTTCACCCGCACGTCGCGGATGCCGGGGAACCCCGCGAGGCCCTCCTCCAGCTCGGGGATGCAGGCCGCGCAGTCGGCGGCGGGTACCGCGAGGACGATCTCGTCCTCCGCCGCCGCCTCGCCCTTGCCCTGTGCGGCGGGCGCGGTGATGCAGCCGATGCAGCCGATCCCGCCGGGGGCCTCGGTGACGCTCATCGCCTCACTCCACGTTCAGGTCGAGCCGCTGGCGGAACGGCGTCCCGTCCACGGCCACGGCGTCGATCCGCAGCTCCCAATGACCGCGCTCCACCTTGGCGGGCGCGCGCCAGGCCTCCCCGTCGAAGGCGAAGGCCAGCACCTGGTCCTCGGTCTCCTCGGTGGTCCGGCCCAGCACGGCGTTCATCGTGGCGCCCTGCACCGGCCGGCCGTCGGCTCCCGTGACCCGCAGCACCAGTTTCCCGTCCGCGACGGTGGCGTGCGCGGTCCATCCCAGCGCCTCCTGCGCCTGCTTCTCGGCGTCGAAGGTCTGGCTCGCCACGTAGGAGTTCTCGACCTCGAGGCCCGGGAAGGTGTGCACCGCCTGGTAGGCCATGACCACGTTCACGGCGATGATGACGAGGAAGAACGAGGAGAAGATCGCGAAGGCCTTCGGGCCGGTGATCGGTCCGCGGAAGAGCGAGGTCATGTCATTCGGCCTTTCCGTTGAGGGAGGTCCAGGCGCGGGCGCGCTCAGTCCTGATCATGGTCCTGCGCCACGCCGTTGAAGTGGGTCTCGGCGCTGGCCCGCTCGCCGCTGGTGATGTCGGTCACCCAGAGGCGGACGTCGCTGTGCTCGGCCTCGGCCGCCTCGGTCTGCGCCGCCGCGTCGAGGTAGAGCCGCACCTGCGTGGTCTCGTCGGCGGGCACCGTCACGGAGATTCCCTCGACCCCCTCGACATGGAGGTTCAGCGGCGCGTGGGCGGTGTAGGACAGCGCGAACTCGCGTGGCTCGTGGTTCTTGTTGCGCAGCCGCAAGTCGTAGGCGTTGCGGATCGTGCCGTCCGACAGGGTGATGTAGACGGGGTTCCGCACCGGCGCGACCGAGATGTCGATGTCGGCCCGGATGAACAGCGCCACCAGGAGCCCCACGCCGATCGCCGACCACATGGAGGTGTAGAGGATCGTCCGGGGCCGCAGGATGTGGCGCCACACCGCCTTGGCCTGCCCGCCCGCCCGCTCCTTCTGCTCGTCCTGGAGCGTGAAGTAGTCGATGAGGCCGCGCGGCAGCCCGAGCTTCGACATCACGTCGTCGCAGGCGTCGATGCAGAGCCCGCAGGTGATGCACTCCATCTGCTGGCCGTTGCGGATGTCGATGCCCATGGGGCAGACGTTGACGCAGGCCATGCAGTCCACGCAGTCGCCCTTCGCCACCGGCGCGGCGCCCTGCGCGATCAGGGTCCCGGGCGCCGCCATGCGCTCCAGCGCCTGGAAGGCCGGGGGCTGCTGGCCCGAGCGCGGGGTCCGCGCGCCACGGCCCCGGGGCTCGCCCCGCCAGTCGCGGTAGCCGATGGTGATCGTCTCCTCGTCCATCATCGCGGACTGGATGCGCGGCCAGGGGCAGGCGTAGATGCAGATCTGCTCGCGGAAGAAGCCGCCGAAGAGGAAGGTCGTGGCCGTCAGTGTGGCGACCGTCATGTAGGCCACGGGATGCGCCTGCCCGGTGAGGAGGTTCATCAGCAGCGTCGGCGCGTCGGCGAAGTAGAAGACCCAGGCCCCGCCCGTCGCGATCCCGATGGCGAGCCAGATCGTCCACTTGATGATCCTGAGCCGCGCCTTGTTCAGCGACCAGGGCGCGTTCCAGAGCCGCACCCGCGCGTTGCGGTCGCCCTCGACCCAGCGCTCGGTCAGGATGAAGAGGTCGGTCCAGACGGTCTGCGGGCAGGCGTAGCCGCACCAGACCCGCCCGAGCGCCGAGGTGAAGAGGAAGAGCCCCAGCCCCGCCATGATGAGCAATCCGGCCACGAAGTAGAATTCGTGCGGCCAGATCTCGATCCAGAAGAAGAAGAACCGCCGCCCGGCCATGTCCACGAGCACCGCCTGGTCGGGCAGCTCCGGCCCGCGGTCCCAGCGCACCCAGGGCAGCAGGTAGTAGATGCCCAGGGTGATCGCCATGATGACCCACTTGAGCGTGCGGAACTTGCCCTTCACGCGTCGCGGAAAGACCGGCTCCCGCGCGGCATAGAGGGAGGGCGTGCTGGACTGGCTCATGATCGCTTCCCGGCGGACGTGTTGTTCTTCGTGCCCCTATGGCCCGCCTCGTGCTCCCGCGCCTTGACCTGGATCAAGCCGCGCCTCCCGCTTGACCGCGCGACAGGCTGCCGCACCTCTGGCGCATGAGCCTCCAGCCCGATCCGCGCCCCGACCCCCGAGGCCCCGATCCGCTGCCCCCGCTGGGTCCAGGCGAGCTCGGGACCCTCGCCCACCTCTACCGTGCCGAGGTCTATCGCGGCACCGTCTGGCGGACCCGGCTCGACACCACGACGAACTGGTCCATCGTGACGCTGGGCCTCGCGCTCTCTCTCACCTTCGCGGCGCCCGACGCCTCGGCGCTGCCGCTCCTCCTGACCGGCGTCCTCCTCCTCGTCTTCCTGTTCATCGAGGCGCGGCGCTACCGCTACTTCAACGTCTGGCGCGAGCGGTCCCGCCTCATGGAGACGCGCTTCCTCGTCCCCCTCCTCGAAGGGCGTGGCGCCCCGGCCGACTGGCGGGCCGAGCTCGCCCGCGACTACCGCGAGCCGCGCTACCCGATCTCGACCCTCACCGCCGTCGCCCGGCGGGTGCGGAGCAACTACCTCTACATCCTCGCCGTCCAGACCCTCGCCTATGCCGGCAAGCTCATCGAGCATCCCGAGCCCGCCCGCTCCCTCCGCGACGTGATGGACCGCGCCGCCGTCGGCCCGATCCCGGGCTGGCTCGTGCTGGTCGTCCTCAGCCTCTACGTGGCGACCTGGGTGGGCCTCGCCGTCTGGGCCTTCACCGGGGGCGCGGGCCGCGACGCCGACGACGACGAGCCCGAGGGCTGAGAGGTCGGGTTTTCCCGCCTTGGCCTCCCGCCTCCCCGTGCGGCATTACGTCGCCATTGAGACAGGGATTTGCTCCATGGGTTTCTTCGACATGTTCACCGGGCGCAAGGCGCCCCCCGCCGGCACGCCGCGCCAGAGCGCGGAGGACCTCCGTGCCGCCTTCCTCGCCCTCAACCGCGACTCCGCCCCCTTCGTGGTGAGCGAGGGCGGCCCCGAAGGCGCGGACCTCGTCGCCGAGTGGCGCATCGTGGATGCCCGCTGGTACGAGATCTTTGCCAAGGCCGGCCTCAAGAAGGGCGCGCAGGTGCTCCTCAGGCTCGACGAGGCGACAGGCGAGGTCCGCAACGTCCAGCGCGACTACACGGTCGAATGGCGCGCAGGCCTGCCGAACCTGTCCTTCTCCTCGGAGTCCTTCCGCGGCCAGAAGGTCGAGATGAGCTTCGGCACCGGCTACGCCTTCCGCGAGGAGGACCTCCGCCTCGGGCAGGTCTACGAATACCGCTTCGCCACCAGGGAGCTGAAGGGCCCCCTCCAGGAGGTCACGGCCGCCCAGGGCTGGACCTGGCGCCCGGTGGCCTTCGGCAGCCTCTGACCTCCCAGGGGCTCCCGCCTCCCATCCCTTCCACGGTCGCGGCCACCAGCCGCGCCCGGCTTCCCTTTCACGCCGACCCTTTTCATCCCGCCCTTTCCAAGGACCAATGCCATGACCACGCTGACCGCCTCCCGATTCCTCGTCGACGGCCTCTCGCCCCGTCCCTCGGCGTTCGAGCGCCGCGACGGCCTGCGCGCCCTCCTGCGCCGCCTGGCCGCCATCGCCCAGTCCGACACCGCGCGCCGCTCGGTCGCCGACCTGCCGGCGCATCTGCGCCGCGACATCGGCCTCGGCGACATCCACGTCCTCGACCTCTGAGGTCCCGGCCGGCGTCCTCTCACGGCGGGCGCCGGCGCCACGTTCCGCTTGACGCAAGGGAACCTCGGGCGCGTCCTGATCGGCAGGATCGCGACGGAGGAGGCCCCCATGACACCCAAGCGCCACGCCCTCGACCTTCAGGAGTTCAGCGCGGCCGAGATCGGCGCGCTGGCCCACCTCTACCGGGGCGAGGTCTACCGCTCGACCATCTGGCGCACCCGGCTCGACACCACGACCAACTGGTCGGTGGTGACGCTGGGCGTGGCGCTGTCGATCACCTTCTCCTCGCCGCTCGCCTCGCCGCTGCCGCTGATCCTCGTGGGCATCCTCATCATGCTGTTCCTCGCGCTCGAGGCGCGACGCTACCGCTACTTCAGCGTCTGGCGGGCGCGGGCGCGCTGGATGGAGCGGCACCTCTTCGTGCCGATGCTGCGCGACGGCGACCTTCGGACCGACGAAGCTTGGCAGGTGATCCTCGCCGACGACTACGACAGGCCGGCCTACCACGTGAGCTACCTCACGGCCGTCGCGCGCCGGGTGCGCAACAACTATCTCTGGATCCTCCTCATCCAGACGGTCGCCTACGCGGGCAAGATCACCGTCCACCCCTATCCGGTGCCCTCGATCCACACCTTCGTGGACCGGGCCGGCGTCGGGCCGATCCCGGGCGAGGTCGTGCTGGCCCTGGGCGGCCTCTACATCCTGACCTGGACGAGCCTCGCCCTCTGGGTCACGCGCGCCGACCGGGCCAAGGCCCGGCGGCGCGAGGCCGGCGCGGCCATGGGATGACGAAAAAGGGCGGCTCCCGCAGGAGCCGCCCGAGTTGGACGAACCAGGAAGGAGGTTCGCCGGGAAGCCTTACTCGCCGCCGCCCAGCCCGTGGACATAGGTCGCCACGGCGTTGATCTCGGCCTGGCTCAGGCCGTTGGCGTGGCGGAACTCCTCGCTCCAGGCCGGCATGACGCCGAAGCGGGCGTAGGTGACGGTCTCCTTGATCCGCTCCGGGCTGCCGCCGTAGAGCCAGACCGCGTCGGTCAGGGTGGGCGCGCCCACCTCGCGCATCCCTTCGCCCTTCTCGCCGTGGCAGCCCGCGCAGTTGTCCGCGAAGACCTGCGCCCCCGCCTCGGCCAGGGCGGCGTCATGGTCCTGCCCGGAGATGGCGAGGACGTGGTTCACGACCTGATCGACCTCCTCCGGCGAGAGCATCTCGCCGAAAGCCGGCATCTGCGACCACCGCGCGTCGGGCGAGGAGTCGTTCCGCACGCCGTTCGTCACCGTGAAGGCCACGTCGGTGATCGAGCCGCCCCAGAGCCAGTCGTCATCCAGGAGGTTCGGGAAGCCGCCCGACTGGTTCCCCCGCCGCGCCCGAGCCGTGGCACTGCGCGCAGTTGGCGCGGAACACCGAGGCGCCCGCGTTCACCGCGAAGCCCTGGAGGTCGGGGTCCTGCCCCAGCGTCGTCAGGTCGGCGTTGGCGAGCTTCTCCATCATGCCCGACCGCGCCTGCTCGACCCCGGCGATCTCCTCCGCGACGGCGCCGCGGGTCGAGTAGCCGAGGAGGCCGGAAGTCGCGCCATGGACCAGCGGCCAGGCCGGGTAGGCGATGGTGTAGCCCACCCCCCAGACGATGGTGGCGTAGAGCATCCAGAGCCACCAGCGGGGCAGGGGGTTGTTCCACTCCTGGATGCCGTCCCAGTCGTGGCCGGTGGTCTCCATGCCGGGGGAGGGATTCTTGTCGTTGCGCGTCATATCGTTCCCTCCGGGAGAAGGTCGCAGGTGCAGTGGCCGCAGTCCTGGCCGCAGGCCGGGACCCGGCGGGCCGGCGCCGGCTCGTCGATGGCCGGACGGTCGTCGTGGCGGAAGGGGACCTGCCCCGCGTCCTCGTGCAGCGACCGGGACCCCGGCCGCCAAGCGAAGGCGATGGCCCCCAGGAAGAAGAGCGTGAGCGAGAGCAGCACCCAGGAATCGGCGAACTCGCGCAGGAGGGTATAGGTGTCGGTCATCGTGCCCCCTCCCTCAGCGGCTCGCGTCCGGCGTGAAGGTGGAGAAGTCCACCATCGTGCCGAGCACCTGCAGGTAGGCCACCAAGGCGTCCATCTCGGACACGCCCTGCAACTCGTCGGCGTTGGCCACATGGGCGCCCGGATAGCGCTCGAGGAGCCCGTCGGTGTCCCCCTCCGGGTCCGCCTGCACCAGGAAGTCCGCCTGCGCCGAGGCGATCTGCTCGTCGGTGTAGGGGACCCCCACCTCGCGGTTGGTCGCCATCGCGTCGGCGATGTACTGGCCGTCGATGGGGGTGTCCTCGAGGAAGCCGTAGGGCGGCATGATCGACTCCGGCACCACCGAGCGCGGCTCGGTCAGGTGCTGGACGTGCCAGGAGTCCGAGTAGCGCCCCCCCACGCGGGCGAGGTCGGGCCCCGTCCGCTTGGAGCCCCACTGGAAGGGGTGGTCGTACATCGACTCGGCGGCGAGGGAGTAGTGCCCGTAGCGCTCCACCTCGTCGCGCATCGGGCGGATCATCTGGCTGTGGCAGACGTAGCAGCCCTCGCGGACGTAGATGTTGCGCCCCGCGAGCTCCAGCGGCGAGTAGGGCCGCACCCCTTCCACGTGCTCGATGGTGTTCTGCAGGTAGAACAGCGGGACGATCTCCACGGCGCCGCCGATGAGGACCACGAAGAGGCTCGCGCCCAGGAGGAGGGACGCGTTCCGCTCCAGCTTCTTGTGTTGGTCGAGAAAGGCCATTGGTCAGATCCTCATTCGGCCGGAGTGGCGACGGCGGCGACGCGGACCTTGCCGAAGGCCGTCATGTACAGGTTCCAGGCCATGATGATGGCGCCGGCCAGGAAGAGGCCCCCGCCGGTGGCGCGCACCACGTACATCGGGAACTTGGCGGCGACGGTGTCGGCGAAGCTGTTCACCAGGAAGCCGTTGGCGTCCACCTCGCGCCACATCAGGCCTTCCATGATCCCGGTGACCCACATCGAGGCCGCGTAGAGCACGATGCCGATGGTGGCGAGCCAGAAGTGCCAGTTGACGGCGGCGAGGGAGTAGAGCCGCTCCTTGTGCCAGAGCTTGGGCACCATGAAGTAGAGCGCGGCGAAGGTGATCATGCCGTTCCAGCCCAGGGCGCCCGAGTGGACGTGCCCGATGGTCCAGTCCGTGTAGTGCGACAGCGAGTTGACGGCGCGCACCGACATCATCGGCCCCTCGAAGGTGCTCATCCCGTAGAAGCCGAGCGAGATCACCATCATCCGCATGATCGGGTCGGTGCGGATCTTGTCCCAGGCGCCCGACAGGGTCATCAGGCCGTTGATCATGCCGCCCCAGGAGGGCATCCACAGGATCACCGAGAAGACCATCCCCAGCGTCGCGGCCCAGTCGGGCAGCGCGGTATAGTGGAGGTGGTGCGGGCCCGCCCAGATGTAGAGGAAGATCAGCGCCCAGAAGTGGATGATCGAGAGCTTATAGCTGTAGACCGGCCGGCCCGCCTGCTTCGGCACGAAGTAGTACATCATGCCCAGGAAGCCCGCGGTCAGGAAGAAGCCCACGGCGTTGTGCCCGTACCACCACTGCACCATGGCGTCCTGCACGCCCGAGAACACCTGGACCGACTTCGAGCCCCAGATCGATACGGGGATCGAGAGGTTGTTCACGATGTGCAGCATCGCGATGGTCACGATGAAGGACAGGTAGAACCAGTTGGCCACGTAGATGTGGGGTTCCTTGCGCTTCACGATCGTGCCCAGGAACACCACGAGGTAGGCCACCCAGACCACCGTCAGCCAGAGGTCCACGTACCACTCCGGCTCGGCGTATTCCTTGGACTGCGTGGCGCCCAGGAGGTAGCCGGTCGCGGCCAGCACGATGAAGAGCTGGTAGCCCCAGAACACGAACCAGGCGAGGTTGCCGCCCCAGAGCCGCGCCGCCGAGGTCCGCTGCACGATGTAGAAGCTCGTGGCGATCAGGGCGTTGCCCCCGAAGGCGAAGATCACCGCCGAGGTGTGGAGGGGACGCAGGCGGCCGAAGTTGCCGAAGCCGTGCAGGAACTCGAAGTTGAGGCTCGGGAAGGCGAGCTGGCAGGCGATGAAGACGCCCACCAAGAACCCCACGAGGCCCCAGACGGTCGTGGCGATCGCGCCCGCGCGAATCACCCCGTCGTTGTATTCGTCGAGGCGCGGCGCCGCTGCGGCCCGCTCCTCGCCGGTCTGGCGCACGGTCCAGACGAAGAGGCCGGCCGCCACGGCCATGACGATCAGGGCGTGGACCTGGTAGGCCAGGTCGCGCGCCCAGTTGGCGGCGATGGCGGCGATCAGGGCGATCACCCCGAACGTCGCGATCTTGATCCAATCCCACATTGCGGATGCGTCCCTCTGATTCGACCCGTGCGGGATGGCGCGGCGGGTCCGGTGGTCTGGGGCGCGGCATCCCACGACCGATCGCGGTTTTCCTTGATCCAGGTCAAACCGCCCCGGCCGACTCCGTGACAAGGATCAAGGCGCGGCAGCGGAGACACGGCCAGTCTCCAACGCGAAAGGAGACCCGTCATGGCGATTCGGACCCTGAGCCTGGTGATCACCGACGAGACCGGCGACGCCCCCGCGCTCCGCGCGGCCATCGCGATCGCCGCCCGCGAGGACGCGCAGATCGACCTCTTCTGCCTCGGCATCGAGCCCGTCCCCCTCGAGACGGTGCCCATGACCTCGACGCCGATGATGATGGAGGACTGGCGCCTCGAATCGCTCGAACGGGCGCAGGCGCTGGCCTCCTGGGCGCGGGCCCAGGTCCCGGCCGGCATCCGGGCGCGGGTGGAGCCGGTCACGGCCCAGAGCCTCGGGCTCGCCACGGCGCTGTCGCGCACCGCCCGCTTCTCGGACCTGCTGGTGACGGGGCGCCCCTACGGGCCCGCCCACGACCCGCTCGCCCCCATCGTGGCCGAGGCGCTGCTCTTCGGGACCGGCGGGCCGGTCCTGGTCGTCCCCGACCACGCCCGCACCGACTGGGACCGGCCCTTCCGCCGGATCTGCGTCGCCTGGAACGACGGGGACGAGGCGCTCCGCGCCGTCCGGGCCGCGCTGCCCTTCCTCAAGGCCGCCGAGACCGTGGACATCGCCATCGTGGACCCGCCGCTCCACGCCCACGACCGGGCGGATCCGGGCGGCGCGCTGGGCCTCTGGCTCGCCCGCCACGGCGTCCAGGCCGAGATCGCCGTCCTCGCCCGGACCGAGCCGCGCGTGGCCGACGTGCTGGCCCGCTTCTGTCAGGAGAGGGGGGCCGAGGCCCTGGTCATGGGCGCCTTCGGCCATTCCCGCCTGCGCGAGGCGCTCCTGGGCGGCACGACCCGCGCCATGCTGGCCGCCGTGCCGCTGCCCCTCCTGATGGCCCACTGAGGGATGGGAGAGGGGATGCCGCTGTCAGGCGATCAGGCCGCCGTCCATGTCGTCGCCCGTCTCCGCCATCAGGAGGCGGATGTCCGGCACGGCGATGCGGCGCTTGCCGTCCAGCTCAATCACGCCCTCGTTCTTGAGGGCGCTGATCTGGCGGCTGACCGTCTCGAGCGTGAGCCCCAGGTAGTCCGCCATCGCCTCGCGCGTCAGCGGCAGGTCGATCACGATCGGGCCCTTGATCGCCGGGAGCCCCACCGTCGCCTCGCGCCGCGCCACGATGGTGAGGAGGGAGGCGATCTTCTCCCGCGCCGTCTTGCGGCCCAGGATCAGCATCCACTCCCGCGCCGCATCCAGCTCGTCGAGCGCCATGTCGAGGAGCCGCTCCGCCACGGCGGGGGTGCTCACCAGGAGCTGCTCGAAGGGCTTGCGGCGGAAGCAGCAGAGCGTGACCTCGCTGACCGCCGTCACGTCGTAGGGCGTGGAGGAGCGGCCCGGGCGGCCGATGAAGTCCGAGGGCAGCAGGAGGCCCACCATCTGCTTGCGGCCGTCCGCCATGGTCTGGCTGATCGTCGCCACGCCCCGCACGACCGAGCCCACGAAGCCCATCTCGTCACCGGCCCAGGCAATGGCCTGCCCGGCCTCGTAGGTGCGGTAATACTTGATCTCCTCGAGCCGCTGGAGATCCTCCGCGTCGCAACGGGCGCAGACGGCGCGGTGCCGGATGGGGCAGCCCGCGCACTCCACCTCGACGTTCTTGAGCTTCGGGACCGGGGCGGAAGAGGTCACGGTTCGGGACAGCCTCTGGTCGAACGGCATGGGCGCCTCGCATGTGATCGTGCGGCAGGACAGGCCGGGGATCAAGGGATCAGGGCCGGCCAGGGCCCTCATAACGCTATTTCCGACAGGGTTTGCAATGCCCTTGCATGACCAACTGAGGGCCCTGGGTCTCTTTGACGCACGCGCCCCGCGCTACACCAGCTACCCGCCCGCCAATCATTTCGGCGCAACCGTCGGGCCCGCCGAGACGACGGGCTGGATCGAGGCGGTCCCGGCGGGCGCCCGCATCTCGCTCTACGTCCACATCCCCTACTGCCGGCGGCTCTGCTGGTTCTGCGCCTGCCGCACGCAGGGCACGCAGACCGACCGCCCGCTGATCCCCTACCTCGCGCAGATCAGGGCCGAGCTCGCGCTGGTGGGCCGCCACCTGCGCCCCGACGTGGAGGTCGCGGCGATCCACCTGGGCGGCGGCACCCCCACGATCCTGCCCGCCGGGATGCTCGCCGAGCTCTGCGACGCCCTCAACGCCTTCCGCCCCCCGGCGAAGGACCTGAGCTTCTCCGTCGAGATCGACCCGACCGAGGTGGACGAAGCCCGCCTGCGCGTCTCGGCGCGGCGGGGCTCACCCGCGCCTCGGTCGGCGTGCAGGACTTCGATCCCGTGGTGCAGGACGCCATCGGCCGCGCCCAGCCCTACGAGCTCACCCGCGACGTGGTGGACATGATCCGCGACCAGGGCGTCCGCAGCCTCAGCATGGACATGCTCTACGGCCTGCCGCACCAGACGCGCGGGCGCATGGCGGCCTCGGTCCAGAAGCTGCTCTCGCTCTCGCCCGACCGCCTCGCGCTCTACGGCTACGCGCACGTCCCCTGGATGGCCAAGCGGCAGGTCCTGATCGACGCGACCGCCCTCCCCGACTCCGAGGAGCGGCTCGACCTCTTCGAGGCCGCCGCGCGGATGCTGGTCTGGGACGGCTACAAGGAGGTCGGCATCGACCACTTCGCCCGCGAGGGGGACCCGCTGGAGGTCGCCTCGCGCGAGGGGCGGATGCGCCGCAACTTCCAGGGCTACACCGAGGACGGCTCGCAGGTGCTCATCGGCCTGGGCGCCTCGGCCATCTCGCGCTATCCGCAGGGCTACACGCAGAACGCCTCGACCTCCTCCTCCTACGCGCAGGCGATCAAGAGGGGCCGCCTGGCCACCGAGCGCGGCCACGCCATGAGCGCCGACGACATGCTGCGCGCCGACATGATCGAGCGGCTGATGTGCCGCTTCGAGCTCGACCTGCCCGAGATCGCTGCGGCGCACGGCGTCCCGGTCGACGACCTCCTGCGCCTGACCGCGCCGCTGCGCCGCCGCTTCGCCGGCTGGACCGCCACCGACGGGGAGGTCATCGCCCTGGTCCGCTCCCCGCGCCTGATCGCGCGCCTCGCCGCGCTGGCGCTCGACGCCTACGCCATGCCCGAGGGCCGCCACAGCCGGGCGCTCTGATCGGACCAAGGTCCGGGGCCCGCAACCCCGCCTCGGGAGGGGCGTTGAGCCTGCGTAACGAGTGCCGGTTTCCGAGTGACGCCGGGCGGGAACTCCGCCGAGCGCCCAGCCCGGTCGTTGAGAGGTGAATGGCGGGGCTGCGACCAGCGGCCCCGCCTCGACGCCTTGCCCTTCCTGTCCCGGCGCTCCACCTTGGCCGCCGACGCGGAGGAAAGGGGACCGGCGGAGGTCATGAAGGTCGGGATCGCCTGCCTCGCCGGGGCCTATGTCCTCTCGCAGTTCTACCGCGCCTTCCTGGCGGTCCTGACGCCGGACCTCGGCCGCGACCTCGGCGCCACGGCGGGCGACCTCGCCTGGGCCTCCGGGCTCTGGTTCCTGGCCTTCGCCGCCATGCAGATTCCCGTGGGCGCCGCGCTCGACCGCATGGGACCGCGCCGCACGGTGGCCTCGGTCCTGGGGCTCGCGGGCGGGGGTGGGGCCCTGCTCTTCGCGCTGGCCCAGACGCCCGGCCAGGTCATGCTCGCCATGGCGCTGATCGGGGCGGGCTGCTCGCCGGTCCTGATGGCCGCCTACGTCATCTTCGCCCGGGTCTACCCGCCCGCGATCTTCGCCACGCTGGCGGGCATGACCCTCGGCCTCGGGAGCCTCGGCAACGTCCTCTCCGCCGCGCCCCTCGCCGCGCTGGTGGGTGCCGTGGGCTGGCGCGCGGCCCTCGGCGGCCTCGCGGCGGTCACCCTCCTCGTCGCCGCCCTCCTCTGGCTCGCCGTCACCGACCCGCCGCGCGGCCCCGACGGCCCCACGCGCGGCTCGGTCCTCGACCTCCTGCGGATGCGGGCGCTCTGGCCGATCCTCTTGATGATGTTCGCGGGCTACGGCCCCGCCGCCTCGCTCCGAGGCCTCTGGGCAGGCCCCTTCGCCCGCGACCTCCATGGCGCGGACGCGGGCGTGATCGGCTGGGTGACGCTCGCCATGGGCCTCGCCATGGTGGCGGGCAACTTCGCCTACGGCCCGGCGGACCGCCTTTTCGGGACGCGCAAGTGGGTGGTCTGGGCCGGCAACGCCGTGGTCCTCGCGGCGCTCCTCCTGCTGGCCGCGAACCCGGGGGCGAGCCTCGGCCGGGCGACGCTCCTCCTCGCGGTCGCGGGCTTCTGCGGCTCGGCCTTCCCGCTCATCATGGCGCATGCCCGCGCCTTCGTCCCCCCGCACCTGACGGGCCGGGGCGTCACCCTCGTCAACATGTTCGGCATCGGCGGCGCGGGCCTCATGCAGTTCGCCTCCCGTCCCATCCATGGCGCCTTCGCCGACCCCACGCAGGCCTACCGCGCGCTCTTCCTCTTCTTCGCCGCCGTCGTGGCGCTGGGTCTCCTCGCCTACCTCCTCGCCCGCGACCGCGCGGACTGACCCTTTCGCCTTCCCGCGCCCTGCCTTAAGAGGCGTCCGATTCGAAAGGGGACCAAAGATGGGCTACAAGGTCGTCGTCGTCGGCGCCACGGGCAACGTGGGGCGCGAGATGCTCAACATCCTGGCCGAGCGGGAATTCCCGGTGGACGAGATCGCCGCTCTCGCCAGCCGGAAATCGCTGGGGACCGAGGTGAGCTTCGGCGACCGAACCCTCAAGACCCAGGACCTCGACCAGTTCGACTTCACCGGCTGGGACATCGCCCTCTTCGCCATCGGCTCGGACGCCACGAAGCAGTACGCCCCCAAGGCGGCCGCGTCCGGCTGCATCGTGATCGACAACTCCTCGCTCTACCGCTACGACCCCGAGGTCCCGCTGGTGGTGCCCGAGGTCAACGCCGACGCGGTGATGGGCTACGGCCGCAAGAACATCATCGCCAACCCCAACTGCTCCACGGCGCAGATGGTGGTGGCGCTCAAGCCGCTCCACGACCGCGCCAAGATCAAGCGCGTCGTCGTATCGACCTACCAGTCCGTCTCCGGCACCGGCAAGGAGGCCATCGACGAGCTCTGGAACCAGACCAAGGGCGTCTACGTCCCCGGCCAGGAGGTCGAGCCCTCGGTCTACCCGCGCCAGATCGCCTTCAACGTCATCCCCCACATCGACTCCTTCATGGAGGACGGCCAGACGCGCGAAGAGTGGAAGATGACGGTCGAGACCAAGAAGATCCTCGACCCCTCGATCAAGGTCACGGCCACCTGCGTCCGCGTCCCGGTCTTCGTCGGCCACAGCGAGGCGGTGAACGTCGAGTTCGAGGACTTCCTCGACGAGGAGGAGGCGCGCGATATCCTGCGCGAGGCCCCCGGCTGCCTCGTCGTGGATAAGCGCGAGCCCGGCGGCTACGTCACGCCCATCGAGTGCGTGGGCGAATACGCCACCTACATCAGCCGCATCCGCCAGGACGGGACCATCGAGAACGGCCTGAACATGTGGATCGTCTCGGACAACCTGAGGAAGGGCGCCGCCCTCAACGCGGTGCAGATCGCCGAGGTGCTCGGCCAGCGGGTGCTGAAGAAGGGCTGAGGAGTGGTCCCCGCCCATCCGGGCGGGGACGAAACCGCCCGGGGGGCTGCTTCGAACGACGAAGGCCCCGAGCCCCTGCGAGGGGCAGGAAGCGGGACAGGACCGCAACCATCGCTGCGCCCTGGTCCGACCGCAGGCGACCTAGCGCCGATTCCCGTAGGGCGGGGCTCACCCCGCCACGCGACGCCCGAGCCCCGCACGACGCCGACCGGTCCCCCGTAGGGTGCGCTTCCAGCGCACCCTCCTCGTCCCCCGCCCGAATCACCGCCGCTTGGTGCGGTGGAGCGCACCCTGCCGGGCCACGCAACACCCCGGCCGGAGTGGTTTTGCAGACGGATCAACCCCTTGCTCCCGGGGTGTTGCGTCCCCCCCACCCCCACCGAACGCCCCGTTCACCACTCGTTAACCCCGCTCCGGCATACTGATTCGCAGACCCATCAGAGAGCCCGGCCCAGCCCCGGGCCACGGAGACCATGAGCAGGCACCCCTTCGGCGCGCCCCGTTGAGCCGCCCACATACCAGGACGGGAGATCCTCCCCGGCCCTTCCATAGACTCAAGCCCGCCGAAGAGGCGGTCCGGACAGGCGTGGCAAGCCCCTTGGCACCGGGCCCACGCAACCCGGAGGCCCCGCGGGATTAGATTTCATTTGGGGACCCCGCCTCCCGGTCCGAAGCCCCCCGGCTCCGGCCCTATGGCAAGCCCCCCTCGCTCACAGCGTCACGAAGCTCCCCCGCTCCGGGTCCCACCCCTCCAGCGTCCCCTCGCGGATGTGGTGCCAGAGCCCGTGCAGCGTCAGCCGCCCGTCCTCGACGGCCTGGCGCACGAAGGGGAAGGTCATCAGGTTCTTCAGCGACACCATCACCGCCGCCTTCTCCAGCGCCTCGATCCGCTCCGCGTCGTCGCCCGGCGGCAGCGTCTCGTAGCCGGGCCGCAGGATGTCCATCCAGCGCCCGATGAAGCTGGTCGACTCGTCGAGCTCGGGCGCGTGGCCCTCGCACATGTCGTAGCAGCCCTTCACCCCCCCGCACTGCGAATGGCCGAGCACGATCAGGTGCGCGACCCGGAGGCTGCGGACCGCGTATTCCACCGCCGCCGAGGTCCCGTGGTGCCCGGCGTCCGGCTGGAACGAGGGGACGAGGTTGGCGATGTTGCGGTGGATGAAGAACTCGCCCGAATCCGCCCCGAAGATCGAGGTGACGTGCACCCGGCTGTCGCAGCACGAGATCACCATGGCGCGCGGGTGCTGCCCCTCGTCGGCGAGGTGGCGGTACCAGGCGCGGTTCTCGTTGTAGGTGGTGGCCCTCCAACCATGATAGCGGCGGACGAGGTATTCGGGCAGGGGGCGGATCGGCATCGGTGTCCTCGCGTCAGCAGCGGCGCCATATGGGCCGAATCGCGGCCGGGACGCAACGTGGGCTTGCGGCGGCGGCGCGCGGGGCTAGGGTCTGCGCCCGACCGCCATACCCGAGGCCCCATGACCGCCCCCAGCTTCGCCCCCGACGCGCCCGACGCCATCCCCCTCCTCGCCGTGGAGCCCGAGGGGCTCGACGCCGCCCTGGACGCGCTGCCGCCTGAGCAGGCCGCCTGGGCGCGCACCCTGGGCTTCAAGGCGGGCTCGGGCGAGGTCGCGCTGCTGCCGGGGGAGGGTGGCCTTGCCCACGCGCTCGTCGGCCGGGGCAAGCCCGAGAGGCGCGGGCGCGAGCGCTTCGCCCTCGCCAAGGCGGTCGCGAAGCTCCCCGAGGGCGCCTACCGCCTCGACGGCAACCTCCCCGAGCGCGAGCTCCGCGAAGGCGCCCTCGGCTGGCTCCTCGAAGGCTACCGCTTCGCCCGCTACAAGGACCAGACCCCGCCCAAGGCCCGCCTCGTCGCCCCCGAGGGGGTCGACGCCGCGCGGCTGGAGACGCTGGCCGCCGCCGAGTGGCTGACCCGCGACCTCATCAACACCCCCTCGAACGACATGGGTCCCGCCGAGCTCGAGGCCGCCGCCCGCCAAGTGGCCGAGGAGGCCGGCGCCACGATCCGCGTCACCGTGGGCGACGACCTCCTCGCGGAGAACTTCCCGCTGATCCACACGGTCGGCCGCGCCGCCGCGCCCCATCGGGCGCCGCGCCTGATCGACCTGATCTGGGGCGGCGACGGCCCGCAGCTCACGCTCATCGGCAAGGGCGTCTGCTTCGACACCGGCGGCCTCGACATCAAGCCCTCGGCCTCAATGCTCACCATGAAGAAGGACATGGGCGGCGCGGCGACGGTCCTGGGCCTCGCCAAGGCCATAATGGGCCTAGGCCTGCCGCTGCGCCTGCGCGTCCTGATCCCGGCGGTCGAGAACGCCATCGGCTCCGACGCCTTCCGCCCCGGCGACATCCTCCGCTCGCGCAAGGGCCTGACGGTCGAGGTCAACAACACCGACGCCGAAGGCCGACTCGTCCTCGCCGACGCCCTGGCGCTGGCAGCCGAGGGCGAGCCCGGCCTCACCGTCACCTTCGCGACCCTCACGGGGGCCGCCCGCGTCGCCGTGGGCCCGGACCTCGCCCCCTTCTTCACCGACGACGAGGACCTCGCGACCGCCCTCGCGCGCGGTGGCAAGGACTGGGCCGACCCCGTCTGGCGCCTCCCCTTCCACGAGGCCTACGAGTCGATGATCGAGCCCGGCATCGCCGACCTCGACAACGCCCCCTCAGGCGGCATGGCCGGCGCGATCACGGCAGCCTTGTTCCTGCGCCGCTTCGCGCCCCCGCGCTACTGCCACTTCGACATCTTCGCCTGGTCGCAGTCGAATGCCCCCGGCCGTTCCAAGGGCGGCCTCATGATGGGCGCCCGGGCCCTCCTCGCCGCCCTGCCCGAGGCGCTCGGCCTGTGACCGACTCGCGCCTCACCCCCGCCAACGGCCGCGTCGCCGCCGAACGCCTGCGCGGCCAGGTCGAGGCCGCCCGCTTCGTCGCGGGCGAGCCCCGCCGCGTCGCCGTCCCCGTGGCCGACCTCGACGGCTCGCCGGGGGGGATGCGCGACCGCCAGCTCCTCTGGGGCGAGGCGGTCACGGTCTACGAGACCCGCGACGGCTTCGCCTTCGTCGAGGCGGGGCGCGACGGCTACGTCGGCTACGTCACGGCGGTCTCGCTCGGCCCGGCCCGCGCGCCGACGCACCGGGTGGCCGTCCCCGCCACCCATCTCTACCGCGACGACGACATGAAGAGCCCCGACCTCCGGCACCTCTCCTTCGGCGCTCTGGTCACGGTCGAGGCCGAGGGCCGGAAATTCTGGGAAACGCCCGAGGGCTACATCCCCAAGCCTCACCTCCGCCCCCTCGACCGTCCCTTCACCGACCCGGCCGCCGTGGCGCAGCTCCATTTCGGCGTGCCCTACCTCTGGGGTGGCAACTCGGTCCTGGGGATCGACTGCTCCGGCCTCGTGCAGGCGGCGCTCCTCGCCTGCGGGATCGCCTGCCCCGGCGACAGCGACCTCCAGCAGGCCCTGGGCGCCGCCATCCCCGAGGGCGAGCTCCTCCGGCGCGGCGACCTCCTCTTCTGGAAGGGTCACGTCGCCATGGCCGTGGACGAGGGGACGCTGATCCACGCCAACGCCCACCACATGGCCGTGGCCTACGAGGACCTGGACAAGGCGATCCTGCGAATCAGGGCGCAGGGCGACGGCGAGGTCGTGGCTCGCCGGCGGCCCTGAGGGCTACTCCACCAGCTTCGGCTTGGGCGCGATGACCCTCAGCACCTGTCCGAGGTCGTGGCCGCGCCGGAGCACCTGCCCCTCGGCCCCGATCACCGCATATTGCCCCTGCCTGCTGCGGAGCGCGGGCCGCTTCTCGATCCGGTAGAGCGGCGTCTCGGCCGTCCTGCGGAAGACCGCGAACACGGCCACGTCCCTCAGGTGCGAGATGCCGTAGTCGCGCCATTCGCCAGCGGCGACCATTTGCCCGTAGAGGGCGAGGATGGCGCTCAACTCGGTGCGGTGGAAGGCGACCTGGGTGGGGCCGACGGTGGGGGCGGGCCCCGGAAAGGGGATCGGCGGCAGGATGGACATGGGAGAGAGTCTGGGGCCGTCCGGCCCTCAAATCAAGGCGCGGGTCGCAGCCCCGTGAGATGCTGACGCAAACCGTCACCATCCCCGTGCGAGGATTCCCGCATCCCATCTCGAGAGGAGACCGCCTTGCCCTTCACCGCCACCTGCCACTGCGGCGCCACCCGCCTCGAGGTGGATCGCCTGCCCGAGGCCGTCACCGCCTGCACCTGCACCTATTGCAGCAAGGTGGGCGGGCTCTGGGCCTACTACGAGCCCGGCGAGGTCCGGGTCCGCGCGGACGCCGAGGACCGCAGCTATACCGCGACCGGGATCAACGACCACCATTTCTGCGGTCGCTGCGGCTGCACGACCCACGGCATCTCACCCGCCTTCACCGAGGCGCATATCGGCAGCGGCACCCTGCCCGAGGAGAAGCGCTGGTCGATCAACGCCCGCCTCTTCGACGGTGTGGACCTGGCCGCCATCCCGGTAAGGGAGATCGACGGCCGCAACCTCTGGTGAGGGATCAGCCGCAGCGGATGCGCTCGACCTCGCCCAGCTCGTCCAGCTCGAAGTTCAGCCGCTGCGCGTTGAAGTCCATCGTCACCGCGTCGCCCGGCCGGATCACCCGGATCGGGTTCGCGAAGCGCGCCGCGTCGAGCACCGAGGCGTCCTGGCCGATGTAACTGGTGAGGCGGGAGGCGCCGCAGGTGTCGTCGGCCGGGCTCGGCAGCACCGGTGGCGGCATGTCGCCGCCCAGGGCGGGCGGCGCCTCGGCCGGTGGCGTCGTCCCGCCGCCCGGGGCCTCGCAGCCCGCGAGGGCCAGCGCGGCCAGGACAGGGAAGGCGCGAAGGGACAGGGTCATGGCAGGCTCATCCGTTCGGGGTCGCGCCAGAGTCTGGCTCCGCGCGGCTCCGAATCAAGGGAAGCGGGGCAAGAGGCTCAGCCGCAGTCCACCGCCGCGACCTTGCCCGCCGAATCCAGGCGGATGTTGGCGCGGGTCGGGTCCTGGTCGTCGGCGATCATGTCGCCGGGCGCGAGGATGCGGACCGGGCCGGGGCCCTGGATCGTCGTGCCCTCGACCACGCTCCGGTCCTGCCCCACGAACTGCCGGAGGCCGCGGGCGCCGCAGGAATCGCCCGGGTCGACCACGATCGCGCCCGGGGTGCCGTTGGGCACCGGGATGGGAATGACGCAGCCTGGAAGCGCAGCCAAGGCGAGGAGCGGGAGGGCAAGGCGGAGTTGGGTCATGGTCGCGATCCTATCACGGCTCGCGCGGTGGCCAAGCGGCGGAGTTGAATTCTCCTCACGGGAGTGTTGAAGCTCTTCCCGAAGGAACAGGGAGGACATCCTCATGCGCACGCGTGCTGCCGTGGCTCTTCGGGCTGGGGCTCCGCTGGAGATCATGGACGTGAACCTGGAGGGTCCGCGGGCCGGGGAGGTTCTGGTGGAGGTCCGGGCGACGGGGATCTGCCACACCGACGAGTTCACGCTGTCGGGGGCGGACCCGGAGGGGCTGTTTCCGGCGATCCTGGGCCACGAGGGGGCGGGGGTGGTGCTGGAGGTCGGCCCCGGGGTGACGAGCGTGAAGCCCGGCGACCACGTGATCCCGCTCTACACGCCGGAGTGCCGGCAGTGCCCCTCGTGCCTGAGCCGCAAGACCAACCTGTGCACGGCCATTCGCGCCACGCAGGGGCAGGGGCTGATGCCGGACGGGACCTCGCGCTTCTCGATGCTCGATGGCACGCCGATCCTGCACTACATGGGCTGCTCGACGTTTGCGAACCACACGGTGCTCCCCGAGATCGCGGTGGCCAAGGTGCGCGAGGACGCGCCCTTCGACAAGATCTGCTACATCGGCTGCGGGGTGACGACCGGGGTGGGGGCGGTGATCAACACCGCGCAGGTGGAGGTGGGCGCCACGAGCGTCGTGTTCGGGCTGGGCGGCATCGGCCTCAACGTCATCCAGGGGCTCAGGCTCGCCGGGGCCGACATGATCATCGGCGTCGACCTCAACCCCGAGCGCGAGGCCTGGGGCCGCGCTTCGGCATGACCCACTTCGTGAACGCCTCCGAGGTGCCGCCGGACCAGATGGTGGCACACCTCGTCAACCTGACCAAGCGGCGGGGCGACACGATCGGCGGGGCGGACTACACCTTCGACTGCACCGGCAACGTCAAGGTGATGCGCCAGGCGCTGGAATGCGCCCACCGCGGCTGGGGCGTGTCGGTGGTGATCGGGGTGGCGGCGGCGGGGGCGGAGATCAGCACGCGCCCCTTCCAGCTCGTCACCGGGCGGGTGTGGAAGGGCACCGCCTTCGGCGGCGCGCGCGGGCGCACCGACGTGCCCAAGATCGTCGACTGGTACATGGACGGCAAGATCCAGATCGACCCGATGATCACCCACACCCTCAGCCTCGACCAGATCAACCAGGGCTTCGACCTCATGCACAAAGGCGAAAGCGTCCGAAGCGTCGTCGTGTATTGAGAAGGGCCGGACGGGAGAGGACTAATACCAAGGTCGTAGAGATGCACAGGAGTGGCAGCACTAACTTCGCCGATACGATCCTCGTCGCGCCCTTCGGAGCGGTGCCGGACGCGCCCGCTTCCGTCATCGCGGACGAGGCTCGGGGCAGGTCGAGAGGTGTCCGCCGCTCCAGGGATCCTCGCCCGGGAGGGGCCATGCGAGATCGAATCCGGGAAAGGACGCGCGGCGCCATGACCCGGGTGCCCGCGACCATCGGGGTCCGGGGCCACAGGAAGGAGTAAGCCAGGACGATCTTCGGGACGGCACCTGCGGGACATGTCCTGAGCCCGCGCCAGGTGGCAGCCAGCGGAGGTGGAGGCTCCGCCCGTCCAGATGAGTGAACGGACGACCAAGTCCCACCCAGGGAGGAAAAAGGTGAGAAGATCACTTATGATGTCCGCTGCGGTCCTCGCAGTCGGAGCGGCCCAGGCATTCGCCCAGGAGGCCCAGACGGACCAGACCGATCAGGCGGCTACGACGGACCAGACGGCCCCGGCGGACCAGACGGCGCAAACCGAACCCGCCACCGGGACCGATGAGGCAACCCAGACGGCCGACGCCGGCCAAGCGGGCCAGAGCGACCTGCAGACCATGATGGGCGACCCCAAGCAGTGGGTTCTGCAGGCCGGCGACTACGCGAACACGCGCTATTCCGAGCTCGAGGAGATCAACAAGGACAACGTGGGCGACCTGCAGGTGGCCTGGACCTTCTCCACGGGGGTGCTGCGCGGCCATGAGGGCGGCCCGCTCGTGATCGGCGACATGATGTATCTCACGACGCCGTTCCCGAACACCGTCTACGCGCTCGACCTCAACAACGACGGGCGCATCGTCTGGCGCTACGATCCCCAGCAGGACCCGAACGTGATCGCGGTCATGTGCTGCGACACGGTCAACCGTGGCGTGGCCTACGACAACAACACCATCTTCCTGCACCAGGCCGACACCACGCTCGTGGCGCTCGACGCGATGACGGGCGAGGTGAAGTGGAGCGTCAAGACCGGCGATCCCTCCAAGGGCGAGACCAACACCGCGACGGTGCTCCCGGTCAAGGACATGGTGCTCGTCGGCGTCTCGGGCGGCGAATACGGCGTGCGCGGCCGTCTGTCCGCCTACGACCAGGCCACGGGCGAGCTGCGGTGGCTCGCGTATTCGACAGGCCCGGACGAGGACATGCTCGTCGATCCCCAGAACACGACGGTCCTGGGCAAGCCCATCGGCGAGAACTCGTCGATCGATAGCTGGGAAGGCGACCAGTGGCAGATCGGCGGCGGCACGACCTGGGGCTGGTACAGCTACGACCCCGAGCTCGACCTGATTTACTACGGCACCGGGAACCCAGGGACTTGGAACCCGTCGCAGCGTCCGGGCGACAACAAGTGGTCCATGACCATCATGGCCCGCGACCCGGACGACGGCATGGCCCGGTGGTTCTACCAGAAGACGCCCCATGACGAGTGGGACTACGACGGCGTGAACGAGAACATCCTGGTCGATCAGGAGATCGACGGCCAGATGCGCCACCTCCTCGTCAACTTCGACCGGAACGGCTTCGCCTACACGCTGGACCGCGAGACGGGCGAGCTCCTCGTCGCCAAGAAGTACGATCCGGCCGTCAACTGGGCGACCGAGGTCGTGATGGACCCGAACTCGGACCAGTTCGGCCGGCCGCAGGTGGTCGCCGACTACTCGACCGCGCAGGGGGGCGAGGACACCAACGTCACCCAGATCTGCCCGGCCGCGCTCGGCTCCAAGGACCAGCAGCCGGCGGCCTTCTCGCCGGAGACGGGGCTGTTCTACGTGCCGACGAACCACGTCTGCATGGACTACGAGCCGTTCCGCGTCAGCTACACCGCAGGCCAGCCCTTCGTCGGGGCGACGCTCTCGATGTATCCGGCGCCGAACAGCCACGGCGGCATGGGCAACTTCATCGCCTGGGACGCCACCACGGGCGAGATCAAATGGTCGCTGCCCGAGCAGTTCTCGGTCTGGTCGGGCGCGCTCGCCACGGCGGGGGACATCGTCTTCTACGGGACGCTGGAAGGCTACCTGAAGGCGGTGGACGCCACCACGGGCGAGGAGCTCTACCGCTTCAAGACCCCCTCGGGGATCATCGGCAACATCAACACCTACGAGCATGACGGCAAGCAGTACGTGGCCGTCCTCTCGGGGATCGGCGGATGGGCCGGGATCGGCCTCGCGGCGGGCCTGACCAACCCGACCGAGGGCCTGGGCGCCGTGGGCGGCTATGCCGGCCTGCGGGACTTCACGGCCCTGGGCGGGCAGCTCACCGTCTTCGCGCTGCCGGACTGATCGGACCATGCAAATCACGCCGGCGGGGGCGTCCCCCGCCGGCCTTCACGACAGCAGGAGCTCATGAACATGCGCAAACCAGGCTCGCCGGGCGCCGTGCTCGCCATCCTCATGCTCACGGCCTCGGTCGGCTGGTCGCAGCAGGCGGACACGGCCGCGGCCCCGGACACCGCCGTGGCCCGCGAGGAGGACGGCCGCTACTTCAACGCCGAGGACATTCCCACCTTCCACATCGCCGAGGACGGGACCGTCGACTGGCGCACCTATTCGGGCTACCGCCGCTACCACTCGGAATGCCACGTCTGCCACGGGCCGGACGGCGAAGGGTCGAGCTACGCGCCCGCCCTGAAGAACTCCGTGATGCGGCTCGACTACTACGACTTCGTCGGCATCGTCGCGGGCGGGCGCCAGAACGTCGGCGGCGGCCACGAGAACGTCATGCCCGCCTTCGGCGACAACGCGAACGTCATGTGCTACCTGGACGACATCTACGTCTATCTCCGGGCCCGTGGCACCGACGCGATCCCGCGCGGGCGCCCCGCCAAGCACGACGACAAGACCGACGTGATCCGCGAGGACGAGAATGCCTGCATGGGCACCTGAGCGGGCGCTCGCGGCCCTGCTCTGCCTGGTCCTGGCCGGCGCGGCGGGCGCGCAGACCGCCGACCTCGTCTCGACGACGGCGTTCCGCGTCTGCTCCGATCCGGCCGCCTGGCCCGCCTCTTCGGAGGACGGGTCGGGATACGAGAACAGGATCGCCGAGCTTCTCGCGCGAGAGCTCGACCGGCGCGTCGAGTATGTCTGGTACCCGATGTCCACCGGGTTCATCCGCAACACGCTCAACGCGGCGCGCTGCGACGTGGTCATCGGCTATGCCCAGGACGCCGAGACGGTGCTCAACACCAACCACTACATGACCTCGACCCATGTCCTGGTCACCAAGGCGGACGGCCCCTTCGCCGACGTCGCCGAATTGTCCGATCCCCGGCTCAAGGACGCGCGGATCGGCCTCGTCGCGGGGAGCCCGCCCGCGACGCACCTTGCGCGGCTCGGCCTTCTCGGCAACATCAAGTCCTACGAGCTCTTCGCCGACCGGCGATACGACTCTCCGCCCGACATGATGATCGCCGACCTCGAATCCGGCGCGATCGACGTGGCGCTGATGTGGGGACCGATCGCCGGACCCATGGTCAAGCAGCGCCACCCCGACCTGACGGCTGTCCCGCTGCTCCACGAGGCCGCGCAGCCGCGCCTGTCCTACCGGATCACCATGGGCGTGCGGCAGGGCGAGGACGCCTGGAAGCGGCAGCTCAACTCCCTCATCCGGCGCCATCAGGACGAGATCGACGCGATCCTGCGCGATGCCGGGGTGCCGTTGCTGAACGACATGGGCACCGAACTGAAGCCGGAGGGTTAGGGTCCGTGCTGCGCGCCGCGCTCCTCCTCGCCGTCCTGCTCCCGGTGGCCGCAATGGCCGAGACCGTCCCGGAGCCCGAAGGCTATCGCGGCGCGCCCTACGCGGCGCCGGTGCCCGGGGGCCTCGCGGGCGCCACCACGGTGGACGCGGAGGAGGCGCATCGGCTCTGGGAGGCGGGCGATGTGGCCTTCGTGGACGTCCTCCCGCGCGAGCCCAAGCCCGGGAACCTGCCCGAGGGCACGATCTGGCACGAGCGTGCCCATGACGGCATCCCCGGCGCGACATGGCTGCCGAACGTCGGCTACGAGGCGCTTTCGACCGAGGAGGAGAGGTATTTCGGTGACGGGCTGCGGCAGGTCACCGGGGGCGATCCCTCCCGTCCGGTCCTGTTCTACTGCAAGCAGGACTGCTGGATGTCCTGGAACGCCGCCAAGCGCGCCCTGGCCATGGGCTACCGGAACGTCCTCTGGTTCCCTGGCGGCGCGGACGGCTGGGCGGGGGCGGGCTTCCCGACCGAGCGGGCCGAGCCGCTGGTGCGGCCGTGAGGGCGCCCCGTCTGGTCCGGTCACTCCTCGGCGAAGACGTGGTTGTCGAGGATGTATTGCCCGCCGCGCAGCCAGGACTCGTCGGTGTTCCCCCGGATGTCGACGGCCAGCATCCGCACGAGGTCTCCCGTGTCCGCCTCGCGCAGCGCGAGGTTCATCGACAGGATCAGGTTCGAGACCTTCTGGACCTCGCCCACGAGCGAATAGTCGGCGCCGAGCCTCTCGGCCATGCGGACCTCGCAATCGTTGCAATGCGCCGGGTTCTGGGTGCGCCCGAGCTCCTCGGCGACCGGCGTGGTGTCCACGAGGTCGAACCCCTCGGCAAGGAACCGGTCGCGGACCTCCTCCTCCAGGAGGGCGAGCCGCGCCGTCTCGTCGGCTCGGACGCCGTTGATCGCGCCCTCGGTCGAGGTGTCGATGAAGTGGATGCCGAAGAACGCGACCTTGGCGCCGGGCTTCAGCGCCTCCAGGGCCGGGGCCGCCCCGGGAAGGGCCAAGATCAAGGCGGCCGCGAAGGAAAGGGACTTCATCATTGCGATACCCGTTGGAAGCTGGATCGGACATAGGCCGCGCTCCGGCGCGGGCCAGCGGGGTGCGCCGGTGCTGAGGCGGGTCGCCGCGCTCTGCGCCCTCGGCCTTGCCGCCGCGCAGCCTGCCTCCTCCGCCGAGGTCCGCGCCGCCGTGCTGCGGGTGGACTATCCGGGGCTGCTGCCGATCTCGCGCCTCGACCTGCCGCCCGAGGACCTGGGCTTCGCGGGGGCGGAGCTCGCCACCGAGGACAATGCGACGACCGGCGGATTCCTGGGCGACACCTACGCGGTCCACGATGTCGCCGTCGCGCCGGAGGAGGCGCAGGCCGCCTTCGACCAGCTCGTCACGGAGGGCTACGGCATCGTGGTCGTGCTCGCGCATCGGGACGAGGTCCTGGCCTTTGCCGATTCCGCGCCGGAAGGAATGCTGATCCTCAACGCCGAGGCCACCGACGAATCCCTGCGCGGCGAGGACTGTCGGGCCAACGTCCTCCACGTCGCGCCGAGCGAGCGGATGCTGACGGACGCCCTCGCGCAGTTCCTGGTCTGGAAGCGCTGGGAGAGGTGGTTCCTCATCCACGGCTCGCATCCCGAGGACCTCGCCCTGGCGCAGGCCTACGAGGCCTCGGCCGAGAAGTTCGGCGCCACCATCGCGGAGGAGCGGGAGTTCGAGGACCGGGGCGGCGCGCGGGTCACGGACACGGGTCAGGCGCAGGTGCAGCAACAGATCCCGCTCTTCACCCAGGATGCGAGGCGGCACGACGTCGTCGTCGCGGCCGACGCGAGCGACGTCTTCGCGGCCTACCTGCCGTTCCAGACCTGGGACGCCCGGCCCGTCACCGGCTCGGCGGGCCTGCGCCCCGTGACCTGGCACCCCGCGCACGAGAGCTGGGGCGCCACGCAGATGCAGAACCGCTTCGAGGCCCTGGCCCATCGCCCCATGCGCGAGGAGGACTACCAGGCCTGGCTCGCCCTCCGCGTGGTGGGCGAGGCGGTGACGCGCACCCGCTCGGCCGACCCGCAGGCGATCCGGGACTATGCGCTCGGCCCCGACTTCGAGGTCGGCGCCTTCAAGGGGCAGCCGCTCACCTTCCGCGACTGGAACGGGCAGCTTCGCCAGCCGATCCTGCTGACCGATGGGCGCATCACCGTCAGCGTCTCGCCGCAGGAGGGATTCCTGCACCCGGTCTCGACGCTCGACACGCTGGGGCTCGACCGGCCCGAATCGAAATGCACCGCCTTTGGGGGAGGAGCGGAATGATCCGACACGCGACGGCCGCCGTCCTGCTCCTGGGGCTGGCCGCCCCAGCCCAGGCCTACAAGGTCTTCGTCTCCAACGAACGCGGCAACACCGTGACCGTGCTCGACAGCGACACCTGGGAGGTGCTGGCCGAGTTCCCCGCCGGGAACCGCCCGCGCGGCATCACCGTCGCGCCCGATGGCTCGGAGCTCTACGTCGCCTCCTCGGACGACGACATGATCCGCGTCTTCGACCCGAACACCTACGAGGAGACCCATACGCTGCCCTCGGGCCCCGACCCGGAGCTCTTCGTGCTCCATCCCTCGGGCAACCCGCTCTACATCGCGAACGAGGACGACAACCTCGTCACCGTCACGGACGTGAAGACGGGGCAGATCGTGGGCGAGATCCCGGTGGGCGTGGAGCCGGAAGGAATGGGCATCTCGCCGGACGGCAAGACGCTCGTGAACACCTCCGAGACGACGAACATGGCGCATTTCATCGACACGGAGACCTTCGAGATCACGCAGAACACGCTGGTGGACCAGCGCCCGCGCGTGGCGCAGTTCACGGCGGACGGCAAGCTGCTCTACGTCAGCTCCGAGATCGGCGGCACGGTAAGCGTGATCGACCCGGCGACCGGCGAGGTCCTGCACAGGATCAGCTTCGAGATCCCCGGCATCAACCCGAGCTGATCCAGCCCGTCGGCATCCGCATCACCGGGGACGGCAGCCGCGTCTTCGTGGCGCTGGGCCCCTCGAACCGAGTCGCGGTCATCGACGGCGCGACATGGGAAGTGCTGGACTATCTCCTCGTCGGCCAGCGGGTCTGGCAGCTCGCCTTCACGCCGGACGAGAGGTTCCTCGTCACGACCAACGGCAACTCCAACGACGTGTCCATCATCGACGTGGAGGCGCAGGAGGTGGTCCGGTCCGTGCAGGTCGGCCAGCAGCCCTGGGGGGTCGTGGTCGCGCCAGAGTGAAGGTGAAGGTGTAGGCCGAAAGGCGAATGGCGGGACCTGGCGGGCGGTGGCATCCTCGCCGGGCGCCCTGCCGCAAGGCTGAAGGACAAGGGGGAGAATGACATGACCATCCTACGGAACCTGGCGACGGGCCTCGCCGTCGCGCTCTCGGCGCAGGCCGTGGCGGCGCAGGACCTGCCGACGATCCGCGCGGCGACGCTCGAGAGCGGCACCCTCAACTGGGAGCTCCAGACGATCATCGACAACGGCCTCGACGAGGCGAACGGCTTCCACCTCGAGCTCCTGAAGCTCGCCGACAACGGGGCGACCCGGGTGGCCGTCGAGGGGGACGCCGCCGACATGGCGGTCGCCGACTGGATCTGGGTGGCGGAGCAGAACGCCGGCGGCAAGGACTACGTGGCCTTCCCCTATTCGACCGCCGTGGGCGGGATCGTGGTCAAGGCCGACAGCCCCTACCAGACGCTCGAGGACCTCAAGGGCCACAGCATCGGCATCGCCGGCGGCCCGCTGGACAAGTCCTGGCTGATCCTGCGCGCCTACACCGAGCAGGAATACGGCTTCGACCTCGCCTCCGAGACCGAGCAGGTCTTCGGCGCGCCGCCCCTGATCTACAAGACGGCGCTGGAGGGCGGGACGGACGCGGCGATCAACTTCTGGCACTTCCTCGCCAAGATGGAGGCGAACGGGATGCGAGAGCTCATGTCCGTGACCGACGCCGCCACGGCGCTGGGCCTCGACCCCAACACGCCGCTCCTCACCTACTACATGAAGAGGGAGTTCGCCGAGGCGCACCCGGACCTCGTCCAGGGTCTCTACGAGGCCTCGCGGCAGGCGAAGGACCTGCTGATGCAGGACGCTGCCTGGGACGGCATCCGGCCGATGATGAACGCCGACAACGACGCCGAGTTCGAGGCGCTGAGGGCCGGCTTCCGCGCGGGAATCCCGGCCGAGGGGCCGGTGGACACCGAGGCCGCGAACCGGATGCTGCAGGTGATGGCGCAGCTCGGCGGCGAGGAGCTGGTGGGCAAGGCCACCTCGGTGCCCGAGAGCCTCTTCCTCGACCTGTCCAAGTGACATGACGCGGGACGCGGCGGCACGGCTCGTCTCCCTCGCGGCGATCCTCGGGCTCTGGGTGGTGGGGGCGGCCCTTACGGCGGACCCGACCATCCTGCCCGGGCCGTGGAAGCTGCTGGGGCCGCTCTGGCACGAGATCGCCTCGGGCGAGCTGCCCTTCCACCTCTGGAAGACGCTGGTCCGCGTCGCCTGGGCCTTTGTCCTGGCCATGTCGATCGGCATCGCCATCGGCACGCTGATGGGCACGAACCCGGAGGCCGACCGCTGGCTCGACCCCTGGCTCGTGGTGTTCCTGAACCTGCCCGCGCTCGTGCTGGTCGTGCTCTGCTACCTCTGGATCGGCCTCAACGAGACGGCGGCGATCACCGCCGTGACGCTGAACAAGATCCCGAACGTCGTGACCATCGTGCGGGAGGGCGCGCGCTCGCTCGACCCGGAGCTTGACGCAATGGCGCGCGTCTACCGGATGCCGCGCCTCGCCCGGCTCCGCCACGTCGTCCTGCCGCAGCTCGCCCCCTACATCGCCGCCGCCGCCCGGGGCGGCATCGCGGTGATCTGGAAGATCGTGCTGGTGGTGGAGTTCCTGGGCCGCTCGAACGGGATCGGCTTCAAGATCCACATGTATTTCCAGCTCTTCGACGTGGGCATGGTGCTGATCTACGCGCTGTCCTTCGTCGTCGTGATGCTGCTGGTCGAGGCGGCGTTCCTGCGCCCCTGGGAGTCGCGGGTCCGTCGCTGGCGCACCGCATGATCCGCATCCACGTGCGACGCAAGGCCTTCGGCGACACCGAGGTCCTACGGGGCTTGCGCCTCGACCTCGCCCCGGGCGAGCGGGTGGCGGTGCTCGGCCCCTCGGGCGTGGGCAAGAGCACCTTCCTCCGCATCGTCGCCGGGGTGGACCGCGCCTTCGAGGGCGAGGTCCAGAGGCCCGACAACATCGCCATCGTGTTCCAGGAACCCACGCTCCTGCGCTGGCGCAGCGTGCTGCAGAACCTCACCCTGACCCATCCGGGCCTGCCGGAGGAATCCGCGCGCGCCATGCTGCGCCGGGTCGGGCTGGAGGCCAAGGCGGGGGACTATCCGGGCCAGCTCTCGCTCGGGCAGCAGCGGCGCGTGGCGCTGGCCCGCGCCTTCGTCGGACGGCCCGAGCTCCTGATCCTCGACGAGCCCTTCGTCTCGCTCGACCCCGCGCTCGCCGAGGAGATGATCGCGCTGACCGAGAGCCTCATCGCCGAGACCCGCCCCGCCGTGCTCCTCGTGACCCATGTCCGGGCCGAGGCCGAGCGCCTGGGCGAGCGGATCGTCCGGCTCGAGGGCTCGCCCGCGACGCTGGTCTAGGCCCGTGACCCGGCTGGCCGCGCGTCCTCCGCATTTTCTCTTCGGCCGTTAACCGGATCTTAACCCGCCGCTGTCATGGTGATCCTGTCCCTGGGTCGCCGCCCGGCGGGGTAGGGGAAGCTGCGCCCTCGGCCCCGGGTCGGGACTCGAGCCCGGCCTACCCCCCGGCCCGCGTCGTCCCCCGCGCCGGATCGTAGCCCCAGAGCGCCAAGACCCCGAAGGCGACGGTGGCGACCAGCGTCCAGAGCAGCGCCCACCCGTTGAATTGCGCATAGAGCGCGAAGCGGATCAGCTCGACGGCGTGGGTGAAGGGATTGACGGCGCAGATGTCGCGCAGGAGCTGCGAGCTCTCCTCCATCTTCCAGAGCGGGTAGAGCGCCGAGGACAGGAAGAACATCGGGAAGATCACGAAGTTCATCACGCCCGCGAAGTTCTCCAACTGCCGGACGAAGCTCGACAGCGCGAGGCCCAGCGCCCCCAGCATGAGCCCCCCCACGAACAGCGCCGGCAGCACGAGGATGTAGCCCAGCCACGGCATGACGATCCCGAACGCGGCCGATATGGCGAGGAAGGCATAGGCCTGCAGGATCGACACGCAGGTCCCCGCCACGAGCTTCGAAAACAGCAGCCACCAGCGCGGCTGCGGCGAGGTCAGGAGGAGCCGCATGGACCCCATCTCGCGGTCGTAGACCAGCGACAGCGACGACTGCATCCCGTTGAAGAGCAGGATCATCCCGCAGAGGCCCGGGACGATGTAGACCTCGTAGGTGATGTAGGTCTGGTAGGGCGGGATGATGGACAGGCCCAGCGCCGCCCGGAACCCCGCCGCGAAGACCAGGAGCCAGACCAGCGGCCGCACCAGCGCCGCGAAGAACCGCCCCCGCTGCCCCAGGAACCGCAGCGCCTCCCGCTCCACGATCGCGAGGAGCGAGGTGCCCCAGGCGGTGCGGGGCCTCTGGGTCGCGGCATCCCGATCCTGCGCAGCCTGCGCCTCCTGCGTCTGCGCCGTCACGCCTCGGCTCCCGTCATGGCGAGGAAGACCTCGGTCAGGGGCCGGTCCCCGGCGACCCGGCCGGCGACCGAGTCGGCCAGCACGCGTCCCCGGTGCAGGATCACCAGCCGGTCCGTCGCCCACACCTCGTCCGTCAGGTGCGTCGCCCAGAGCACCGTCAGCCCCATGTCGGAGGCGAGGTCATGGACGTGCCGCGTGATGTTCGCCCGGCTCGCGGCGTCGAGGCCCACCGTCGGCTCGTCTAGGAGGAGGACGCGCGGCCTGTGGATCAGCGCGCGCGCGATCTCCGTCCGCCGGCGATGCCCGCCGTTGAGGCTCCGCGCCAGCTCGCCCCCGCGCTCGGCCATGTCGAGCCGTTCGAGCGCCGCGTCGATCCGCGCCTCCGCCTCGCGCCCCGAAAGCCCGTGGAGGGCGGCGAAGTAGCGCAGGTTCCGCCGGACGGTCAGGTCGAGGTCCAGCGTCGGCTGCTGGAACACCACCCCCATCTGCGCCAGCGCCGCGCGCGGATGCCGGGCGAGGTTCACCCCGGCCACCTCGATCTCGCCCTGCGGCGTTGTGACGAGCCGCGTGAGCAGGGCGAAGAGCGTCGACTTGCCGGCACCGTTCGGCCCCAGGAGAGCGCAGAAGGCTCCCTGCGCCACCTCGAAGGACACGTCGTCGAGCGCGCGGCGCGGTCCGAAGGAATGACTCAGGTGGCGGACCGACAGCCCGCCTCCGGCCGCTTGGGTCATGGAAGCCCTCCCTTTGGCCCGGATGATCGCCCGCGGGCGCCGCCGTGGCAAGGCAAGCCCGGACCGACCAAGGTCTCGGTCCCAGCCACGCGACCAGGATCCGCCCGCCGGTCAGCCCCAGGGCGGGAAGGGCCGGTCGAGTCGCCCCTTGGACCCACGGACGGGATCACGCGGCGACCGGGCAGGCGATCACTGCTTCAGGGCGTTCGCCAGGGCCACGGAGGCTCTCAGCAGCTCCGCGGCCACGGCCTTGGTGTCGCTGGCCTCCGTCCTCAGGTGCCGCAGCTCCGCCTCGAGCCAGTCGAGGATCACCGTCCGCAGGTCCCAGCCCTCGGCCCCCGAGGCGGCGTCGGAAAGGCGTTCATAGGCGGCACGAACGAGGTCCGACTCGGCCTCGATCTGCCGGAGCATCAGAAAATAGAGGAGCTTCTCGTGGCCCGGCGACGACTTCGGTTTCCTCCTGGCAGTCACCTCGGCCCTCGCAAGTCGAAGAGAACTAAACTGCAGGTAGTCAATCCTTCACCGCCTGCAACCCTAGATCGTTCTGTTCCACTACGGCACCGGGCGGAAGATTCCAACTCCGATCATATGTGTAGCAGGTTGACGCGAGGTCCATCGGCAGTCGCACGGACGTGCCGCGGGATCCGGAGTCCTTTGTCATGGACCGAATGTGGAACCCGCCTGCGGGAGCGGGGTTGCGTGACAGGCTGCGCGGGGGCCACGCCGTCGAGGCCGACTTGCCGACAAGGGCGGGGCGGCTTAGCCGGGTGGCCCAGTGCGTTCCGGCACCGGTTCAGGGACACAGGGGCATGGCAGAGACGAGAGCGGAAGCGCCGCCCCGATCAGCGGTCCTGGCACCCCTCCGCCACCCGGTCTTCCGCGCGCTATGGCTGGCGAGCCTGGCCTCCAACTTCGGCGGGCTGATCCAGTCGGTGGGCGCATCCTGGCTCATGACCTCCATCGCCCCGCAGGCCAGCATGGTGGCCCTGGTCCAGGCCTCGGCCACGCTGCCCATCATGCTGCTGTCGCTGTTCTCGGGCGCGGTGGCCGACAACTTCGACCGACGCCGGGTCATGCTGACGGCGCAGGCCTTCATGCTGGTCGTCTCGGCCCTGCTCACGATCGTGGCCTGGATCGGCTTCATGACACCCTGGCTCCTGCTTCTCTTCACCTTCCTGATCGGTTGCGGGACCGCCCTGAACAATCCCGCCTGGCAGGCCTCGGTCGGGGACATGGTGCCGCGCGGCGACCTGCCGGCGGCGGTGGGGCTCAACAGCATGGGCTTCAATATCGCGCGAAGCGTCGGCCCGGCCCTGGGCGGCGCCATCGTCGCCCTCGCGGGCGCCGCCGCCGCCTTCGCGATCAACGCAGTGAGCTATGTCGGCCTGATCGCCGTGCTGACCCGGTGGCGGCCGGAGCCGACCGTGGCCACCCTCCCGCCCGAGCCGCTCGGCGCGGCGATGCTGGCGGGGCCGCGCTACGTCGCGCTGTCGCCGGCCGTCCGGGTGGTGCTGCTCCGCGCCTTCGTGTTCGGGATGGGCGCGAGCGCGGTCAACGCCCTCATGCCGCTCATCGCGCGCGAACTGGTCGGGGGCGGTCCCCTGACCTACGGCCTGCTCCTCGGGGCCTTCGGGGTCGGAGCCGTCGCGGGGGCGCTGGTCAGCACCCGCCTGCGGGCACGGCTCTCCACCGAGAAGCTCGTCCGGGTCTCCTCGCTGGGCTTCGCCGCAGGGGCGGCCACGGCGGGGCTGAGCGGGTTCCTGCCGTTGACCCTGGGCGCCTTGCTCCTGACCGGGGCCGGCTGGGTCCTCGCGCTGTCGAGCTTCAACGTCACCGTGCAGATGTCGACCCCCCGCTGGGTCGTGGCGCGGGCGCTGTCCCTCTACCAGATGGCCGCCTTCGGGGGCTTGGCCGGGGGAAGCTGGCTCTGGGGCACGGTGGCCGAAGGGCAGGGGCTCCGGGTCGCGCTGCTCTCGGCCGGGGCGGTCCTGGTCGGCTGCACCCTGATCGGCTTCGTGCGGCCGCTGGCCGATGCCGAGGGGCGCGATCTGGGGCCGCTCCGGTCCTGGGCCGCGCCGGAGACGGCCGTGCCGGTGGACGGTCGCACGGGCCCGGTGGTGGTCGCCGTCGAATGGCACGTCGCCGAGGCCGACCTGCCGGAGTTCCTGGGCGTGATGGCCGAGCGCCGGCGCATCCGCCGCCGCGACGGGGCGCACAACTGGATGCTCCTGCGCGACCTCGCGGACCCGTCGCTCTGGGTGGAACGCTACCACGCGCCCACCTGGCACGACTACCAGCGGCTCAACACGCGGCTGACCCGCGACGACGCCGAGGTCTTCGAGACGTTGAGGCGCCTCCATCGCGGGGCCTGGCCACCCCAGGTCCGGCGCATGATCGAGCGAGAGGCCCGGCCCTGGACCCGCGACCCGGGGCGGGTCGCGCGCGAGCTCGCCACGCCGCTGGCCGATCCATCGCGGAACGCGTGACGGGCCCCTGTCGGCGGGCGCACGCGGCGTGACGCGGGCCTCCGCCAAGGAGCGACCCGGGGTCGGAAGCCGGGGACCGACCGGCGGGACGTGGCCGAGGCCCGCCGCCGTGTCCGGCGCCAGGGTGGACCGGGCCAGTCGCCACCGTTATCAGACCGGAACGGGATGTCGGCGGCTCCTCCGAGGGCCTGCCCACTGGGGACATGTGGGGCCTGGGATGATCGGGTTGTTCGGAGAGGTCATGGAAAGGCTCCGCGCCGGATGGGACGCGCTCCGCGGCGAGATCGAGATGCTCTCGCGGTCGCAGGCGCCTGACCGTGCCGCCCTGGGAGGCCTGCGGGATCTGGTGCGGGCCTTCAGGCAGGAGACCCATTCCCTGCTGGTGACGATGCTGTTCGAGGACGCGCCTCCCGCCCTCACCGATGCCGCCGACGAGCTTCTCAGCGTGTTCGGCGAGGCCCTGGCACGGCTCGACGCGCTGCTCGCCCGCGCGCGGCCCGCGACCTGAGGGTCGAAGCCGGGGGGTAGCGCCTCGTCGGGGGCTCGCCGCCCCGCGCGCCGGATTGGACGGAATGGCCACCGCCCTGCCCGAAGACTGCCGTCCCCTGGACCCATCCGCTCCACAAAATGGCCCGATTCTGCCGGCAGCCTTGGACCAGAAGGAGAGGTCCGATGCTGATACGTCACCTGTGCGCCGGATGGCTGACTGCCCTGATGGTCTGCGTCATCGCCGCCTTCGCCGGCTGCTCGGTCTGGGGCATCGTGGCGCTCGCGATCCTGGGCGGGAACCTGGGCATCCTCGCGAGCGGCATGGCCGAGGCCCTGCGCTCGTCGGTCACCGACCACGAGTTCGGCAGGGCCTTCCGTCCGGCCTCCGCCTTTCCTGTGAGCCTTCCCCCGGCGGAGTGACGTCGCAGCCGCGCGCAGGGCGCCTTGGAGGGCCGCCGGCGGTGGCCCATGTGCCTGCTAACCCGTGGGGCCGTGCTACTGCGCGGCCTGCCGCCTCATCTTGGCGGCCCAGGCCCGGCAGCCGTCCTCCAGGCAGACGCGGGATCTGACGCGCACCCCGGCCAGCGTGAAGTCGACCTCGGTGCAGCAGTCGTCCGTCCGCAGCACGCAGGTGGGCAGGCGACGAAGGCGCTCCTTCAGCGCCTTCTCGGCGAGGTAGCGTCGGTCCGCGAAGGCATCCCAACGCTCGCCCGCCGACGGGTCCCAATGAGGCACCTCGTCGGCCCACCGCTCCAGGAGCGCGGCGACCGCGAGGGCGCTGGCCTTGTTTTCCGCGGCGACCGTCACCGCGCGCTCCTCCTTGGACCGCAGCGGGTTTCGTTCAAGCGATGTCAACATATCATGCAACGCCGGCCAGACATAGGTGGGCTCTGCACTTGTTCATGGAACTGAACCGCAGAATTTCAACCCTCGATTGTGAAATTGGGCTCGGATTGCAACGATCAGGATCGGCTTGGCCCGGCTGTTCCGGCGTCCTGCCCGGTGAGGTCCCGCTCGATCCAGGAAGGCAACGTGAGGCGCCCCTGACGCCAGGGCAGATGCAAAGGGACACGCTCAAGCCTATCGGACTGGGGCGGCTGTCGTGGCGGAGGCTGGTGTCCTAGCCGAGTCGCATTGCCGCCCCGGGCGCGGCCTGCCACTGGACGCGCGCGCCCTCGAAGAGCAGACGGATCAGGGCCGCGACCAGGACGCCATAGGGCAGCCCCCACATGGGCATCGAAAGGACCACGATCAGCAGGATGTGAAGGATGCGCGGCATGGTCATGGCTAACCCCGGATGCGATTCCAGGTTCCCGCCGAATTGTGGCTGGCTTGCGGCCTCCCTGCGATGCTTTCGGGACAGTCAGGGCCGCCCAATGACCGTGGGTTTCTTCGTAGGGGCGCCGACCCGTCGAACGATGGGGCGCGGTGCCCCGGGCAGGCCACGGGAAGGGGAGGCGAGCCCGTGATCCCGCCTAGGAGAGCGGGCACCGGACGTCGGGCCTGGCTCGGTCGGGTCGCCGGCACGAGAGCGCCCGTCGTTCCGTCGGGGACCGAAAAGGGGCAGTCAACTTGACTGGGGAGAGCATTCTCCCCAATGCTAATGCGACTTGCCGAAGAGGGCAGGGCTGGCCCTCCTGCCGCCGGCTCCCATTCGGTCCCGTTGGCGGAGGTTTCTCGGTAATGACGAATGTGCGCGGGAACTGTGGGGGCGCGATTCCGTTCGCCGGCGCGGGGTCGGCGGCCGGCGTGGCCAGGGTCGCCACCGCCTGGCGCCGGCTTCGGACGGCTGGACTGGCCGCCTGCGTCCTCGGCTGGCCGCTGGCCGCGTGGGCCGACTACGCGCTCCGCCCAGGGGACACGATCTCGGTCTCCACGCGCGGTCCCTTCGCCATGGCTCATGAATCGGTCGTGGGCCCCGACGGCCGCGTCACGCTTCCCATCGTGGGCGAGATCGACGTCGCCGGACTGACCCTTGCCGACGCCCAGGATCAGATCACGGCCGCCATGAGCGCCGAGCCGCTCCGCATCTTCAGCAACGACGGGCAGGAGAACTGGCTGAACCTGGAGCCGTCCGAGATCCTGGTCGAGATCTCCAGCTACTCGCCGGTCTTCGTGTCCGGCGCGGTCGGCCAGCCGGGCCGCTTCGACTACACGCCCGGCATGACCGTTCGCCAACTGGTCGCGACGGCCGGGGGGCTCGGGATGTCGGGCCTCGACGCCGACACGAGCGCCCGGCAGGCCATGGACCTGACCGCCGAACGGGAGGTCGCCGTCGAGCGCCTCGACTCGATCATGGCGCAGGTCGGGCGCCTTCGGGAGGAGCTTCGGAGCATCTCCGCGGAAGGCGAGCCGTCCGTGCCCTCCTCGGACGCGCCCGGCCCCGCGGACGAGGTCGCGCCGGAGCCGGGCGAGGCGCCCGCCAGGGCGACCGAGGAGCAGGACCTGTCGTCGGCGGACGGGGCCTTGCCCCTCGTCGTCCTGAACGACGAGGTCGCGACGTCGGCCGGAGGGGACGACCTCCTCACGCGGCCAAGGGCCCGGCCGACGGAGCAGGCCCAGGTCCTGCCGGCCGCCGACGCCGAACCGACGCTGCCCGTCGCGGAGGAGCCCGACGCCCAGGCCGCCGAGGCGGTCGCGCCTCCTGCTCCGGCTCCTCGCTCCAGCACCAGCGACGACACCGACGATCTGGAGCAGGTCGGGCGGGAGTTGGTGGCCTCGGGCGTCGCGATGCGGGGCGTCGACGCGGCCTCGGCGCGCCAGTTGATCGAGGAGATGAACACCCGCCTCGACCTCCTCCGCCGCCGGCAAGCCGAGGAGGAGCAGCTCGTCGCCAACGACCGGGCCGAGGTGAACCGCGTCCAGGACCTGATCGACCGGGGGCTCGTGCCGGCGACGGAGTCCGATGCCGCCGAACGCACGCTGCTGATGTCGACCCTGCAGTCCTACGACACCGCCGACATGGTCGCCCGGCTGGAGATCGACCTGGCGCGCATGACGGCGGACCTCCAGCGGCTGCCGTCCGAATCGGCGCGCGAGATCCTGCTCGAGCTGGAGAAGCGGCTGGCCGACGGCGAGGTTGCCCGCGCGCAGGTCAGCTCGATCGACCAGCAGCTCGCCCTCCTCGGCGGCTCGGCGGCGGGCCAGGCCGGAATCCAGTACGACTTCGTGCTCTACCGGGGGAACGGCGACGAGGCCGTCGCGACCACCGTGGAGCAGGACCAGCCCCTGCAGCCGGGCGACTCGCTGGAGGTCGTCCCGGCCATGGACGGAAACGCCCCATGACCGCGCCGGGAGGGGCCGGCGCGGCCCTTCCCTGCCAACGGCGGGTCGCGCCGGTCGTCCGTTCGCCGACCCGATGAGCCGCTACCACCTCGTCACCACGTGGCGGTTCGACGCCACCGTGGAGCAGGTCGCCACCGTCCTCGCCGACGTCGAGCGGCTGATCGACTGGTGGCCCTCGGTCTACCTCGACGTGGTGGAGCTCGCGCCCGGGGACGAGAGCGGCGTCGGCAAGGAAGTGGAGCTCTTCACCAAGGGATGGCTGCCCTACACGCTCCGCTGGACCTTTCGGGTGACCGAGGCTGACGGCCAGCACGTCGTGCTCACCCCGACCGGCGACTTCATGGGGCGTGGCGAATGGACCTTCGTGCAGGATGGCCCCACGGCGGTCGTGCGCTACGACTGGGACGTGGAGGCGCGAAAGCCGATCCTGCGCGCCCTTAGCTGGCTCTTCCGCCCGGTCTTCACCGCCAACCACGACTGGGCCATGCGCCAGGGCGAGGAGAGCCTGCGGCTGGAGCTCGCCCGACGGCGAGCCGTGACCCCCGAGGAGCGGTCGCGCATCCTGCCACCCCCCGGCCCCTCCTTCCTGACCTTCGGCGCGGCTCGGCGGCGTCGGCCTAGCCACCCCTGAGGACCCGGCGAAGGTGGTCGAGCACCAGGGCCACGCCCGCCTCGCCGAGCTCCGCCGAGGCGTCCTCGGCTGACCGCGTGTACCACGGCCCGTCCGCCGCCTCGGCCATCTCCACGGTCTCGGGGCAGAGCGCGAGCATGAACGAGGTCTCGCCTTGGCCGGCATGGTCGAAGGGATATCGTGCCATCGCCTCGGGCGTGAGCAGCGGGTGCCCCTTGATCCAGCCGAACGGGTCCCGACCCGCCGCGTGCTCGGCGTAGTAGCCCGCCGCCTCGGGCCGCCCCACCAGCCCTCGCCACGCTCGCGCTCGAGATGAGCGAAGACGGCCTGCCGGCCGGCCAGCTTGAAGGCGAGGTCCGTCGGCATCCCTTCGGCGAACTTCTCCGTCTGGTGGTGGATCACGAAGTGGATGTTGCGGAACCCCACCCGCAGCAGCGCCGCGAAGACCTGTCGGGCCACGGGCACCAGCGTCTCCGCGTCGACGTGGAGCGAGCCCCTGGCCTCCGGTCCTTCCACGGCGTAGCTCGCGGCCCCGTACCAGAAGGCCGGCAGCACCACGAGGTCCATCTCGGCCTCGAGCCGCTCGAGGCAGCGGACCGCGACCAGCCCGTCCATGCCCAGGGGAAGGTGCTCCCCATGGTACTCGAGGACGCCCACGGGCAGCACCGCCGGCCAGTCCTCCTCGATGGCCCGCCGGACCTGCTCGGGCCGCATCAGCTCGTAGCGCATGGACGCATCCTTCCCGCCGTCAGGTTAAGCGGCCCGCCCGCGCGCGGCCAGCCTTTCGCGATAGGTCCGCGACGTTCCTCGACCTCGGCCCTGGCGCGCCTTACCTCCATGCGACATGGTCCGGCCGCGCCGGACGGGCGCGCAACGACAGGGAGAACCATGGCAACCGGACTGATCGCCCTTCTGGACGACGTGGCGGCCATCGCCAAGCTCACCGCCGCCTCGCTCGACGACGTGGCGGCGCAGACGGTCAAGGCGGGCAGCAAGGCCGCCGGCGTGGTGATCGACGACGCGGCGGTGACCCCGCGATTCGTCGTCGGCATCGAGGCGCATCGCGAGCTCTCGATCATCGGACGGATCGCGCTGGGCAGCCTGCGGAACAAGCTCCTGTTCCTGCTCCCGGCCGCTCTGCTCCTCAGCGCGCTGCTCCCGCAGGCGATCACGCCTCTGCTGATGCTGGGTGGCCTCTACCTGGCCTACGAGGGGGCCGAGAAGCTCCTCCACCTGTTCCGGGCCCACCACCGGCCCCCATGGGGAGGATGCCACCACGGCGGCTACCTCGAAGGAGCTCGAGGACCAGATGGTCTCGGGCGCGATCCGTACCGACTTCATCCTGTCGGCCGAGATCATGGCCATCTCGCTGGCCACCATCGAGGCGGACGACCTCGTCACGCGCGCCATCGTGCTCGCGGCCGTGGGGATCGCCATCACCATCGCGGTCTACGGGGTCGTCGCGCTGATCGTGAAGGCGGACGACATCGGCGCCGCCATGGCCCGAGGTCGGGGCGCGGCGACGCGCGCCATCGGCCGCGCGCTCGTCGTGGGGATGCCTCGGTTCCTGGCCCTGCTCAGCCTCGTCGGCACCGTCGCGATGCTCTGGGTCGGCGGCGGCATCCTGATCCATGGCGTCGCCGCCTTCGGCTGGCACGCGCCCGAAGACCTCATCCACGACTTCGCCCACACCCTTGCCGTCGTTGCCGGCGCCCTGGAAGCCGCGGCGGCCTGGCTCCTGACGGCCCTCGCCTCGGGCGTCGTGGGATTCGGGATCGGCGCCGCGATCCTCGGCGTCCTGGGCCTGGTGCGCCGACAGCCCGCTCACGGCTAGCGCAGGGGCGCCCCGTCAGCCTCCAAGGAACCGCTTGAACGCCTCGGCGTGATCGGGGTGCCAGCGCGACAGCGCCGGACGCCCCTCGGTCAGGTCCCCTGCGGCCCAGGCGATGCGCTTGCGGTCGGTCTCCCAGTCCACCTCGTTGTCCTGGCAGACGATGTAGAAGTCGCCTGCCCCGACGCCCTCGACCATGCGCTCGGCCACCTGCTCGGGCCACCAGGCGCCCGACGGCTTCTCCGCGCCCGGGGCCGTCATGCCCGTGAAGGTGAAGCCCGGCACGAGGAGGTGCGCCGAGAGCCGCGCCCCCTCGATCTGCCGGAACTCCCAGGCGAGCTGCTCCGTCAGCGCCTTCACCCCGGCCTTGGAGACGTTGTAGGCGGCGTTCCCCGGCGGGTTGGTGATCCCCTGCTTGGAGCCGAGGTTGACGACCGCCGCCTCGCGCCGGGCCTCGATCATCCCCGGCACGAAGGCCATGAGGCCGTTGATGACCCCCCAGAGGTTCACGCCCAGGGTGAGCTCCCAGGCCTCCCGCTCGGCCCAGGGCTTCGTCGGCCGGCCGACGCCGGCGTTGTTGACCAGAAGGTCCACCGGACCATGCGCGTCGACGGCCGCGTCGCGCAGCGCCTCGACCGCCGCCGGGTCGCGGACGTCGCAGGCGAAATGGGCCACGCGCCCGGGTGCCCGCGCGCGGAGGTCCTCGGCCGCGCGGTCCAGCCGACCCGCGTCCTGATCCGCGATCGTCACCCGCATCCCCCGCCCGAGGCAGGCCTGCGCGATGGCGAGCCCGATGCCGCCCGCCGCCCCCGTGACGACGGCGCTCCGCCCTTCCGTGATGACGCTCATGGTCTCCTCCCTCCGTTCGGCCCTCATTCCGCGATCTTGGACCCGCGCTGTCAATCCATCCGACAGTCGCGAGAGGCGTCGCCTGCGGGAGCGCGGGCCGTGGCCCGGCCAAGGCGCCGAGCAGGCTGCAGAGGGCAGGCCCCGCGAGGGGTGGCGGAGGACGAGAAGGGGCCACCGGAAGCGGATTCGCCGACCCGAAGCGTCCGCGATGTTCGCCAAGGACCGTGCAACATACCTTCTTCACTAATTCTTAACGATTTTTGCCTATTCTTGCCACCAAGCGAACCGAAGTTCCTCCGGCGCTGGCCCTATGCCGTGCAGGCCTAGGCCCGTGTGCCCTGTGCCCTGGATGGCGGCGGGCTCGCCCTGTCACTTTCAGGAGTTTCATCCGTGCCGGTCGTCTCGCAGTCCCAGATCGATGCCTTGGAATCCGGTCTCGATTCCGCCCTCGCGGCCATACAGGACCAGATCGCGAAGCAGGTCCTCGCCGAACAGATCCCGCTCGTCGGCGCAGGTCTGAAGGCCGCGTACGACCTGCCGCAGACCCAGGCCGCGCTGGCGAGCATCAACGCCTTCCGCACGGCGGTGAGGGACGCCCTTGGGCGGCTGAACGACGCGGCCGACTACGCCGAATCGACGGTCGAGAACGCGATCTCCGGGGCTCTGAGCGCGGCCGGCTTCTCGGGCGATCTTGTCGACGTGGCGGTGAGCGGCGCCGATGTCTCCCTGACCTTCGCCCAAGCCAAGGACAGCCATCTCACCCTCGACCTCGCGCACGACCTCGGCCTGCCGGGACTGGGGATCGAGACCTCGGGCTCGGTCGACGCGAGCCTCCATTACGCCATCAACCTCGGCGTCGGCGTCGACTCCTCCGGCTTCTATGCCGGGACCTCGGGCAGCCACGAGATCGGCATCGGCGTGCGGCTCGATGGCTCGGACCTCGCCGCCGACGCCCAACTGGGCCCGCTCAGCTTCAGCGCCACCGACACCGGCTCGAACTTCGACGGCACCTTCTCCGTCGACCTCCTCGACGCCAACCAGGACGGCAAGCTCCGCCTGAACGAGCTCTCGGGCGACCTCGTGGACGCCAGGCTCGACGCCACCGCGGACGTGCGGATCGACCTGCACGGCGACATGGGCAGCGCCGCCCTGCCGCAGCTCGACGCGGACCTCCTCGTCGACTGGGACTTCTCGGCCTCGACGGTCAACCCCGACGACGGCAACGCCTCCTTCGGCGGCACGCCGACGGTGTCGTTCCAGAACGTCACGCTCGACATGGGCTCCTTCGTCCATGACTTCGTCGAGCCCGTGCTCCAGCAGATCGTTCCGGTCCTCCAGCCGATCAACCAAGCCCTGGCGATCCTGAACAGCGACATCGGCGTGCTCAAGTCCTTCTCGGGCTGGCGCGAGATGTTCGAGAGGACGGGTGACGACAAGGTCACGCTGATCGACCTCCTCAAGGTCGCCAACCCCGGCCTCGACATCGAGCCCATCCAGAAGTTCATGGGCATGGTGGGCGACGTCCTGAGCTGGGCCGAGTTCCTCGCCAGCACGAGCCTCGGCCCCAAGGAATACGTCATCGGCGACTTCACCTTGTCGGGCGCCGACGACATCCGGTCGCTGGCCTTCCAGCTCTCCAACGCCTCCGCGACCTTCGGCGGCTTCAAGGACACCCTCTCGAACGTCCTCTCGGGCCTTTCGGGACAGGGCTGGGGCGTGACGGACCCGGGCTCGGGCCTCACGGCCAAGGACATCCTCGACCAGATGGCCACGGGGACCGACTTCAGCCTTCCGATCCTCAAGGACCCGGCCCAGATCATCAAGCTCCTGCTCGGCGGCCAGGCGGACCTCTTCCACCTCGACCTGCCGGAGGTGCACCTCTCGGCCTCGAACCCGACGCTGGCGCTGTTCCCGGTCTTCCCCGGCATCAACGTGACCGTGGGCGGCTCCATCGGAGCCGCCTTCGACCTCGCCTTCGGCTTCGACACGCGCGGCCTCCTGACAGCCGACGGCGACCCGCTCAAGGTGCTGAACGGCTTCTACCTCGTCGACGGCTCGGGGACCGAAGTGAAGCTCGACGCCTCCATCAGCCTCAGCGTCGCGCTCGACTTCCTGATCGCAAGCCTCGTGGGCGGCGGCGACATAACCGGCGAGATCGACCTCGACCTCGCGGACGGGTTCCAGCACACCCCGGGCAAGCTCTACCTCGACGAGCTCCTGGGCGCGCTCACCACCAACCCCTTCGCGATCTTCGACGCCTCGGGCCAGATCACGGCCGGCTTCTCCGCCAACGCCACCGTCCTCTTCGGAGAGGTCTGGCGCCTCAACTCGCCCCGGATCACGCTGGGGGCCTTCACCTTCGACGGAACCGGCGCCACTACCGGCCCGGATGGCGAGGTCGTCATCGCGCCGCCGCCCCCGCCGCCGGAACTCGCCAGCTTCTCCGACGGCACGCTCACGCTCAATATCGGCGCTCGGGCCGGGCTCCGGGCCATCGCCGACAACACCGACCACGCGGAGAGCGCCCTGGTCGCCGACGCGGGCGGCGCCCTGGGCGTCCAGCTCCTCAGCCATATCGAGACCTTCTCGGACGTCGCGCTGATCCTCGGCGACGCCGGCGGCGGGGACGACGAGGTCGTGCTCTCGGAGGACCTGGCGATCTCCGCGAGGCTGGGCGGCGGCCTCGGGGACGACATGCTCGGCGGCGGTGCCGCGGACGACACCCTGGACGGCGGAGAGGACGACGACATCCTGACCGGCAACAGCGGCAACGACACCCTGCGCGGGGGTGGAGGCAAGGACGTCCTCCTGGGGGGAAGCGGGGCCGACGCCCTGGACGGGGGCGCTGGCCAGGACATCGCGAGCTACCGCCACTCCGCCGCGGGGGTCACGATCAACTCGCAGACCGGGGTCCTTCACAGTGGCGACGCCGAAGGGGACACCCTTGCCGGCATCGAGGTGATCGAGGGATCGGGACATGGCGACACGCTCGTGGCCTCGAACCTCGGCGGCATGATGCTGCTCGGAGCCGGAGGCGACGATTCCCTCACCGGCGGGACCGGCAAGGACGATGTCCTGATGGGCGGGGCCGGGAACGACCTGCTGGTCAGCCTCGGCAGTGCGACCATCCTGATCGGCGGCATGGGAGACGACACCTACCGGGTCGACAGCACGGACGACGTCATCGCCGAGAACCTGGGCGGCGAGGTGCCTTCGGGCAGCGACAGCGGCACCGATCTCGTCATGGCCTCGGTCGACTGGACGCTGGGCGACCTCCTCGAGAACCTGACGATCACCGGCGCGGCCCGCGTCGCCATCGGGAACGCGCTTGCGAACACCATCACCGGCACCGCCGGGAACGACACAATCGACAGTGGCGGCGGGATCGATCTCCTGATCGGCGGCCAAGGCGACGACACCTACCGCATCGACCGCGCGGGCGACCACGTCACGGAGAGCTCCGGGGCCGGCCGCGACACCATCGAGATGCGCGTCGCCAACTTCACCGGCGTCGTCGCCGGCGCGGCGGTCTTCGACATGGGGACCGACGCCGCCAACGTCGAGAACCTCGTGGTGGTGGACGGTGGCCGCGACACGGAGATCACCGGCAACGCGCTCGGCAACGAGGTCAGGGGCAACGCCGCGATGGACACCCTACACGGCGGCGACGGCGACGACATCCTCGATGGGGGGAGCGACGGGGGCGACCACCTCTTCGGCGACGGCGGCGACGACACGATCCAGGTCTCGTTCCACAGCCGCGACGTGGAGGTCGACGGCGGGGCCGGGATCGACCGGCTCGTCATGGACTGGTCGGGCGCCACCAACTCCATCGTCTTCTTCAGCGACGTCTGTTACCAGACCTACAAGGACGGCGTGGGCTGGATCTGGCTCCGGCACGTCGGCAACGAAGCCTTCACCCTCAAGGGCGGCATCGCCGACGACGACCTGCGGGGCGGCGACCGCGACGACACCCTGATCGGCAACGCCGGCCACGACGAGCTCCATGGCGGGGCGGGCCGTGGCGTCTACGACGGCGGCGCTGGGCAGGACGTGGCCTGGGCCGCCATCTCGCAGGACGGCGGCGTCGCCTCGACGCGGGACTTCGTGCTGACGCTCAAGGACGCCCAGAACGGCCCCGTGACGGTCAACGCGGGCACCTCGGTCGAGACCACCTGGAAGGGCGTCGAGGTGCTCCGTCTCGACCTCGGCTCGGGCAACGACACGGTCGACGTACGCGGCGTGGCCTTCAGCGCCTATGTCACGGGCTACGCGCATTCGATCTCTGCCGGGGCCGGGGACGACAGCTTCGCTCTCGACCTCCTCAGCCTGGGCGACAGCACCTTCGCGGGCGGCGAGGGCACCGACACGCTCACGCTCGACTGGTCCACGGCGACGAACGCCGTGACCTTCGATTCCAACAGCCTCTACGGGCAGGTCTTCTACAACACCTTCGCCGACGGCTTCGGCTGGATCCACCTCACGACGACAGGGGTCGAGCGCTGGAACCTGACCGGCGGCGCCCTCGACGACGACCTGCGCGGCGGCGCGCTCGACGACCGCCTCGTGGGGGGAACGGGCTCGGACGAACTGCGGGGCTTCGGCGGCCGGGACTCCTTCGACGGCGGGGCGGGCCAGGACGTGGTTTTCACGACCGTCTCCACCAACGCGGGCGTGACGACCACGCTCGACTTCAGCCTCGTCCTCGCGAACACCCAGGCGGCGACGGTCACCGTGAACGCCGGCACCTCGGTCGAGACGAAGTGGCGCGGCATCGAGGCCGTCCAGATCGTGCTCGGCTCCGGCAACGACCTGATCGACACGCGCGGGGTCGCGGCGGACGCCCGCGTGACGGGCTACGCGCACAGCGTGACCGGCGCGGGCGGCAACGACACCTTCGCGACCGACCTCCTCAGCCTGGGGGCTCTCACCTTCGACGGCGGGGAAGGGGCCGACACCCTGATCCTCGACTGGTCCAAGGCGACGAACGGGGTGGGCTTCAGCGACTTCTACGCCACCACGAACTATCAGACCTTCGTGGACGGCTGGGGCTGGATCGCCATGAACACCTCGGGCGTCGAGCGCTGGCAGCTCTCGGGCGGCTCGGGCAACGACCTGCTGCGCGGAGGGACGCTCGACGACCGGCTGTCGGGCGCCGCCGGCCAGGACCAGTTCTTCGGCCAGGGGGGCGCGACACCTTCCTGGGCGCGGCGGGCCAGGACGTCGTCGTCACCCGGATCTCCACGAACGACGGCGCCCTCACCACCCGCGACTTCGTCCTGAGCCTGGCCGACACCCAGGGCGGGACCGTGGTGGTCAACGCCGGCACCGAGGTGGAGACGCGCTGGCAGGGCATCGAGGTGCTCCAGCTCACGCTGGGCTCGGGCAACGACAGCATCGACGTGCGCGGGGTGGCCGACGACTCCCGCGTCACCGGCTACGCCCATAGCATCACCGCCGGCGCCGGGGACGACAGCTTCGCGGTCGACCTCCTGAGCCTCGGGACGCTGACCTTCGCCGGGGACGAGGGGACCGACCGGCTCACGGTGGACTGGTCGGCCGCCACGAACGGCATCACCTGGTCGGACAACTCGCTTGCCACCTTCGTCGAGGGTTGGGGCTGGGTCTACCTCAACCACACCGGGGTCGAGGACTGGAACATCACGGGCGGCTCCGGCAACGACGACCTGCGCGGGGGGAGTCTGGACGATGTCATCTCGGCCGGCGGCGGGGACGACGACCTGCGCGGGGGCACCGGCAAGGGCACCTACCTCGGCGGGGCGGGACAGGACCTGATCGTCGCGACGATCGCCAGCAAGACCGGCGCGGCGACCACTCAGGACTTCGTCCTGAGCCTCGCCGACACCCAGTCGCGGACCGTGACCGTGAACGCCGGCACGGCCTTCGAGACCTCCTGGCAGGGGGTGGAGGTGGTCCAGCTCACGCTCGGATCGGGCAATGACAGCATCGACGTGCGGGGCGTCGCTTCGGCCCGGGCGGCCCATCAGCTCGACATGGGGTCGGGCAACGACAGCTTCGCCATCGACCTCAAGAGCCTCGCCGGCGCGACCGTCTGGGGCGGCGACGGCACCGACCGCGTGACCCTCGACTGGTCGGCCGCCACCAACGGGATCGTCTGGTCGGGGAACTCGCTCGCGACCTTCGTGGACCTTCGCGGCTGGGTATACCTGAACTATTCGGGCATCGAGGCCTGGACCGTCGTCGGCGGCTCCGGGGACGACGACATCCGGGGCGGCGACCTCGACGACACGCTCTCGGGCGGGGCCGGCAACGACAACCTGGCGGGGGGCGCGGGGAAGGGCGCCTATCTCGGCGGCGCGGGCCAGGACCTGGTCTCGGCCACCATCGCGTCGGGCGGGGTCGCCTCCACGGGCGACTTCGTCCTGCGACTGGCCGACACGCAGGCCAGGACCGTGGTCGTCAACGCCGGCATGGGCGTGGAAACCTCCTGGCAAGGCATCGAGATCCTCGACCTCACCCTGGGGCTCCGGCAACGATGCCGTCGACGTGCGCGGCGTCGCCTCGGACCGTGCCGCCCACCAGGTCGCGGGGGGCGGCGGCAACGACAGCTTCTCCATCGACCTCCAGAGCCGGGCCGGCGCCAGCTTCGACGGCGGCGCCGGCACCGACACGCTGGTGCTCGACTGGTCCGGCGCGACCGGCATGATCTACTCGGGCGGCACGTACCTCTCGACCTACATCGAGAATCGCGGCTGGCTCTATGTGACCGCAACGAACGTCGAGCGTTGGAACATCTCGGCCGGCGCCGCTGACGACACGCTCTACGGCGGAGCCCTGGATGACACCCTGAACGGCGGGGGCGGCCACGACACGCTCATCGGCGGGCTGGGGAACGACACCTACATCGTCGACGCGGACGACACGGTGGTACGACGCGAGGGCGAGGGCACGGCGGATCGGATCCTGGTCGCCACCGACCATACGCTTGCCACGAGCCTCCAAGTCGAGGTGCTGGCGGCTGCCGATGCTGCGGGAACGGCCGCGCTCCGGCTCACTGGCAACGAACTGGCCCAGACGATCACCGGCAATGCCGGGGCCAACACGCTGTCCGACGGCGGCGGCACCGGCGCGGACCGGCTGCAAGGGGGCGCGGGCAGCGACACCTACCTCGTCGGCAACGCGCTGACCCTGATCGACGAGGGCACGGGGCAGGGCACCGCCGACCGGGTGCTGGCCGGCGTCTCCTTCGCGCTGGCCAGCGACGACGACGTCGAGGCCCTGGCGACGACCTCGTCCACCGCCACGACGGCCATCAACCTGACCGGCAACGCCCTGGCGCAGACGATTACGGGCAATGCCGGGAACAACGTGCTCTCGGATGGCGGCGGGGGCGGCAAGGACCTGCTCGCAGGACTGGGCGGCAACGATACATTCGTGATCCGCAATACCGGCACGACCATCCAGGAAGGCGCCACCGAAGGTACGGCGGACAAAGTCCTGGCTGGGCTGTCCTTCGCGCTGGCCAGCGACGACTACGTCGAGGCTATGGCGACGACCTCATCCACCGCCACGACGGCCATCAACCTGACCGGCAACACCCTGGCGCAGACGATCACGGGTAACGCCGGGGTCAACCGCCTGAACGGTGGAGCGGGAATGGACAGGCTTGCGGGCGGTGCCGGCGGCGACGTCTTCGTATTCTCGACCGCGCTTGGAGCCTCGAACATCGACACGATCAGCGACTACAAGGTCGTCGACGACCAGTTCGATCTCGATGATGCCGTCTTCACCAAGCTCGTTCTCGGCAACCTCGCGAGCGGCGCCTTCGTGAGCAACACGACGGGCCTCGCCAGCGCGACAGGGCATCGGATCATCTACGAGAACGATACGGGCGCCCTGTTCTACGACCCTGACGGAAGCGGTACGGCGGCTCGCATCCAGTTCGCCAAGCTGACGGCGGGCCTCTTGCTCACCGCATCGGAGTTCCATGTCATGTGAGGGTCCGACTGGCCAAGCCTTCGGCGCATGCCCGGTCGGACCAACTCGGCGCCCGGGGCCCACCCGCTGCGGTCACGTCTCGGCCGGCAACCGGTCATCGGAAGCCGGGGACGCACCGCGCCTCAACCCAGCCGTTGCTTGGCTCTCATACTGACGATCACGGGCCGGCAGGCGGACGTGAACGGCGCCCCCCGTGGCAGCAGAGCGGCTCAGGGAGATCCCCTTCGACAGCTACCGTGGCGCTCCACCCAAGCGGACCATCGCAACGGCGGCCGCCGAGCCCGGGCGGTCGTGCGCAGGATCGCCCATCTCATCCTCTGGTCGGCAGCAAGCCCTCAAAGGGCTCGGAAGATCCGATCCCGTCCGACCACGATGACGTGTCGCATGGCAGCCTCCGCCGAGGGACCGTCCCGAGCGGCTATGGCCTCCACGATCCTGCGGTGATCCTCGGTCACCTCCGACTGGATGATCGGGCTCTCGGCCGGGGAGCTGATCCAGAAGGACGACAGAAGTGCCGCCTCGATCAGGGCGCTGACCGAGTGCATGAAGACGTTGCCCGACGCCTTGGCGACCTGCCGGTGAAGTTCGATGTCGACCGCCGCGAAGGACCTGCGGTCGGGCGCGGCGGCCATGCGCTCGACGGTGCTGCGCATGTTCGCGACGTCCTCGACGCTGGCGCGCGCGGCCGCGAGCCCCGCCGCATAGGGCTCGATGGCGAGCCGCATCTCGCTGAGGTCGGCGAAGAAGGCCTTGCCCGTTCCTCCTTCCATGTGCCAGCGCAGGACGTCGGCGTCGAACATGTTCCAGTCGTCCCGGGGCCGGACCTTGGTGCCGACGCGGCTGCGCGCCACCAGGAGGCCCTTGGCGGTCAGCGTCTTCATGGCCTCGCGCAGCACCGTCCGCGAGACGCCGAACCGGCTGACCAGGTCCTCGTCCCGGGGGAGGATCGAACCCTGCAGCAGGCGTCCCTGGATGATGTCGGCGCCGATGGCATCGACGACCTGGGCGTGGCTGTTGCGCGTCAACTGCGTCCCGAGGGAGCCCCAAAAGATCTCGGCCATCCTGCTCATCCCGTCCGCCGGGCTGCTCCAATCGTCAGCAGGCCCTTCTGGAGGACGATGAAGAGGAAGAGAAGCATCCCGATGACGATCTTGGTCCACCAGCTCGACAGCGTGCCATCGAAGACGATGTAGGTCTGGATCAGCCCCATGGTGAGCACGCCGAACAGGGTGCCCAGCACCGTCCCGCTGCCGCCGGAGAGGAGTGTGCCGCCGATCACCACGGCCGCGATGGCGTTGAGCTCCACGCCCACCGTGGCCAGGGGGTAGCCGGCCGCCGTGTAGATCGCGAACACGATCCCGGCGAGGCCCGCCATGAACCCCGAGAAGGCGTAGATGAGGATCGTCGTCCGGGCGATCGGCACCCCCATCATCCGCGCCGTCGCCTCGCCCCCGCCCAGCGCGAAGACGTTCGTGCCGAAGCGCGTCCGATGGGCGAGCAGCATGCCGCCCGCGACCGACAGGAGCATCACGGCCCCGATCAGCGTGAAGCGCCCCTTGCCGGGCATGAGCCAGTAGGCCTTCTGGAGAGTCTCGAAGAAGGGGTGGTCGATGGGGATGGAGTCCAGGGCCAGGAGGTAGGCGATCCCCGGGCCAGGAACATGCCCGCCAGGGTCACGATGAAGGCCGGCATGGCGAGGCCGTGGATGAGCGCGCCCTGCGCGGCCCCGAAAGCGGTCGTGAGCGCCAGGACCAGGAGGAACACGACCATCGGATGCAGGCCCGAGTCCCTCAGCATGACGGCGATGAAGACCCCGGAGAAGGCGATCACCGATCCGACCGACAGGTCGATGCCCCCCGACAGGATGACCACGGTCATGCCGACCGCCGCGATGCCGAGATAGGCGTTGTCGGTGAGCAGGTTGCCCACCACGCGCGTGGAGAGGATCCGGGGGAACTGCAGCCAGCACAGCAGGAAGGCGAGCACGAAGATCGCGATCGTCACGTAGAGAGGAAGACGACGGGGGTTCATTGGCCGGCCTCCTGGACCGATCGGGGCGCGGCGCCGGCCTCGTCGGCCCGGCGCCGGCGCGAGAGGAGGCCCGCGGCGACGGCGCCCAGACGCGGCGACTGGAGCGTCAGGATGAGCAGGACGAGGATGGCCTTGATGACGAGGTTGAACTCGGGCGGAAATCCCGCGAGCAGGATGCCGGTGTTGATCGACTGGATGATCATGGCGCCGATCAGCGAGGCCAGGATCGAGAAGCGGCCACCTAGGAGCGAGGTCCCTCCAATGGCCACGGCCAGGATGGCGTCGAGCTCGAGCCAGAGGCCGGCGTTGTTCGCGTCCGCCCCCTTGATGTCGCCGGCGACGATGAGGCCCGCCACCGCCGCGCAGAGGCCCGAGATCATGTAGACGGTGAGCAGCAGCACCGTGCTGTTCACGCCGGCCAGACGGCTCGCGCGGAGGTTCACGCCCACGGACTCGATGAGGAGGCCCAGCGCGGTGCGCCGCACGACGAGGCCCGTGAGGATGCCGGCCAGGATCCAGGCCCAGGCTGGCACGGGAAGGCCCAGGAAGGCGCCGGAGCCGAGATAGGCGAAGCCCGCGTCGCTGAAGGTCAGGATCTTGCCCTCGGTGACGAGCTGGGCGATGCCGCGCCCGGCCACCATCAGGATCAGCGTCGCCACGATGGGCTGGATGCCCAGCACCGCGACCAGGAACCCGTTCCAGAGCCCGCAGATCAGCCCCGTCGCCAACGCCAGCGCGACGGCGACTCCCAGGCCCCAGCCCCCGGTGACGGCAAAGGCCGCCACGGCCCCGCAGATGGCCATGATCGCGCCCACCGACAGGTCGATCCCCCGCGTGGCGATCACCAGCGTCATGCCGATGGCGAGGAGCGCCACGGGGGCGCCGCGCTTCAGGACGTCGATGGGGCTCCCGACGAGGCGGTCGCCGCCGAAGCTCACGGATGGGAAGCTCGGGAAGAAGAGCGTGACCAGCACCAGCACCGCGGCGAGCGTCAGGAGCTGGGGCGCGACACGCCGAAGCAGTCCGAAGCCGTTCATTCGGCAGCCTCCGTATCGCGTTCGGGCGCGGCGATGGCCCGGACGATGGCGTCCGTCGTGATCTCGTGCCCGGTCAACTGGGCCACATGGCGCCGGTCGCGGACCACGATCACGCGGTCGGAGACGGCGACCAGCTCCTCCAGCTCCGAGGAGATCACGAGGAGGGACATGCCGCTCGCCACCATCTCGTTTATGAGTCGCAGCACCTCGGCATGCGCGCCCACGTCGATGCCGCGCGTGGGCTCGTCGAGGATCAGGAAGCGCGGGTTCATAGCAAGCCAGCGGGCGAGGATCACCTTCTGCTGGTTTCCTCCGGAGAGGAGCCCCACCGGCTTCTCCGCCCCCGGCGTGCGGATGTCGAGGCGCCGGACGTAGTCCTCGGCCAGCCGCCGCTGCTCGGCGCGCGGGATGGGCCGGGCCCAGCCGCGATGCGCCTGGAGCGCGAGGGCGATGTTCTCGCGCAGGGTGAGGTCGCCGATGATGCCGTCCGTCTTGCGGTCCTCGGGGGCGAAGCCGAAGCCGGCCGAGATGGCGCGGGCAGGCGAGGAGAGGTCGATCCGCCCCTTCTCGTCGCGCACGGTGCCGCTGTCGGCCCCCGTCGCGCCGAACAGGACCTCGGCGGTCTCGGTTCGGCCCGAGCCGAGAAGCCCCGCCATGCCGATGACCTCGCCCGAGCGGACCGTCATGTCGAACGGGGCGACCTTCCCGCGCCGCCCCAGCCCTTCGACGCGCAGCATCTCTCCGCCGGCGGCCCGTCCGCCTTGGCCATGCGCGGTCGCCTGCTCCAGCTCCCTGCCCAGCATGAGGTTGATGAGCTGCACCCGGTCGAGGTGCGCCGCCTCGGTCGTCGCGATGAGGCGACCGTTCCGCAGGACGGTGATCCGGTCCGAGATCGCGAAGACCTGGTCGAGGAAGTGCGAGACGAAGACGATGCCGAGGCCCCGCTCGCGCAGGTTCCGCACCACGTCGAAGAGCAGCGCCACTTCGCGGGCGTCGAGGCTCGCGGTAGGCTCGTCGAGGATCAGGACCTTGCCGGACAGGTGGACGGCGCGGGCGATGGCGACGATCTGCTGCACGGCCACCGAGTAGCTGCCCAGGTCGCGCTCCACGTCGATGGAAAGGCCATAGCCCGCCAGCATCTCCCGGGCCATGGCGCGCATCCCCCGGCGGCTGACCAGGCCCAGTCGGCGGGGCTGGCGGCCCAGGGTCAGGTTCTCGGCCACCGTGAGGTTCGGCAGGAGGTTGACCTCCTGATAGACCGTGCCGATCCCCAGCTCCTGGGCCTCGAAGGTGCTGTGGGGTCCACGACCTTCCCGTCGAGGAGGACCTCGCCCCCGTCCCGGCGATAGGCCCCCGTCAGGCACTTGATGAGGGTGGACTTGCCAGCGCCGTTCTCGCCCAGGAGGGCATGGACCTCGCCGGCCTTGAGGCCGAAGTCGACGCCGTCGAGCGCGACCGTGCCGGGAAAGCGCTTGGTCAGTCCTCGGGCTTGCAGGAGCATCGGGGCCTCCTTCCGGCTTGGTGATGCGGCCAGTCTAGCGGATGGCGAGCCGCCGCGCGCGAGCCATCCTGCCCATGGGCGCGCGAAGGAACCGGAGCGGAGGCAGGTCCGCTCCGGTCGCGGGGCTGGAACCGGGCCGGCGGGAGAGCGACCGGCCCGCCCCGCGGTGCGAGCTCAGTAGCCCAGGTCCTTGCGGCGGTCGTACTCTCCTTGCGGATCGTCGGACTGGGTGTAGAGGCGCGACTCGGTCTGGATGAACTTCGGCGGCTCGGTGCCGTTGTCCCAGTAGGCCTGGAGCGCGTCGAAGGCCGGGCCCGCCATGTTTGGCGTGAGCTCCACGGTCGCGTTGGCCTCGCCGGCCGCCATCGCCTGGAACAGGTCCGGCACGCCGTCGATGGACACGATGGTGACGTCCTCGCCGGGCTTGAGGCCCGCTTCCTTGATCGCCTGGATCGCGCCCACGGCCATGTCGTCGTTGTGGGCGTAGAGCGCGCAGATGTCCGCGCCGCCGTTCTCGGCTTGGAGGAAGGCCTCCATGACCGTCTTGCCCTGGGCGCGGGTGAAGTCGCCCGTCTGGGATTGGACGATCTCGATGTTGTCATGGCCCTCGATGGCGTTGCGGAAGCCCGTGGCCCGGTCGATGGCGGGCGAGGAGCCCGTCGTGCCCTGGAGTTCCACGACCCGGCAGGGCTCGTCGCCCACCTGATCGACCAGGAACTGGCCCGCGACCTCGCCTTCGTGCACGAGGTCCGAGCCCACGGCGGTCAGGTAGAGCGAGGGATCGCTGTCCACCATGCGGTCGAGCAGCACGACGGGGATCTCGGCCTCCTTCGCCTCCTCGAGCACCGCGTCCCAGCCGGTCGCCACCACCGGCGCCAGCAGGATGGCGTCCACCCCCTGCGCGATGAAGGACCGCACCGCCGCGATCTGGTTCTCCTGCTTCTGCTGGGCGTCGGAGAATTGCAGGTCGATGCCGCGCTCTTCGGCCTGCTGGTTCGTCACGGTGGTCTCGGCCGCGCGCCAGCCCGATTCCGAGCCGATCTGCGAGAAGCCCACGACCTGCGCGGACGCAGCGGTCCCGAGCACCAGCGCCGACGCGCTGGCGAAAAGCGTCTTCTTCATTCTGAAGTTCCTCCCTTGGAGCCATGAGGCTCGACGTATGATTAGTATGATTATATGACTGGTCAAGGACGAAGCGTCGGACGAATTGCATTCGGAGGCCTTGGCGTCCCTGGCCGCACCAACGGAGCGGACCCGCGAGGGTCCATTGCTCCCGTCCTTCCACTCCGCCGGTTTGGAAGCCGGATCATCGCGGCGAGGTCGCCATGAAGGCCGATCCATCGCCTTCGCTCCACCGTCCAGAGCGGACTGACCCCGGTGCAGCCAGGAAAGGAGACCGCCCTCACGATCCGTCACGACCCGCTCAAATAGCCGACGAGGTGGCGGCCCCCGGGGAGCTGAGACGCCGATGGCAGGCGCGGGCATCAAGGTTCTCGGGGCGCTTACGGCACACACGCTCTACTCAGGGTGGCAGCGATCGGCGCATTCTCAACGTGGTCCGCGGGGGACCCGGTCGTGATCGAGAACGGCAGCGAGAACGTCGGCCTCGGCGGCAAGCCGGTGAACCCAGCAGCGGGCCAGGACGTTGGAGATGCGTCACCTTGCCCATCTGCATCCCTGTCGCCCAGACCCATGATCCGCTCTGAGCTGTGTGCCCTCACCCGGATGAGCATCCCCATGTTCAACGCGTGCCTGCGTGCGGGGGACCTGCCGTTCGGGACCGAGGCGGGCGAGGTCTGGGATGCCGAGGGGCGGCTGTGGTCCAACTTCGGCCTCCAGCATGCCGCCGCCCTGCTCGCGGCGGACCAGCTCGTGGGGGCGGGCCTGAGCTGGCGCGAGGCGGCCTGGACGCTGCGCGAGCCCCGGATCCCCGTGCCCCGGAGCGCGAACGCCCGTCAGGACGGAAGCCACTTCGTGGCTCGCGCCGAATTCCTTCGCGAGGGTGGAGGCGAGCCCGACTTCCGACCGCGCTACGCCATCTACTCGGGGACCTTGCACGACATCGTCGCGGCCGCGCAGCGGGACGTGGGGGCCTACAACCAAGGCAGCGCACGGAGCGCGTACCAGAAGATCGGCCTGACGGCCCTGGTCGCCGCGACCTGGGCCGGGCTCGGCGCGTGGCCCAGATGCGCGCGGACGAGATGGGCCTCGCCCCCGAGCAGGTCCTGCGGATCGACCCGGACGCCGATGCGGCTCCCTCTGGCTGATCGCAGCCGAACAGGTCCGGGGTTCGGGTCCTAGTGTCAGCGATGATCTAGCGGCAGAGCTTGAACCCCCGCAGCGCCCGCACCGGCTCGGATTGCCGCCCGCAACATCCCTCGTGCCTCATCGACCGGCCTTGGACAGATGTCGTCGAACATTCCTCTGCCTTGGAATAGGCAACGGAGACCATGAGGTGGTTGATGGAAGGTCAGTGGCGGAGAGACAGGGTGTAGGATGAGTGCCCCTAAGTCCCCCTCTTGGCAGTGCGGTTGCGATCCCACAACCGATTTCGGAACCATGCTCACGCAAGCCGCGTCAGAGCGCCCCGCAAGAAGGAGCCCTTTGTGGCCGCTGATCAAGTTCTCAGACTTCGCGCCGTCCTCGCGCGTACGGGCCCGGGCCGTTCGACATTCTACGCCATGCCAGAGTTGGGCGAGTTCGTCCGGCCCGTTTGGCTCAGTGCCCGCGCCGTCGGCTGGCGCGAGAGCGACGTGGCGACTGGGAGGACATGGCCTACACGGTCCCGCTAACCTCGACATCCTGCATCAAGGGTGGGGAGCGGCCCTACTTCGTCTGCCCGGGGCAGGTATGCGGACGTCCCTGCCTGCGCCAGCCGTTCAACCTCTACTCGGGCGGACGACACTTCTTGTGCCGCAACTGTTACCGGCTCGCGTTTCAGAGCCAGTCGGAGACGCCCCACGACTGGCTCCTGCGCCGGGTCAGCAAGCTCAGGCCGGGAAACACACTGCCGCCCCGCCGCTAGGACGAGCCGCACCGCACATTCTTGATCAGTCGCTCAACGATTCTTGGGCGTGCCTCCCCGATCGACTGGGCGGACCGTAAGTTACATCACGCAGAAGCTGAGTCCGCAGACTTGCAGTACCACGCCAAAGCCGCCTAAACGCTGGTGAGGGAGCATGAGTGAGCGCGGTAGCACGGATGGTTGCTCAGTTTACCGTAGCCGTTCTGCTGCGTATAGTTCACCATCCTCGGGGCGGAATGGCACCGACCTATAAGGAAATGCAAGAGTGCTCACTTTCCGGCCAGCTTTGGCGCCTGATGTAGATTTCGTACTTGCAAACAGCCCCTTGGACCCGACTAAGTTAAACGGCTTTACATTAAAGCCTCTGAACGGCTCCACGCTTATTCTTGCTATTGGCTGCGGATTAGCGGAGAACCCGAACCCCAGCATTCACCTCTTCTCTGGCTTCTGCGCTCGTAACCGCCGAGTTGTTTCGGGCGCCGACGCCTTCACGCTCGACTGGACAGATCGGCACCCCGGCAACTACGCAATCGTCGAAGAGCACGATAGGGAACTCTCGGTAAGAAGTGACATTTTCGGCCTTCAGGCGATCTATTTGTATCGGTCCGCTACGAACCAACTGGCATCCAACAATCTCCACATGCTCGTCTCAGTTTGTCGCCAACTGGGTATACGACTGACCCCGTACAAGCCCTTCTTCGAGCGTCGTCTCCTGCCGCGTTGGATTGGTCAGCAGGCCTCCGGCCGTGTTTGTGCATTCAGCGAGATCACGCTTCTATTAACCGACGAGGAGCTTAGGGGGAGCCGCTCGACCGGGTTTCGCATCATCCGCAGCCCACGCCAACCCTTCACCCGGTACGCGGATGCACTCGAAGCCAGCATCGAAGCCATCACCAATCAGGTTGCCGCAGCCGCGAACACATTCCATTGCCTCGTGTACCGATTGTCCGGTGGATATGACAGCCGGGCGGTGTTCGGTGCACTCATTCGCCTTGATCTACTCAAGCGAGCATACTGCTGGACGTTTCCGCATCTCGCTGACGATTTCAGATCGGTGCAGATGCTTGTCGAGCAGTATGGCGGCGAATTCTGCAGTGATTTCCCGTTTGGTCGCGCGGTGGTCCCCTTGACCATTGAAGATGCCTTCAACCAGTGGGCAAGTAACAACTTCGGTTCTTACAGCACCTTGCTGGGGTTCGAAAAACACGCGAGAGCCAGTTTCGACGATCGAACGGTGGCGGTGCTGTTTGGTGGTGGCGGAGAGTGTTATCGAGATTTTTATTTCGCCGATGTGGATATAGAGAGAGAACATAAGTTCAGGAAACGCATCGCAGCTATAGTGAGTGGTGATACCCCGTCACTTCGAGGTTCTGCGCATAGGATCGCTGAGTCGTACTGCGAGGAGCTGAACGCGCTGCCCGGTGCAAGCGTTCGAGAAAAACTCAGGGCCCATTACCTGAATTACCGAAACCGATTTCACTTCGGCGGCGGCACGTCAAGTAAAATGAACCGCATCAGCATGTCGCCGCTAATGCAGGTCGGGCTCTTGGATGCCGCCGAGATCAGCCGCAGGGAAGGTCGGGATCTTAGACGCATTCTGGCCGATATCTACGAAGCGTTTCATCCGGACCTCATGAAGATTCCTTTCGATCGGCCTGAGAAGGCCATGGTTCCTCAGTCCCTCCAATGGCCGGGCAAGGCTTATGACCCCGTCTCGATCACCTCCGCCAAGCCACCGGCTCTGTTCGATAGCAAGCGGAAAAGTGCTCTCATCGAAGAGAAGTTCAAGGAGGCCGTCACCGGAATCAAGGAGATCGGCATTTACGACGATTTCGACTTCGATGGGTACGTAGCCGACATCATTAATCGTGGCCAAGTAAAACCAGCCGTCATGCCCGAATACCAAGCGAGCGTCATCAGCACATATCATCTCCTGCAGTACGCATCCTAAAGGTGTAGAATGGAAATATTCGTGCGCCTTAAGTTGGTCGGGACGCTGACGCTGCGGATGGTGGGCAACTGCGATGCCGGCAGTTTGGCCGAAGCTTCTGTGATCACGCCCCATGCATCCGGGTCTTGATGGCTTGGTTGCGGAAGGGGTATGTCGGGTTTGAGCAATTGCGGATGGGGGACCTTGCCGCACTGCCATGGTTCACCTGATCGGCCCATTCAACGATCTGGCGAGTCGATGTGAGGGCCGCGCGGGGTCGTGAACCTCACGGAGCTGGAGCGTGAGGACCAGAAGTGCGCAGACGTGTCGTCACTGGCCGAGCTTCACGACAACAGAGGCTGTGCCGCGCTGGGTAATTGGTGTAAGGACAACCGCGCCCCGGTTGGTGGGTCACCCCGGCGCAACCTTGCTCTCCTACCTCGTGACGCCCGAGCGGCAGACTGAGGACGAGATCCTCTTCCGTCTTGTCCCTCTCGACGCCGAGCGGCGGCTGGGGGAGGCACAGGGCCGCGACCGTTGGCTCAGGTCCGGGTGTCAGGCAGCTCGGGTTGACGCTCACGTCGCCGGCGCCGGCAAGCAGGAGGAGCGCGACGTGGGCCTCCCGCCGGCCTGCCCGAACCGCGCCCCTGGCCCGAAGAGCCCGCGCCCGGGTCCGCGCCATCCGCGACCTTCTCGACGTGGCCGAGTCGCCACTCTCGGCCGAGGACGTGGCCCGCGCCTTCAAGGGTCGTCTGAGCCCCCAGCGCCGCCGGTGCGTTCAAGAGGTGCTCGCCATCATGGCCGACCTCGGCATTGCCCGTTACTGCCAGAACGCCAAGCTCTACGCTCCCCGTCCCTCATGAGGTGGGGGGACTCACGGGGGGACACCTTGGACTTAGGTGGCTCTGTTGCGCAAATCCTGCGGGATTCCTCTTGGAGGCTGAGTGGGTTAGTGGATGAGGATGCC
>NZ_KK088560.1:0-122741 GCF_000600335.2 Rubellimicrobium mesophilum DSM 19309 | reverse complement strand
AGCGCGTTGCATAAAGCCGACGGGGGTCAGGGGCAGCTCGCTCTTACGCCGAATTGCTCAACAGAGCCGACTTAGGTCTAAAATCCTAAGATGCATCATAGACTTGCAGGGTTAAATTGGCGGAGAGACAGGCAGACATAACATCTCCTCATACCTCCTCACGACACATCACTTTCACGAGTCAAAACAACGATTTACTTGAAACTCACGGCTTTCGTGAGACTCCGCAGAGTGTTATAACCTACGCAGAATCGTGGGGTCAAACGTGGGGTCACAAGCGATGGCGGAGAGACATTCGAAGGCGCGCCCCTTCACGGCAGTATTCCTCCGCTCCGTCAAACCGGCAGGGATCTACTACGATCCCGGGCGCACAGGTCTGCAACTCGTGGTCAGCCCGGCCGGATCTCAATGGTGGCAGCAGCGCCTCACGATTAAAGGTAAGAGGTGCGACCTTGGGCTGGGGTCTGTCCAGTACGTCACTCTTACGGAAGCTCGCGCCAAGGCAGCAGAGAACAAGCGGGTGGCCCGAACCGGCGGTGACCCGCGACCCTCGCCAGTGGCGAACCCTGACGCGCCCTTGACCTTCACACAGGCGGCGGAAGCGTTCCTCGCGAGCAAGCTGGAGGAGTTCGGGAGCGACAAGCACAAACTCCAGTGGCGGACCTCCCTGGAGCAGTTCGCCTTTCCCATCATTGGCAAGACAGCAGTGAGGGACATTGGCGTGGGCGAGATCCTGAGGGTCCTTGAGCCACACTGGCTGGAACGCACGGAAACCGCCTCACGGCTTCGCGGCAGGATCGAAGCAGTTCTGGCATGGGCCCGGGTCAAGGGTCATGCCACGGGCGACAACCCCGCGCGCTGGAAGGGCAATCTTGATGCGATCCTACCCAAGCCGACCAAGGTGGCGGAGTCAGGCAACTGGCCTGCCCTGTCCCTTGGTGACGCGGCGCAATGGTTCCGGGCGCTCCAGATGCGCGAGGGCATGGCAGCCCGGGTGCTGGAGTTCCTGACGCTCACGGCAGCACGATCCGGGGAAGTGCGGGGCATGACCTGGGAGGAAGTGGACCTCGAGGCGCGGCTCTGGACGATCCCGGCGGAACGCATGAAGGCGGGTCGGGAGCATCGGGTGCCGCTCACGGACGAAGCCTTGGCGATCCTAAAGGCTCAAACGCCGCTGAACGGATCGCCCTATGTTTTCTGGGCCACGCGGGGCGGGATGCTCTCCGATATGACAATTTCTGCAGTCATGCGGCGGATGCACGAGTCCGAAGTAAAGGCTGGGCGCCCGGGATGGATCGACCCCCGGAGCAAGAAGGCAGCCGTACCGCACGGCATCCGATCGACATTCCGGGACTGGGCTGCGGAGCATTCCGAGTTCCCCCGCGACATGGCTGAGATCGCCCTAGCGCATCGCATCGGGAGCGACGTTGAACGGGCTTATCGGCGAGGCGACATGCTGGAGAAGCGGCGCGCGATGATGAGGGAATGGGGCGCCTTCATTCGCGCCTGAAACATACATGAGGCGAGACCGATCAACGATTGGCAGTTCCTACCAAGGGAAGCGAGGCAACGTGGACCGAGTTTCAAGTTAAACTTGAAAGGCCTAGGCAAATCAGTTACTTGTTGACCGAATCGCATCATACCTGCTAACTGTGCGTCATACCGGAACGCAGGTTGGGGACAACGATGCTGATAGAGGTAGATCCCGGACGCTTCTATAAGAAGCGCGAAGTCAAGCAGATGCTTGCTCAGTCTGACGCCAACCTTGATCGGTTGGTAAAGAAGGGCTTAGTGCCGGCGCCATTCCGAATTGGCGAACGTGACAAGGTCTGGTCGGGGAAGGCGCTGATCGAGTGGATGGGGACACTGTCCAAGTGACCCGCTCCGACCTACTCATGAATCTGCTGGTCATCGCCCTTATACAGAAGGCGCTCGAGGTCGCGGCAAAACAAAGTCCGACGATCGACCTTCAGGCTTTCCGGGATTGCGTGGCCAATTGCCAACAGCTCCGAACCGACGACCTTTCGCGCCTTGCCGCGGAAGTTGAAAAGACAACGGGAAGCCAACTTTCCGAAGAAGAGCAGGAGCCCGCCAGCTCCGTCCATGTGGTGCACTAGAACAATGGGACGGACCAATGGCGGCAAGACTCACGAAGGCGCTGGACGCCTTTCGACACGTCACAAGCAACCCGCATCTCTTCGCCAATCCTGAGACAGAGGCGAGCTACCTCGAATGCGTGGAGCTTCAGTACTTCACCTGTAATCCTCGCCGGACTCTCTGGGCCCGGCCGGTAACCTTCCGTGAGGAGGCCGAGTACTACAAGGCGTTCGGTGGGATGCCCGATGGACTGAACCGGGTCCTGCGCCTGGTTCACTTCGACCGTAAAGAGTGGGCCTTTCAACGCCAGTTCGCCCGTCTCCCGTGCGAAGTCGAATGGCAGTCTTTAGGCGAACTGGCCGTCTTTGAACTGTGGGGCACGTTCAAGCCTCCAAGTCCGTCAGTGCTGGAGTACCGCCGCAAAACAAAGCTGAAACAGCTTAGCTCCGACGCAGCGTGACGACCTAACCGAGCGATCCCGCCAGATCTCTCTAATGAAAATGGGCGCCCGAGCCGGCATTCAGGCGCCCGAGGATATGGGATTGTTTGGCGAATGGAAGCTAGCCCGCATCGCACCGCAATGCAAGGAGTCCCGGCCTTTCTTGAGGCTAACCGGGAATTGATCGAAGCCGGGGCCGCGCTCCATTGGCTTCGTCCGCAACGAAAGAGCCCGATCGAAGGTGCTTGGAGTTCAGCACCGCGATGCGGGTTTGCGGACCTTGCCGGCCGATACACCGAAGGCGCGAACATCGGCATTCGCCTTGGGGAACCCTCAGAGACGGCGGCCGGTTACCTGCACCTCATTGACCTTGATGTACGCGACCCCGACCGGGCAGGGGAAGCATGGGCAGCACTTCTGAAGCTGTTCCCCGGCGCCCGGGATCTGCCCACGGTGGCTCTGTTGCGCAAATCCTGCGGGATTCCTCTTGGAGGCTGAGTGGGTTAGTGGATGAGGATGCCCAAGCCTGACCCTCCGACCTACCGCACGACCAACTGGCGCGCCTACAGTGAAGCCCTGAAGCAGCGCGGCTCGCTTTTGGTCTGGTTTGATCCCGAGATGGAGTGGATCGCCGCCCCGAGTGGCCGGCGCGGGCGTCCGACCACCTTCTCGGATGCTGCCATCCAGGCGTGCCTGATGTTGAAGGCGCTCTTTGGGCTGCCGCTGCGCCAGACGACCGGGCTGGTGGCGAGCCTGCTGAGGCTCGCGAAGCTGAACTGGCCGGTGCCGGATTACAGCACGCTCTGTCGGCGCCAGAATGATCTGATCGTCACGATCCCCTACCGGCCCAGCACGGGTGCGCTGCACCTGCTGGTCGACAGCACCGGCATCAAGGCCATGGGCGAAGGCGAGTGGTCCTGCCGCAAGCACGGCGCCTCGCGCCCGCGACAGTGGGCCAAGGTCCACTTGGGCATCGATGCCGAGACGCTGGAGATCCGAGCTGTTGAGGTGACCGGGAGCCGCGTTGGTGACGGGCCCATGCTCCCCAAACTGCTCGAGCAGATCCCACTGGAAGAGCCCATCAGTACTGTCACCGCCGATGGCGCCTATGACACGCGAGCCTGTCACGCCGCTGTCGCCGCCCGTGAGGCCACGGCCGTGATCCCGACCCGCCGCAACGGTCGACCCTGGAAAGAGACCACGCCAGGAGCTCGGGCCCGCAACGACATCCTCCGGGCAAGCCGCCGCTTCGGCCGGGTGATCTGGCGCAGCTGGAGCGGCTATCACCGACGAAGTCGCATCGAGGCCAAGATGCGGTGCATGAAGCTCCTGGGTGAGCGGCTCTCAGCCCGAACCCCCAGCCGCCAAACCGCCGAGCTTCAGATCCGTGCCGCCCTTCTCAACCGCTTCACCGCCCTCGGCACCCCCGAGACCAAGCGCGTTGCATAAAGCCGACGGGGTCAGGGGCAGCTCGCTCTTACGCCGAATTGCTCAACAGAGCCATTCAGCCATGAAGATGTTCTCCACAGCAGGGACTCGGATCTACATCGGCGGCCCGCTTCCGCTGAAGGTGTTCGATTACGCTGAAGCCGACTTCGCGGATCAGGATTGGACCGAGATCCTGGGTCACGAAGAGCTCGGGAGCATCGGCGACACCGCGACCGAAGTCCGAACCAAGCGCATCCGCGCCAACCGTGTCGTCCGCTTCAAGGGAATGCGGGAAGGTGCAACCTGGGAATTGATCTGCAGCATCGACGCTGACGACCCCGGACAAGCAGCCCTGATCGCGGCCGAGAAGACGAACAGGAACTATGCGGTTCGTATCGTGTTCCCGGACGCGCCGGATGGCGGGACGCCCTCGGAGCGGCTGTGCATCGCCAACGTGGGCAGGGCCGAAGAGCAACTGGCCAACGCGGATACCGAAGCCGCGAAGGTGAACTTCTCGCTCTGGATCAACTCCAACATCGTCCGCGTCGAAGCGGCCGAAGCGGCGCCCTGACCCGATGGGCCCGGGGGTGGTCTCCAACTTTCCGGGTGCCATGGGGACCGGCGCGCGGGACTTCGCGCAACATTCGCATGAAATGGGAAAAACGACATGGCCGTGAAAAACTACGACGCAAAGCCCGGCGCGAACGGCGTCAAAGTCATCACCTGGGAACTTGCTCCGGGCGACACGGCACAACCTTACGAACCCGAATGGAACGAAGCGGCTACGGGATCGGTGCAGTTCTCAGGGACGTTCGGGGGTGCCGTGGTTGGGCTGCGTCAGTCGAATGACGGGGCCGAATGGTGGCGGGTCTTCCTCGAGGACGGAAACACGTTCGCCGGCGAAGATGACGCGCGCAACTTCTGCACGACCGACTTCAAGTCCGCTGCACGCTACCTGCGACCGAACATCTTCGGTGGTTTGGCGTACGCGATCACCGTCACCATGGTTCTGAGGGGCTAACCATGGCGATCGTGACCCTGGAGCAAGTCAAAGAGCAACTGGCGTTCACCGATGACTTGGGAACGACAGACGATGCCCTCTTGGGTCGCAAGATCGCTGCGGCCCAGAACCATGTGGAGCGGTTGCTGGGCTTCAAGATCGAAGCGCAGTTCGGTGGCACGGATCAAGAAGCGGTTCCGCCGGCGCTGGTGGAAGCCGTCTCACAGCTAGCCGCGTGGTGGTACGAGTCTCGCGAGGCTGCCGGCCCGAACGTCCAAGAGATCCCTTTCGGAGTGCAGGAGGTCGTTCGAGAGTATCGGGGGTTCAGCTTCTGATGCCCGGCGACGGTGGACTCGGGCGCTTCCAAGCGCGGATGCGGGCGATCCCCAAGGCAGCCCGGGAGGTGGTTAAGCCTGCCCTGGTGAAGGCTGCCGAGGACGTGGCAGACGCCATGCGGGCTCTTGCGCCAGAGGATGAAGGCGACCTGAAGGCGAGCATTGCCGTCACCGGACCGGGTCAACAGACGCCCCCTTACTCGCAACCGGGCGGCTCCATGGTGGTGCCTGAGAACGCAGCGGCGGTCACGGCCGGCAACAGCGAAGTCCGCTACCCGCACTTGGTTGAGTACGGGACCAAGCTCCAGCGAGCGCAACCGTACTTCTGGCCCGGCTTTCGCCTGTCCCGAAAGAAGGCCGCGAACCGCATCAAGCGGGCGATCGGCAAGGCGATCCGGGAGGCGAAGCGATGAGTGCAGACCTGGCAGTTCAACGGGCGATCCGGGCGCGGCTTGTGGCATCTTCCGGGGTCACGGCGCTTGTTCCGGCTAACTCGATCTTGGATCGGCACCAGAGGCCGGCGCCCCGGCCCGGGATCGTGCTGGGAGAGTCCATGATTACGGGCGCCGGCTCGAGCATCCTGCGGCGGCGGACTCGCGTCTGGCATACGCTGCACGTCTGGAAAACCGAACCGTCCCTCGAAGGCGCGAAGGAGATTTGCGGCGTAGTAGAGGCGGCACTGTCCGCCGGGCGCCTAGACCTCGGGCCCAACTTCCACGCGATCGACTCCCATGTGGTTTCGAGCCGCACCATGCGCGACCCGGACGGGGAGACCTCGCATGGCGTGGTGACGATCGAAGTTCTGGCAGAAGAGGTGACGCCATGAAGGCCGGTGCGCTTGCTCACTTGATCCGGCTTCAGCGGTCCACAGTGACCGTGAACGAAGCCGGGACGCCTGTCCCGACTTGGGGAGAGTACGCCCGGCTTCGTGCTGAGGTGGTGGAACGGTCAACGGCGGAGTTCCTCGAGGACGGCGGCGCCGCCGATAACGGCACGATCGTCTTCCGCACGCGGCCCTTCGGCGACCTCACCACGGCGGACCGGATCGCCTTCCAAGGAGCTCTGTGGAACGTGCGGGAGGTGCGACTGATCGGCCGGCGCGAGGGTCTGGAGATCCGCTGCGTCAACGTGAACGGGGCCGGATGATGCGTGGGACGAAGCCGAACCTTCGCACCGACTCCGCCCCGATCGGTGACTTGCCGGCGCCCGACTGGCTGTCCGTGGATGCGAAGGCGGAGTGGGACCGAGTCATGCCGATCCTGGCCGAGCGGCGCATCCTGACGGAAGCCGACCTGGGCAGCCTTGAAATGTTCTGCGTGGCGATCGGCACGGTTCGCGAGATGGAGCGCGAACTACAGGACAAGGGCCATGTCATCACCGTGAAGGGGGTGCCCAAGCGCAACCCGGCGACCGGTATTCAGTCGGACGCGATGACCCGGGCGCGGCTCTTGGCGGCCGAACTGGGGCTGACTCCCGTGTCACGCTCCCGACCCGCAATCAGGGAAGACGACGATGATGACTCCCTCTTGGATCAGTGACGGGTCCGAGATCCCTGACCCGATGGGCTACGGGGAACGGGCGGTGAAATGGCTGCGGAAGCTGAAGCATCCGAAGAACCCTGCGCCCGGTCACCCATTCAAGCTTGACCCCTGGCAAGAGCGGATCGTTCGGAAGATCTATGGGCCGCGCAACGCAGACGGCAGCCGCATTGTCCGGCGCGTGGTGCTCCTCTTGCCCCGTGGCAACCGGAAGACTTCCCTTGCGGCGGGGCTCACCCTCTTGCACCTGATCGGGCCCGAACGGCAGCCCGGCGGCCTGATCGTCTCGGCTGCGTCCGCCCATGAACAGGCCCTCGAGCTGTTCAACGAAGCGGCCATGATCGTCCAGAACGACGGGCGCCTGTCGAAACACCTCAGCGTTCGGGAGTACGTCAGCCGGATCGCCTTCAACAAGGAACGGACGCGCTATGTCGCAGTGGCATCCGACGGCAAGACGCAGCACGGCAAGACCCCCAACGTAGTCATTGCTGACGAGCTCCACGCATGGGAGGGCAGGGCAGGCTTGCGCCAGTGGGAGGCGCTAGACTCGGCCCTGGTGAAGGTGCCCGGGACGCTCTTGATCGTGGCCAGCACGTCGGGCCGCGGACAGGAGAATTTGGCGTGGGAAACTGTCTCCTACGCCATGAAGGTTCAGAAGGGTGAGATCGAAGACCCTGCGACCTTGCCCGTCATCTTCATGGCTGAGGCCGAAGACGATTGGAAAGACGAGTCCCTCTGGTTCGACGCGAACCCCGGTCTGCAGCATGGGTATCCCGACATCACCGGATTCCGGGACAAGGCGCGCAAGGCGGAACACTCACCATTCGAGCGGGACTCCTTTCTGCAGTTCAACCTCAACCGATGGCTGGACCAGTCAACTTCGCCCTTTGTCGAGATGCACGTTTACGACCAAGGCGCCGCGGCCGTGGATCTGGACGAACTGGAAATGGTCCAAGAGCCATGTTGGATCGGAGTCGACCTGTCCAAGAACGAAGACCTGACCGCGGTTGTCGCGTGCTGGCGGGATGGCGAAGACGGCTATCAGGTAGTCCCGTGGTTCTTCTGCCCGGAAGAGAACCTGAGGAAGCGGGGCGAGCTCCATGGCGTCGATTATGTGACCTGGGCAGAAGAGGGGTTCATCATCCCGACGCCCGGCAACACGGTCGATCTAAAGGCCGTGGAGGATCACATTCGCGACCTATGCGCGACCCATTCCGTTCGGGAGATCGCCTTCGATCCGACCTACGGGCGGCACATGATGGCGAACCTCAGCGAAGACGGCTTGCCCGTGGTGGAGTTCCGGCAAGGGTGGGTCACCATGGCGCCGGCCGTCAAAGAGCTGGAACGCGCCGTTCTGAAAGGTGGCTTCCGGCACGGGGCCAACCCGGTCCTGCGGTGGAACTTCGGGAACATTCAGCTCCATGTGGATTCGGCGGGGAACAAGTCGTTCCACAAGGGCAAGAGCGGCAACAAGATCGACGGGGCGGTGGCGGCAGCCATGGCCGTGGCGCGGTGCGCCAGCAACGAAAACGAACTGACGACTTCGGCCGCCTGGTTCGATGACGACATGTGGACAGCCTGAGGAGCGATCATGCCCACGGATGAAGAACGACTGATCGTTTCCCTCGAGGCGCGGGTGAACGAATTCGAGAAGCGCATGAAGCGGGCGGAGCAGACGGGAACCCGTTCGTTCCAGCGGCTGCAACGGGATTCCCAGTCCGCCACGCGGCAGATGGAAACCGATATGCAACGGGCGACCGCTCGCATCAATCAGGCCCTCGCTTCGACCACGGCGCAGGTCGGCAACTTCGGCCGGAACTTCGTGCAAGGGCTCGCCGTCGGGGCGATCGCGACCGCAACAGCAGCGATCACGGCAGGGGTGCATGAGGCCGTCAAGAGTCTGGCCAGCCTTGGGGATGAGGCGCGGCGTGCTGGCGTGAGCGTGGAGACGTTCCAAGAACTCAAGTTCGTGGCGGAACAGAACCGCATCGACGTGGATGCCCTGACTGACGGGCTGAAGGAACTGTCACTCCGGGCGGACGAGTTCATTCAGACTGGGGCCGGCTCCGCGGCGGAAGCCTTCGGCCGGCTGGGCTTCGGAGCGGAAGACCTGTCGGAACGGCTCAAGGAACCTTCGGAACTCCTGCTTGAGATCATCGGGCGGCTCGAGGACTTCGACAGGGCCGCGCAAATCCGCATCGCGGATGAGGTCTTCGGCGGGACGGGTGGTGAACGTTTCGTGGAGCTGATCGGGCAGGGCGAAGCCGGACTCCGCGCCACAATCGAGCGGGCGCACGAACTTGGCTTGGTTCTGGACGAAGAGACGATTGCCAAGGCGCAAGAGTTGGATCGCCGGTTCAGCGAGGTGGCGGCGAAGGTGGGCAACCTGTTCCAGCGGCTTGTGGTCGGGACGGCGGACTTCGCGGGCGAGGTGCTGAACCTTGGCGAGCAGATCGAGCGCATTGACGAAGTGCTGCGGAACAGCGCGCAAGCTGCGGCCCTTCTGGGCCCGGCCGTTGCGGAGGGCATGGAGGCAAACCCCGAGCTGATCCGCGAACACGAAGACGCCTTGCGCGAGATCCTGGCGCTCTATGAGAACGTGGCAGGCGAGGGGGCGAACCTTGCCCCCTATCTGGATCGGGCTGCGAACTACCTTCGGGAGATCGGCGACACCGATGCAGAGGCTGCACTTCGAGCGGCTGCGCAGGAGATGCGCGACCTTCAGGCCGGGTTGGACGACGGCTCTATCTCTGCGCAGGACTTTGAGGCGCGCATGGGTGAGGCGGCTGGCACGGCTTCTGACGTTCTGGCCCAGCTTGACGCGATCGACCAAGAGAACTTGGGCAGCGTCATCATGGCCGTCACCGGCCTCGCCGCAAACCTTGTGAACGCAGCCCGTGCGGCGGCGAGCTTGCGGGCCCAGCTTCCCGGAAGCGGTTCGCCCGCAGACCTCGAGGACCCAAGAGGGAACACTGGCAACGTCTACTCCGCCGGTGCCGGCATGGCCACGTCCACTCCGCAAGCACCGCGGAATGCCCCGGTTCCTCCGACCCGTCCGCCCTTGGTGGACGACTACACGGCGCCGGATGGTGGCTGGAACCGCAACACCCTCCGACCCCAGACACGTCCCGCCGACATTGACTTCGGAGTCCCGGTTTCCGCCGGCGGTGGCGGCGGCTCGAGAGGGGGCGGTGGTACGCCGCGCCTGTCCGACTATCAGCGCGAGGTGGAGTCGACCCGGGAGCAGATTGCCAAGCTCGAGGCTGAGGCGGCCGAGCTCATGGCAGTGTCGCAAAGCGGCCGGGACGTGGGTGACGCCATGGATTACGCCCGGAAGCGGGCCGAGCTCCTGTATGAAGCCCAGCAGTCCGGGCAGGAGATCACGCCAGAAGTTCGGGCGGCGATTGACCGACTCGCCCTGTCCTACACCACGGCGGGGCAGGCGGCGGAGGATGCCGCCGATCGGCTGCGCCTCATCGAAGACAACGCGAAGCGCGGGGCCGATCGTCTGACGGATATGTTCATGGGCATCCTCAGCGGCTCAATGTCGGCGCGCGAGGCCCTGGGGCAACTCCTGATCGAGATCGCCCGGGTCCAGATGCAGAAGGCGCTACTCGGCATGGCCGAAGGTGGCGGGACCATGGGGAACGCGATCGGTTGGCTTGGTGGCCTGCTAGGGGGCGGCTTCGCCTATGGCGGCTACACGGGCGCAGGCGGGACCTGGGAGCCGAAGGGTATCGTCCATGGGGGCGAGTACGTTTTCAGCAAGCGCGCGGTTCAGCGCATCGGCGTCGGGCGGCTCGAGGCAATGCATCGCGCGGCGCGCGGCTATGCCACGGGCGGCTTCGTGCGGGATGAAGCGGCTGAGGCCCTAACCTCGCCGATGATGCCCCCTCCGGCCGAGAAGCCCGTGACGCCCGTGGTCAACGTCAAGAACGTGAACGTCTTCGAGGCGTCCGACGTGATGAGTCAGGCGCTTTCCACGGAAGCAGGGCAACGGGTCATGCTGAACTTTATGACCCGGAACGCCCGCGCCATAGGTGGGGCCATGTCGAGATGAAGGGCGGGGACCGACTCAAGCGGCAACTGGTGACCGCGCTGAAGGATCACCTCGCCAGCCCAACGGCCCGGGTCCGTGTCCCGGAAGCGGGTGAGATCCTATGGCAGGCGTTCCTCGAGTTGGACGCGACCCGTCACGTCGGGGACGCGGGACCGGCACCTATCACCTTCCTTGAGATCGAAGCCTGGTGCCGGCTCAAGGGGGTCCCGTTCCAGCCTCACCATATCGAGACGCTGAGGGCCATGGATGCGGCCCTTGTGGCTCACTTCTTGGAGAAGGCGAAAAAGGCTGTGGAGGCGCTGAAGCGGCAGCGGCGGCCGGGTCGCCCATCCATGAACGCGGCTCTGTTCGACAAGATGTTCTAAGGGACTGATTTCGCACTTACACGCGTATGTTGACTGTCAAGTTATGCGTGTAAGTCTCTGACTTTCAATATTTTTCTGGACGCCTGAGAGCGCGCGCGCTAGGTCTTGCCTCACCCGGCACGGGGCCGGGGTAGGAAGGATCATGGCTAAACCAACAGCACAACTGATTGACAGGAGCGAACTGCGCGTCTCGCCCAAGGATTGGTCATTACCTCGCGAGAATCTCCGTTCGCTAATGGAGTCCACCATGGCCGTGGTGGAGAGGGAGTTCGACTTAGGCCTTCGTGTTCTCTGGAACGGCAGCACCTATGGCGAGGGAGACGAGGCGTGTACCGCCATCGTCGCGCGAGGTATCCCCAGCGGCTATGTCGTCGCCTACGTTACCGCTGGCGAACGAGCACTAGTTCGCCTGGAGGTGGTCATGAACAGTCTGCCGGACGCAATCGCGATCGCCGAGATGTTTGCGGGCGCCGACGGTGCCAGCGTCACGCAGCCTGCACATGGCTTCAGTTGGGACAGACTTTCTCCGGACGAGTCCGACGACTTCGCAACTTTCCTTTGCCGCCAGCCCCGGTCGGCCGCTCACCATGAGGTGACTCCCTGAATCGCGAAAGGGGGTCTTCGGGCCCCCTCGCAACTGGCACGAGTCCCAGACATTCACGGTCGGAACGTGGGGCTTAACGTGGGGCCAGAGCCGACAACGACCATATAACTATCTGAAAAGGCTCAGTTTTCAGGGTTGATGTGGCGGAGAGACAGGGATTCGAACCCTGGGAAGGCTTGCACCCTCAACGGTTTTCGAGACCGCCCCGTTCGACCGCTCCGGCATCTCTCCGCGGCCGAGGTCCGATCTAGTCGGGGGCGTCGTCGGGCGCAACCCCCTTATGCGCGGAGTCGCACGTCCTGACGATCCCGTCAGTGGCCCAGGCTGTCCCTTGGCGCCCCCCACGCCGGAGCCTATGCTCCCTGGAACGTCCGTCCACGCCGCGGACCCAAGAGGAGCCCCGACCGATGATCCTCCGCACCGCCAGCATCCTGGCCGTCGCCCTGACCGCCGTTCCCGCCCTCGCGCAGACCTCGACCGCCACCACCGGCGAGGTGCCCGACGACGTGCGCGCGATCTACGACGCCCTGCTCCTGCCCGAGGTGATCGACGTCGTCGCGGAGGAGGGGGCTTCCCACGGCGAGGACCTGGCCCGGACGGTCTTCGAGGGGCGCCCCGTGCCCCAGCACTGGACCGACCTCGTCGCCGCGATCTACGACCCCGGCCACATGGAGCAGGAGGTCCTGGCCTCGCTCGCCGAGGACCTCCGGGGCCAGGACACCGCCGCGATGCTGGCCTTCCTCCAGGCCGAGCCCGGGCGCAGCCTCACGGCGCTGGAGCTCGACGCGCGCGAGGCGATGATGGACGAGGAGGTGGAGCAGGAGGCCAAGGAGAGGGCCGCCGTCGCGCTGTTCCAGAACTCGCCGCGCCTGGAGATCCTGCAGCGCTACGCCGAGGCCACCGACCTCATCGAGATGAACGTCGCGGGCACGATGAACAACAACGTGGCCTACCTGACGGGGCTCCTCGACGGCGGCGCCCTCTCGGACGACATGACCGAGTCGGACCTCCTCGCCGACGTCGCCGGCCAGGAGCCGCAGATCCGCGCCCAGACCGAGGAATGGGCCTACTCCTTCCTCCTCAAGGCCTACGAGCCCGCCACCGATGCCGACATCGAGGCGCTGATCGCCTTCTCCGAGACGGAGCCCGGCCAGGCCCTGAACCTTGCCGTCTTCGAAGCCTTCGACGAACGCTTCACCGATGTCTCCCGCGCCCTGGGCCTCGCCGCGGCGCGCTACATGACGACCGAGGAGATCTGACCGCAGGACGGGACCCCGAGGGGCCCCGCCGCGTCGCCGCGCCTCATCGCGGCCCGCCGGACGGCTGTCCTCCCCCGGCCTTGCCGTCCTGGGCCTGGCCCGTGGAGCCGCCCTCCCGCTCCTGGCCGATCCGCTGCGCTCCGCCCTGTCCCCGCTGCACCTGGATGCGCCGGGTGCGCTCCCGCTGGGCCGCCTTGGGAAGCGTCACGGTGAGCACGCCGTTCTCGAAGCTGGCCCGCACCTGCTCGGGATCGACGGGGAAGGGGAGCCGCAGCGAGCGCTGGAACGTCCCGTAGGAGCGCTCGACGAAGTGGAAGTTCTCCTTGTCGTCCTTCCTCTCGAACTTCTTCTCGCCCCGGATGGTGAGCACGTCGTCGTTCAGGCTCACGTCGATGTCGTCCTCGCCGACGCCCGGCAGCTCGGCCGAGATGCGGATCTCGTTTTCGGTCTCCGAGACGTTCATGTGGGCGTTGATGATGTTGCCCCCGCCGGACTGGCCCTGGGCGGCCATCGGCGTCCCGCCCATGAAGTCGTCGAGGAGGCGGTTCATCTCCCGATGCAGCGAGAGAGGGTCGAAGCCCCCGCCGAGCAGGCCGCCGCCGCGGTAGGGGGAAAGCGGATTGCGAGCCATCGTGGTCCTCCTTGCTTGTGTGAGCCATCGCGGCCCGGAAGCAGGACACCGTTTGCCCGTCACCGGACCGGACACGCGCCCCAGATGGGGATTAGTCGAACGTATTCAAGGGAATGAACCGGGAACGGCGCCCCCGCGACCGTCCGTCGCGCCCCCGGCCGTCATCATCCCCCATAGAGCATCAGCGCCGTCGTCAGCGCCGCCGGATTGGCCTCGTAGAGACCGAGGTCGCCGCGGAGCTGGATCACCCGGGCGGTCCGGTCCTGCGCCGGCACGCCAGCGGCGTCCATGGCGCGAGCGAGGTTCGGCCCGCTCCCGACCTCGATCTCGCCCAGGATTCCGGGCCAGGCCGACTTCACCGCCACCTCCACGGCGCCACGCCGCTGGGCCTCGGCCGGGTTGATCAGCGCGCCGATGTCGAGCCCCTGCGAGCAGGCTCCCAGCGCCAGAAGCGCGGCCACGAGCATCGGTCGGATCATCGTGCAGCCCCTGCTTTCCGGTTGACTCGGGCAGCAGTTGCGCAGATAAGCCGCCATCCCGGCAAGCGGATTCGTTTGCGGGGCCCGCGTGGCTTTGCCGCGCTGGACTTGACGACACTGCGGTTTCGGCCGCGTCCCTATCACGAACGCCCCCCAGGGGCGCGCTGTCCGAGGCGGGACCCACCGGTCCCACAACGCCCCAGAACGGGGGGCCGCAGGGCGCGGAGCAGAAAAGGAAGACCAATGTTCGCGGTTCTCAAGACCGGCGGCAAGCAGTACCGGGTCCAGCAGGGCGACGTGCTGCGTGTCGAGAAGCTCTCCTGCGAGGCGGGCGAGACCATCCAGTTCAACGAGGTCCTGGTCGTCGGCGACCAGATCGGCGCGCCCTTCGTGGCCGGCGCCGCGGTCCAGGCGACCGTAATCGACCAGATCAAGGGCGAGAAGGTCATCCACTTCGTCCGCCGCCGCCGCAAGCACTCCTCCAAGCGGACCAAGGGCCACGCCAGCAACTCACGCTCGTCCGCGTGACCGAGATCCTCGCCTCGGGCGGAGAGGCCACGGGCGTCAAGGCCGCAATCGGCTCGGGCACCCGGCCCGCCTTCGCCGACATGGCCCCCGTCGCCGCCAATGAGCCGGCCGCCGAGGCCGCCCCGAAGCCGCGCGCGAGCCGCAAGGCCGCCGCCTCGACCCAGGAGTAAGATCCCATGGCCCACAAGAAAGCAGGCGGCTCCTCCCGCAACGGGCGCGACAGCGCCGGACGCCGCCTCGGCGTCAAGAAGTACGGCGGCGAAGCCGTGATCGCCGGCAACATCATCGTGCGCCAGCGCGGGACCAAGATCTGGCCCGGCACCGGCGTCGGCATGGGCACGGACCACACGCTCTTCGCGGTGGCCGACGGCCAGGTGACCTTCCGCAAGGGCCTCAAGGGCCGGACCTTCGTGTCCGTCCAGCCCGTCGCCGAAGCCGCCGAGTAAGCGCCGAACAGCCCCAAGTGGCAAGGACGGGGGATCGGCGGAACGGCCGATCCCCCTTCGCATTTCAGGGTCAAGCCTCCGGGGAGGGCGCAGGCCTGCCATGCGCCGCCCCAATTACGTTCACGAATCCGCCGCACTTCCATGCTAGGATTCCTGCAGGCGCCCCGGATCGGAGGAGGGTCCGGACGCTCGAGGGGAAGGACAGATCGATGCTCGAATCCATCGCCAAGACGTTGGCCGATCCGGTCGCGCCACAGCCGGTGATCGCCTCCGAGCGGTTCGTGCTCCGCCCCCTGCAGCGCTCGGACGCCGGCCTCATCGCCCATTACGCCGGCGATGAGCGGGTCGCCCGTGGCACCCGCTCGATTCCCCATCCCTTTCCGCCCGGCGCCGCCGAGGCGCTGGTGGCCCGCGCCCTCGGCCCCACGCGAAGCGAGGATGTCTGGGCCCTCGACGGCACCGCGCAGGGCCTCGGGGAGCTCCTGGGCCTCATCCACCTCGCCCGCATGGACCGCGACCAGAGCGAGATCAGCTTCTGGATCGCCCCCGCCTTCTGGAACACCGGCCTCGCCTCCGAGGCCGTCGGCGCCCTGATCGCCGCCAATCCGCAGCGCTCGCAGACCATGTTCGCCGAGGTCTTCCAGGACAATCCCGGCTCCGCGCGCGTGCTGACGAACAACGGCTTCGAATACCTGGGCGACGCCGAGTCCTTCTCGGTCGCCCGGGGCGTGGTCGTGCCCACCTGGACCTACGCGCTCCCCCTCAAGAAGCCGAGGTGAGGGTCCTTCGCACCGCGCGCCTGGCGCTGCGGCCCATCGAGGAAGCCGACCTCTCCACCCTGGTGGAGAGGATCAACGACTTCGAGATCGCGCGATGGCTCTCGGTGGTCCCGTTCCCCTACACCCAGGCTGACGCCAAGTGGTTCCTTGCCCACGCGCGCGACGACGCAGGGAAGGTCTGGGTCATCGACGACGGCCAGCTTCGCGGCATCATCGGCCTGGGTCACGAATTCGGCTACTGGCTGGAGCGCGGCGCCTGGGGCCGGGGCCTGGCGACCGAGGCGGGCCGCGCCGTCCTCGGGTGGCATTTCGCCCAACCCGGGGCAGGGGAGGTCTTCGCCGGGCACTTCCTCGGCAACGACCGCTCCGCGAACGTCCTCGCCAAGCTCGGATTCGAGCCGGTGGGCCTGCGCCTGAGTCCCTGCCGTGCCCGGGGCCACGAGGTCCACAGCCGCCTGATGCGCCTCACCCCCGACCGCTGGGCCAGCCGCGCCTAGCGCAAGGCGAATCGGGCGCCCATATCACGGCTCCAGGGGGTGTTGCGTCTCCCCCCGCCGACCACCGTTCGTTGGTCTCGCAATTCGTTAACCTCTCTCTGGCATCCTGTTCTCGAATCGCCCCTCAAGGGACCCCGAACGACGACAGGATCATGTTGAGCCAGACCCCCGCTTCCGCTATGCCCTGCGGCCTGACGAAAGGACCGCGACCCATGAAGTTCCTCGACCTTGCGCGCGTGCATGTCCGCTCCGGCTCCGGGGGCAACGGCTGCATCTCCTTCCGCCGCGAGAAGTTCGTCGAGTTCGGCGGCCCCGACGGCGGCAACGGCGGCAAGGGCGGCGACGTGATCGTCGAGGCGGTCGAGGGGCTGAACACCCTGATCGACTTCCGCTACCAGCAGCACTTCTTCGCGAAGAACGGTCGCTCCGGCCAGGGCAGCCAGAGGACCGGCGCCGATGGCGACGACGTGATCCTCCGCGTCCCCGTGGGCACCGAGATCATCGACGAGGACGAGGAAACCCTGATCGCCGACCTGACCGAGGTCGGGCAGCGCGTCGTCCTCGCCGAGGGAGGCAACGGCGGCTGGGGCAACATGGCCTTCACCACCTCCACCAACCGCGCCCCACGCCGCGCCAATCCAGGGCAGGAGGGGGTGGAGCGCACGGTCTGGCTGCGCCTGAAGCTCATCGCCGACGTGGGCCTCCTCGGGATGCCAAACGCCGGCAAGTCCACCTTCCTCGCCGCGACCTCCAACGCTCGCCCCAAGATCGCCGACTATCCCTTCACGACGCTGGTCCCGAACCTCGGCGTGGTCGCCGTGGACGGCGCCGAGTTCGTCATCGCCGACATCCCCGGCCTGATCGAGGGCGCCAGCGAGGGCAGGGGCCTCGGCGACCAGTTCCTCGGCCACGTCGAGCGCTGCAAGGTCCTCCTCCACCTGATCGACGGCACCTCGGAGGACCCCGCGACCGACTGCGAGATCATCATCAACGAGCTCGAGGAATATGGCGGCGACCTCGCCGACAAGCCCCGCATCACGGTGCTCAACAAGATCGACGCGCTCGACGCCGAAGAGCGCGAGGAGAAGCTCGCCGCCCTGGAGGAGGTCGCCGAAGGTCCGGTGATGATGATGTCCGGCGCCACCAAGGCGGGTGTGACCGAGGTCCTCCGCGCCCTCCGCGCCATCATCGACGAAGGCCGCGCCGAGGAGCGTGCCGACACCGAGGAGGTGAAGCCGTGGCAACCCTGACCGCTGCGCGCGAGACCGTTGCGATGCCCTCGCTCGCCACCGCCCGCCGCCTCGTCGTCAAGATCGGCTCCGCGCTCCTCGTGGACCGGGCAACCGGCCTGCGCGGCGATTGGCTCCGCAGCCTCGCCGCCGACGTGGCCCACCTCCGCGCGCGCGGCACGCAGGTCATCCTCGTTTCCTCCGGCTCCATCGCCCTCGGTCGCGGCGTTCTCGGCCTCCCCACCGGAGGCCTCCCCTTGGAGCAGAGCCAGGCCGCCGCCGCCGTTGGCCAGATTCGCCTCGCCCGCGCCTACGAGGAGGCCCTCGCCCCCACGGCATCGTCACCGGCCAGGTCCTCGTGACCCTGGAGGACTCGACCGACCGGCGCCGCTACCTGAATTCCCGCGCGACGATGGAAACGATGCTCTCCCTCGGCGTCGTTCCCATCGTCAACGAGAACGACACCGTCGCCACCGACGAGATCCGCTACGGCGACAACGACCGCCTCGCCGCGCAGGTGGCCGTGACGGTCGGCGCCGACGTGCTGGTCCTCCTCTCCGACGTGGACGGCTTCTACAGCGGCAACCCTCACACGGATCCCGCCGCCCGCCGCTTCGAGACGGTCGAGCGCATCACGCCCGAGATCGAGGCCATGGCCGGCGAAGGCGTCTCCGGCCTCTCCAAGGGCGGCATGATCACCAAGCTCATGGCCGCCAGGGTTGCTACCGACGCCGGCTGCGCCATGGCGATCACGCTGGGCTCCCCGATGAACCCGCTGAGAGGTCTGGAAGAGGGCGCCGACGCCACTTGGTTCCTCGCCCAGACTGACCCCCAGGCTGCCCGCAAGCGCTGGATCGCCGCGATGAAGCCCAGGGGCGAGCTTTGCGTCGACGCCGGTGCTGCCCGTGCGCTCGCCGAGGGCAAGAGCCTCCTCCCCGCCGGCATCACCGCTGTCCATGGTCGCTTTGGCCGGGGCGACCCGGTGGCAATCCTCTCGCCCGACGGCGCCCGCCTAGGACTCGGCCTCACCCGCTACACCGCCGAGGAGGCCCGCGCGATCACCGGCCGGAAGAGCGCGGACATCGAGGCCATCCTGGGCTACAAAGGCCGCGCGACCCTGATCCACCGCGACGACATGGTGCTCTGATGCTGGACGATACCGACATCCCCGCGCTCATGGAGGACATGGGCACCCGCGCCCGCGCCGCCGCCCAGGTTCTCGCCACCACCGGCTCCGAGCGGAAGTATGCTGCCCTGATCTCCGCCGCCCACGCCATCGAGACGCGCGAGCAGGAGATCCTGGACGCCAACTCCGAGGACCTCGCCTATGCCGAGGCGAAGGGCCTCTCGCCCGCGATGGTGGACCGGCTCACTCTCGACAGCCGCCGCATCCGCGCCATGGCCGACGGCCTCCGCACCGTGGCGGCGCAGCGCGACCCGGTCGGCCGCGTCCTGGCGGAATGGGACGTGCCCTCCGGCCTCCACATCCAGCGCGTCGCGACGCCCCTCGGCGTCATCGGCGTCATCTACGAGAGCCGCCCGAACGTCACCGCCGACGCCGGCGCGCTCTGCCTTCAAGCCGGCAACGCCGTGATCCTGCGCGGCGGCTCCGAGAGCTTCCACTCCTCGACCGCGATCCACGACTGTCTGCGCTGGGGCCTCGGCCAGGCGCGCCTCCCGGAGGATGCGATCCAGCTCGTGCCCACCCGCGACCGCGCGATGGTCTCCTCCATGCTCGGCGCGGTGAAGCACATCGACGTCATCGTCCCCCGCGGCGGCAAGGGCCTGGTCGGCCTCGTCCAGTCCGAGGCGCGGGTTCCGGTCTTCGCCCATCTCGAAGGCATCTGCCACGTCTACGCCGACAAGGACGCCGACCTCGACAAGGCCCGTCGCGTCGTCCTGAACGCCAAGACCCGCCGCACCGGAATCTGCGGCGCGGCCGAATGCCTGCTGATCGACTGGCGTTTCTACACGCAGCACGGGCCAGTCCTGATCGAGGACCTCCTCAAGGCCGGCGTCGAGGTCCGCACGACGGGCGAGCTCCTCAAGGTTCCCGGCACGGTCCCGGCCGCCCCCGACGACTTCGGCCGCGAGTTCCTCGACAAGATCATCGCCGCCAAGCTGGTGGACGGAGTGGACGAGGCCATCGCCCACATCCGCAAGTATGGCTCCGGTCACACCGAAGCGATCCTGACCGAGAGCGACGCAACCGCCGAACGCTTCTTCCACGAGCTCGACAGCGCTATCCTGATGCGGAACGCCTCGACCCAGTTCGCCGACGGAGGCGAGTTCGGCATGGGCGCCGAGATCGGGATCGCCACCGGCAAGCTCCACGCCCGCGGACCCGTGGGGGCCGAGCAGCTCACGAGCTTCAAGTATCTCGTCACCGGGGATGGAACGGTCCGCTCCTGATCGGATCGCGCAGGACATTTCGCAGCAAATTCGGCACGCTTTCAACGCATCGGCGGGTCTCGATCACCCCTGATCCCCTTCCACTAGGAGAGAGCTTCGTCCGCGCGCCGAGCTTCCTCGTCGAAGGCCTGCTCGAGCACAGGGTCCAAGCCGCGAAGCCCCGCAGCGACCTTGCGGGCCTGTTCCACCTCCCGCCGGGCCTTCGGGCGCCCCCACCACCCCGGCGGCTTGGCCGCGATGGAAGCGAGCTTGGAGGCCTTGTCGGCCAGCTTGATCCGTTTGGCCCGATCCGAGAAGCGCGGGGCCTCCTCGATCTGGCGGTGCTTCTGCTCTCGACTTGGCAGCGATCGATCGTCCGTCAGCTCGGCGACCACGGACGCCACCTCCGAGCCGAACAGACGTTCGACCTCGGCCATGTCGTGATCCGTCTTCTCCACGACATCATGGAGCAGCGCCGCGAGCAACGTCTCTTCGTCGAGTGCCGGACTTTGCGCGACTCGGCGGGCGACATCGGCGACGTGGCTGATGAACGGCTCCCGCCGTCCTGCGCCTCGCCGCTGGCCTTCGTGCGCGCGAGCGGCCAGGTCGAACGCCATGGCGACGCGCCGCAGGCTATCGGCCTCTTCCATCTCCATGCTCCGGACCGACCCTCCTGCCGGCCGAACAAGGCGAAGGCCTGCGAAGTTCCTTCAGAAGCGGGCCTCGATGCGCTGCGGAGTAGCCGAGAAGGCGAGCGGACGCCCGAGATCGCCGAGGAGATCGGCCAGAAGCGCGAACTGCACCTCGGCGGCCGTTCCGGGGCGGAGGTCGGTCCGAGGGTCGAAGGCGCGCCAGGCCGGGCCGTCGGCTCGGAGACGGGGACCCTCGGCCGAGACGACCCAGGACTCGTCCACCTTCCGTGCAACGAGCCGACCGCCGAGCGGAAGCGTCGTTTCCAGGCACTGGAACAGCAGGAAGATGGCCTTGACCTCGTCGCGGGGGTGGTCACCCTCGGCGGACCAGTCGTAGGAATGCCGGCTGCCGCGCGCGAGGGCGGCAAGGATGCGGGTCACCTCGCCCCGGCCGACGCGCTGCTGGCCAGCCGCGCCATAGGCGAGGCGGAAGAACCGAAGTCGGGCGTTCGCGCTTTCGACGCTTTCGGCGATCAGGTCGATCTCGGGCGTTCGTTCGGTGCCCGAGAGCACGAGAAGCTCGACGCCGTTGGCGATGGCTCCAAGAGGGCTGATGAGGTCGTGGCAGATGCGAGACGCCAGCGCGGTGGCGAGGTTCGGGGAGCCACGGCGATCGGGGCCTCCTCGGCGGCGTTATGGACTTCACTCATGAACCAGGGCACCTTTCCAGTCTGTTCCGCAGCGCGACGGCCATACCCGGGGGTGCCATGACCGACTTGAATGCGATACTGGCTCCGGGAATGCTGGTCGCCCACCCGGACCACCCCGACTGGGGCGTCGGGCAGGTGCAGTCCTCCATCGGCGGCCGCATTACGGTCAACTTTCCTGAGGCCGGCAAGATCGTCATCGATGGCACGCGCATTCCGCTGACCCTTGTGTCGCTGGGACCATCCCAGGCGTGAAGGGTACTCGTCCACAGGACTACCCCAGTTTGGTTGCCAATGGGTTAACGCGGGCGTAGGAATCGCAGCCGCCGTCGAAATAGAACTGTCTCCTCATGACCCGCCACTCGCCGTTCTTCGCCCTGCGACTGGCCGCCACGGAGGCCGAGAAAGCAGCGGCCCAAGCCCTGCGCCATCAGGTCTTCGTCGAGGAGTTGGGGGCGATGGGCGGGCGGCTCTCCGACCCCTGCGCGGGCATCGAGGCCGATGAGTTCGACGCCCATTGCGAGCACCTTCTCCTCTTGGATTCGATGCGGGGAGAGGCGGTGATCGGAACGACGCGGGTGATGACGCAGGAGGGGGCAGCGCGAGCGGGGCGCTTCGCCTCGGAGGCCGAGTTCGATCTTTCGGCCTTGCGGCGTTCGGGCCGGCGCCTCCTCGAGGTCGGACGCACCTGCCTGCATCCCGACCACCGCGGGGGGGCGGCCATGCACCGTCTCTGGCAGGGCCTCGCCGCCTTGGTCGAGGAGCGGGGGGTCGAGCTCCTCTTCGGGCTGGCTTCGTTCCCCGGAACCGATTCGGATGCGGTGGCGGAGCCCCTGGCCTGCCTGCAGCGCGACCATCTCGCGCCCGGGGAGATCCGGCCCCGGTCGCTGAAGCCGGTTCCGCTTAGCCCCCGGCCGGCCCGTGACGCCGACCGGCGGACCGCGATGCTGGCCACTCCGGCCTTGGTGAAGGCCTATCTTCGCCTGGGTGGCAAGGTCGGCGAGGGGGCGTTCCTCGATCGCGAATTCGGCTGCATCGACGTGTGCATGGTGCTGCATACCGCGATGCTGAGCGAACGCTCGCGCGCGATCTACGCCGAGCGTCGGAGGTGAGCATCACCTGGCGGGAGGTCCCCGATCCTGTCCACGCCCGCCCCGGTCCCGCAGGCTGGGCGAGGGCCGTGGCTCGTGGTGGGCCGCTGACGGTGCTCCTCGTCCTCGGACTCGCGATCAAGATGGCGATCCGCTTGGTCGAGCGGCCGCTATGCGGTCCCCGCCGGCCCGTGTCGCCCTGGGTGACGGTGCTGGTGTGCCGCGGAGCCCTCGCGCTCTTGGGAATTCGACTCGAGGTGGCGGGTCGGCCTATGCGGGGGCCCGGCGCGATGGTGGCGAACCATTCCTCGTGGCTCGACATCTTCGCGTTGAATGCCTTGGCGCCGATCGTCTTCGTGGCCAAGTCCGAGGTGGCGGACTGGCCCGGAATCGGCCATCTGGCTCGCGCGACCGGCACCCTCTTCATCCGACGCGAGGCCCGGGGCGAGGTGGCGGAGCAAGCCCTCGCGATCACCGGACGGCTGACTCATGGGGAGACGCTCCTCTTCTTCCCGGAAGGGACTTCGACCGACGGCCGTCGGGTGCTGCCCTTCAAGCCGGCGCTCTTCGCAGGGCTCCTCGCGCCGGGCCTGCCGGAGAGACTGGCCGTGCAGCCCGTCACGCTGTCCTGGGTTTCGCCGGAGGGCGAGGATCCACGCTTCTACGGCTGGTGGGGCGGCATGGAGTTCGGGTCCCATGCTCTCTCGGTGCTGGCGTCGCGTCGCGCGGGCCGGGTCCGGGTCACCTACCATGCGCCGATCCGAGTCGCAGGACGGGACCGGAAATCGCTCGGGGCCGAGGCGGAGACGGCGGTCCGCTCCGCGCTCTAGCCCATCGCTGCGTCGAGTGCGCGGAGGCGCGCAGCCGGGTCCTCGGCGTCCCAGACCTCGGCGCTGAATGCGAAGAAGTCCGTGACGGGTGAGAGGCTTCGGACGAGATCCTCATCCAGGGCGCCCTCGGCAATGACCGGGACCTCGATCATCTCGGACCACCACTCGAAGAGGTCGCGGCCCGCCTGCCGCCCATCGCCGAGCCCGGTCGCGCCCACCGGCCCGAAGCTCACGTAGTCGGCCCCGAGTTCGCCCGCCGTCATGCCGTCGTGGCGCGAGGCGCCGCAGAACGCACCCACGATGGCATCGTCTCCGAGGTCCTTGCGGACCTTGCGGATCGATCGGGCGCCGTCGGTCAGATGGACGCCATCCAGGCCAAGCCGCCCCACAAGGAGGACATGACCCTCGATCACCAGGGGGATGTCGCGGGCATGGGCCACCTCGCGCAGTGCATCGGCGGCGCGGCCGATGCGATCCTCGTCCCGCGTGGAGAGGGCGAGGCGGAGGCAGGCCACCGGCGCGGCATCTAGCGCGCGGCCCAGGAGGTCCGGAAAGGTGGACAGCTCCAGCTCGGGCGGCGTGACGAGGGTGATCTGCGGCCTGTCGCGCGTGTCGGTCATCGGGCGGTCCTCCGGGGCGTCCGGACGCTTCTAGACGCGCGGCCCGCGTTTGCAAGCGGTTGCCCCCGGGCGCCCGGACCCCTATTCAGCGCGCCATGCAAGGACCCCAGGAACCCGCCGTCGTGCTCGTCCGCCCCCAGATGGGAGAGAACGTGGGCGCCGCCGCCCGCGCCATGTGGAACTTCGGGCTGCAACGGATGCGGCTCGTGGACCCGCGAGACGGCTGGCCGAACCCGCGCGCGGTGGCCATGGCCTCGGGGGCCGGGCGCGTGCTCGACGCGGCGCAGGTGCATGGGGACCTGACGGGCGCGATCGGGGACTGCACCTTCGTCTATGCGACGACCGCGCGGCCCCGTGACCTCACCAAGACGGTGTTCACGCCCGAGGCGGCCGCCCAGGACATGGCGCGTCGGATCGCGGAAGGGGAGCGGGTCGCCATCCTCTTCGGCCCGGAACGGGCGGGGCTAGAGAACGAGGACGTGGCACGGGCCAACGCCATCATCAGTGTCGACGTGAACCCCGAGTTCCCCTCGCTCAATCTCGCGCAATGCGTCCTGCTGGTTGGCTACGAATGGCGCCGCGCGACCCACGAGGCGCCTGCCGTGCGCGAGGAGATGGCCGGGACGCAGAAGGCCAGCGCCCTGGAGATGGACCACCTCGCGCGGCACTTCGAGGAACGCCTCACGGAGGCGGGCTTCTTCTTCCCCGACCACAAGGCCGAGAGCATGAAGCTCTCCCTGCGGAACCTCTGGAGCCGGATGCCGCTGACCGGGCAGGACGTGCAGACGCTCCACGGCATCCTGAGGCAGATGGTCCGCTGGGCGCGCCGGCGCGACGACTGACGGCCAACTTGCCGCGAGGCGCCGAAGGGCCGGTCTTGAAGGGGCCGCCGCCCGGCACTAGACCCCTGCCGGAGCAAGGGGGACAAGGATGGCGACCAAGCCGCGCAGCATCTTCGAGGAGGTCGGCACCTCCGAGCGCCCCGCCACGACGACCGGGGCAATCGACCGGGGACGGCCCGACGCCCGCCGCTGGGTTCGGCTCTGGCTCGGGCTGATCTTCGTGCTGGTGGTGGCAATGATCCTCGTCGGCGGCCTGACGCGGCTGACCGACTCGGGGCTGTCGATCACCCAGTGGAACCTCGTGACCGGGACGATCCCGCCTATGGGCGCGGCAGACTGGCAGGCGGAGTTCGACCTCTACCGCCAAAGCCCGCAGTACGAGCTGATGAACCAGGGCATGACACTCTCGGACTTCCAGTTCATCTACTGGTGGGAGTGGAGCCACAGGCTCCTCGGCCGCGTGATCGGCCTCGTCTTCATCCTGGGGTTCGTGGGTTTCCTCGCCACCCGGCGGCTGCCGTCGGGCTGGACGGCGCGGCTGCTGACGGTCGGGGTGCTGATCGGCCTCCAGGGCGTCGTGGGCTGGTGGATGGTGTCCTCGGGGCTCGAAAACGGCATGACCTCGGTCGCCTCCTACCGACTCGCGACCCATCTGGGCCTCGCCTTCGCGATCCTGGGCCTCCTGGCCTGGGACATTCTGCTCCTGTCGCGACGCGAGACCGAGCTGCTGACGGCCCGGCGGCAGGGGCGAGCCGAGGCTGTTCTCGGGCGCGACCGGGGCTCATGCACCTGCTGTTCCTGCAGATCATCCTTGGCGCGCTGGTGGCGGGCATCGACGCTGGCCGGGCCTTCCCGACCTGGCCCGACATGGCCGGGGGCTTCCTCCCGCCCGATCCGCTGGATCTCCAGCCGCTCTGGCGCAACTTCTTCGAGAGCCCTGGGCTGGTGCAGTTCATCCACCGGATGGCCGGCTACGCCGTCGCCATCCTCGCCGTCGTGGTCTGGCTGCACGGCCGTCGCTCGCCCCATCCGTCGACGAGGCTGGCCTTCCACCTGATCCTTGCGGCCGTCGCGCTCCAGGTCCTGCTCGGCATCTGGGCCGTGCTGTCGATGGCGCAGCTCCATGTCGCCATCGCTCACCAGGCGAGCGCGATCCTGCTCTGGACGCTCGTGATCCGGGGCCGCTTCCTGGCCCGCCACCCCATTCCCACCAGCATCCGGGGGCACCGATGACTGCCTACGTCGACCTCATGGCCTTCCAGCGCGAGACCGAGGCCCTGGCCCAGGTCATGGGCCGGCTCGGATGGGACCAGGAGACCATGATGCCTTCGGGCGCCGCAGCGCAGCGGGCCGAGGAGATGGCCGCGCTGGAAGGCGTCCTCCACGCCCGACGGACCGACCCACGTCTGGGCGAGTGGCTGGCCGCCTCCGAGGCCGGCGACGAGACCGCCGGCGCCAACCTGCGCGAGATTCGCCGCCGCTACGAGCGCAACCTCCGCGTGCCCGCCCGCCTCGCGGCCGAGCTTGCGCGCGTCACCTCGCGCGCGCAGGGCATCTGGGCCGAGGCGCGCCGGAACGAGGACGTCGCGGCCTTCCTGCCGGTGCTGGAGGAAGTCGTGCGCCTCCGTCGCGAGGAGGGGCAGGCCATCGCGAACGGTGGCGACGTCTATGACGCGCTGCTCCACGACTACGAGCCCGGCACCTCCTCCGCCGAGCTGACGGCGATGTTCGGCGCCCTTCGCCCGCGACTCGTGGCCCTGCGCGAGACGATCAAGGCCGCCCCTCAAGTGCCGGAGATGCAGGGCAGCTTCCCCGAGGAGGCCCAGCTCGTCATCGCGAACGAAGTAGCCCGCGCCTTCGGCTACGACTTCGCCCGGGGGCGCCTCGACAAGGCGGTCCATCCCTTTTCCTCGGGGAGCGGCCTCGACGTTCGGATCACCACGCGGACCAACCCGACGGACCCCTTCAACTGCATCTATTCCACCATCCACGAGGTCGGCCACGCGACCTACGAGCAGGGGATCGACGCCCGGCATTTCCTGACGCCGCTGGGGCAGGGCGCCTCGATGGGCGTCCACGAGAGCCAGAGCCGCATCTACGAGAACCAGCTCGGCCGCTCGCGCGCCTTCACGGGTTGGCTCTACGGGCGGATGCGGCAGGTCTTTGGCGACTTCGGCGTCCCGGACGAGGAGACGTTCCATCGCGCCGTCAACCGAGTGTCGGACGGCTACGTCCGCACCGAGGCCGACGAGGTGCAGTACAACCTCCACGTCCTCCTGCGCTTCGACCTCGAGCAGCCCTTGATGCGGGGCGACCTTCAGGTGGCCGATCTGGAGGCCGCCTGGAACGACCGTTTCCGCCAGGACTTCGGCTTCGCCTTGGATCGGCCGTCGCACGGGCTTCTCCAGGATGTCCACTGGTCGGTGGGCCTGTTCGGCTACTTCCCGACCTACTCCCTGGGGAACGTCTATGCCGGCTGCCTTCACAAGGCGCTGCGCGACGCGGTCCCGGAGCTCGACGGCGACCTCGCGCGCGGGGATACCTCGCGCGCAGTCGGCTGGCTGCGTGAGAACCTGCAGCGCCACGGCGGCCTTCGCGAACCGCGTCAGACCGTCGCGACCGCCGTCGGCTTCGACCCAAGCGAGGGACCGCTGCTCGACTATCTCGAAGCCAAGTTCGGAGACCTGTACGGGCTCTGACCATGCCCCAGATGGAGATCCCCGAGCTTCACGACTTCCTGGCGCAGGAGTTCCCGCAGGTCGCGGACGAGGTCCGGATCGAGGCGCTGACCGACGATTCCATCACCGTCCGGCTGAAGGTCTCGGACCGGCACCTCAGGCCGGGCGGGACCCTCGGCGGGCCGGCGATGTTCATGCTGGCCGATGTGGCCGCCTATTGCGCGATCCTGTCCCGCATCGGCTGGCGGCCCCTCGCGGTCACGACGAACGCCGGCATCGACTTCCTCCGCAAGCCCGCGCCCGGCCGCGACCTCCTGTGCGAGGCCACGATCCTCAAGTTCGGCAGGGTGCTCGTCGTGGTCGAGGCGCGGATATTCAGCGAGGGCACGGCGGGACCGGTGGCCCGGGCGAACCTGACCTATTCCATCCCGCCATCGGATCGACCGAGTGAGGTAATCATATACCTCAATGCTTAAGTCGCTGATTCCACCTAGAACAAACTTCCTCCACGCGGTTGACGCGCCGGCCCGAATCCGTATAACCCCGGCATTCCGACGCGGGGTCCTCCCCGCCTTCAATCCTGGGACACCCCGATGAAAACCTTTACCGCGACCCCCGCGGACATCGAGAAGAAGTGGATCCTGATCGACGCCGAGGGCGTCGTTCTGGGCCGCCTCGCCTCGATCGTCGCGATGCGCCTTCGTGGCAAGCACAAGGCCACCTACACGCCCCACATGGACATGGGCGACAATGTCATCGTCATCAACGCCGACAAGGTGCAACTGACCGGTGACAAGCGCCAGGAGCACTTCTACTGGCACACCGGCTATCCGGGCGGCATCAAGTCCCGCACCAAGGCCCAGATCCTCGAGGGCGCGCACCCCGAGCGCGTGGTTGAGAACGCCATCCGCCGGATGCTTCCCCGCAACCGCCTGTCGCGCAAGCAGCTCTCGCACCTGCGCGTCTTCGCGGGCACCGAGCACGGCATGGCCGCCCAGCAGCCCGAAGTCCTGGACGTCAAGTCCATGAACCCGAAGAACACGAGGACCGCATAACATGGCCGACCAGATCAGGTCCTTCGACCAGCTCGGCGCCGCCACGGCCGCCGTCGCTGCGCCCGTCGACGCCGCCCCCGCGCCCGCCCCGCGCGAGCCCGTCCGCGACGAGCTCGGCCGCTCCTACGCGACCGGCAAGCGCAAGGACGCCGTCGCCCGCGTCTGGATCAAGCCGGGCTCCGGCAAGGTCACCGTGAACGGCAAGGAGATGAACGTCTACTTCGCCCGTCCCGTGCTCCAGATGGTGTTGCGCCAGCCCTTCTCGGTGGCCGGCGTCACCGGCCAGTTCGACGTGATGGCGACCGTCACCGGCGGCGGCCTCTCGGGCCAGGCCGGCGCGGTCAAGCACGGCATCTCCAAGGCGCTCCAGCTCTTCGACCCGGCGCTCCGTCCCTCGCTCAAGGCCGCGGGCTTCCTGACCCGCGACGCCCGCGTGGTCGAGCGCAAGAAGTACGGCAAGCGCAAGGCGCGCCGGAGCTTCCAGTTCTCGAAGCGCTGATCCGCTTCGCAGGGCTCATGGGGGCGGCATCCGCGCGGTGCCGCCCCTCGGCGTCCCCGAAGGGGTCAGTGATCCACAGAACCTTGCGTCGCTGGCGCGGTATTCGGTCTTTAACCGTTGACCTTGGCGCGAAGTCGTTGAACATCCGCCGCAAATGGGCGAGGGGGACGTTCCGGCTCCATGAGCATCTTCGATAGGTCACCTCAGGCGCGCACGGCTGCGCTCCTGTCGCCGCCGTTCCTCTATTCCCTCCTGCTGCTCGCCCTTCCCCTCGTCGCGATCGTCCTGATCAGCTTCTGGACGCAGACCGGCCTCGACTTCGACACGACCTTTACCCTCGCCAACTACCGGGCGATCTTCACGCAGCCGCAGTACATCCTCGGCAACGCCCAGAACTGGGGCGTGATCCCCGTATCGCTCTTCGTCTCGGCGACGGTGACGGCGATCACGGTGGTCCTGGCCTATCCGGTCGCCTACTTCGTCTCCTTCGTGGTCGATCCGTCGCGCAAGTCGCTGTGGCTGTTCCTGATCACCATTCCCTTCTGGTCGAGCTACCTGATCCGCGTCTTCCTCTGGAAGGTCATCCTGGGCTTCAACGGGGTCATCAACACGGGCCTGCAGGCGCTCGGGGTCATCAGGGAGCCGCTGGAGTTCCTGCTCTACAACCTGGCCTCGGTCATCATCACCATGGCGCACGCCTACGCCGTGTTCGCCATCCTGCCGATCTATGTCGCCCTGGAGAAGATCGACCGCAGCCTCCTCGAGGCCTCGCAGGACCTGGGCGAGAGCCGGTTCTCGACCTTCCTGCGGGTGACGCTGCCGCTGTCGGTGCCCGGGATCGTCGGCGCCGTGCTCATCGTCTTCATCCCGACGATCGGAGACTACGTGACGCCGCAGCTCATGCTCGGCGCGGGCGGACGGCTCGTCGCGAACACCATCCAGACGCAGTTCTTCAAGGGCAACGACGCGCCGCTCGGTGCCGCGCTCAGCATCGTGACGATGCTCATGGTGGGGATCATCAGCCTCGTCTTCCTCTTCCTGAACCGCCGCTGGCTCCGGGGGCGCTCATGATGCGCGGGGGATGGCTTCGGGCCTACGCGCTCCTATACCTTGTCTTCCTGTTCGCCCCGATCCTGCTGCTCCCGCTCTTCGCGTTCAACGACGCTTCCGTCATCGCCTTCCCGCTGACCGGCTTCACGACGCACTGGTTCCAGGAGCTCTGGACGACCGAGGCGCTGCATCAGGCGCTGCGCAATTCCCTCGTCATCGCGGTGCTGAACTCGCTGATCGCCACGCTTCTCGGCGTCTGCGCCGCGCGGGCGACGAGCGGCCCCGCCTTCCCGGGCAAGCGCGGCATCCTCGGCTTCATCATGCTGCCGCTCGTCCTGCCGGAGATCGTGATCGCGGTGTCGCTCCTCGTCGTGGTGCGGCAGGTGCTCGACCTGCAGCTCAGCAACGTGACGGTGATCCTGGCGCATGTCGTCATCTCGCTGCCGTTCTCCATCGCGATCCTCAACGGCGCCTTCGCCAACCTCGACCCCGCCTTCGAGGAGGCGGCGCAGGACCTGGGCGAGACGCGGTGGGGCGCCTTCCGGCTGGTGACCCTGCCGCTCGTCTTCCCCGGCATCATCTCGTCGCTGCTGATCTGCTTCATCATCTCGCTCGACGACTTCGTACTGGCGCAGTTCCTGACCGGGGCGAACCCGACGCTGCCGGTCTACATCTACGGGCTCACGCGGTTCGTGAAGTCGCTGCCCGTCATCATGGCGCTCGGCACGTTGCTGGTGGCGCTGTCGATCACCCTTCTCGTCATCGCCGAATACTTCCGGCGCCGCGGCGTGGCCCGCGCCGGCCTCAAGGACAGCGGAGGCTTCCTGTGAACGTCCAATCGAAGCCGCCGGCGACGCCGCTCATCCAGCTTCGCGGCATCCACAAGCATTACGGCGACTACCACGCGCTGCGCGGCATCGACCTCGAGATCCGGCAGGGGGAGTTCTTCTCGCTCCTGGGTCCCTCCGGCTGCGGCAAGACCACGCTCCTGCGCACCATCGCGGGGTTCGAGCAGCCCTCCTCGGGCCAACTCGTGATCGACGGCAAGGACATGTCGGGCGTGCCGCCGAACCACCGGCCGACCAACATGGTCTTCCAGTCCTACGCCATCTTCCCGCACCTCACGGTGGCCGAGAACGTCGGATTCGGCCTCCGCCGCGACCCGCGCCCCAAGGAGCAGCGCGCCCGCGCCGTGGCCGAGGCGCTGGAGATGGTGGGCCTCGGCGGCTACGGCAACCGTGCCGCCCATGCCCTCTCGGGTGGCCAGCGCCAGCGCGTCGCCCTGGCGCGTGCGCTGATCCTGAAGCCCAAGGTCCTCCTCCTCGACGAGCCTCTCTCCGCGCTCGACAAGAAGCTGCGCGAGAACATGCAAGTGGAGCTCATCCGACTGCAACGGAACGTCGGCATCACCTTCATCCTGGTCACCCACGACCAGGAGGAGGCGCTCGTCATGTCCGACCGCATCGCCGTCATGTTCGAGGGCGCGATCGGACAGATGGCTGACCCGGAGACGCTCTATCGTCGTCCGAATTCCCGCCGCGTGGCCGAATTCATCGGCAAGATGAACCTGCTGCCGGCCGAGGTGGGCATGGAGGGAAACCGGATCGTCGTGGAGGTGGCGGGCCTCGGCCGTGGAGCCGTGGAACCTGACCAGGCTCCCGGCGGCGTGATCGAGGGTAACTCGACCGTGGGCATCCGGCCCGAGACCCTGAGCCTGCTGTTTCCCGGGGAGACGACGGACCGCCGGGTGGCCGAGGGCGTCGTGGACGAGGTCGTCTACTACGGCGACATGACCTATTACGACGTGCGTATCCCCGGCGTGGAGGAGCCCCTCACCATCTCCATGAAGAACCTGATCGGCCGCCCGGTGCTCGATGTCGGAACGCCGACCAAGGTCGCCTGGGACGAACGTTCGCTGGTTGTGTTGAGCCGCTGAGGCGAGGCCCGAGGCGCGCTGATGCCTTTGGCCTTGCCGGTCGGCACCCCATCTCCTTGGGACGGACCGGCGTGAACGTGATCGGCGTTGCGGTTTTTTGCGATCCGTCTTCCCGCTGTTAAGAGATCCTCAACGTTTGCCTGCCATGGTGATCCCGTCCCTGGGTGGCCGCCCGGCGGGGTAGGGGAAGCTGCGTCCTCTGACCAGATCGTGGTGTCCCTTCAGGCGTCCGGTGGAATGAGTCCCAGCCCCCGAAGATAGACCCCGATCCCCGTTTCCAGCAGGTCCTCGGGCGGGAAGGGGCTGCGCGTCCCCGGCGTGCCGCGCGCGAAGAGCTCCACGACCCCGTGCGACAGCGCCCAGACATGGGCCCAGAACATCGCCGGCGGCGGACGCTTCTCGGGCGGGATGTGCTGCGACAGCTCCCGCGCGGCCCGCTCCATGACCTCCATCGAGCGGCGCGCGGCCGTGGCGAGCTCCGGCGTCCGCTGCACCGAGATGCCCGATTCGAACATCGCCACGTAATGCCCGGGGTATTTTCGCGCGAAGGCGAGATAGGCCCGCCCTGTCGCCTCGAAGGCGGCGAGAGCGGACGGCTGACCGTTCGAGTAGGCGTATTCCAGCAGGTCGCCGAAGATCTCGTAGCCCTGCCGCGCCGCCTCGGCGATGAGGTCGTCTCGCCCTTCGAAGTGGCGGTAGACGGCAGCCGGCGTGACCCCCGCCTCGCGCGCGGCCTCGGAGAGGGTGAAGCCTGTCGGCCCCTTCTCGGCGATCAGCTTGAGGCAGGCCTGCACAAGGGCCTCGCGCAGATTGCCGTGGTGGTAGCCGCGCTTGAGCACGCTCAGACGCCTCCGCCCGTGGTGACGACCTCGGGCCCTCCGACGACCTTGGGGTCGAGGGCGCCGACCGCCTTGGCGTCCTTGCGACCGTAGTCGATGGGCGTCAGCACCGACCTTATGACGTTGAGCCGCGCCCGCCGCTTGTCGTCGGCGCGCAGCACCGTCCAGGGCGTCCGGGTGGAGTGGGTGCGGATCAGCGTCTCGGCGATGGCGGCCGAATACTCGTCCCACTTCTTCAGGCCTTCCACGTCGATCCAGCTCAGCTTCCACTGCTTGAGCGGATCGCGCTCACGGTCGAGGAACCGCTCGAGCTGCGTCGCCCGTCCGACGTTCAGCCAGAACTTGAAGAGGTGGATGCCCTCGTTCACCAGCATGTCCTCGAAGGGACCGACCTGCTCGAACCAGGTGGCGCGCTGCTCGGGCGTGCAGAAGCCGAAGACGTGCTCCACGACGCCCCGGTTGTACCAGGACCGGTCGAAGAGCACGATCTCGCCCGCCGTGGGGAGCTGGGCGATGTAGCGCTGGAAGTACCATTGCCCGGCCTCGATCTCGGTCGGCTTGGCCAGGGCCACCACCCGGGCGCCGCGCGGGTTCAGGTTCTCGCTGAAGGCCTTGATCGAGCCGCCCTTGCCGGCCGCGTCGCGTCCCTCGAACAGGATGGCGACGCGGGCGCCGGACTCCTTCACCCAGGCCTGGAAGCGGACGAGCTCCACCTGGAGGAGGTGCATCTCCTCCTCGTACTGATGGCGCTTCATCTCCTCCGGATAGGGATAGCGCGGGTTCAGGACGTCGTCCTTGTCGGCTCCCTCAATGAGCCGGCGCACGTCGGAGGGCGCCTCGTCCTTGAAGTATTCGCTGATCGCGCCGTCGAGCGGCAGGTCCATGGATGCGTCCTCCCAGAGGATACTATGGGGGGCCGAACGCGGGCGGCAACATCAGAGGCCCGCCCGGACACGCGCGCGGTCGATGGCGGCCACGACCACTTCCAGGGCGGCATGATGGGGCATGTGGCCCACGCCCGGCAGCATCGTGAGGTTCGCCCCCGGGGCGAGCCGCGACAGCGGGAAGGAGTGGATCGTCGGCGGCACGATGATGTCGGCTTCGCCATGCACGATCTCGATCGGCATGGGCAGAGAGGCATAATGCCTCGACATCTCGACGATGTGGGGCCGGAGGGCATTGATCTGCCGCGCGTTCGCCCGGATCGAGGCGCGGCGGAGCGTGATGTCGACGCCGAACCCCTCGGCGTAGCCTTCGGGCACCGGGTCGGGCTCGAAGATCGCGGCGAGCGCGGCGTCCACGGCCCGCCGGGGCGCGAAGGCCACGATGAGGCGCGGCAGCCCGGCGCCGCCGAAGGTCGAGCCGTTGATCCGGTAGAGCAGGTCGAGGCTCCCCGGCCAGGGCATCGCCACGCCGCTCAGGTCCACGACCGCCGCCGTGCCCTTTGGGTCCCCGAGCGCCCACGCCAGCGCGACCGCCCCACCATAGGAGTGGCCAAGCACGATGGGCCGCACGATCCCGAGCTGTCCTGCGGCGGCGCGGAGGAGCGCGGCCTGCGCCTGCGGGCTCTCGCCCTGGCGGTCGAAGAGGCCCAGGTGCCCCGGCGCGGCCTCGCTGTAGCCGAGTCCCGGCCGGTCGAAAGCCGTAACCCGGTAACGGTCGATGAGCCGCCCCATGAGCCCGAAGGTCATGTCCCGCGTGCTGCCCGAAGCGCCGTGGATCAGCACGAGGTCCGGCCCCTCGCCGCGCGTCACGGCATGGACCCGTCGCCCTTCGACCTCGATCAGGCGGCCTTCCGGCGGGTAGGCCGCGACCGCCGCCCGTTCCCGCCGCCCAGCGCGCCAGGAGACCAGCCCAGCGCCGCCGAGAGCCAGCGCCGGGAGGAGGGCGAGCTCAAGAACCAATCTCGGCCAGCTCGTAGGGCGTGGTCTGGTAGATCTCGTTGATCCAGTTGCCGTAGAGGAGGTGGGCGTGGCTCCTCCAGCGGTTCGGCGGCATCTTCGAGGGATCGTCGTCCGGATAGTAGTCGTGCGGCACCTCGATGGGCGCGCCAGCTGCGACGTCGCGGTCGTACTCCTGCTTGAGCGTGTCGCTGTCGTATTCGAGGTGGTTGAAGATGTAGAGGGCGCGGTGCCCCGCATCCTCGATCAGGCAGGGTCCGACCTCCGCCGAGGCCAGGAGCGTCCGCAGCCCGGCGGCCTCGGTTTCATCCTGCCTCATCTCGGTCCACCGGCTCACCGGCACGACGAACTCGTCCGAGAAGCCGCGCAGGAACGGCGAGGCCGGCTCCAGCGCCTTGTGCTTGTAGAGCCCGAAGGCCTTCTCGGGCAGCTTGTGCTTGGCGACGCCGTGGAAATGATTGGCCATCGCCATGCCCCCCCAGCAGACGCCGAAGGTCGAATGGACATGGCCCTGCGTCCAGTCGAAGACCTGCCGCAGCTCGTCCCAGTAGGTCACCTCCTCGAAGGGCAGATGCTCGATGGGCGCACCGGTCACGATCAGTCCGTCGAGCTTGTCGCCCGATTCCGCAACCTCGGCGAAGGGGCGGTAGAACTGCGCCATATGCTCCGAGGCGGTGTTCCTGGTCTGGTGCTCGGTCATCCGAATGAGCGTGAGCTCGATCTGGAGCGGCGTGGACCCGATCAGGCGGGCGAACTGGGTCTCCGTCTGGATCTTCTTGGGCATGAGGTTCAGGAGCCCGATGCGCAGCGGCCGGATGTCCTGCCGCGCGGCGCGGGTGTCGGACATGACCATGACGCCCTCGCGTGACAGGACCTCGAAGGCGGGCAAGTTGGCAGGGAGCTTTATGGGCATCGGACAAACCTCGGAAAGGGCAGGGTTCTAGGGCAGCGACGCGGGTCTCGCAAGGCCCGGGCCTCAGGTGCGCGACTCGGGGCCCCATGGCCCTGCGTCACGCACCGCGCCGCATTCGCTCTTCCAGGGCGCCTGCCACGACCTCCACGAAGGCCGCCTCCCCGTCCACGCGGGCCATGTCCTCGGCCCGGACCGTCACGCCCCAGTTCCGCGCCATCTCCGCATAGAGCGGCTGCCGATGCGCGAGCGCCTTGGCGTAGGTGAAGCGGATGAAGTCGTCCGGGTCCACCTCACCCTCGGCCACGCCGTTCAGCGCCAGGTAGTCCCGCCACATCCGCTCCAGGAAATCCGCGCGGTAGGACATGGGCTTGGGCGCCTTGTCGAAGCGTCGGACCAGCTCGGCGGTATGCGCGTCCGAGCCCTCGATCCAGATCATCAGGCAGCGCGACGAGAGCGCGGAGAGGACGGGGTCGCCGGGATCGTCCGGCTCAACCCACTCGCAGATCGACCCTCCGGTGTCGCAGACGAAATGCGGATAGCCGTAGAGCGCGCGGGCCCGGTCGATGAACCGCCCCGTGTCGAGCAGCGCCGCCACCTCGGCGTCACGGAACTCGGCTTGGCGACGCTGGTACTCGGCGAAGGGCAGACCTCCCTTCGCAGGGTCGCCGGGCTTGCCGAGGTAGGTCGAGACCGGGTCGAGGTTGTCGAAGGTGATGTTCGACCCGATGAAGATCGAGTCGCTCATCAGCAGGTCCCGCAGGAAGGGGACCTTCATTGCCTCGCGCTTGGCGTTGTCGACGATCAGCTCGCCCATGTAGCGGGTGCCGATCCGGTAATCGACCGAGTAGTGGAACCAGCCTCCCGCGCCCCGCAGGCACTTGGCGACATGGGTCTTGCCCAGGCCGGACATCCCGAACAGGAGGACGTGCCGATCCGCGGCCCGAAGCCAAGCCTCCGGCGTGTCGTAGATCAGGGACCCGAAGGGCCCCGGCGAGGTGGCAGCCCGGGAAGGGGAGGTCGGAACGCATCGCTCGGTCATGGCCGCTGACTCACCGCAAAGCGGGCGGATGCGCAAGACGGAAGAGGGCTCCGCCACCCCGGGCGGAGCCCCATTCGCCGATCAGAAGCGATAGCCGATCCGCATTCCCGCGGTGATCGCGTCGTTGTCGTCGAACTCCGCCCCGAAGAGCCGGGTCGTGCCGCCGCCGAGCCGAGTGTAACGGACGCCGACGCCCAGCTCGACGTTGTCGGTCACAGCATAGTTGGCGGCGATCTGGACGCCGAGCTGCCCATCCGTGGGCGAGAGGTTCGAGATGCCGCCTTCCCCCGTGGTCGGGTCGAAGTCCGTTCCGATCGAGGGCTCGTAGATCACCGCGGCCGAGGCGGCGAGCTTGTCGGTGAACTGCCGTCCCACGCCCAGCGTGTAGGTGACGTAGTCGTCGTCGTATTCCACCACGGGGTTGAAGGGCAGGACCGCCCCGGGGACGACGCCATATCCGTAGGCGTTGATCTCGGTCGCGGACCAGTCCACCCAGCGGATGCTGCCGAAGAGCAGGGTGTCCGGCGCGATCCCGGTCTGGAAGTCGAGGTTGACCGATTGAGGAAGCGAATAAGCCGTTTCCCCCGAATCGGTGAAGGGCGCCGGTACCCCGGTCAGGGTCGTCGTGTAGGTCGTCTCATGCGAGAAGTCGGTCTCGCTCGAGTAGGTCAGGGCGACCCGCAGGGCGATCTCCGGCCGCTCGTAGGCCACGCCGACGACATAGCCGAGCGCGTCGTCGCTCTCGAAGTCGCCGTCGTAGTTGTAGACGACGGGGGCATTCGCGACCGGGTCGAAGCCGAGGATCACGTCGCTCAGCAGGTCGGCCTTCACCTGGAGGAAGCGCACCCCGGCATGGATGCTGAAGTTGTCGTCCAGCTTGTAACGGCCCAGCGCGGTGACGGCCAAGGACTCGAACTCCGCCTGGGAGTTGGAGATGGGATAGGTCGGGTCGGCGTCGCGATAGTCCACGTCGGCCCCGAAGGGGTGGTCGATGATCACCGCGAGCGAGAACCGGTCGCTGAGGTCGGACTTGAAGGACAGGCTGGCGAGGCCGAAGTCCGCCGCCGCATCCCCCGACTCGGTGGCGCCGATCAGGGGATTGGTATCGGTGAAGGACCCCTGGACGTCGGGGACGGTGTAGCTGAACGATAGTTCCGCGTAGTTGCCGTCCTGGAAAAGGACGTCGACCGGCTGCCCCGTCCGGTCGAGCGCGCCGGCGTTGGCGATGGATGTGGACAGCAGGAGAAGGGCCCCCGCCCCCGATGCAGTGCGCTTCATGGAAACCCCCGGATGGATCGCAACCTTGAAGCGAACATCGCGCCCTCCCGCGCGAGGTCAATCCGCAACGGCGCGTCGGGTTCGCGGAGGCTCCGTCCTGCGATCATTCCGCCGCAGCGTGAGGAGGTTCCCCGCGAGGATCAGCGCCGCCCCGACGAAGACCAGCGGGTCCAGGGGCTCGCGGTAGGCGGCCCACCCCACGACGGCGATCACCGGGAGCCGGGCGAAGTCGAGCGGCATCACCACCGAGGCCGGCGCCGAATCCAGGGCACTGGTCAGGCACCAATGCGCGGCGAGGCCGGTGACCCCGATCACGAGGAGCCAGGGCGCCAGGGCGAGGCTCGGCATGGGGATGCCGCCATTCCAGCCCACGATCACGGCGGCGAAGGCGAACTGCATCAGGTTCAGCCAGAACAGGATCGCCACCACCGGTTGGCTTCGGGTCAGCCGCTTGGTCAGCATCGACGTGACGGCGAAGCAGACGGCGCAGGCCGCCGCGGCGATCAGCCCCGGGTGCAGGTTCCCGAACTCCGGCCGCGCGACCAGCAGGACGCCCCCGAAGCCGATGAGACCGGCCAGGAGCCCCCGCGCCGTCAGCCTCTCTCCCAGAAAGACCGGGGAGAGAAGAATGACCCAGAGCGGCGAGGTGAACTCCAGCGCGAAGACCTGCGCGAGCGGCAGCACCGTCAGCGCGTAGAACCAGAGATTCTGGCCCGCGAAGTGGATCAGGTTGCGCGCGACGTGCAGAGGGAAGCGGCGCGGCCGGGCCTCCCTCAGCCGCCCCCGGATGGCGAGGGTCGCGGTCACGATGACCGCGCCCATGCCGCTGCGGAAGAACATGATCTCGAAGGTGTCGAGCTCCGTCGAGACCTCCCGACCCGCCACGGCAAGGAGGGAGAAGGAGGCGATCGCCCCGGCCATCCAGAGCGCCGCGACGGCCATGCCGCCACGCCGGGTCGCCCCTGCCGTCACCCCGCCACCAGAACCTTGACCTCGGCGGGCCCAGGCTTCGAGGCCAGGAGCGCGGGAATTTCCTCCCGCCCGACCTCGCGGGTGACGAGAGGGGCCGTGCGGATCGCGCCGGAGGCGAGGAGCTTGAGGGCGCGGCTCTGCGTGAAGGGGTTCACGAAGGCCATGCGCAGGTCCACCTCGCGCACGAGGAGGTCGAAGGGCTCGATGGGAACCGTATCGCCTTTGGCGAGAACGCCCACGATCACGACTCCACCTCCTCGGGCAGCAAGACGCGGCGCCTCGGCCACCGTCTCGCTGACCCCGGCGCATTCGAGCACGACGTCGGCCCCGCGCGGCCAAGCGGCCTTGGCTTCCGTGGGTGTGGCGACCGTCAGACCCGCGCCCACATTTTCCCCGATGCGCTGCCGGTCGGGCGAGCGGGTCAGGAGCATGACCTCGGCCCCGGCGAGGCGGGCGAGCTGGACGCAGAGGAGCCCGATCACCCCGCCGCCGATGACGATGGCCCTCTCTCCCGGCCGGATCGCGGCGACATCCAGCGCGTGAATGCAGCAGGCCAGCGGCTCGGAGAAGGCGGCCTCTCGCAGGCCAAGGCCTGAGGGCAGCGGAATCGCCCGATGCGCCGGGAAGGCGCTGTATTCGGCGAAGCCTCCATCCCGGTGGACGCCCACGGCCACGAGGTTCTCGCAGAGGTTGATCCGCCCAAGGAGGCAGGACGGGCAGACGCCGCAGGCGATGTTCGGGTCGCAGGCCACGAGGTCGCCGACCTTGTGGGTCGTCACGCCTTCGCCAAGGGCGACCACGGTCCCGGAGAACTCGTGGCCGAGGACCACTGGGGGGCGGCTTGGGAACTCGCCCTTCAGGATGTGGCGGTCGGTGCCGCAGATGCCGGCGGCGGCGACCTTGACCAGCACCTCGCCCCGGGCGGGCTCCGGCTCCGGGATGCCGCCCACGTCCATGCGGCCGACTTCGATGAAGCGCGCTGCCTGCATCGTCTCTCCTCCCTCTCAGCTAGGGGAACGAACCACTCTCCGGCGGGGGACGCCAGGGGCTATTCGAGCTCGATGGTGCCCGGGGGCTTGGAGGTGCAATCGTAGAAGACGCGGTTCACGCCCCGCACCTCGTTGATGATCCGCGTCGCAGTCTCGCTCAGGAACTCGTGGGTGAAGGGGTAGTAGTCGGCGGTCATGCCGTCCACCGAGGTCACCGCCCGGAGCGCCAGCGCGTAGTCGTAGGTCCGCCCGTCGCCCATCACGCCCACGGTCCGCATCGGCAGGATCGCCGCGAAGGCCTGCCAGATCTCGTCGTAGAGGCCGTGCCTGCGGATCTGGTCGATGTAGACCGCGTCGGCCTCGCGCAGGATCGCCAGCTTCTCGCGGGTGATCGCGCCGGGGCAGCGGATGGCGAGGCCGGGACCGGGGAAGGGATGCCGGCGGATGAACGACTCCGGCAGGCCCAGCTCGCGGCCGAGGTCGCGGACCTCGTCCTTGAAGAGCTCGCGAAGGGGCTCGACGAGCTTGAGGCCCATCTTCTCGGGCAGACCGCCGACGTTGTGGTGGCTCTTGATCGTGACCGAGGGGCCGCCGGAGAAGCTGACCGACTCGATCACGTCCGGGTAGAGGGTGCCTTGGGCGAGGAACTCGGCACCGCCGACCTCGCGGGCGTGCTCCTGGAACACGTCGATGAAGAGGCGGCCTATGGTCTTGCGCTTGGCCTCGGGGTCGTCGAGGCCTTCGAGAGCCGTCAGGAACCGCTCCGACTCGTCCGCGTGGATCAGCGGGATGTTGTAGTGGTCGCGGAACATCGAGACGACCTGCTCGGCCTCGCCCTTCCGCAGGAGCCCGTGGTCCACGAAGACGCAGGTGAGCTGGTCACCGATGGCCTCGTGGATCAGGACGGCAGCCACGGAGGAATCAACTCCGCCCGACAAGCCGCAGATCACCTTGGAGTTTCCGACCTGCTCGCGGATCTTGCGGGTGGCCTCCTCCCGGTAGCCGGCCATCGTCCAGTCGCCCTTGAAGCCCGCGAGCTTCAGGAAGTTGTGGTAGATCGTCCGGCCGTTCGGGGTGTGGTGCACCTCGGGGTGGAACTGGACGGCGTAGAAGTGCCGCGAAGGATCAGCCGTGATGGCGAAGGGCGCGTTGGGCGAGGTGCCGTAGACCTGGAAGCCGGGGGCGAGGCGGCTCACGTGGTCGCCGTGGCTCATCCAGACCTCCTCCCGGCCGTCGAGGAACCAGCCCTGGAGGAGGTCGAGCTTCTCGTCGCCCGGCGTGACGTAGGCGCGGCCGAACTCGGCGGTGCCGTGGCCGGATTCGACCTTGCCGCCCAGCATGTGCATCATCGCCTGCTGGCCGTAGCAGATGCCGAGGACCGGGACGCCGAGGTCGAAGACCTCGCGCGGCGGCAGGGGCGCGCCCTCGGCGAAGACCGAGGCGGGGCCGCCGGAGAGGATCACGGCCTTGGGGGCGAAGGCCCGGATGAACTCGGGCGTCACCGCGTTGAAGGGGTGGATCTCGCAGTAGACGTGCAGCTCGCGCAGGCGGCGCGCGATGAGCTGGGTCACCTGGCTCCCGAAGTCGATGATGAGGAGCCGGTCGTGCGAGGGGGCGGCGATCCGGGCGGTGTCGAGGGTGGGGGCGAGTTCGGAGGTCATGAGAGGGGCCTTAGGCAGTTGGTCCGCGTCACGCAAGCGGCGTCCATGTCGCTTTTGCCCCTGAGAGGGCGCATCCTTGGGTCGGCGGGGGACGTTGCCCCGTTATGAGGCGGCAAGCTTGACGGAGGTGAGCATGTCGGACGTGGCCGAAGCGGGAACGGGTCGCCGGTCGAGGGGCGGTGGCGGGGCGGCGCGGCGCGCGGAACGGACCGCCGTCAGCGTGGAGACCGCGCGCTTCATCGAGCGCAACATCCCGAACTTCGAGATCCTGAACGAGGAAGCTCTCCAGATCATCGAGCACAACGCCGAGACGGTGCTCGAGGAGATCGGCGTGAACTTCGTCGAGAACCCCGGCGCGCTGGAACGCTGGAGGAACGCGGGCGCCGACGTGCAGGGCGAGCGGGTGCGGATCCCCCGTGGCCTCGCGCGGCAACTGTGCTCCACGGCTCCGAGGTCGTTCACCCAGCACGCCCGGAACCCGGAGCGGAACGTGGAGATCGGCGGGCGGAACCTCGTGCTCGCGCCGGTCTACGGCCCTCCCTTCGTGCGGGACGCGGAAGGCGGGCGCCGTTACGCGACCATCGAGGACTTCCGCAAGTTCGTGAAGCTCGGCTACATGTCCAAGTGGCTTCACCACTCGGGCGGGACGGTCTGCGAGCCGACGGACATCGCGGTGAACAAGCGCCACCTCGATATGCTGCACGCGCACATGACGCTGTCGGACAAGCCCTTCATGGGCTCGGTCACGGCGCCGGAGCGGGCTCAGGATTCGGTGGACATGGCCTCGCTGCTGTTCGGGGCGGACTTCGTCCAGAACAACACCGTCATGACCTCGCTCATCAACATCAACTCGCCGCTCACCTTCGACGGCATCATGATGGGCGCGCTCGAGGTATATGCCGCGAACAACCAGGCGGCCATCGTCAGCCCCTTCATCGTGGGCGGGGCCATGGCGCCGGTCAGCGTCGCCGGGACCCTGACGCAGGTGCTGGCCGAGATCCTCGCGGGCGTGAGCTACAGCCAGCTCATCCGCAAGGGCGCGCCGGTCATCGCCGGGGCCTTCGTGACCTCCATCGACATGAACAGCGGCGCGCCGACCTTCGGCACGCCCGAGGCGAGCCACATCACCTGGGGCGCGGGCCAGCTCGTGCGGCGGCTGGGCCTGCCCTACCGGAGCGCCGGCGGCTTCACCGGCTCCAAGCTCCCCGACGCGCAGGCGGCCTATGAGTCGGCCAACAGCCTCAACATGGGGCTGCTCGCCGGGGTCAACTTCATGCTCCACGCCTGCGGCTGGCTGGAGGGGGGCCTTGTGTCCTCCTACGAGAAGTTCGTCATGGACGCGGACCAGCTCGGCATCCTGCACCACCTCGCGAAGGGCGTGGACCTCAGCGAGAACGGGCAGGCCATGGACGCGATCCGCGAGGTCGGGCCGGGCAGCCACTACCTCGGCAGCGCCCATACCCAGGCCAACTTCAAGGAGGCCTTCTGGCGGACGGACCTCCTCGACTACAAGCCGTTCGAGACCTGGGAGGAGGAGGGGGCCCGAGATACCCAGGCGCTCGCGAGCGCCCGCGTGAAGCGCCTCCTCGACAGCTACCGGCAGCCGGCGCTCGACCCCGCGATCGTCGAATCGCTGGATGACTTCGTCGCCCGCAAGAAGGCGGCGGTCCCGGACGCGTTCCTCTAGGAGCATCCGGCGCCAATGGATCGGCAGGCGCGCGCCAGGGGTGCGCGCCGACGGCCAGACGAGGCCGCGATGGAAGTCGCGCACGGCGGCCTCGCGGTGGTTGGCGGCCGGGTTGCTGGGCGGGCTGAGCCAGAACTCGCGGTTCTTCTTGGGTATCTCGATCATCGGGCCACCTGTCAGGGACGGAGTGCGCCGGACTGCGGGAACGGTCCGGCCGGGTCGCGGGAGAGTTCGGCCTTGCGATCATGGCCGCGTGGCGCGCCCGCGATGCCGGGTCGGCGCAGGACGGCCTCGCCTGCATGAGCCTTTCTTGGTGCGTCAAAAGGACGCAGAACGCAACGGGTCCGAGGACGGTCCGACTTGGCGAATCGGTATGTGGATGCAGGCTGCGGCCTGCCCGAAATCGTTTCCTGCCGATCTGGCATGTTTCTCCTCCTCTCCCTTCCAGACACACGGATGACGGGAGTATCGCACAACTCCGGGGGGTGTTGCGTCGCCCCCCGAGCACCGTTCGTTGGTCTCAGAATTCATTAACCATTCGCGACGCAGTCTCCGAATCAACCGCTGGGAAAGGGCGGGATGGGGAACGGACGACGACCGCCCTGCGGCCGCCGCCAAAGGAGAAGCGAATGACGAGAACGGCACGCATCGCGCTGGACGATGGCGATTTTCCCGGGGCCGAGGAGGCCGGCAGCTATCCCGGCTGGGTGCCCCCGGCGGCGCGCTACTACCTGGCGCATACGGAGAAGGGCCGGACCATCCGGGATCTGGCGCGGGAGGCCCAAGTGCATCCCTCGACGGTGCTGCGGCAGGTGCGGCGGATGGAGCTTTGCCGCGACGACCCCTTCGTCGATTCGGCCCTGCGGCAGCTCTCGGACGGGGCAGCGCCGGACGAGGTGGACGAGACGACGCTGGCCCGCGAGGCGCTGCCGGTGCTGCAGCGGCTGGCCGAGCCCGACTCGGTGCTGGCCGTGGTGCGGGAGATGGAGAAGGGCGTGGTGCTGCGGGAGGCGCCCGGCGAGGACCCGCAGCGGGTGGCGGTCGCGGACCGCAAGCTCGTGGAGGTGATGGCGCTGCGGGACTGGATCACCTGCGCCGACACCGCGGGGCGGGTCCGGCGCTACCGGATCACCGCGATCGGGCGGACGCAGCTCAAGCGGATGCGGCTGGAGCCGCAGCTTCGCGGGCTGGCCGAAGCCCCCGCGCCGTTCCTGCGCGAGCCCGTGGTGATGGACGACGACGACCCCAGGCTGCGGCACATGCGGTCGCAGATCGCGGACAGCCCGCTGCTGCAGCTCGCGCGGCGGAAGGTGGACGGGGGGCTGCCGTTCCTGAGCCCCGAGCAGGTCAAGGCCGGGGAGCGGCTGCGCGAGGACTTCGAGCTGGCGCAGCGTGGCCCGGGGGCGGAGCGGGACTGGGCCGCCTGGCTCTCGAGGATGCCGGCGCTGTCCGATCTGCCGCGGCCGGGGCAGGGCGGCGGCGCGAAGGCCGCGCGGCTGCGGGTCGAGCGGGCGCTGGCCGAGCTTGGGCCGGGGCTCGCCGACGTGGCGCTCTGCTGCTGCTGCCTGACCGAGGGGCTGGAGGGCTTCGAGCGGCGGATGGGCTGGTCGGCGCGGTCGGGCAAGGTGGTGCTGCGGATCGCGCTGGGGCGGCTCCACCAGCATCATCGGGCGGAGGCGCAGCGGAACGGGCTGATCGGCTAGGCGAGGCCCGCGACGCGGCCGAGGAGGTAGAGGGCGAGGGCGCCGAGCCAGACCGAGGCGGCTCGGCGCCAGGAGGCGGGAAGGCCGGCCCGGGCGCCGCGCCGGAGGGAGGCGCCGAGGAGGGCCCAGAGCAGGGAGGCGACCGCGAGCGTCCCGGCGAGGAGGGCAAGGTTGAGGCCCAGGCGGGTCGCGCCGGGGGCGGGGAGGAGGACGAGGCCGACGATCAGCGCCTTGGGGTTGAGGAGCGTGGTCACGGCGATGCGGCCGGAGGTGACGGCGGGGCCCACCTCGCCCCGGGCCGGGAGGCGCCACATGGCGACGGCGAGGCGCAGGACCCAGGCGGCCGCCGCGACGGTCACGAGGGCCTTCGCCAACGGGGCGGATTCGAGGAGGCGTGCGCCGAGGAGCGCGAGCGGGACCGTGGTGGCGAGATAGCCGAGCAGCACGACGGGGATGAGGCGCGCGGCCGGGGCCAGCCCGCGCTCCGCCCCCGCGATGGCGAGGAGCGTGTTCGTCGGGCCCGGCGCGGCGAGGAGCACGAGGAGGGCGAGGGCGGTCTCGGCGAGGGTCATGGCGGGGGACCATGGCGGGCCCGGACCCCTTGCGTCAAGGACCGCGCCGGGGGCGCAACGATGCGCAGCAGGGCCCGCGCGCGCATGGACTTTCCCGGGGGGGCTGCGTATCTCGTGGGGCGAGCAGGAAAGGACCGGCCATGGCCCCGCGCGACCTGAAGATCCCCGAGGAGAGGCACCCCGAGAAGGCGCATCGCCCGGACCAGGAGCAACCCCGCAAGCCCTCGTGGATCCGGGTCAAGGCGCCGGGGTCGGAGGGCTATCGGCGGACGGCCGGCATCATGCGGGAGCACAAGCTCACCACCGTCTGCGAGGAGGCGGGCTGCCCCAACGTCGGCGAGTGCTGGGGGCAGGGCCACGCGACCATGATGATCATGGGCGAGATCTGCACGCGGGGCTGCACCTTCTGCAACGTGGCGACGGGGCGGCCCGACGCGCTCGACGCCTTCGAGCCGGGACGGGTGGCGGACGCGGTGGCGAAGCTGGGGCTCAGCCATGTGGTCGTGACCTCGGTGGACCGGGACGACCTCGCCGACGGGGGCGCGGAGCATTTCGCCATGACGATCCGCGCGATCCGGCGGCGCTCGCCCGGGACGACGGTCGAGGTGCTGGTGCCGGACTTCCTGAAGTGCGGGCCCGAGGCGCTGGAGGTCGTGGTGGCGGCCAAGCCGGACGTGTTCAACCACAACCTTGAGACGGTGCCGGGGCTCTATCCCGAGGTGCGGCCGGGCGCGCGCTACTTCCATTCGCTGCGGCTCCTCCAGCGGGTGAAGGAGCTCGATCCCTCGGCCTTCACCAAGTCGGGGATCATGGTCGGCCTGGGCGAGGACCGGCAGGCCGTGCTGCAGGTCATGGACGACATGCGCGCGGCGGACGTGGATTTCCTGACGGTCGGGCAGTACCTCCAGCCGACGCCCAAGCATCACCGCGTGGATCGCTTCGTCACGCCCGAGGAGTTCGGGGCCTACGAGCAGGCGGCGCGGGGCAAGGGGTTCCTGATGGTCTCGTCCAGCCCGCTCACGCGGTCGAGCTATCACGCGGGGGACGACTTCGCGCGGCTGAGGGCGGCGCGCGAGGCGAAGCTGGCGTAAGGGAGAGGCCCGAGCCTCGGGCGCGTGGATCATGGCGGGGAGAAACCCCACCCTGCGGCGCCAGCGGGCTGAAGCCCGACCTACGAGTCGCCCTCGTCCGAGGCCGTGCCTTCCTCGGCGGTCGAGTCGCCGGCGCCGGGCTGGGGCGCGGTGGATTCGACGGGCGGGACGGCCTTGAGATAGGCGGCGATGGCCGCGCGATCCTCGTCGGAAAGCTGGGCGGTGTTGCGGACGACCTGGGCCATCTCGCCGCCGACCACGTCGTAGTCGGGCGTGAAGCCGGACTGGAGCATGGTGACGATGTCGTCCTCGGACCAGTCGAGCCCGGCGGGCGTGATGTTCGGGACGCGGCCCTTGCCCGCCGGGTCGGGCGCCCCCGCGAGCCAAGCGCTCCGATCGAGCCCGCCCAGGGCGTTGCGGGGCGTGTGGCATTCGCCGCAGTGGCCCAGGGCCTCCACGAGGTAGCGGCCCCGCTCCTGCTCGGGCGTGAGGTCGCCCTGCAGGACCCAGTCGCGGTGCTCGAACAGGAGCTTCCAGCCGCCGAGGGACTGGCGGATGTCGAAGGGGAAGCTCAGCTCGTGCGGCAGGCTCCCGGCGTCGGAGGGAGGCAGGGTGCGGATGTAGGCCACGATGTCGGCCACGTCCTGCACCGTCGCCTTGTTGTAGGCGTTCCAGGGGAAGGCCGGGTAGAGGTGCCGCCCCTCGTCGTCCACGCCGCGCATGACGGCGTTGACGACCTGGTAGTCGCTCCAGTCGCCGATGCCCTGCGGCGAGGGCGAGATGTTCGGCGCGACGAAGGTGCCGAACTGCGTCGCGAACCGACGGCCGCCGGAAAGGACCGGGGAATCGGTCTCCTCCGCGCCCGGGGCGATGTGGCAGGACCCGCATCCGGCGGCGGCGAAGAGGACCTGTCCCCGTCCGGCGTCGCCGGTCACGCCGTCGAGCGCCGAGGCGGGGAGGTTGTCGGGCGCCGTCAGCCACCAGGCCGCGCCGGCGCCGACCAGCGCGACGACGGCGACGGAGAGCAGCGCCCGGCGCATGGGATCACTCTTCCTTGGCGCGGTAGGTCTCGTGGCAGCCGCCGCAGGCCTTGCCCACGTCGCCCATCGCGCCCTGGAGCGAGGCGAGGTCGGTGCCGGCGGCGGTCTGGAGATTGGCGACGGCCTGCTGGAGCGCCTCGTGCTTGGCGTTGAAGTCGTCCATGTTCTCCCAGATCGCGGGCAGGGCGCCGGTGTCCTGACGGTCGGCGTTCGAGGTGCCCTCGGGCCAGTAGTAGTCCCAGTGGATCGCGGCGAGGTGGCTCAGGTTCTCGGCGGCGGCGGTCGCGGTGGCGGCGTCGTACGCCGTCTTCTCCTGCGCCATGGCGCCCAGCGCCATCAGGTTGTGCGCGAAGTTGAGCATATGGCCCTGGCGCATCTCGACGGCGAGGTCCTCGGGCGACTCGTCGGCCTCCTGCGCGAGGAGGACCCCCGCCGGCAGCAGAAGCGCGGTGGCGAGCAGGGTGGTCTTGGCGAGACGGTGCATGGAAACGGACTCCTCCGGCCGTTGGGACTGTGGGGCGACCCTAGGGGGGGCGCCAGGGGGCTCCCAAGGGAAAAAAGCGCACATGGGGTGTGCACCGGACCTTGGTCCGGGGGGACGGGAACCTTTGGTCGGGGAGGGCTTGCCCGAAGTTGGGGCGGGGGGACGGGGCGCAAGAGGCGCCCCGTCGCGGTCGGGCTGGTGCGGCCCGAAGCTGAGTCGTGCCGAAGCCTTCGCCGGGATTAGCGGGCGGTCCGGCCGCGGATCGCGTTGACGATGGCGAGCAGGATCACCGCGCCGATGACCGACACGAGGATGCTCCAGATCCAGCCGCCCGAGGTGGCGTCCTGGCCGAAGATGGCCCCGATGATCCAGCCGCCGACGATGGCGCCGATGACGCCGATGATGAGGTTCATCAGCAGGCTGTCGTTGCGGCCCATGATCTTCTCAGCGATCCAGCCGGCGATGATGCCGATGATGATCCAGGCGATGATCGCCCCAAGCATGTTGCAGTCCTCCGTTGTGGCCGCCCGTGGCGCGGCCTGCCGAGCGCACAACGCGGGACGGGCCGTTTTGATCCAACGAACCTCCCCGGACGGGGTCAGCCTTCGGTGAACCGGACCTTGCCGATGTAGGGGAGGTTGCGGTTGCGCTGCGCGAAGTCGATGCCGTAGCCCACCACGAACTCGTCGGGAATGGAGAAGCCGATCCAGTCGGCGCGGAAGTCGACCTCGCGCCGCGAGGGCTTGTCGAGGAGGGCGATGGTGCGGAGCTTGGCGGGCTTCCGCGTCAGGAGATACCTGGTGACGTGGTTGAGGGTGTGGCCGGTGTCCACGATGTCCTCGACCACCAGCACGTCGCGCCCCTCGATGGCGGCGCGGAGGTCCTTGAGGATGCGAACCTCGCGCGAGGATTCCATGGCGTCGCCGTAGGAGGAGGCCTCGAGGAAGTCGACCTCGACGGGGAGGTCGAGCTCGCGCACGAGGTCGGCGATGAAGACGAAGGAGCCGCGCAGGAGGCCCACGACCACGAGCTTGTCGGTGGCGCAGTACTCGGATTCGATCTCGCGGGCGAGGGCTTCGATCCGCGCGGCGATGGCCTTGGCGGAGATCATCTGGTCGATGACGTAGGGGCGCTGGGGCATGGGGGCATCCGGCTGTCGGGCGCCGTCCTGTAGCGCGGGCGAGGGCCCTCGGATAGGGCCGGCGGCGGATTCCGGGCCGTTGTGGCGGGGCTTCGTGCGGATTGCCCTTGATCCCTGGCGCCGGCGGGACGACATGACCCCGGACAAGGAGGCCCCGCCGACGTGACCAGCCATTCCGAGACCCGCGTGCTGCCCTACACGGCGCAGCAGATGTACGACCTCGTTGCGGACGTCGCGAAGTATCCCGAGTTCCTGCCCTGGACGGCCGGGGCGACGATCCGGTCGGTGACGGATCGGGGCGACCACCAGGAGATGCTGGCGGACCTCGTGATCTCGTTCAAGCTGTTCCAGGAACGGTTCGGGAGCCGGGTGCGGCTTTACCCGGAGCGGAAGAGGATCGAGACGGAGTACATCCAGGGGCCCTTCAAGCACATGGAGAGCGTCTGGCAGTTCCGCGACGTGCCGCACGGGGTCGAGGTGTCGTTCCGGACGGACTTCGAGTTCCGGAATCGCCTGCTGCAGCACGCGGCCGGGGTGTTCTTCCACCAGGCGATGACCCAGATCGTCCGCGCCTTCGAGAAGCGGGCGCAGGCACTCTACGGCGCGCGGTCGACCGCCTGAAGGAGAAGGCGGAGCGCGTGCCGGACGGCGGCGGCGCGGACGGCGTCGCGGCCCTGGGCGCCGAACTCGATGGTCTGGGCGCGAAGCTCGGACGCGGTGGCGAGGCCGAAGCAGACGCGGCCCTCAGGCTTGCGCCCCGACGCTCCGGGGCCGGCGACGCCGGTGGTGGAGACGGCGATGTCGGCCTCGGATCGATCGAGCGCCCCACGGGCCATCTCGGCGGCGACCTCCTCGGACACGGCACCGTGCTTGAGCAGGGTCTCGGAGCGGACGGCCAGGAGGTCGGACTTGGCGGCGTTGGAGTAGGTCACGAAGCCCCGGTCGAAGATCGCGGAGGAGCCGGCCTGCGTGGTGATGGCGCCGGCGAGCAGGCCGCCGGTGCAGCTCTCGGCGACGGCGAGGTGGAGGCCCTTGGCACGGGCCGCCTCCAGGAGGGCCTGAGCCAGCGACGGGATGTCGTGCTGGGCCCGGTCGGTCATCGCATCAGCACCCCATGGGCCAATCCGGCCAGGAGGATGACACCGAGCGCCGCGAGGAGGCCAGCGAAAAGGTCGTCGAGCACCACGCCTGCGGCGCCGTGTCGCCGGTCCGCCCAGCCGACGGGGCCCGGCTTCCAGATGTCGAAGAGGCGGAAGAGCAGGAAGGCGGCGATCCAGCCGGGCCAGAGCCTCTCGGGCGCGACGCCGTTGTTCGCGGCGCCCAGGACGACGGGGACGAGCGCGATCCATTGCCCCGCGACCTCGTCGATCACGACCCAGGAGGGGTCGTGGGGGCCGGGCTCGCCGAGGCGGGAGATCAGGTCCGCCACCGACCAGAACGCGAGGACGATGGCCAGGAGGGTGGCGGCGAGGAAGGGCCAGGCCCCGCCGAACCTGGCGATCAGGAACCCCACGAGGACGGCGGCGAGCGACCCCCAGGTGCCGGGGGCGGGGCGGAGGTGGCCCAGGCCAAGGACGCTCGCGATCAGGCGGCTCATGGGCTCACCAGGGTCGCCGTCGCGAGGGCGGCTATCCCTTCGCGACGGCCGGTGAAGCCCAGGCGCTCGGAGGTGGTGGCCTTGACGCTCACCCGGTCGGGGGAAAGGCCCAGCGCCTCGGCGATGGTGGCGCGCATGGCGGGGGCGTGGGGGCCGACCTTGGGCGACTCGCAGACCAGCGTGACGTCGACATGGGTCACCCGGAAGCCGGCCTCGTCGGCGAGGGACTTGGCGTGGCGGAGGAACTGGTGGCTCGCGGCGCCCTTCCAGCGGGGGTCGGAGGGCGGGAAGTGCTGGCCGATGTCGCCGTCGGCGAGAGCGCCCAGGATGGCGTCGGTCAGCGCGTGGAGGCCCACGTCGCCGTCGGAATGGGCGACGACCCCTTGGGAATGCGGAACCCGGACGCCGCAGAGCATCACGTGGTCGCCCGGCCCGAAGGCGTGGACGTCGTAGCCATGGCCGGTGCGCACGTCCATGCGATCCCCCAGGATGCGGGCGGCGCGTTCGAGGTCGCCCGGATGCGTGACCTTCAGGTTGTCCTCCTCGCCCGGCACGATGGCGACGGTCAAGCCGGCGTCACGCGCGACCTCCACATCGTCGGCGGCGCTTCCGGGATGGCCGCGGTGCGCGGCGAGGATGGGGCCGAAGCGGAACCCCTGGGGCGTCTGGGCGCGCCAGAGGCCCTCGCGCGGCTGCGTGCCCTGGACGGCCGCCGCGCCGCGCCAGAGCGCGTCGGTCACAGGCAGGGCCGGCGCCGCGCCGTCGTGCCGCGAGAGTGCCTCGACGACGCGGGCCACGAGCGTCGGCGTCACGCAGGGACGCGCGGCATCGTGGATGAGGACGAGGTCGGGCGGGTCGGCGGCGAGCGCCTCGAGGCCGGCGCGGACGCTCTCGGCCCGGGTGGCGCCGCCCGGGGCCAGGATCAAGCCGGGATGGGCATGGGCGGCCTGCTCGGCATCGTCGGGGTGGTGCACGAGAACGAGAGGGGAGAGGCCGGCCCGGTCGAGCGCGCGGACCGCGTGGTCCGCCACGCTTCGGCCCGCGAGCTCGCGCCATTGCTTGGGCGCGCCGCCGAAGCGCGTGCCCCGTCCGCCTGCCACGATGATCCCTGCCACTCGCATGGCGCCCTCCCTAGCCGGATTGGCGAGGTGGCGCAAATCCCCGCCGGAGGGCGCTGGGATCGCTGAAATAATGGGCAGAGCGCATCTGATCGGCCCCGCCGCCGGACGTTGCCGTTGTGGCGCGGCGGGGTTCGGGTTAGGAGGGCGGCAAGCCTGAAAATGAGGCAGATGTTCAATCATGCGGCAGATATGGCGGAACTGACTCCCATCGACCTCGGCGGCGCGGTGCTGGCGCCCCCGGTGGCGCTCGCTCCTCTGGCGGGGATCACCGATCTGCCCTTCCGGCAGCTCGTGGCGAGCTTCGGGGTGGGCTGGGTCGTGTCCGAGATGGTCGCCTCCCAGGAGATGGTGCAGGCCAAGCCGGGCGTGCGGGAGAAGGCGGAGCTGGGGCTGGGGGACGGGCTGACCGCCGTGCAGCTTGCCGGGCGGGAGGCACATTGGATGGCCGAGGCCGCCCGGATGGTCGAGGCGAACGGCGCGCGGATCATCGACATCAACATGGGTTGCCCGGCGAAGAAGGTGACGAACGGCTGGTCGGGCTCGGCGCTGCTGCGGGAGCCGAACCATGCGCTGCGGCTGATCGAGGCGGTCGTGGGTGCGGTGAAGGTGCCGGTGACGCTGAAGACGCGGCTGGGGTGGGACGACGCCTGCCTGAACGCGCCCCATGTCGCCCGCCGCGCCGAGGAGGCGGGCGTGCGGATGGTGACGATCCACGGACGGACGCGCTGCCAGTTCTACAAGGGGCAGGCCGACTGGGCGGCGATCCGGCGGATCAGGGAGGCCGTGTCGATCCCGGTGATCGCGAACGGAGACATCCTGGACCTTGGAGGCGCGCGGGAGGCGCTCCGGCTCTCGGGAGCGGATGGGGTGATGATCGGACGAGGCGCGCAGGGCGCGCCCTGGGTGCCGGCGCAGGTCGCGGCGGGGCTGACGGGCGGCGGGGCGCCGGAGGTGCCGGTCGGGACCGATCTGGTGATAATGGTCTCAGGCCATTACGAGGCGATGCTGACCTTCTACGGGAGCGCTCTGGGGGCGAAGGTCGCGCGCAAGCATCTGGGCTGGTACATGGACCGGGCGGGCACTCCGGCGGACCTGCGGTCGCTGGTGCTCACCTCTCCCGAGCCCGCGCGGGTGCTGCGGCTCCTGCCCGAGGCGCTGGCCGAGCGCGGCGCGGAGGCGCGGGCGGCATGATCGCGGACGAGACGCTCTGGACCTCGCTGCCGGTGCCGGCCCTGGTCCTGTCGCCGGACGACCGCATCCTGGACGCGAACCCGGCGGCGGAAGCGTTCCTGAACCTCTCGGCGAAGGCGCTCAACGGCGCGCCCGTCTGGGACAAGGTGATGATCGACGCGCCGCTCGAGGAGGCGTTCCGGCGGGCGCGGGCCGAGAGCTCGTCCCTGCACGTCAACGACGTGGACGTGGGCTCCGGCGAGAGGCCGCCCCTTCAGTGCAACATCCGCTTCGCGCCACTGGTGCGGGGCGAGGGACGGATGCTGATGCTGGTCTCCCCCCGCGAGATGGCGACGCGGATGACGCAGAACGTCAGCTCCCACAAGGCCGCCAAGAGCGCGATCGGCATGGCGGAGATGCTGGCGCACGAGATCAAGAACCCGCTGGCCGGGATCACCGGGGCGGCGCAGCTCCTCTCGATGGGGATGACGGGGCCGGACCTGGAGCTGACCGACCTGATCGTGGAGGAGTCGCGGCGGATCGTGAAGCTCCTGGAGCAGGTGGAGCAGTTCGGGAACCTTCGGCCGCCGACGCTCAAGGCCGTGAACCTCCACGACGTTCTGGATCGGGCCCGGAAGTCGGCGGCGGTGGGGTATGGCGCGCATATGCGCTTCGTGGAGGACTACGACCCGTCGCTGCCGCGCACGCTGGCGGACGCGGACCAGCTCCTGCAGGTGTTCCTGAACCTCATCAAGAATGCCTGCGAGGTGGGAGCGGAGGGCGGGACGATCCGGCTGCGGACCTTCTACGAGCCTTCGCTGCGGCTGAGGCGCACCGATGGGTCGCAGGCGCGGCTGCCCCTGCAGGTGGAGGTCGTGGACGACGGCCCCGGCCTGCCGCCCGAGATCGCGGCGGACGTGTTCGAGCCCTTCGTCTCCGGGCGGGAGAACGGGACGGGGCTGGGCCTCGCGCTGGTGTCCAAGCTTCTGGCGGACATCGGGGGATGGATATCGGTGGACTCCGTGCCGGGGCGGACGGTGTTCCGGGTCTCGTTGCCGCTCGCTCCGAAGAACGCCGAGGAAGCCCTTGAGGGAGAACGTTGAATGGACGGCACCGTCCTTGTCGCCGACGACGACCGCACGATCCGTACGGTCCTGACGCAAGCGCTCACCCGGGCGGGGTGCAAGGTCCATGCGACCTCCTCGCTGGTGACGCTGATGCGCTGGGTCGAGGAGGGCAAGGGCGACCTCGTGATCTCGGACGTCATCATGCCGGACGGGAACGGGATCGAGCAGATCCCGAAGATCGGCGCCGCGCGGCCAGGGCTGCCGGTGATCGTCATCTCGGCGCAGAACACGATCATGACGGCGATCCAGGCCAACGAGGCGGCCGCCTACGACTACCTGCCCAAGCCCTTCGACCTGCCGGACCTGATGAAGCGCGCCGCGCGGGCGCTGGACGTGAAGCGACGGGTGATGGCACCGAAGCCCGCCGAGGAACGCGGGGCGGACCTGCCGCTGGTGGGGCGGACGCCGGCGATGCAGGCGCTCTACAAGCTCGTGGCGCGGGTGATGAACACCACGCTTCCCGTTCTCGTCACGGGGGAATCCGGGACGGGCAAGTCGCTGGTCGCGCGGGCGATCCACGACTTCTCGGATCGTCGGGGCCAGCCCTTCGTGACAGTCACGGCGGCGGACCTGCAGGGCATGGACGGGCCGTCCACGGTACTGGCGCGCGCCCGGGGCGGGTCGATCCTTCTCGACGAGGTGGGCGACCTTCCGGAGGACGCGCAGGCGCGGGTCGTGCGGATGCTCGACGCGCTGGTGGACGGGGCGCCGCGGGTGCTGGCCACCTCGCGCGCGGACCTCTCGGCCCGCATGGAGGCGGGGCGCTTCCGCGAGGACCTGTTCTACCGGCTGAGCGGCGTCACCGTGGCCGTGCCGGCGATGCGGGAGCGCGTGGACGACATCCCGCTGCTGGCCGACCACTTCCTCTCCAAGGCCGAGAAGGAGGGCGCGCCGCCGAGGCGCTTCGCGGGGCCGGCGCTGGACCTCGTCCGCGGATATTCCTGGCCGGGCAACGTCCGGCAGCTCGAGAATGCCGTGCGGCGGCTGGTGGTCACCGCGATGGGCGACGAGATCACGCGCGGCGAGGTCGAGGCCGTGCTGGGCAGCCAGCCGGCCATGGAACCGTTGCGGAACGGTGACAGTGGGGAGCAACTTCGCTCGGCCGTGGCAAAGCACCTCAGGCGGTACTTCGACCTGCACGGGGGCGTGCTGCCTCCGGCCGGACTTTACGATAGGATACTGCACGAAGTTGAGGTTCCGCTCATAGAGATCGCGCTGGATGCGACCGCCGGCAACCAGGCGCGCTGCGCGGACCTCCTGGGCATCAACCGGAACACGCTTCGCAAAAAGATCACGGATCTGGATATCCGCGTGACACGTCGCCGGAAGTTGATGTAAACCTGCCACAGAACCGTGGCTCTGCGGGCTTGACCCAAGGTGACCGTGGCGAGGGCGGAGGGGCCCGTCGGGCCCCCTTGATGAGGCGATGCAAGCGTGCAGCGGGGGCTGGCAGGCAGGGGACTCACGCGGTTGGCGCGTTTTCGGCGGGAACGCCGCGTGCGCAATGCCGCCACGCTGGGTCTCGTCGTCCTTGGGCCGGTGCTCGCGGGCCTCACCTATGTGGTGCTTGGGCCGCTCGACCAGGGCGCCTCCTCGACCGCCCTGCGGATCGTCCTTCTGACCGACCTCGTCTACGTCCTGGCCATCGCGGCGCTGGTCGCCCGCGAGGTGGCCCGCATGGTCGCGGCCCGGCGGGCGAAGTCGGCAGGGAGCCGGCTGCACCTGCGGCTCGTGGGGGTCTTCGCGCTCCTCGCCCTGCTGCCGACGGTGACGGTCGCCGTCTTCTCGGTGCTGACGATCAACGTGGGACTCGAGGGCTGGTTCTCGGAGCGGGTGCGCGAGGTCGTCACCAACTCGATGGCCGCCGCCGAGGCCTACGAGCAGGAGCACCGGCAGGAGCTCACCCGCGACGGGGAGGCCCTGGCCGAGGCGCTGGACCAGCAGAAGCAGGCCAACGTCGCCCTGTCCGACGGGGACATCCGGCAGGCCCTGGGTCGAATGCAGGCCCAGATCGAGCGGGGGCTGACCGAGGCCTTCGTCATCGACGGTGCGGGCGATATCCGGGCGCGCGGCGCTCGGAGCTACGAGTTCGCCTACGAACGCCCGAGCGACGAGGATTTCCGTCTCGCTCAGGCGGAGGGCATCCGTATCATCGAGGACTGGCCGAACGACGAGTTCCGGGCGCTGATCCCGCTGCCGTCCTTCCTCGACCGCTACCTCTACGTGACGCGGGCCGTCGACGGGGAGATCCTGTCCCTCCTCGACGAGACCAAGGACACGGTGGAGCTCTACCGGCAGCTCGATTCGGACAAGGGGCGGCTGCTGTTCGAGTTCGGGCTGCTCTATCTGGGCTTCGCCGTCATCCTGATCCTGGCCGCCGTCTGGCTGGGTCTCTGGTTCGCCGAGGGGCTGTCCAAGCCGATCGGACGCCTGCTGAGCGCCTCGCAGCGCGTGGGCGAAGGCGACCTCGACGTGCGGGTGATCGAGGAGGAGGGCGACGACGAGATCGCGGCCCTGGGGCGGCATTTCAACCAGATGACTCGGCAGCTCAAGGCGCAGCGAGGACGGCTCCTGGAGACGACCGAGCAGATCGAGCAGCGCCGGCGGCTCTTCGACTCGGTGCTGTCCTCGGTGACCTCGGGCGTGGTCGGCCTGGACGCCATGGGGCGCGTCACCTTCGCCAACCGCTCGGCGCAGCGGCTGCTCGACGTGGGCGAGGCGCCGGGGCGTGTCGCCCTGGCGGTGGCCGTGCCGGAGTTCGGGCCGCTCTTCGACGCGCTCTCTCAGGAGAGCCGGGAGGTCGTGCAGGAGCAGGTCGCGCTGGTGAGGGGCGGCAAGCAGGAGACGCTGCTCGTCCGGATGTCGCCGCGGCGCGCGGACGACGGCTCGCTCGAGGGCTACGTGGTGGCCTTCGACGACGTGACCGACCTGGTGAGCGCGCAGAGGATGGCGGCCTGGGGCGACGTGGCGCGGCGGATCGCGCACGAGATCAAGAACCCGCTCACGCCCATCCGGCTCTCGGCCGAGCGGATCAAGCGCAAGTTCCGGCGCCACCTCGACGAGACGGCGGCGGGCGACCTCGACCAGATGACGGACGTGATCGTGCGGCAGACCGAGGACCTGCGGCGGATCGTGGACGAGTTCTCCAAGTTCGCGCGGATGCCCGAGCCGGACCGCCGCGACAGCGACCTGACCGCGCTGGTGCGGGACGCGGTGACGCTGCAGGAGGCCGGACAGCCCGGCGTGAAGTTCGTCTCGGTCCTTCCGGCCGCGCAGGTGCCGGCCGAGGTCGATCCGGGCATGATCTCGCAGGCCTTGACCAACCTCATCAAGAACGCCGGCGAAGCCATTGAGAGCTATCAGGAGCAAGGTGCCGAGCCGGGGTTCCAGCCGGTCATCAAGGTGCAACTCCAGCCCGAGGGGGCCGTGGCGCGCATCACCATCGAGGACAATGGCATCGGCTTGCCGGAGGACCGGGCGCGGCTGTTCGAGCCCTACGTGACCACGCGGGCCAAGGGGACGGGCCTGGGCCTGCCCATCGTCAAGAAGATCATCGAGGAACACGGCGGGACCCTCCAGTTGGAGGACGCCGAAGGGCGGGGGGCTCGCGCCGTCATCCGCCTTCCCACGAAGGCGCGACCCAGCATCGAAGCAGATCAACCAGAAACATCGCAGGCAAGAAGGGCGGTATAAAGAGATGGGCGACATCCTGATCACCGACGACGAGCGCGACATCCGCGAGCTGATCTCGGACATCCTGAAGGACGAGGGCTATACGACCCGCCTCGCGGGGAGCTCGGACCAGTGCATGGCCGAGATCGCCCGGGAGGTTCCCTCGCTGATGATCCTCGACATCTGGCTCAAGGACAGCCGGATGGACGGGATCGACATCCTCAAGCAGGTGAAGCGCGAGCATCCCGAGATCCCGATCATCATCATCTCGGGCCATGGCAACATCGAGATCGCGGTCGCGGCCATCAAGCAGGGCGCCTACGACTTCATCGAGAAGCCCTTCAACATCGAGCAGCTCCTCGTCGTCATCCGCCGCGCCATGGAGGCCTCGCGGCTGCGGCGCGAGAACATCGCGTTGAAGCGCGGCGACAGCCAGAAGGCCGAGATGCTGGGCGATTCCGCCTCGTTCCGGGCGCTGCGGGCGCAGCTCGACAAGGTGACGAAGTCGAATGGCCGCGTGATGCTGACCGGCGAGCCCAGGGTCCGGCAAGGAATCGGCGGCGCGCTACATCCACGCGAACTCGAACCGCGCGGGCGGGCCCTTCGTGGTGGTGTCCTCCGCCTCGATCGCGCCCGAGCGCTTCGAGGAGGTGCTGTTCGGGCGGGAGTCCGCCGGCAAGGGGATCGAGAAGGGCCTGCTGGAGCAGGCCCATGGCGGCGTCATCTACTTCGACGAGGTGGCGGACATGCCGCTCGTCACCCAGTCCAAGATCCTGAGGGTGCTCGTGGACCAGCAGTTCGCGCGCGTGGGGGGCAGCGAAAAGGTCCATGTCGACCTGCGGGTCATCTCGTCCTCGAATCGCGACCTGACCGCCGCCATCGCGGGCGGCACCTTCCGACAGGAGCTGTTCCACCGGCTGAACGTGGTGCCGATCCACGTGCCGTCGCTGGAGGAGCGGCGCGAGGACATCCCGCTCCTGGCCGAGCATTTCATCCAGGTGCTGAACCGGACGCAGGGCCTGCCGCTGCGGCGTCTGGGCGAGGATGCGCGGGCGCTTCTCCAGACGATGCTCTGGCCGGGGAACGTGCGGCAGCTCCGCAACGTGATCGAGCGCGTGCTGATCCTGGGGGATTCCGCCGGGGACATCACGGCCAAGGAGCTGCCGAGCCTCGACGAGGGCGCGAGCGATGACGGGCGCGTGGTGCTGTCGGGTGGGCTCGCCACGCTGCCCCTGCGCGAGGCGCGGGAGCTCTTCGAGAAGGAATACCTGCTGACGCAGATCAACCGCTTCGGCGGCAACATTTCGCGGACGGCGGCGTTCGTGGGGATGGAGCGTTCGGCGTTGCACCGTAAGCTCAAGTCGCTGGGCGTGGTGACGGGACTCAAGACCACGCCCAGGTTGGTCTACGCAGAGGAGGGTTGAGTGGCGGACGAAGGACAGGCGCCGCGGCGGGTGCTGGGGCTGGCGCCCCGGGCCGTCGCTCCGCAGGGCAAACCCGCAACAGTTGTGTCCCCGGTGCCAGCGCCGGGGATGGAAACCCCCGTTGTCTCACGGCAGAGTGAGTCGGAGGGGGACGGCCCACCTGTGCAGGGCCGCAAGAACAAGGCGGGAGCCGGAATGGCCGACAGCAAGCAGAATCTTCAGGACGCGTTCCTCAACCACGTCCGGAAGACCAAGGTTCCCGTGACCATCTTCCTCATCAACGGCGTGAAGCTGCAGGGCGTCATCACCTGGTTCGATTCGTTCTGCGTGCTGCTGCGCCGGGACGGGCAGTCGCAGCTCGTCTACAAGAGCGCGATCTCGACCATCATGCCGGCTCAGGCCATCAACCTCTACGACGGGGACGAGTAGGCCTTGCTCGACCGCAGGGAGAAGGTGACCCGCGCCTGGGTCCTTCACCCGGACATCAAGGGCGACCGGGACGCGAGGCCGTCGGAGCCCGCGCTCGAGGAGGCCGTGGCGCTCGCCGCCGCGCTGCCGGGCCTCGACGTGCGGGGCTCGGAGGTCGTGAGGCTGGGGCGCGTGCATCCCGGGATGCTCTTCGGATCGGGGAAGATCGAGGAGCTGAAGGCGAGGTTCACGGAGGCCGAGGTTGAGCTCGTCCTAGTGGACGGGCCGGTATCGCCGGTGCAGCAGCGGAACCTGGAGAAGGAATGGGGGGTCAAGCTCCTCGACCGGACGGGGCTGATCCTGGAGATCTTCTCGGACCGCGCGCGGACTCGCGAGGGCGTGCTGCAGGTCGAGATGGCGGCGCTCAGCTACCAGCGGACGCGGCTGGTGCGGGCCTGGACCCACCTCGAACGCCAGCGCGGCGGCTTCGGCTTCGTCGGTGGCCCCGGCGAGACGCAGATCGAGGCCGACCGGCGAGCCATCGACGAGCAGCTCATCAAGCTCAAGCGCCAGATCGACCGGGTGGCGCGGACGCGGACGCTGCACCGGGCGGCGCGAGCCAAGGTGCCGTTCCCGGTCGTGGCGCTGGTGGGCTACACCAACGCCGGGAAGAGCACGATCTTCAACCGGCTGACCGGGGCCGAGGTGCTGGCGAAGGACATGCTCTTCGCCACGCTCGACCCGACGATGCGGCGGATCGTGCTGCCGGCGGGCCTGCAGGTGATCCTGTCGGACACGGTGGGCTTCATCAGCGACCTCCCGACCGAGCTGGTCGCGGCCTTCCGCGCAACGCTGGAGGAGGTGCTGGATGCGGACCTGATCCTGCACGTCCGGGACATCTCGCATCCCCAGACCGACGCACAGGCGCATGACGTGGAGGCGATCCTGGGGAGCCTCGGGGTCAGCGAGGCCACGCCGCTGATCGAGGTCTGGAACAAGATCGACCTCCTGACCCCCGAGGCGCGGGAGACGGTGCAGCGGCAGGGCGAGCGGGCGCCGGCGGTGTTCCCGGTCTCGGCGCTGACCGGGGAGGGGCTGGACGCGCTCCTCGCCGAGGTCGCGCGGCGGCTGGACGAGCCGCGCGAGGAGGAGGAGATCGTCGTGCCCTACGCCGCCGGGCGGCAGCGGGCTTGGCTCCACGAGAACCGGCTGGTCGTCGAGGAGCGGGATGAGGAGAAGGGGACGCGCGTGCGGGTTCGGTGGACGGCGCGGCAGAGGGACCGGTTCCTGACGCTCTGATCTGATCGTTGGCGTGCCAGCGTGCGGGGATCAGTGATTCCGCATCTCATGCTCGTGCCGATGGTGAAGGTCGGGATAGTGCGGATGCTTGTGCCGCATGGGCTCGTGCCGATGCCAGTGTGAGTGCGGCTCGCTCACGAGGCCGTCGTGGTGGTGCCGGTGGTGGTCGTCGTGCACATGGGCGTGCTCGTGCTCCAGCACCTCGTGGACGTGCTCGTGCTCGTGGCGTTCTGCGAGATGGAGCCAGAGTCCCAAGCCCATGAGCGCGCCGGCGAGGACGAGTTGCGCTGTGACCGTCTCGCGGAAGAGAAGCACCGCCAGCACCGCGCCGATGAAGGGGGCAAGCGAGAAGTAGGCGCCCGTGCGCGCGGCCCCGAGGTGGCGCAGCGCCAGCATGAACATGACGAGGCTCACGCCCACACCGAGAAAGCCCACCACGGCTCCCGCCGCGATCAAACCACCCCCTGGCAGGGCTGCACCAACCGAGAGAGCCAGCACCAGGTTGATGGTCCCCGCCACCAGCCCCTTGAGCATGGCGATCTGCACCGGGTCGGCCGACGAGAGCTTGCGCGTCAGGTTGTTGTCGATCCCCCAACACAGGCAGGCCCCCGCGATGAGGAGCCCGCCCAGGTCGAGCCGCGCGCCTTCCCCGCTCCAGGACAGCATGACGGCCCCGGCGAGGATGGCCGCCGCGCCGAGGAGGAGCCGGCGATCCACGTTCTCGCGGAACACCAGCCAGGCGATCCCCATCGTCGCCAAGCCTTCGAGGTTCAGGAGCAGCGAGCCCGAGGCGGCCGAGGTACGGGACAGGCCCAGCATCAGCAGGAGCGGGCCGAGGAGGCCGCCGAACAGGATCACGGCGGCGAGCCAGGGCGCATCGCATTGGCGGAGAGGAGCCTCGACACCTTCGAGGCCCAGAGCGGTGCGGCCCCCATGCACGAGCACGAGCCCCAGGCCCGCGCCGAGGTAGAGGATGCCCGCCAGGAGCCAGGGATCGACGGAGCCGATCAGCAGCTTCGAGAGGGGCGCGGACGCTCCGAACAGGACGGCCGAGGCGAGCGCGAGCGGAACGCCGGGCCAAAGGTGGGAATGGGTGACTGACATGACGACCGTTCTAGCCCGTCGAGAACGACTTCCGAGCGGTGCGGGGGCCGCGGGTCCTTGCACCGCTGGAACGATGTGGCTTTGCGAGGCCGACGTCAGGAGCGCGTTCGTGCCTACGGAGTCGGCACCAGCGTCGTCACCCCCACCGCCGCCGCTCGCGCGAGCGCCGGGTCGAGGCTCATCGGGATGTATTCGCCCCGCCGCCACAACTCGCCCAGGTCGTCGTAGAAAGGCGAGAGAGGATGCCCGCTCTGGCCGGTGGCGATGATGAAGACCGAGGAGTCAGGGTCCGCGAAGTCGTAGACGCCGCGATAGGCCGAGGCGTGGACGTTGAGATAGGGATTCGGCTCCTGGCCCGAGGTGACGCCGCGCATGAGGGTCTGGTCGCCGCCGCTCGTGCTCTGGCGGATGTTGACGAACCAGGCAAGGAGGGGTGTCGTGCCGAGGACCGGGTGGTCCTGCGCAGCCTCATGGGCGTCGCCCCAGCGCCAGGATTCGATGGCGGTGCCGTAACGCTCCCCGATCAGGAGGAGCGCGTCGTCGAGCGACTCGCGGGCCATGTCGTCGCAGGTCTCGACGGGGGCGGACTGCTTGACGTCGCACCAGGCCGAGGCGCCGTCGACGTTCTTGAACACGCGCTCGATGAACAGCGGCTCGACGTGGTCGAACCTGTCGGCAAGGGGGCCGAGGTCGTCGCGGATCAGCCGCTCCTGAAGGGCGCGCATCCAGGCGGAGTAGATCAGCGGCTCGGGCATGTGCTCGTTCATCTCGCCGTTCCATTCGGCGAGGAGGGCGAGGGCGCGCTGGCGCTGACGTTCGGGCGTGCCGTCGGGGGCGGCTTCGCCGGTGAACCAGAGATCGCGGCCGACGAGGGGCAGGAGCGTGCGGGCGGCGGGCGAGACGGTGTCGAGCTGCGCCTCGATGAAGCTCTCGCGCGTGTGGATCTCGCGGCCCTGCATCAGGAATTGCCAGCGCTGGATGCGCTGCGTGTCGCCCCAGAGGTAGGAGATGTGGTCGGGGAAGGGGGCGTCGAGGATCTTGTTGTTGGTGTTGCCGACGATTCCGCCCTCGGGGTCGAGGAAGACCGGGTTCGAGGACACGGGCTGGACGCCGTGCCAGCGGTTCTCGGGGTGCCAGCCGAGGGTGGGCAGGCGGCCCTTGCTCTGGTGGCCGGGGTCGCGGGCGGGGATGGCGCCGACGAGGGCCATGGCGATGTGCTCCCGGTCGGCGAGGGTGAGGTTCTGGGAGGGGGCGACGAAGAGCTTGGTCGCGTCGAGTCCCTCCTGCACGCTCCGGGCACGCATGAGGTGCATGGCGGCGGTCAGCGTCGTATCGTGGTCTGAGAGGGCCGTCCAGGCGACGGACATGACGTGGCCCGGCGGACGGACGAGGCCGAGGTCGAAGTCCTCGGGGCCGAGGACGGGGCCGTTGTCGGTCCAGCGGAGCGTCAGCGTTTCGGCGGGGGCGTCCTTGACCTCGATGATGCTGGCGCGGGTGCGGAAGGGGACCCAGCCGTCGGGGGTGCGGTATTCGTCGGCGTTCTGGGGGTTCACCTCCTCGGCATAGACGTCGAGGTCGTCGAGGTAGGAGGAGGTGACGCCCCAGCCGAGGTCGGCGTTGCGGCCGGTGATGACGACGGGGAGGCCGGGGATCGTGCCGCCGATGACGCCGCCGGACTGGAGCTCCAGGCGGGCGAGGTAGAACCAGCCGGGGGCTGTGAGGGGAAGGTGCGGGTCGTTGGCGAGGAGCGTGGAGCCGGTGGCGGAGCGGATGGGGCCGGAGGCCCAGGCGTTCGACGCGCCCGCAAGTGCCGTCTCGCCTCCGTTGGGAAAGAGCGGGTCGCGCGGCGCGGCATCGGCGTAGCTCGGCTGGAGGGGGCCGACGAGCTCGGCATAGGCGGGGAGCGCGGCGACGCCCTGGCCCGGCGCATCGGGGAGGATGTCGGCGAGGCGCTCGGGCGGGAGATCGAGCGAGGTGCGGGCGCGCAGGACCTCGGCCGGGAGCTGGGCGTTGAGCTCCAGCGCCATCAGCTTGAGGATCGCGAGCGAGTCGGCGGGCTGCCAGGGCGAGATCGCCTGCGGGAAGAGCCACATCTCGGGCGCGCCGCGACCGCGGGCGCCGGCGTTGACCTCCTGCAGCCAGGCGTTCACCCCGGCGCTGTAGGCGTCGAGCGCCGCCCCGGCATCGTCGTCCTGCGCGTCGACGGAGGCCGTCGCGAGGGTGTAGAGGTCGAGGCGACGCATCAGGCGGTCGATGGGGAGCGTCCGCTCGCCGAAGAGCTCGGACAGGCGCCCCTGGACGGTCCGGCGGAGCATCAGCATCTGCCAGAGCCGGTCCTGCGCATGGGCATAGCCTAGGGCGAAGAAGACGTCGGCGTCGGTCTTGCCGAAGATGTGCGGCACGTCGGAGTGGTCGCGGACGATCTCGACCGGCGCGCCGATCCCCTGGACCGCCCAAGTGCCGTCGTAGTCGGGCATGGACCGCGAGGCGACCCACCAGATGAAGCCGAAGCCCAGCACGCCCACCAGGACCAAGGCCACCGTCGCCCGGAAGAGCCAGCGGAAGAGGGTGACCATTCGCGGGCTCCCGGCGAGTTGGTTGACGAGGGCGGAGGGGGCGGCCATTCGTTTGGCAGGCTTTCAGAGGCGGGGCAAGCGCATGGCGGACAAAGCGGCGGGAGCGGGCGGCGAGCGGCTCGCCTTCCTTGGGTTGGGCGTGATGGGCGGGCCCATGGCCGGGCACCTCGCGGCCAAGGGGGCGGCGGTCACGGTCTACAACCGGACGCAGGCAAGGGCCGAGGCGTGGGTTGGGGAACATGGCGGCCGGAGCGTGCCGACGCCCCGCGAGGCGGCCGACGGCGCTCAGGCCGTGCTGGCCTGCGTGGGCAACGACGACGACCTGCGGAGCGTCTGCCTCGGGCCGGACGGGGCCTTTGCCGGGATGGCGGAGGGGACGCTCTTCATCGACCACACGACGGTCAGCGCCAGGGTCACGCGGGAACTCGCAGCCGAGGCGGCCAAGCATGGGATCGGCTACGTGGACGCGCCGGTCTCGGGCGGGCAGGCCGGGGCGGTCAACGGCCAGCTCTCGATCATGTGCGGGGGGCCCGAGGCGGACTACGCGCGCGCCGAGGACATCGTTCGTCCCTATACCCGCGTCTGCAAGCGCCTAGGGGAGGTCGGGGCCGGCCAGATGGCCAAGATGGCCAACCAGATCGCCATCGCCGGGCTCGTGCAGGGGCTCTCGGAGGCGCTGGCCTTTGCCGGGAAGGCGGGGCTCGACGGGCGGGCGCTGGTGGAGGTGATCTCGCAGGGGGCGGCCGGGTCGTGGCAGATGGTGAACCGGCACGGAACCATGATCGACGACCACTTCGACCACGGCTTCGCCGTGGACTGGATGCGGAAGGACCTCGGAATCTGCCTCGACACCGGGCGTGAGATCGGGGCCTCGCTGCCCGTCACCGCCCTGGTGGACCAGTTCTACGGCGACGTGCAGGCCATGGGCGGCGGGCGCTGGGACACCTCTAGCCTCATCAAGAGGCTGCGACGGTAGGGGCTTGGGCCCCTACCGTTCCGGGAGGAGGCCCCTCGGCGAGAAGCGCAGGACGAGCAGCAGGACCACGCCCATCGTCAGCAGGCGCATATGGGCGCTTGCGTCGTGGAGATGTGCGGCGAGGCCCGAGCCTGGGGGGAGGACAGAGATGATGTGGCCGAAGAGCCAGTTGCCCAGCGGCTCCACGATGACCCAGAGCCACCAGATCAGGAAGCCGCCCAGCACCGCGCCCCAGTTGTTGCCCGAGCCGCCGACGATCACCATGACCCAGATCAGGAAGGTGTAGCGCAGTGGGGTGTAGGAGCCCGGCGTGAGTTGGCCGTCGAGAGTCACCATCATGGCGCCCGCGACGCCGCAGATGGCGCTCCCCAGGATGAAGATCTGGAGGTGGCGCCGGGTCACGTCCTTGCCCATCGCCTCGGCCGCGTCCTCGTTGTCGCGGATCGCGCGCATCATGCGGCCCCAGGGCGACTTGAGCGCGAGCTGGGCAAGGGTCAGGAGGACCAGCAGGACGACGGCGAAGAGGCCCAGGTAGAGCAGCTTGACCCAGAGGGTCGAGGCGGAGACGGGGTCGAGTCCGAACTCGGCCGCGCGGGCGACGAAGGCAGGGTCGCGCTGAAGGACGATCTCCTGCGGCACGGGCGAGGGGACGCCGATGACGTTCTTGACGCCGCGGGCGAGCCAGTCCTCGTTCTTCAGCACCGCGAGGATGATCTCGGCGATGCCGAGCGTCGCGATGGCGAGGTAGTCCGAGCGCAGCCCCAGGGCCGTCTTGCCGATGATCCAGGCCGCGCCTGCGGCGAGGAGGCCGCCCACCGGCCAGGACAGCAGCACCGGCAGGCCCATCCCGCCCAGGTAGCCCGTCGAGGCGGAGTTGACGGCCTCGATGGCCGCGACGCCGGGATCGAGCACCGCGCGCGTGACGAGGTAGCCCACGACGCCGACCGCGATCATGGCCAGGGTCTTGGCGCGGCCGGAGGCCATGCGGCCCCTGACGGCGACCACGGCGACCACCGTGAGGACGCCGAGGGCAAGGCCAGCCAGGGTGCGCAGGCCGCCGGCCGCCCAGGCATCGGCCACCGGGGGCATGGAGACCAGCACGGCGCCCAGACCGCCCAGCGCCAGGAAGCCCATGATCCCGATGTTGAAGAGCCCGGCGAAGCCCCACTGCAGGTTCACGCCGAGAGCCATGATGGCCGAGATCAGCCCCATGTTGATGACGGTCAGCGCGTAGTTCCAGCCCATGAGGACGCCCGTGCCGACCAGCAGGACGGCCATCGCAAGATAGAGCAGGACCGGGCGCAGCGCCGTCGAGGCCGGGCGCGGCCGGGCGAGCGCGGTGTCGGGGAGCGTGGTCATACCGACTGTCCCTTGAAGAGGCCCGTGGGCTTGAAAAGGAGCACGATGATGAGGATCGCGAAGGAGACCGCGAACTTGTATTCGGTGGACATGAGCTGGAGCAGGCCCGACGGCATCCAGTCGCCCGGCGCGGCGTAGGCCACGACCTGCTTCCAGGCGTAGGTCACCATGACCTCGGAGAAGGCGATCACGAAGCCGCCCGCGATGGCGCCGAGCGGGTTGCCGAGGCCCCCCACCACCGCCGCCGCGAAGATCGGCAGCAGGAGCTGGTAGTAGGTGAAGGCCTTGAAGCTCTTGTCGAGGCCGTAGAGCACGCCCGCCGTGGTGGCGAGCGCCGCCACGATGATCCAGGTTACGGCGACCACGCGATCGGGGTTGATGCCCGAGAGGAGCGCGAGGTCCTCGTTGTCCGAGAAGGCGCGCATCGACTTGCCGGTGCGGGTCCGGTTCAGGAACCAGAAGAGCAGCGCCACCGCGATGGCGGCCACGACCACGGTCAGCAGTTGCGTCGTGCGGAGCGCGAGGCCTTCCTCCAGCCCCGACCACTCCTTGAAGGCGCGGGCGTTGATGATGAAACGTTCGCCGTCGGTGAACTGGATCTCCTCGACTCCGATGATGAAGCGGACGAGGCCGTTCATCACGAACATCACGCCCATGGAGGCGACGACGAGGATCACCGGCGCGGCCTTGGCATCCCGGTAGAAGCGATAGACCGCGCGGTCGGTGCCCAGCACGAGGAGCGCCGTCGCGGCGATGCCCAAGGGCAGCGCGATGAGCGCGGTGGGGAGCGGGCCGAAGCTGATCCCGGCCGACTGGAGCGCCCAGGTCACCAGGATCGTCATGGCCGTCCCGAAGGCCATCGTGTCGCCATGCGCGAAGTTCGAGAAGCGCAGGATGCCGTAGATCAGCGTCACCCCCAGCGCACCCAGCGCGAGCTGCGAGCCGTAGGCGACGGCCGGGATGAACACGAAGTTCAGGAAGGCCACTAGGCCGTTGAGGAGGTCCATCACCGGAGCCTTTCCGTGCTGGGATGGCAATGGGTTACGGCGCGCATCTCAACCACCGAGGAAGCTCTTGCGCACCTGCGGGTCGGCGAGGAGTTCCTTGCCGGTCCCGGTGAAGGCGTTCGCGCCCTGGACAAGGACGTAGCCCTTGTCGGCGATCTCCAGCGCCTGGCGGGCGTTCTGCTCGACCATGAGGATGGTGATGCCCTGGCGCGCGACCTCGATGATGCGGTCGAAGAGCTCGTCCATGACGATGGGCGAGACGCCGGCCGTGGGCTCGTCGAGCATCAGGACCGAAGGCTGCGTCATCAGCGCGCGGCCGACCGCGACCTGCTGGCGCTGGCCGCCCGAGAGCTCGCCGGCGGCCTGCCGCCTCTTGTCGCGGAGGATCGGGAACAGGCCGTAAACCTGCTCGATCGTTCGGGAAATGTCGTCGCGGCGGAGGAAGGCGCCCATCTCCAGGTTCTCCTCCACGGTCATGGAGGGGAAGATGTTCCGGGTCTGGGGCACGAAGGCCATGCCCTTGGCGACGCGGGCCTGCGGCGTCAGGCGGGTGATGTCCTCGCCGTTCAGGCGCACGCTCCCCGCGCGGAGGTCGAGCATCCCGAAGACCGCCTTCATCGCGGTCGACTTGCCGGCGCCGTTGGGGCCCACGATGACCGCGATCTGGCCCTTCTCGGCGGCGATGGTGCAGCCGTTCAGGATATTGGCGCCCTTGCCGTAGCCGCCGGTCATGGCCTCGCCCACGAGGAAGGCGTTCACCACACCGGGGGCGGGCCGCGTGCCGCTGTTGTCGGCGACGTGGAGCGTGGAGGCCACGTTCTCCTTGGTGGCGGAGCGGTCGTTGTTGCCGCGGTCGTCGCGGAGGGCGTCGAGGTCGCTCATGCCGTCGCCTTGTTCTTGAGTCCGGTGCCGAGATAGGCCTCGATCACGGCCTCGTTCTGCATGATCTCGCGCGCCGAGCCTTCGGCCAGCACCTTGCCCTGCGCCATCACGATCACCGGGTCGCAGAGGCGGCCGATGAAGTCCATGTCGTGCTCGATGACGCAGAAGGTGTAGCCGCGCTCCTTGTTCAGGCGCACGATGGCGTCGGCGATGGTGTTGAGCAGCGTCCGGTTCACGCCGGCGCCGACCTCGTCGAGGAAGACGATCCGGGCGTCCACCATCATGGTGCGGCCGAGTTCGAGCAGCTTCTTCTGCCCGCCGGAGAGGTTGCCGGCCTTCTCGTCCGCGAAGTGGCTGATCGTCAGGAAGTCGAGCACCTCGTCGGCCTTGCGGGCCAGCGCGCGCTCCTCCTGCCGGATGCGCCCGCGGGCGAACCATGCGCTCCAGATGCTCTCGCCCGCCTGGTTGGGGGGCACCATCATCAGGTTCTCGCGCACGGTCATCGAAGAGAACTCGTGCGCGATCTGGAAGGTGCGCAGAAGGCCCTTGTGGAAGAGCTCGTGCGGGGGAAGGCCGGTGATGTCCTCGCCCGCCATGGTGACGCGGCCTGAGGTGGGCGACAGCCGACCGGCGATGACGTTGAAGAGCGTGGTCTTGCCCGCGCCGTTGGGGCCGATCAGGCCCGTGATGCTCCCCTTGCGGATGGCGAGGCTCGCGCCATCCACGGCCCGGAAGCCGCCGAAATGCTTGTGGAGGTCGTGGACCTCGATCATGCGGTTGCGTCCCCCTCAGGCGCTAGGCCCCTGCGGGCTCTCCATGCGCGACGGCCCGGGGCTCTAGCCCGGGCCGTCCGATCTCGTCAATCGAAATTGACGTCAGCGATACTTGACGGTCTCGATCTGGCCGTCCTTGAACTCGAGCTCGCGGTAGTTGCCCGCCGACTCGCCGGCACCGATCAGCTCGACCGCCGAGGCGCCCTCGTAGTCGATGTCCTGGCCCTGCGCGATCAGGTCGAGCGCCTTGCCGAGCTCGCCGGGGAAGATCTGCTCGCCGGGGGCGTTGGCGAGGTCGAGCACCTTGGTCGTCCAGTCGGCCGAGTTGGTGGACTTCGCGGCCGCCATCGAGAGGAGGATCAGCGCGGCGGCGTCGTAGGATTCCGGCGCGAAGGACGAGGTGCCGTCGAAGCCGGCGGCCTGGGCGATCTCGATCCACTTGGCGGCGCCGGGGCTGTCGGTGCCGGGCAGGTCGCCGTAGGAGCTGTCGAGGCCCGAGCCCAGCGCGGTCACGATGTCCTGGCCCACCATGCCGTCGGGCAGGTAGAAGGTGTCGAAGGCGCCGGTGTCGAGCGCGTTCTGGATGATGCCCCGGCCGCCCTGGTCGGTGTAGCCGGCAACCACGAGCATGTCGGCGCCCGAGGCGGCGAGGGCCGCGACCTCGGCCGAGTAGTCGGCCTTGCCGTCCTCGTGCGGGGCGACGATGGCGACGGTGCCGCCCTTCTCCTGGAAGGCGGCCTGGAAGGAATCGGCAAGGCCCTTGCCGTAGTCGTTGTTGGTGTAGGTCAGGGCCACGTTGGTGACGCCGCGCTCGGTCAGGATGTCGGCCATGATCTGGCCCTGGCGCGCGTCCGAGGGGGCGGTGCGGAAGAACAGGCCGTTGTCCTCGGCGGTCGAGAGGCCGGGCGAGGTGGCGGAGGGAGAGATCATCCCGATGCCGTTCGGCACGGCGACGTTGGTCAGGACGGCGTTGGTCACGCCCGAGCAGTCGGCGCCCATGATGGCGTTGATGCCGCTCGAGACCAGACCTTCGGCGGCGGCCGTCGCGGCGGCGGCGTCGATGCAGGTGGAGTCGGCACGCTCGGACGTCGCCTGTTGGCCATTCACGCCGCCAGCCTCGTTGACCTCGGCGATGGCGATCTCGGCGGACTGCGCCATGGTGGGCGTGATCGACTCGAGCGGGCCGGTGAAGCCGAGGATGATGCCGATCTTGGGCGCGGCGCCCGCGTCCTGGGCGGTTGCGGCCCCGGCGGTCAGAGCCACGGCCGAAGCGGCCAGAAGCAGGTTCTTCATTGTCGTCTCCCTGTGAGGATTCCCAATCCTGCGCGGCAGGCTAGCCGTGCGGAAAGCCCTTGTGAAGCCGCATTCCCGGGCAGGGACGTGGGGTTAGATGGAGAGCCGAGCGCCCTGCGTGCCCCTCTCCCGATAGGGAGTCGTGCCGTAATGGGCACGGTAGCACTTGGAGAAATGCGAGGGCGAGGCGAAGCCGCAGGCCAGCGCGACGTTGATGACGCTCATGTCGGTCTGCATCAGCAGGTTGCGCGCCTTCTGGAGCCGCAACTCCATGTAGTAGCGCTTGGGCGAGCGGTCGAGGTAGCGACGGAACAGCCTCTCGAGCTGCCGGGTGGAGAGGCCCACGTCCTCGGCCAGCGTCGCGGGCGAGATCGGCTCCTCGATGGACTGCTCCATGATCTGGATGACGCGCGACAGCTTGGGGTGGCGCACCCCGATCCGCGTCGGGATCGAGAGGCGCTGCGTGTCTTGGTCGGTGCGGATCGAGGAGTAGATGAGCTGGTCGGCGACGGCGTTGGCCAGTTCCTCGCCATGGTCGTCGGCGACGAGCTTGAGCATCAGGTCGATGGAGGCGGTGCCGCCCGCCGTCGTGATGCGGTTGCCGTCGATGACGAAGACCGACTTCGTCAGGGTCACGTCCTCGAACTCCTCGCCGAAGGAGTCCTGGTTCTCCCAGTGGATCGTGGCCCTGCGCCCGTCGAGCAGCCCCGCCTTGGCGAGCGAATGGGCCGCCGTGCAGAGGCCGCCGATGACGACGCCGCGCCGCGCCTCGCGTCGCAGCCAGTTGAGGAGCGTGCGCGTCGTCGCGGCCTGGACGTCGATGCCCCCGCAGACGAGCACGGTGTCGTCGCGGGAGAGTTCGCCCAGGTCCATGTCCACCTTGAACACGGCCCCGTTCGAGCAGGTGATGCTGTCGCCCCCTTCGCCCGCAAGCGTCCAGGTGTAGAGGGTCCGTCCGGCCATGCGGTTGGCGATCCGCAGCGGCTCCACGGCGCAGGCGAAGGAGAGCATCGTGAAGTCCTTGAGGAGGACGAACACGAAGCGACGGGTCTTTCCCTTGGCGGGGACGAGGTCGATGGACTGGGGCTGGGCGTTCATGAGGGCAACCTGCAGGACGGCATCCCGCCGCCCGATTGCGACCATTTCAGACTCCGGGTGTCGCTGCAAGATGGCGCGGAAACGGCATCGCGTGTCGCTCATGCCGCATCCGCGAAGGCCGGCGGGGCAAGATTACGCATGGACATGGCAGGGCCGGAAGCTGTAAGCGCCCCCACGGAGGGAGGGACCCCTCCGCGCGACCCAAGGAGGCCGAGATGGGCGAGTGGCAGAAGACGGACTGGCGGAAGAAGCCGCGGGTTCAGATGCCCGACTATCCCGATCAGGAGAAGCTGCACTCGGTCGAGGGGCGGCTGGCCTCCTATCCGCCCCTGGTCTTCGCGGGCGAGGCCCGGCGGCTGAAGTCGCACCTGGCCAAGGTGGCGAAGGGAGAGGCCTTCCTCCTCCAGGGCGGCGACTGCGCGGAGAGCTTCGCCGAGTTCTCGGCGGACAACATCCGCGACACGTTCAAGGTCATCCTGCAGATGGCCATGGTGCTGACCTACGGCGCCAAGGTTCCGGTCGTGAAGGTCGGGCGCATGGCCGGGCAGTTCGCCAAGCCGCGCTCCTCCGCCATGGAGACGGCGAACGGGGTCGAGCTGCCGTCCTACAAGGGCGACATCATCAACGGCTTCGACTTCACCGAGGCCGCGCGGGTCCCCGATCCCGAGCGGATGCTGCAAGCCTACCTGCAGGCCGCCGCCTCGCTGAACCTGCTGCGCGCCTTCTCGACCGGCGGCTATGCGGACATCCACAAGGTCCACGCCTGGACGCTGGGCTTCACCGCCTCGCCGGAGGCCGAGAAGTACCGCGAGATGGCGAACCGGATCTCGGACACGCTCGACTTCATGGAGGCCGTGGGCATCCGCGACGAGGCGTCCCATGCGCTGCAGACCGTCGAGTTCTTCACCTCGCACGAGGCGCTGCTCCTCGAATACGAGGAGGCGCTGACGCGGGTCGATTCGACCACCGGCCAGTGGCTCGCGGGAAGCGGGCACATGATCTGGATCGGCGACCGGACCCGGCAGCCGGACGGGGCCCACGTGGACTACGCGCGGGGCGTGCAGAACCCGATCGGGCTCAAGTGCGGACCGTCGATGACGACCGGGCACCTCAAGGCGCTGATGGCGAAGCTCAACCCCAGGAACGAGCCCGGTCGGCTGACGCTGATCGCGCGCTTCGGAGCCGGCAGCGTGGGCGAGCACCTGCCGCGCCTGATCCGCGCGGTGCAGGAGGAGGGCGCGCAGGTCGTCTGGTCCTGCGACCCGATGCACGGGAACACGATCAAGTCGTCCTCGGGCTACAAGACCCGGCCCTTCGAATCGGTCCTGCGCGAGGTGCGCGAGTTCTTCGCGGTCCACAACGCGGAAGGCACGATTCCCGGCGGCGTCCACTTCGAGATGACCGGCAAGGACGTGACCGAGTGCACCGGCGGCGTCCGCGCCGTGACTGACGAGGACCTCTCGGACCGCTACCACACCGCCTGCGACCCGCGCCTCAACGCGAGCCAGGCGCTGGAGCTGGCCTTCCTCGTGGCCGAGGAGCTGTCCTCGCGCCGCACAGGCCTTGCCCGGGCCGAAGCGGTCTGAGACGCCGCACCGAACGTGAGGAGAACGCCCGGCCCCACGGCCGGGCGTTTCGTTTTGCAGCCCCTCAGCTTCGGCTGTTGTCCACGACGAGGCGCAGATAGGGCCGGTGGCTTTCGGCGAACTCCGGGGCCACGGCGGCTTTGGCCACGGGGAAGCCCAGCGGCGCGGCGAGTGGAAGGACCTGGAAGCGCGACGGCGATTCGGCGAGGTCGAACTTCACGATGCTCGCCCGCTTGGTGCCTTGGACCACGAAGCCACCCAGGGCGCGCGTGACCTGCCCGTCGCGGTCCAGCATCGGCAGAAGCAGGAGGCGGCCGGACAGCGGAGTGCGAAACACCCCCTGACGTGCCTCGGCCGCGAGCTCCACGATGGCCGGCGCGTCGAAGCACCGTTCGAGCCAACGGCGCAGGGACTCGCGCGAGCCGGGCGCGAAGAAGACTGAAAGCGGCAGCCCGCGCGCCTCGGTCCCCAGCAGGGTGGACAGCGCCCGGCCGACGATCCGCAGCCGCGCCACCCCGGGCGCCGCGCGCTCGAGGACGAAGGCATGGGGCAGGGCGCCGGCGATGCGGCTGGGGTCGAGATCGGCGCGATGGGGCAGGTGGAACGACCGGGCCTTGAGCTCGCGCCAGTGAGCCTCGATCTCGGCGAGGGCTGGGCGCTCCTGGCGGCCGTGGCGTGCGAAGAGGGCCTTGAGGGGCTCGGTGCCGGGATCGCTGTCGTCCCTGTCCTCTGCCATGTCGCCCTCCCCACGGTTCAACCTGCTTACTTGAGATTTAATCTAATGAATTGGCCGGAAAAGTCCGCTGGAAAGTTACCAAGAGGTTAACCGCTTGCCTTCGCGCGCCGCGCCGGAAAGGATGACCGGACACGCGACGACAGGGACGCCCGATGATCCGCTCCATGACCGCCTTCGCGAGCCGCCGGGGCTCCTTCGGGGACCTCCAGTGGGACTGGGACCTGCGCGGGGTCAACGGCCGGGGGCTGGAGCTGCGGCTGCGCCTGCCCGAGGGGATCGAGGGGCTGGAGCCCGGCGTGCGCGCGGCGCTCTCGGCGCGGCTGTCGCGCGGGAACGTGTCGCTGACCCTGCGGCTCTCGCGGCCGGCGGGCGAAGGGGGATTCGGCATCGACGAGGCGCAGCTCGACCGCGTGCTGCACGCCCTGGAGCACGTCCAGCAGCGCGCCTTCGCGTTGGGCGTGACGCTGAACCAGCCCAATGCCGCCGACGTGCTGGCGCAGAAGGGGGTGGTCGTCGCGGCTCCCCCCGGCGAAGCGGAGGAGGGGCTCCTGCCCGCGCTCCTGGGCGATTTGGCTGGGCTCCTCGACGACTTCGTGGCAGCGCGGGAGGCCGAGGGTCGGGCGCTCGGGTCCGTCCTGCGGGACCAGATCGACGGGATCGCCGCCATGGCGGACGAGGCGGCGCGGCTGGCCGAGGCCCGGCGCGAGGAGGCGCGCGAGGCGCTGACCGGAGCGCTGCGGCGGGTGCTCCTCGACGTGCCGGAGGTGGAGGAGGCGCGGCTGGCCCAGGAGCTCGCGCTGATCGCCGTCAAGGCGGACGTGACCGAGGAGATTGACCGGCTCCGCGCCCATGTCGCGCAGGCGCGGGATCTGCTGGCCGACGACAAGCCGGCCGGGCGGCGCCTCGACTTCCTGGCGCAGGAGTTCAACCGCGAGGCCAACACGCTCCTGTCCAAGTCCGGCTCGGCGCCGCTGTCGCGCCTCGGGCTTGACCTCAAGGCGGCCATCGACCAGATGCGCGAGCAGGTCCAGAACGTGGAGTAGGGGATGCCCGCCCAGGAAGCACCCACGCGGCGCGGTCTCCTGATCATCCTGTCCTCGCCCTCGGGCGCGGGCAAGACGACGCTGGCGCGACGGCTGCTCGCGGCGGACCCGCAGGTCTCGTTCTCCGTCTCGGCGACGACCCGGCCGCCCCGTCCGGGCGAGGTGGACGGGCGCGAGTATCACTTCGTCACCCGCGACGAGTTCATGGCCATGGTGGAGCTCGGGGACCTCCTCGAGCACGCCGAGGTCTTCGGCAACCTCTACGGCAGCCCCCGCGTCCCCATCGAGAGATCGATGGCGCAGGGGCGGGACACGCTCTTCGACATCGATTGGCAGGGTGGGCAGCAGATCCGCAACTCGCCGCTCGGGCGCGAGGTGGTGTCGATCTTCATCCTCCCGCCCTCGATGGCCGAGCTGGAGCGGCGGCTCAAGGCCCGGGCGCAGGACAGCGAGGAGGTGATCGCCGGCCGCATGGGGCGCGCGATGGACGAGACGAGCCACTGGGCGGAATACGACTACGTGCTCGTCAACCGGGACCTCGACGAGACCGAGGCCAAGGTGCGGCACATCGTCGAGGTCGAGCGGCTGCGGCGCGACCGTCAGCCCTGGCTCACCGACTTCGTGCGGGGGCTCGCGCGCGAGTTCCAGGAGGGCGTGGGGTGATCTGGGCGCTGGAGGGGCAGGGGCCGGAGATCCATCCCACGGCCTGGATCGCGCCGGATGCCCAGATCATCGGCAAGGTGCGGATCGGCGCCCGCGCGTCGGTCTGGTTCGGGGCCGTGCTGCGCGGCGACAACGAATGGATCGAGCTGGGCGAGGGGACCAACGTCCAGGAACTCTCCGTCCTGCACACCGACTGGGGCTTTCCCCTGAGCATCGGGGCGCGCTGCACGATCGGCCACAAGGCCATGGTTCATGGCTGCACGATCGGCGACCAGAGCCTCGTCGGGATGTCGGCCACGATCCTCAACGGCGCCGTCATCGGGCGCGAGAGCCTCGTCGGCGCGGCGGCGCTCGTCACCGAGGGCAAGCGTTTCGAGGAGCGCAGCCTGATCGTCGGTGCTCCGGCCAAGGCGGTCCGCGGCCTGGACGACGCGGCGGTGGAGCGGCTGCGCCTCTCGGCCGAGCACTATGCGGCGAACGCGGCCCGCTTCGCCGCTGGCCTCAGCCCGGCCGATCCGGCTCGTGGCTGACGACCACCAGGTCGAAGTCGAGCCCGGGCGCGTCGGCCATCACTTCGGCCTTCACGAGCCCGGGCCTGGGCAGCGGCGCGGTCAGGGCCCTGTAGGGGCCGCGATAACCCAACTGCGCGAGGCGTCGGGCGACGTCCATGGCGTCGAAGTCCTGTCCGATGAGTGGAGAGACCACCATGTCGGGCATGGCCTCGAGCAGGAGCCCGGCCTCCAGGTCATCGAACTCGGCGAAGCGATAGCCCTGCTGGCGCAGGATCGCGGGACCTCCTCCGCCGGTGAGCTTGAGAGGGCCGATCACGAGAATCATGGCGCCACCGGAGCGAAGGCCCTCGAGACGTTGGACGGGAACGGACTGCACTGGGACGACCTGCGAGCTTTGCAACCCTGGGCTGAGAAGGCTCGCCTATCAGTTGCAAACCATGATAGTCCAGCCCTCGACCGGCACAAGACGTTGCGTCAGCCGCGCCGGAAAATAAGCTTCGACTGTTACCCATGTTGTCCGATTCTCTGGCCCTGATCGCGGCGCTGCCGATCCCGGCCGTGCTGATCGGTCAAGACGAGCGGATCGAGGCAACCAACGCCGCCGCCGCGCAACTGTTCGGGCATGACGGAACGGGACGGCATTACATCACAGTGCTGCGGCAACCGGCGACGCTCGATGTCGTCGAGGGCACGCTCCGCGACGGCCAGCCCCGGGAGGGGCACTACCTGGGCCGGGATGGCGGCCGCGATTCGACCTGGCGGGCCAGCGCGCGGAGCGTGGCGTTCGCCTCGGGGCGGCACGTCCTCGTCACCTTCGAGGACGTGACGGCGGTGGAGGAGGCGGGGCAGATCCGGCGCGACTTCGTGGCCAACGTGAGCCACGAGCTTCGGACGCCGTTGACGGCCTTGCTCGGGTTCCTGGAGACGCTGCGGGGACCGGCGCGGGACGACCCGGCCGCGCGCGAGCGCTTCCTGGGCATCGCCACGCGCGAGGCGCAGCGCATGGCGCGCCTCGTGGACGACCTGCTGTCCCTCAGCCAGGTCGAGGCCGAGGAGCGGCGGCGTCCCACCGGGCAAGTGGACCTGCGCGCGCTTACGGCCTCGGTCGCGGCGTCTCTGGAGCCCTTGGCGGGGCAGGCCGGGGCGGAACTGCGGCTCGACCTCCCGGAGGCTCGCATGACCGTCCCGGGCGACGAGGGGCAGCTTCGCCAGGTGCTCACCAACCTCGTGGAGAATGCGATCAAGTATGGAGGCCATGGCGGACCGGTGGAGATCGCGCTGACCGGACCGGCCGAGGAGCCGAGCCTGCGCCGCAACGGCCTGCGCCTCAGCGTCACGGACCGTGGGCCCGGCATCGCGACGCATCACATCCCCCGGCTGACGGAGCGCTTCTATCGCGTGGACACGCACCGCTCGCGCGAGGTGGGCGGCACCGGACTGGGCCTCGCCATCGTCAAGCACATCGTGAACCGCCACCATGGGCGTCTCATGGTAGAGAGCGATCTCGGGAAGGGGAGCCGGTTCACCGTGGTGCTGCCGGCGGAGTGAACGGGACGACCACTCCCGAAAGTCGTATAATATATATTATGTCAATTAAGGCCGTCGTCGGACATCCTGGGCGACCTGCTGCGTTTGGCATGGATCGGCAGGTCCGCCTCGGCTATGCCTGTCGTCAGGATAGAAACGAAACTCTGCTGTGATTTGACGAGGATGCCGCCATGGATGTCTTGCGGCGCAACAACGTGAAGGTGTCGGGCCTAGGCTCGCGCCCCATGGTCTTCGCCCATGGCTTCGGATGCGACTACAACGCCTGGAGCGCCATGGCGCCGGAGTTCGAGCGCGACCACCGCGTCGTGCTCTTCGACCATGTGGGCGCCGGTGGCTCGGACCTTTCGGCCTACGACTCCGGCAAATACTCCACCTTCGACGGCTACGTGGACGACACCATCGAGGTGCTGAGGGCCCTGGGCCTGAAGGACGTGGTCTTCGTGGGTCACTCGGCCGCCGCCACCATCGGCATGTTGGCGGCCATCAAGGCCCCGGACCTGGTCGATTCGCTCGTCATGGTGTCACCCTCGCCGTCCTTCATCGACGACGGCGACTACAAGGGCGGGTTCTCGCGCGAGGATATCGAGGGGCTGATCGAGGTTCTGGACAGCAACTTCCTGGGCTGGTCGCGCTCGATGGCGCCTGCCATCATGGGCAACGCCGAACGCCCGGAGTTGGGCGAGACCCTCGCCGGCAGCTTCTGCCGCACCGACCCCGACATCGCGCGCGAGTTCGCCCGCGTCGTCTTCCTCGCCGACCATCGCGCCGACGTCCCCAGGTGCCGGACGCGGAGCCTGGTGCTCCAGACCCAGGCCGACATGATCGCGCCGGTCGAGGTCGGCCATTACATGCACCGCCACCTGCCTCGGAGCGAGCTCGTGCTCATGCAGGCGTCCGGTCATTGCCCCCACATGAGCGCGCCCGAGGAGACGACGGCGGCGATCCGCAGCTTCCTGGCGAAATGAGCGACCCGACGCGCCTTGACCCGCCCGACGAAACCTTCGAGGAGCTCTACGATCAGGCACCGGTCGGCTACCTGACGGCGCGCCCCGACGGGACGATCACGCGGGTCAACGGGACGCTGGCCGGCTGGTTGGGGCTGGCGCCGGGCGCCCTGACGGGCCAGAGGATCCAGGCCCTCCTGACCCCCGGGGCGCGCATCTTCTACGAGACCCATTGCGCCCCGATCCTGCGCAGGGAGGGTTTGCTCCGCCAGGTCGCCCTCGATCTGCGCCGCGCCGATGGCACCCGGCTGCCCGCGCTGGTCGACTGGCGGCGCGTGGATGATGCCGATGGAGGGCTGCTCGGCCATCGCCTCCTGGTGGTCGATGCCACCGACCGGCGCGCCTACGAGCGCGAGTTGCTGGCCGAGCGTGAGCGCGCCCGCGCGGCCGCCACGGAGCTCGCGCGGCTGAACGCCGAGCTCGAGGCCCGAGTCGAGGCCCGGACGGCCGAGCTCGTCCAGCTTCAGAAGGTCGAGACGCTGGGCCAGCTCACCGGGGGCGTCGCTCACGACTTCAACAACCTGCTCACGCCGATCGTGGGCTGCCTCGACATCCTGTCGCGCAAGGCCAAGCTCGAGCCCCGCAACGCCAGGCTCCTGGCCGCCGCCGCCGAGGCGGCCGAGCGGGCGCGGCTGCTCGTCGCTCGGCTCCTCGCCTTCGCACGTCGCCAGCACCTGAACGCCCGGGCCGTCGATCTGGGTGCCCTTGTGCAGGACATGAGCGAGCTCGTCGCCCGCTCCGTGGGCCCGATGATCGAGATCCGAATCGAGGCTGCCTCGGATCTTCCGCCCGCCCATGTCGACCCGGGTCAGCTCGAGCTCGCGATCCTGAACCTCTGCATCAACGCGCGCGACGCGATGGAGGGCAAGGGCCGCCTGACCTTCGTGTTGGCGTCCGCGGTCCTCGGGGACGGCCATCCCGCGCGGCTGCCGCCCGGACCCTACGTGGCGCTGGCCATCGTCGACGACGGCCTGGGCATGGACGACGCGACCCTTCGGCGCGCGACCGAGCCCTTCTTCACCACCAAGGACCCCGGGCAAGGCACCGGGCTTGGCCTGTCCATGGCCAAGGGCCTAGCGCAGCAGAGCGGCGGCGAGCTCCTGATCGAGAGCACGCCCGGCCAGGGCACCCGGGTCACGATCCTGCTGCCCCAGGCGCGAGAGCCGCTGGAACTACCTTCTTCCCTTCGAGTTGCCGCCACCCTCCCCGAGGTGCCACCTCTGCGCGTGTTGGTGATCGATGACGAGCCCCTGGTGCGGGATTCGGTCGCGCGGATGCTCCGGGACCTCGGGCACGACGTCGAGGAGGCGGGTTCGGGTGCCGAGGCGCTCGATCTCCTGGCTCGGGCCGGCGCGCCCGACCTCCTCGTCACCGACCACGCCATGCCGGGCATGACGGGGGCCGCCCTGGTGACCGCCAGCCGCCGGTTGGCACCCGATCTGCCCGCCTTGCTCATGTCGGGCTACGCCGCCCTGGCCGGCCTGGAAGGCGAGGCCCTGCCCTGCCTCGCCAAGCCCTTCACCACCGTCGAGTTGGCCGAGGCCATCGCTCGTGTGGTGAAGCCGGCCCGCAGCGCGTCGGGTCTGGACATTCCCGCCGGCACCGAAAAATGATGCGTGACCCGTCGTCAGGGTGATATTGGTTTATCGAACATGCATGACTTGGTTATTCACCTGGATCGCGTGAACAGCGCGACCTCCGTGGAAGGCCTGTGGCGACTCCACCTCGACGCCATGGCGTCGTTCGGCTTCGACCGGCTGCTCTACGGCTACACGCGATACCGCAGCGGGCGGTCGCTTGGCGACCCGCAGGACTGGGTCGTGCTGACCAACCTGCCCGCCGCCTACATGCGCCCCTACATCGAGGAGGGGCTCTACCTGAACGGCCCCATGGTCCGCTGGGCCCTCGAGAACGATGGCGCCTGCTCCTGGTCCTGGATGCACCAGATGGTGGCCAAGGGCGGCTTCTCCCCGGCCGAGCTCAAGGCGATGGAGTTCAACCGCAAACTCGGCGTCACCACCGGCTACACGATCAGCTTCCACTCGGTCTCCAAGCGCGCCAAGGGCGGCATCGGGCTGTGCGCGCGTCCGGGCCTGACGCAGCCGGAGGTGGACGAGCTCTGGGCCAAGGACGGTCCCACCATCACGGTGATGAACAACGTCTTCCACCTGAAGCTGCTCACCCTGCCCTACAGCGGCTCGCGCACGCTCACGCAGCGGCAGCGCGAGGTGCTGCAATGGGTGGGCGACGGCAAGACGGCGCAGGACATCGCGCTGCTGATGGGCCTGACCCCTGCCACGGTGGAGAAGCACCTTCGCCTCGCGCGCGAGGCGCTGGACGTCGAGACGACCGCGCAGGCCGTGCTCAAGGCCGCCTTCTACAACCAGATGTTCACGGTGGACGCCTGAGGGGTGGGGAATCCCCTACTCGCGCGACTCGACGTCCTGCGTCAAAACGCCGCCATTGAGACGGACGACGGGCCTTGGGCCCAAAGGCCGGATCGGGCGGAGCCCTGGCGTTTCAGGGACGGTCGGTCCGGAGGGAATTGATCCCGAACGGGATCGGCTGTCCCCGCCGATTCGCTGCAAGGCCCGCCTCGTCCCCCCGGGCGGGCCCCAAGAGAGGCGGCGTCGTGCCCTGTCCCGGCACGGCGCCGCATCCTTTCCGATCAGGCGCCGGCGTTCATCTTCGCGACCTCGGCCGCGAAGTCCTCCTGCACCTTCTCGACGCCCTCGCCCACGCCGAGGCGCACGAAGCCGGTCACCGTCACGCCGGCCTCCTTGGCGGCCTGCTCGACCGTCAGGTCCGGGTTCACCACGAAGGCCTGGCCCAGCAGCGTGCTCTCGGCCACGAACTTCTTCATCCGGCCCGGGATGATGTTGTTCTGGATCACCGCCTCGGGCTTCGGCTTCGCGGAGGCCGCGTTCTCCTCCAGAGCCTTGGCGGTCTGGACCGCGCGCTCCTTGGCGAGCACGTCCTGGTCGAGCGAGGCTTCGTCCAGCGCGGCCGGGCTGGCGGCGGCGACGTGCATGGCGATCTGGCGGCCGATGCCGTTGTCGGTGCCGGACAGCGCGACCAGCACGCCGATCTTGCCCAGACCTTCGCCGGCCGCGTTGTGGACGTAGGACACCACGGTGTCGCCAGACAGCGAGGCCATGCGGCGCAGGGTCATGTTCTCGCCGACCTTCGCGATGGCGTCGGTCACGGCGGCCTCGGCCGTCTTGCCGCCCACGTCGGCCTGCTTGAGCGACTCGAGGTCGTCAGCCTTCAGCGCCGCGCGGGCGACGTCACGGACAAGCCCCTGGAACTCGGCGTTCTTGGCGACGAAGTCGGTCTCGGAGTTGATCTCCACGACCACGCCCCTGCCACCCTCGACGGCGACGCCCACGAGGCCCTCGGCCGCGGTGCGGCCCGACTTCTTGGCGGCCTTGGCAAGGCCCTTGGTCCGCAGCCAGTCGATGGCCGCGTCCATGTTGCCGTCGGTCTCGGTCAGCGCCTTCTTGGCGTCCATCATGCCGGCGCCGGTGGTCTCGCGCAGTTCCTTCACCATGCTCGCGGTGACAGCAGTCATCTCATCCTCCTTTAACGGATTCGGGCGGGTGATGCACCCGCCCGATGTAGGTTTCGCGACGGTCCCGGTGCGGGATCAGGCGGTCGCGCCGGTGTCCTCGAGCGTCTCTTCCGCGAGATGCTCCATGGCGCCGATGTCCACGCCGGCATTGCCGAGCTGCGTGCTCATGCCTTCCAGCGCGGCGCGGGCCACGAGGTCGCAGTAGAGCTGGATCGCGCGGGCGGCGTCGTCGTTGCCCGGGATCACGTAGTCCACGCCCTTGGGCGAGCAGTTGGTGTCCACGACCGCGACGACCGGGATGCCGAGCTTGTGGGCTTCCTGGATCGCGAGGTCCTCCTTGTTCACGTCGATGACGAACAGGAGGTCGGGGACGCCACCCATTTCACGGATGCCGCCGAGCGAGGCCTGGAGCTTGGCCTGCTCGCGCTCCATGCCGAGCCGCTCCTTCTTGGTCAGGCCCTCGAAGCCGCGGTCGGCGGCCTCGTCGATCGCCTTGAGGCGGTTGATCGACTGCGAGACGGTCTGCCAGTTGGTGAGCGTGCCGCCCAGCCAGCGGTGGTTCATGTAGAACTGCGCCGACTTCTCGGCGGCGTCGGCGATGGCCTTGGAGGCCTGGCGCTTGGTGCCGACGAAGAGGATGCGGCCGCCGCGGGCGACGGTGTCGCGGATGACGCGCAGCGCCTCCTCGAGCATCGGGGCGGTCTGCGTCAGGTCGACGATGTGGATGCCGTTCCGCGACCCGTAGATGAACGGGGCCATGCGGGGATTCCACCGCGCGGTCTGGTGGCCGAAGTGAACGCCCGCTTCGAGAAGCTGGCGCATGGAGAACTCGGGGAGAGCCATGCCTTTTTCCTTTCCGGTTTGGCCTCGACGGAGGATCAGGGGTCGCCCCCCAACCGGTGGACGCACGGGGATTTCTCCCCCGGACGCCCGCCTCCGCCTGCGAAGTGGGGGGCACGTAGCGGCAATTGGGGCGGTTTGCAAGGCTCCTGCGTCGAATGGCGCGCAGGCGGCGTTCTCTCGGGACCGGGTTGACCATGACGGACGGCTCGGCGCAACTGCGGGTCCATGGCCCCTGCCCCCGACATCCTCTGCATCGGCTCCTGCCTCTGGGACATCATCGGCCGCACGCCGTCGCATATGCGGCTGGGGGGCGACGTGCCGGGACGGATCTCCCGCATCCCAGGCGGTGTCGCCCTCAACATCGCCATGACGCTTCGCCGCTTCGGCCTGAGGCCCGGGATCCTGACCGCCATCGGACGCGACCCGGAGGGCGAGCAACTCGTGGCCGAGTGCGAGCATCTCGGGCTCGTGACCTATTTCGCCTACCGTTCCGAGGACTTGCCAACCGATCGTTACATGGCGGTCGAAGGCGCGAACGGCCTGATCGCCGCCATCGCCGACGCTCATTCGCTGGAAGCCGCCGGCGAGAAAATCCTTCGCCCGCTTGAGGATGGACGACTCGGCTCACCCGACGCGCCCTGGTCCGGCCCGGTGGCGCTCGACGGCAATCTCACGACCGATCTCCTCGGCCGCATCGCCACGTCGCCCCTGTTCTCGAAGGCCGACCTGAGGGTCGCCCCCGCAAGCCCGGGCAAGGCCGAGCGTCTGCTCCCGCTCATGGGGCACCCGGGGGTGACGGTCTACGTGAACCTGGAGGAGGCGCGCATCCTCGGCCACCGCGAGTTCGGCGACTCCGACCAAGCCGCCCGTGCCCTCCTCTCGCAGGGCGCCCATCGGGTGCTCGTGACGGACGGAGGCCGCTCGGCCTCGGTCGCCGATGCCTCGGGGGTCCTCACCCAAGTCCCGCCCGAGGTGCTCGTCACGCGCGTGACCGGCGCGGGCGACACCTTCCTCGCCGCGCATGTGGTGGCCGAACGCGAGGGCGCGGGCCGCGAGTTGGCCCTCGCCCGCGCCCTCAAGGCCGCAGCCCTTTACGTCTCGGGAGACACGCCCTCATGATTCCCATGGAGTTCTCGGCCGAAGTTGAGACCGCGCGTCACGAGGGCCGCCCCCTCGTCGCGCTCGAATCCACCATCATCACCCACGGGATGCCCTGGCCTCGCAACGTCGAAACCGCACGGCTGGTCGAGGCCGAGGTCCGCGCTCACGGCGCCGTCCCGGCGACCATCGCGGTCCTCGACGGAGTCCTGCGGGTCGGCCTGTCCGACGGGGAGCTGACGGCGCTTGGCCAGGCCCAGGGGGTCGCCAAGCTCTCCCGCGCCGACTTCGCCGCCTGCCTCGCGCGCAAGGGCACCGGCTCGACCACCGTCGCCGCGACCATGATCGGGGCGCGGCTCGCCGGGATCGAGGTCTTCGCCACCGGCGGCATCGGCGGCGTCCATCGGGGGGCCGAGCGCAGTTTCGACGTCTCCGCCGACCTCCAGGAGCTCTCGCAGACCGCCGTATCCGTGGTCGCCGCCGGGGCCAAGGCCATCCTCGACCTGCCCAAGACCCTGGAGGTGCTGGAGACCCTCGGCGTTCCCGTCATCGCCTTCGGCCAGGACGAGCTGCCGGCCTTCTGGTCACGCTCCTCCGGCCTCAGGGCGCCGCTGAGGATGGACCGCCCGTCCCAGATCGCGGCCGCGCAGCGGATGCGAGCGGCACTGGGCCTCCCCGGCGGGCAGCTCGTGGCGAACCCCATCCCCGAGGCGGACGAGATTCCCGCCGAGACGCTGGCGCCCCTCATCGCGCAGGCTCTGGACGAGGCCGACTCGCAGGGCATCGCCGCCAAGGCAGTCACGCCCTTCCTCCTCTCCCGCATCTTCGAGCTGACCGAGGGACGCAGCCTCGAGGCCAACATCGCGCTGGTTCTCAACAATGCCCGCCTCGCCGCGAGGATCGCTGCGGAACTCGGCTCGCAGCGCGCCTGAGCGGGCGGCTCGCGGGCTCGTCAGGGTCTTGCTGTTGCAGCGATCCCCAAGGGTGGCCTAGAACCCTAGCGACTCCAGCCGAAGGCCTCCGCCATGCGCCGCCCCGTGCCCGTCCCGAAGCAGCGCCACTGGCTCGTCACCCGCATCCTCGGGGCGCTCCGGAACAACTTCTTCGCGGGCGTGGTCGTGATCGCGCCCATCGGCCTGACGATCTGGCTCATCTGGACCTTCGCGGGCTGGGTGGACAGCGTCGTCATGCCCTTCGTGCCGCCCTTCTGGCACCCCGAATCCATCGTGAACCGCCTGATGGGCCACGAGCGCGGCAGCCCTGACTGGATCGAGATCAACATCCGGGGCGTCGGCGTCGGCTTCTTCCTGTTCTTCACGATCATCATCGGCTGGGTCGCCAAGGGCCTGGTCGGCCGCTCGCTCCTCCGCTCGGGCGAGGACCTCGTGGGCCGCGTGCCGGTGATCCGGTCGATCTACAACGCCGTGAAGCAGATCTCCGAGACGCTCTTCACCCAGTCCGACGCGCGCTTCGAAAGGGCCTGCCTCGTGGAGTTCCCGCGCAAGGGGATGTGGTCGCTGGCCTTCGTCTCGGCCCCGCTGCGCGGCGAGGTGCGACAGCGGCTCCAAGGGGACGGGGAGGAGATCGTCGGCCTCTTTCGTCCCATCACGCCGAACGCCACCACCGGCTACCTCCTCTATGTGCGCCGGTCCGAGATCATCGAGCTCGACATGCCCCTCGAGGACGCGGCCAAGATCGTCATATCGGCGGGGCTCGTCTATCCGGGCGAGGTGGTCTCGCGCCCCGAAGACCTCGTCGAGCCCCCGCCCGAGCCCGCGCGCGCCGCCGAATGATCGCCGCCGCGCTGACCGGATTCGCGACCGGGTTCTCCCTGATCCTTGCCATCGGGGCGCAGAACGCCTTCGTGCTGCGCCAGGGGCTCCTGCGCAGCCATGTCCTGCCGCTCTGCCTGCTCTGCTCGCTGTCGGACGCGGCGCTGATCGCCGCCGGGGTGGCCGGCTTCGGCGCACTGGCCCAGGCCCTGCCCTGGTTCCCCCGCGCGATGTCGCTCGCGGGGGCGGCGTTCCTCGTGGTCTACGGAGCGATGCGCCTCCAGGCCGCTTGGAGGGGCGACTACGCGCTCGCCCTCGCCGGAGAATCCGCCGCGCTGCGGCCCACTCTCGCCATGGGCGCGGCCTTCACCTGGCTCAACCCCCACGTCTATCTCGACACGCTGGGTCTCGTGGGGGCCGTCTCCACGCAGTTCGCGGGCGCGGAGAAGGCGGCCTTCGGGGTGGGCGCCACCGCCGCCTCCTTCGCCTTCTTCTTCGCCCTGGGCTTCGGTGCCCGCCTCCTCGCCCCCGTCATGCGGAGCGCCGAAGCCTGGCGCCGCCTCGACCTCCTCATCGCCCTCGTGATGTGGACCCTCGCCCTCGGCCTCCTGCGCGGCTGAGCTCAGAGCGCCGTCCAGCCCCCGTCCACGCTGATCGTCGTCCCGGTGACCTGCGCCGCCGCCTCGGAGCAGAGGAACACCGTCGTCCCGCCGATCTGCTCCACGGTGGCGAACTGGCGCGACGGCTGGCGCTCCAGCATGACCTCGCGGATGACCGTCTCGCGGTCCATGCCATGCGCCTTCATCTGGTCGGGGATCTGCGCCTCCACGAGCGGCGTCAGCACGTAGCCCGGACAGATCGCGTTGGCGGTGATGCCCTGCCCGGCCGTCTCGAGCGCGGCGGTCTTGGTCAGCCCGACGAGGCCGTGCTTGGCCGCGATATAGGCCGCCTTGTAGGGCGATGCGGTGAGCCCATGGGCCGAGGCGATGTTGACCACCCGTCCCCAGCCCTTGGCCCGCATCCCCGGCAGCGCGGCGGCGGTGGTATGGAAGGCGGAGCTCAGGTTGATGGCGAGGATCGTGTCCCATCTCTCGACGGGGAAGGAGTCGATCGGCGCGACGTGCTGGACCCCGGCGTTGTTCACGAGGATGTCGCAACCCCCTGCCTGGGCCACCAGCGCGCGGCATTCCTCGCCCTTGCTCATGTCGGCGCGGACATAGGTCGCACGGACGCCGAACTCCGCCCCGATCCCCTGCGCGAGGTCGTGATCGGACCCGTTGTCCGTGAAGGAGTTGAGGACCACACCGGCTCCGGCTCCGGCCAGTGCCCGCGCAATGCCGAGCCCGATGCCCGAGGTCGATCCGGTCACGACGGCGGTCCGGCCGGACAGGGGGCGGTTGGGATCCATTTGGAGGCGCTCCTTCATGCTGTGACGCAGCATCATAAGGAGAGGCCGCGTCCCCGCAATGCGCGACCTCCAGCCGATGCGTGACCCTGGATCGGCAGGTTTTGGCCGCTGCGGGCGTGAGGCGGCATCTGAGCCGGTCGCCCCAAGCTCTTGGGTCTGTGGATAAACCCGCACCCACCTCTGGGGGATTCGTTTGTCGAAACGGCGATTCGCTTCACCCCAACAAACTTCTTGTGAGGAACAGTCCGGTTCCGTCCCGGGTCCCCAAAGGACGGGGACGCGCGGGAAACCTAAGAAATCAGGTGAAGTCGGGCGAATGGACCTGATCGGACCACAAAAAACGCCCGCCATTGGCGGGCGTCGAGTTGTTGAGGCAGGTTTCATACAGGCAAGAAACCTATCGAGCAGTGACCTCTTTATAGGCGTTCTTGAGGCGCTGCGCTAGCCGTAAGTTTGATTTCGCCGGACCCGCCGCGTAACCTCGCCCGACACCTGAACGAGGCACCAGGGAGAGCAGACACCATGATGCACCGACTTCTCACGCGCCTGAGGCTGGGGGGCGCGTCCGCGCTCCTGCTGGCCGGCGCCGCCTGTGGGGAGCCCATGCACGGCATCGCCATGTACGGCGACCCCGCGCTGCCCCCCGGCTTCGACCACCTGCCCTACGCGAACCCCGACGCGCCGAAGGGCGGCACGGTGGTCTCGGCCGAGGTGGGGAGCTTCGACAGCCTCAACCCTTACATCCTCAAGGGCACGGTGCCCTGGCAGCTCACCTTCCTGACCACCGAGTCCCTCCTGGGCCGGTCGCTGGACGAGCCCTTCACCCTCTATCCGCTCCTGGCCGAGTCCGTGGAGACCGCCCCCGACCGAAGCTGGGTCGAGTTCACGCTGAACCCGAGCGCGACGTTCTCCGACGGAAGCCCCGTGACCGTCGAGGACGTGATCTGGTCCTTCCAGACGATCGGCGAGCATGGTCATCCCCGCTACCGGACCTTCTGGCAGAAGGTGCAGTCCATCGAGCCGGTTGGGGAGCGCGGCGTCCGCATCACCTTCAACACCGCCGACCGCGAGCTCGCCATGCTCGCCGGTCTCCGGCCCATCCTCCAGAAGAAGCAGTGGGAGGGCGTGGACTTCGAGAACGCCGACGGTCTGGACATGATCCCGATCACCTCCGGCCCCTACGTGGTGGACCACTTCGACGCCGGCCGTTCGGTGACCTTGCGGCGGGACCCGGACTACTGGGGGGCGGAGATCCCCTTCCGCAAGGGAACCATGAACCTCGACGAGGTGCGCTTCGAGTTCTTCGGGGACGAGACCGCCGCCTTCGAGGCCTTCAAGACCGGCGACGTGAACATCATGCGCGAGACGAACCCCGCCAAGTGGGCGACCGAATACGACTTCCCCCTCGTGCAAGAGGGACAGATCGTCCTCGACGAGATCCCGAACCAGCGTCCCACCGGCATGACCGGCCTCGTGATGAACACGCGGGACGCGCTCTTCTCCGACATCCGCGTGCGGGACGCGATGACCCTTGCCTTCAACTTCGAGTTCATCAACGAGGCCATGACCGGCGGCGCCCAGCCGCGCATCACGTCCTACTTCTCGAACAGCCCGCTCGGCATGACCGAGGGGCCGGCCGAGGGCCGCGTGCAGGAGTTCCTGGCCGAATACGAGGCCGACCTGCCGCCCGGCGCGCTGGAGGGCTATGCGCTGCCCGTCAGCGACGGCTCGGAGCGCAACCGCAGGAACGTCTCGGCCGCGCTGGGTGAGCTGGAGGAAGCTGGCTGGACGGTGGGCAGCGACGGCGTCCTGCGGAACGCGGCGGGCGAGCCCTTCCAGTTCGAGGTCCTGCTGGAGAACGGCTCCTCCGAGGTGGCCTCGATCGTGGACATGTACGTCCAGGCTCTCCAGCGGCTCGGGATGCAGGTCACGGTGAACTCGGTCGACTCCGCCCAGTACAAGGAGAGGACGGACGCCTACGACTTCGACATGACCTACTACCGGCGGGCGCTGTCCCTCTCCCCGGGCAACGAGCAGACCCTCTACTGGGGCTCGGCCACCGCCGACGAGCCCGGCGGGCGCAACCTCATGGGCGTCAAGAGCCCGGCCATCGACGGCCTCGTCAAGGAGCTCCTGACCTCCGAGTCGAACGAGGACTTCGTGGCCGCCGCGCAGGCGCTCGACCGGGTGCTGACGGCGGGGCGCTACGTGATCCCCTTCTACCAATGGAACGCGGCCCTGATCGCTCATGACGTGCGGCTCACCTATCCCGACACGCTCCCCGTCATGGGCGACTGGCCCGGCTGGGAGCCCGACGTCTGGTGGTGGGACGAGAGCGCGGCCCCAGCGCAGTGAGTCTCCTGCCGAAGAGCCGAGGGCGCCCGAACGGGCGCCCTTTCCGTTCCTCGGGGCGCCTGCTCGGAGGGACGCACCAGCCGCCGAGGCCCGACGCGTAGGCCCTCCGGCACGACGCCGAGCCCGCGGTGCGGAACCCCGTCCGCTGATCGGCCCTCCAGGGGGTCAGCCTAGGCCAGCGAGGTCACCCAGAGGATCGTCGCGTCGTCCTGGCTGACGGAGACGACGTTGTGCCCCATCGCCGCGTCGTAATAGGCGCTGTCGCCGCGCCTCATCTCCACCGGCTCGTAGAACTCGGTGTAGAGCCGGATCGCCCCGGTCAGCACATAGAGGAACTCCTCCCCTTCGTGCCTGACCCATCCGCCGAACTCCTCGGGCCTCCGCGCGCGCACCCGCGTCCGGTAGGGCAGCATCCGCTTGCGGCTGAGCGACTCGGCCAGCAGCTCGTGCTCGTAGGTCGTGGTGAGCTGCTCCTCGCCCTCGCCCGACTTCGTCACCGCCATGCGGCCGTTGACCTGCGCCGTCGGCCGGGGAGTGAAGAGCTGCGGCACCGAGATGCCGAGCCCCACCGCGAGCTTCTTGAGCGCATCGTAGGTGGGCGACATCTGCCCGTTCTCGATCTTGGACAGCGTGGATCGGGCGAGCCCCGCCTGCGCGGCGGCCTGTTCGAGCGTCCAGTCCCTCTCGCGCCGAAGCTCCCGAACCCGCGCGCCCAGGTCGAGCGGCGGAAGATGGTCCGTCCCTCCGCCGGAGCGGGCGATGCGGAGAAGCGTCTTGGGATCGTTGCCGGCCATGTCCGGCTGATACACGACCGGGAGGAGACTGCGCAACGGCAGCGCGGTCCTGCCACAGGCCTCGTTCCACAACCAGGGATTTTAGAGCAATTCCAATAAGCGACCGTATGTTGCCAGGAATACTTCACCCGCTTCCTCAAGAAGCCGACCGATCCACCCTTATGGACCCTCCACCGTGATCTCGACCCGGACCTCACGGCCTCCGTGGCCAATCGCGACGATCCCTGCGTCCCTCCCGACAGGTGCGGGATCAACCCCTCCATCGGCGCCCTGCTCGCGGATCACCACCGCTCCGGGTTCGGCTCGATCTCCTGGCCGGATCAGGCGCGGCGCCAGGTCCGGCGCCAGGAACGCGAGGTTTCCCGCAACCCACTGATCTTCCACCAAGAGCCGTCCTTCGTCTGCGGTGAGCTCCTGGAGCCGCTCGACGAGGGGGCCGAAGTCCGCCCCCCGGTATCCCGGATCGACAAGGCTCGCGTAAGGCAGGAGCGGGACCACCACAAGCCAGATGGCCGCGACGGTCCAGCCGAGTCCGCGCCGAGCCCCATCGCCCAGCCTCGGCCAAATCCCCAGGACCGCCACCGGCACCAGGCCCCATGCGACCGGCAGCAGCCAGCGCACGGCGATCTCGGTGGCACCCGAGGCCAGGAGCCCGAGCCACAGCAGGGCCAGCGACAGCCCCGCCGCCGCTCCGATCAGCCGGGCCAGCGGGGCGAGCCGCGCGCCCGGACCCCTCCGCGCCAGGGCGAAGCCACCCAGCACGAGAACCGCCAAGGCCACGAGGGTCAGGCTCGCCATCAGGAGATCCCGAGTCGCCTCGACCCGCGCGCGGACCCCATCCATCCGTGCGAAATCGAGCTTGGCGACGCTCGCGGTCGCCAGCTCCGGATTCCGCGCGATCCAGAACGCCACCGGCGCGACGACCACGGCCGCCACCGCCGCCGCCCCGCCCAGCCGCAGCGGACGGAGCCGTCCGCGCCACTCGGGCAGCAGCGACGCCGCCGCGAGCAAGGCCAGGGGCCAGAGCACGAAGTTGAACTTCGACAGCGCCCCGAGCCCCAGGGTCAACCCCAGGACCAAGTGGTCCCGCCAGCGCCCGGAAGCCAACGCTCGCCCGAAGAGCCCCGTCGCCACGACCGCCATGAACAGCGCCAGCATGGTATGCGTGAGCGCCCGCTGCCCCTCCCACACGACCTGCGGCAGCAGCGAGAGCGACAGCGCGGCGACCGCCGCAGGCCAAGCCCCCGCCTCGCGCCGGAGCATCGCGAAGAGCCCCAGCACCGTGCCCGCAAGGATGGCCTCCTTGAGCAGCGCCAGCGCCAGCAGCCCTTCGCCGAGGACCCGGAACAGCCCCCATTGAAGCCAGAAGTAGAGCGGCGGCTGCGGCCCGTAGCCCAAGGCCAGGTGCCTCGACTGGTAGAAGGCCTCGGCCTCGTCCAGCTCCAGCGCCGGCCCGATCAGCAGCCGGAGCACGACCTGCAGCGCCGCATAGGCGAGGACCGCAAGGGTCAGGCGCGCCTCGATTCCCTTCGGCACCGGGGCCTCCCGCTCTATCGTCCATCCGTGCCGGGGCCCTATCACGGCCCGGGCTTCGCGGGCAATTCGGGCCCGGGGCTCAGCCTCGACGACGGGCCACTGGCGAAGGCTTGGCGGAAGAAGCCGTCTCCGCCTTCATGCCAGGCAGAGCCGCAGGTTTCGAGGCCTTGGGCCCGGCTTCGGCGTCCACGGCCTCCTTCCCCTTCCTTGGGCTGGCCTCGGCCACCTTCTCGGCGAGGTCGCGCACGATGGCGAAGGCGCCCTTGATCCGGTCGGCCTCCGAGGGCCAGTCGCGGAGCACCACGAGCTTGTTGTCCTTTATCCGCGCTTGCCCCGCCTGCGCCTGGATGTACTCGACCAGCCCCGCCGGCGAGGCGAAGCGGTCGTTGTGGAACACCAGCGTCGCCCCCTTCGGCCCTGCGTCCAGCCGCGCCACGCCGGCCTTGCGCGCCATGGCCTTGATCCGCACCACGAGGAGCAAGGTATTCACCTCGCGGGGCAAGGTTCCGAAGCGGTCGATCAGCTCGGCCGCGAAGCCCTCCAGCTCCACCTTGGTGGACAGCGCCGAGAGCCGCCGATACAGCCCGAGCCGCACGTCGAGATCCGGGACATAGGCCTCGGGGATCAGCACCGGGACACCGAGGTTGAGCTGCGGCGCCCATTGCCCGGCGGTTTCCACCAGCTCGCCCTGCCCCGACCGCAGCCGGTCGATCTCCTCCTCCAGCATCTGCTGGTAGAGCTCGAACCCGACCTCGCGGATCTGCCCCGACTGCTCCTCGCCGATGAGGTTCCCCGCGCCCCGGATGTCGAGGTCCTGGCTCGCCAACTGGAAGCCCGCCCCCAGCGAGTCGATGCTCCCCAGCACCCGCAGCCGCCGCTCCGCCTGCGGCGTGAGCTTCTGGCGTGGCCGCGTCGTCAGGTAGGCATAGGCCCGCGTCTTGGACCGCCCAACGCGCCCCCGAATCTGATAAAGCTGCGCCAGCCCGAAGGCGTCCGCCCGCCAGACGACCATCGTGTTCGCCGTCGGAATGTCGAGGCCCGACTCCACGATCGAGGTCGCGAGCAGCACGTCGAACTTGCCGTCGTAGAAGGCGTTCATCTTGTCGTCGAGCTCGGTGGCCGCCATCTGGCCGTGCGCCACGACATAGCTGGCCTCCGGCACCTCGCGCTTCAGCCAATCCTCCATCTCGGGCAGGTCCGCGATGCGTGGCACCACGACGAAAGACTGCCCGCCGCGATACCGCTCCCGCAGCAGCGCCTCGCGGATCGTCACGGTGTCGAACTCCGAGACGTAGGTGCGGATCGCCAGCCGGTCGATCGGTGGCGTGGTGATGACCGACAGGTCCCTCACGCCCGAGAGCGACATCTGCAAAGTGCGCGGGATCGGGGTCGCGGTCAGCGTCAGGACATGGATATCCGATCGCAGCTCCTTGAGGCGCTCCTTGTGGCTCACTCCGAAGTGCTGCTCCTCGTCGATGACCAGCAGCCCGAGGTTCGCGAACCTCACCTGCTTGGCGAGCACCGCATGGGTGCCCACGACGATGTCGACGGTGCCCTTGGCGAGCCCCTCGCGCGTCTGCGCCGCCTCCTTGGCCGAGACGAAGCGCGACAGCGGCCGGACCTCCAGCGGGAACCCTCGGAACCGCTCCGCGAAGGTCTTGTAGTGCTGCCGCGCGAGCAGCGTCGTCGGCGCCACGACCGCGACCTGCACCCCCGACATGGCCGCGACGAAGGCGGCGCGGATCGCCACCTCGGTCTTGCCGAACCCCACGTCGCCGCAGATCAGCCGATCCATCGGGTTGCCGGAGTCCATGTCCCCTAGAACATCCTCGATGGCCTGAAGCTGGTCGTCGGTCTCGACATAAGGGAAGCGCGCGAGGAACTGGTCCCAGATGTCCTCCGGCGGCTCCAGCTCCGGCGCCTTCCTCAGCGCCCGCTCCGCCGCCGTTCGGATCAGCCGCTCGGCCGCGATCTTGATCCGCTCCTTGAGCTTCGCCTTCCGCGCCTGCCAGGCCCCGGCGCCCAGCTTGTCGAGCAACCCCTCCTCGTGCCCGAAGCGGGACAGCAGCTCGATGTTCTCGACCGGCAGGTAGAGGCGCGTGTTCTCGGCGTATTCCAGCGCGATGCACTCATGCGCCGCGCCCAGCGCCTGCAGCACCTCCAGCCCGTGATACCGCCCGACCCCATGGTCGACATGCACCACGAGGTCCCCGGGCGTGAGCGCGTTGACCTCGGTCAGGAAGTTCTCCGCCCGCCGCTTCTTGCGCGTGGGCCGGATCAGCCGGTCGCCCAGCACGTCCTGCTCGGAGATCACCGTGAGGCCCGGCGCCTCGAATCCGTGCTCCAGCGGCCAGACTGCGAGGTGGATGCCGTTCCGCCCCACCCGCGAGAAGTCCGGGACCGGGATCGTCTCGCCCGTCCCCTCCTCCTCCAGCAGGTGCTCCATCCGCTCGCGCGAGCCCTCGGAGTAGCTGGCGACCAGCACCGGCCCCTCGGCCAGCCGCGCCTTCACATGGGCGGCCAGCGCCCCAAAGAGCGAGATCTTCTCCTGCTGCCGCTCGGGCGCGAAGTCCCGTCCGATCCGCCCGCCCGCGTCGATGACGCCATAGCCGGTCGGCTGCTTCAGCGGGTTGAACTGCAGAACCCGCAGGCCCTTCAGCGCCGCGTCCCAGGCCGCCTCGTCCAGATAGAGGAGCCCCGGCGGCGCCGGCTTGTAGACGGTGTCGACGCGCCCCCTCTCCCGCATCGCCGACCGGCGCGCCTCGTAGGCGTCCTCGATCGCTGCCCAGCGCGCCAGTCGCGAGGGGCCGACCTGGTCATCCAGCGTCACGCTCGCCTTGGGCAGGTAGTCGAACAGCGTCTCCAGCCGCTCGTGGAAGAACGCGAGCCAGTGCTCCATTCCCGCGTGCTTGCGCCCCGCGCTCACCGCTTCATAGAGCGGATCATCCGTCCCCGCCGCGCCGAACTCGATGCGGTAGTTCTGCCGGAACCGCGTGATCGACGCCTCGTCGAGGATCACCTCCGACACCGGAGCGAACTCCACGACGCTCAGCTTCTCCGTCGTCCGCTGCGTCACGGCGTCGAACCGGCGCGCCCCGTCCAGCGTGTCCCCGAAGAAGTCGAGCCGCACCGGCGACGGATGCCCCGGCGGCCAGACGTCGATGAGCCCGCCGCGCACCGCGTAGTCGCCGGGCTCCGTCACGGTGGGCGACTGCGTGAACCCCATCCGCGTCAGGAAGCCCCGAAGCTGCTGCTCGTCCACCCGGTCGCCAACTCCGGCGGAGAACGCGGCCCCCCGCAGCGTCTCCCGCGCCGGCACCCTCTGGGTCGCCGCGTTCAGCGTGGTCAGCAGCACGAACCGCTCCGGCATCCCATGGGTCAGCGCGGCGAGCGTCGCCATCCGCTGCGCCGCGATCTCAGGGTTGGGCGAGACCCGGTCGAAGGGCAGCACGTCCCAGGCCGGAAACTCGAAGACCGGCACCGAGGGGTCGAAGAACCGCAGCGCCTCCCGCATCGCCGCAAGTCGCCGGTCGTCCCGCGCGACGTGCAGCACGGGAACGCCCGCTGCTTCCAGCTCCTTCAGGACGAGCCGCGCGTCGAACCCCTCGGGCGCGCCGCCGACGGTGATGTGGTTGGGAGAGGTCGCCATGCGGCGTCACCTACCGCGCGGGCGGGCGGTGTCAACGGCGCCCGCCGCCCCCCGCCGCTCACAGCCCGTAGAGCACCAGCAGGTTATGGTACATCCCGTACATGCCGGTGACGAAGATCGACACGGTGCCGATCCCCTGCGTCCAGATCCGTTGCCGATGGAGCACCTTGCACAGCTCCTCCCCCTGCGGCGCGCGCTCCTCGATCCGCCGCGCGGTCGAGAGGCTCAGGAGGCCCACGAGCGCCATCGGCACCATGATGAGCGCCATCGCCTGCGCAAGCTCCACCCCGTACCACACGGCCATCGTCATGAGCGCGGTCAGCAGGAAGGCCGAGAACCCCGCGAGCCACAGCCCCGACATCCGCGCCACGTAGAGGAGCCGGTTCACGTTGATCCGCACCAGGTCCTCGAGGTCGGTCAGCGCCTGCCCGCCGTGCCGCTTGGCGCGGAGCACCATGTCGAAGGGGACCCCCAGCACCCAGTGGCTCGCGGTGGACCAGGCGACGGCCAGCACGATCCAGAACCACAGGTTCGAGAAGGACCGGAAGTCGATGACGTCGAAAAGGGTCTGCGTGAAGTCCACTGCGGTCCGCCGGGCTCGGGTCCGGCGAGCGTATCCGAGCGCCGCGCCCCTGCCTAGCCTTGTGGCGGTGAACATTCCGTGCGAGGCCCGGGGCCGAGACCGCCCTCGCACGGGAGCCCGATCCATGACCCCTGCCCCCTTCCCCCTCGCCCGTCCCCGCCGCCTGCGCGCGACTCCCGCCCTCCGCGCCCTCGTGCGCGAGACGACGCTCACGCCCTCCGACCTCATCTGGCCGATCTTCCTGATGCAGGGCAGGAGCGAGTCCGTCCCCGTGCCCTCCATGCCCGGCGTGAACCGCCTCACCGTGGACCGGGCCGTTGAGGCCGCGCGCGAGGCCGCCTCGCTCGGCATCCCGGCCCTCTGCCTCTTCCCCTACACGGCCATGGAGCACCGCACCGCCGACTGCTCCGAGGCCTGGAATCCCGACAACCTCACGAACCGCGCGATCCGCGCCATCAAGGACTCGGTGCCCGAGGTCGCGGTGATGACCGACATCGCGCTCGACCCCTACAACATCGACGGCCACGACGGCTTCGTCGAGCATGGGGAGATCGTCAACGACCGCACGGTCGAGGCGCTGGCAAGGATGGCCCTGGCCCAGGCCCGCGCCGGCGCCGACATCCTCGGCCCCTCCGACATGATGGACGGCCGCATCGGCGCGATCCGCCGGATGCTGGAATCCGAGGGCTTCCAGAAGGTCACGATCCTCAGCTACGCCGCCAAGTATGCGAGCGCCTTCTACGGTCCCTTCCGCGACGCGGTCGGGGCCACGGCCGCCCTCAAGGGCGAGAAGAAGACCTACCAGATGGATCCCGGCAACTCCGACGAGGCGCTCCGACTGGTGGCCCGCGACCTCGCGGAAGGGGCGGACATGGTCATGGTGAAGCCCGGGATGCCCTATCTCGACATCTGCCGCCGCGTGAAGGACGAGTTCGGCATTCCCACCTTCGCCTACCAGGTCTCGGGCGAGTTCGCGATGCTCAAGGCCGCCGCCGCGAACGGCTGGCTCGACGGGCCGCGCGTCATGCTGGAAAGCCTCATGGCCTTCAAGAGGGCGGGGTGCGACGGGGTCCTCACCTACTTCGCGCCCGAAGCGGCGCGGGCGATGAACGACTGATTCGCGAATCGGTTGGTGACAAATGAATCCGATTCCTCTACGAAGCGAGCAACGGCCGGTTGACAAGGCCAGGAACCTATCGGGCAGTGATATGGACGGACTCTCCAGACGTGCGTTCGTGGCTTTGGCGCTCGCGGGCACCGCGCTCGCGGGCTGCGCGAACCCCGTGGGTTCGGGCAACGCGGCGGTGATCGACGCCCGCGTCGACAGTGCGCTGAACTTCCTCTACCAGACCTACCCCGGCACCGTGGACCTCGGCCAGCGGGCCGCCGGCATCCTCGTGATGCCCGTGGTGACCGAGGCGGGCCTCGGCCTCGGCGGCTCCTTCGGGACCGGCGCGCTGCGGGTCGGCAACTCGACGGTGGACTACTACTCGGCCACCTCCGCCTCGGCGGGGCTCCAGATCGGCGCCCAGCAATACAGCCATGTCCTCTTCTTCATGACCCAGGACGCGCTGGCGCAGTTCCGCCAGTCCCCCGGCTGGGTCGCCGGCGCCGACATCGAATACGCCGCCAACGCCCAGGGCGACGTCCTGCGCGCCGACACCACGACCTCGCTCTCCCCGGTCATCGCCGTGGTCTTCGGCCAGTCCGGCCTCCGACTCGGCGCCACGGTCGAGGGCACGAAGTACACCCGGATCATCCCCTGATTCGATCGCGGGGGCCGCAGGGCGGGCTTCAGCCCGCCGCGCGGCCCAAGCGACCCCCGACCGGCCCGCAGGATGCGCTTCAGCGCAACATCCGCGTCCGCGCCGGGCCGCCCGATGGTGGGCAGACGCCCACCCGACATGGGGGCGACGCAACACCCTCCCTCACGGAATATGGCAGCATCGGCGGGCACTTACCCCGGGGGTGTTGCGTCCCCCACCCCCCCACCGAACGCCCGGTTTACCAATCGTTCATCCTTTTCCGCGACCTTTGAGGGGCGAAGACACGCCAGCGACTCGTCCTGTCGCTGGCAGGCTTTCGCGGTCCGAGGAGCCTGCCCACAAAGGGCGTCACAACAGAGGGGAGCGAAGCGATGAGAACCACCACCCGCGTGGCCGTGATCGGCGGAGGCGTCGTCGGCTGCTCCGTGCTCTATCACCTGACCAAGCTCGGCTGGACCGACGTCATGCTGATCGAGAGGTCCGAGCTCACCTCCGGCTCCACCTGGCACGCGGCGGGCGGCTTCCACACGCTGAACGGCGACACCAACATGGCGGCGCTCCAGGGCTACACGATCCGCCTCTACAAGGAGTTGGAGGCCCTGACGGGGATGTCCTGCGGGCTCCACCACGTCGGCGGCATCACCCTCGCGGACAACCAGGCCCGCTTCGAGATGCTCAAGGCCGAGCGCGCCAAGCACCGCTACATGGGCCTCGACACCCGCATCCTCGGCCCCGAGGAGGTCGCCGAGATGACGGACGGCCTCGTCAACGTGGACGGCATCGTCGGCGCGCTCTACGACCCGCTCGACGGCCACCTGGACCCCTCGGGCACCACCCACGCCTACGCCCGCGCCGCCCGGATGGGCGGGGCCGAGATCGTCCTCCACAACCGCGTCCTCGGCCTGAACCCCCGCGCCGACGGCACCTGGGACGTGGTGACCGAGCAAGGGACGATCCATGCCGAGCACGTCGTCAACGCCGCCGGCCTCTGGGCGCGCGAGGTCTTCGCCATGGCCGGCACCTACGGCCCCCTCCTCCCGATGGCGCACCAGTATCTCGTCACCGACGACCTGCCCGAGATCATGGCCTTCCTCGACAAGGGCAAGGAATTCCCGCACGTCATGGACCCCGGCGGCGAGAGCTACCTGAGGCAGGAGGGTCGCGGCCTCTGCATCGGCTTCTACGAGAAGCCCTGCGAGCCCTGGTCCGTGGACACGACCCCCTGGGACTTCGGCCACGAGCTCCTCAACGAGGACTTCTCCAAGATCGAGGACTCCGTCGCCTTCGCCTACCGCCGCTTCCCGGTCCTCGAACGCGCCGGCGTCAAGCGCGTGATCCACGGCCCCTTTACCTTCGCCCCCGACGGCAACCCGCTGATCGGCCCCGTGCCCGGCCTGCGCAACTTCTGGTCCGCCTGCGCCGTGATGGCGGGCTTCAGCCAGGGCGGCGGCATGGGCCTCAGTCTCGCCCAATGGATGATCGAGGGCGAGGTCGAGCGCGACCCGCGCGGCTTCGACGTGGCCCGCTTCGGCAACTGGACGACGCCCGGCTACACGGTCCCCAAGGTCATCGAGAACTACCGGATGCGCTTCTCGGTCGCCTACCCCAACGAGGAACGTCCCGCCGCCCGGCCCTTCAAGACCTCGCCCATGTATGACGTCTTCAGCGGCATGAACGCCGTCTGGGGCCAGCAATACGGGCTCGAGGTCGTCAACTACTTCGCCCTCCCCGGCGAGCCCGCCTACGAGACGCCGACCTTCAAGCGGTCCAACGCCTGGGAGGCGACGCGGCAGGAGGTCCTCGCGGTCCGCAACGGCGTCGGCATCAACGAGCTCTCCAACTTCGGCAAGTACCGCATCACCGGCCCCAACGCCCGCGCCTGGCTCGACCGCGTCATGGCCGGCACGATCCCCCAGCCCGGCCGGATCGCGCTGAACCCCATGCTGGCCGAAAGCGGCAGGATCATCGGCGACTTCACCGTCTCCTGCCTCTCCGAGACCGAGTTCATGGCCACAGCGAGCTACGGCGCCCAGGGTTGGCACATGCGCTGGTTCGAGAGCCACCTGACGGCCGGCGTCCGCGTCGAGAACGTCTCCGACACCCGCACCGGCTTCCAGATTGCCGGGCCGAACGCGTCGGAGCTCCTCAAGCGCGTGACCCGCTCCGACGTCGACTCGCTCCGCTTCATGGACTGCCGCCGCATGACGGTCGGCATCGCCGACTGCCTCGTGCAACGCGTGAGCTACACCGCCGACCTCGGCTATGAGATCTTCTGCGACCACATGAGCCAGCGGCACCTCTGGAACATCCTCTGGGCCGCCGGGCAGGACCTCGGCCTCCGTCCCTTCGGGATGCGCGCGATGATGTCGCTCCGCCTCGACAAGTGGTTCGGAAGCTGGGGCCGCGAGTTCTCTCCCGACTACACGCCCGCCGAGACCGGCCTCGACCGCTTCGTCCGCTACAACAAGCCCGCGGACTTCATCGGCAAGGCCGCCGCCATGGCCGAGAAGGCCTCCGGCCCGGGAAGGCGCCTGGCAAGCCTGGTGGTGGAGGCGGGTGACGCCGACGTGGTCGCCTGGGAGCCCATCTGGCTCGATGGCAAGGTCGTGGGCTGGTGCACCTCCGGCGGCTTCTCGCACTTCACCAACCAGTCGGTCGCGCAGGGCTTCCTGCCCCCCGACCGCATCGTGGACGGCCTGCCGCTCGAGGTCGAGATCCTGGGAGAGCGCCGCCCCGCCCGCATCCACCTCGCGCCGCTCTGGGACGATGGAGGCCGGATGCGGGATTGAGGCCTCTCGGCCACCTCGTCTGGCCTCGCATCGCCGTGAATACGGAGAGGGCTTTTTCGCTTGTAGGTTGAGTGTCGTACGATGATCGTGCTCCGCGCCCCACCGCAAGGAAGAGCCCATTGACCACCGCCCCTGTCCAGCGGCCCCTCACCGACACGTCCCAGGCCCGGATCGCCGAGCTGGAGGCGGAGGTCGCGCGCCTGCGTCGCCGTCTGAACGCCACCGGCCTCGACACCCGCGCCCTCGATCCGGGATCGGATAGCCGGGCGGACGTCGCCCGGCTCGTCGGCTGGCTCGCGATCTGCACATGGACCACCGACGCGAAGGGCGACTTCCTGGAGCCGCAACCCTACTGGCAAGCCTACACCGGCCAGAGCTGGGACGAGTGCCGGGGTGGCGGCTGGGCGAACGCGATCCATCCGGATGATCGCGAGAGGCTGAGGCGGTCCTGGGCCGAGGCCGTGGCGACCCGGCGGCACTACAGCGCCGAGGGGCGTCTCTGGCGGGCCGATGCGGACGGCTACCGTCCATTCATCTCCAAGGCCGCCCCGGTGCTCGATGAGAGGGGACGCGTCTGCGAGTGGGTCGGCATCCACACCGAGACGCATGACCGGCGCAGCCTCGAGGAGGCCCGCATCGCCAGCGAGCTCCGCCTGTCGGCGGTTCTGGACAATACCCGGATGGCCGTCTTCATGATGGATGACCGTCAGCGCTGCGTCTACATGAACGCGGCGGCCGAGCAGCTCACGGGGTATCGGCTGGACGAGACGCAGGACCGTCCGCTGCACGACGTGATCCACCACCGTTACCCGGACGGGCGACCTTTCCCCTTGCAGGACTGTCCCATCGACCGAGCCTATCCCGAGGACAACCAGACCAGCGGGGAGGAAGTTTTCGTCCACAAGGACGGCCATTTCTACCCCGTGGCCTTCACGGCCTCCCCAATCCGCGACCAGGCGGCCAAGGCGGTCGGCACCATCGTCGAGGTGCGCGACATCCGTGCCGAGAAGGAAGCCCAGGCCCGCCTGCGCCTTCTCATGAACGAGTTGAACCACCGGGTGAAGAATACGCTTGCCACGGTGCAGTCGATCGTCCGGCAGGGCCTTCGCGGGTCCGAGATCCCGTCGAGGGTCCGCGAGGGCATCGATGCCCGGCTCCTGGCGCTCTCCCGTTCGCACGACCTCCTGACGCGCGAGGCCTGGGGGCGGACCTGCCTGAAGGAGCTCGCGGACCTGGCGCTCGAGCCCTACCGCGCGACCGGCGAAGCGGCGGGACGGCTGATCGTCGAGGGTCCGGAGATCCGGCTCGACCCTTACGCGGCGCTGGCGCTCGGCATGGCGTTCCACGAGTTGGCTACGAACGCGGCCAAATACGGGGCGCTGTCCAATGACCGGGGCCGGGTCCGCCTCTCTTGGAGGCGAGACGGCGGAGCCCTGCGGATCGATTGGAAGGAGGAAGATGGGCCCCCGGTGATACCGCCGAAGGAGAAGGGCTTTGGCTCCCGTTTGATCGAGAGGGGTCTGGCGCAGCAACTCGACGGCTCCGTGGCGATAGCCTATCCGCCCGCCGGCGTTGTCTGCTCGATCGAGATGCCAGTGGCGGCGTGAGGCCGGTGACTGTCCCTAGCTGGTCACTTCGACGAATTGCGGAGGTGCCGAGACCCAAGCCTGCTGGCGAATGATCGGGTCCGGGGCGCCAGCGCATCCGAAGGCGACCGGCCCGAGCCGCCTTCGCTTCGAGGGATAGTGGTGCCGGTGAAAGGACTCGAACCTTCACGAGGGGTTGCCTCGGCGGATTTTGAATCCGCTGCGTCTACCATTCCGCCACACCGGCCAGCCCCGCCCGTCTAGCGGGCGGAGGCGCGGCCGTCAAAGGGATCAGAGCTGACGCGCGCGGAACGTGTCGCAGGCGCCGATATCGCCGCTCTGGTAGCCGGTCATGAACCAGCGGACGCGCTGGGCGCTCGTGCCGTGGGTGAAGCTGTCGGGCACGACCACGCCCTGCGTCTCCTGTTGCAGAGTGTCGTCGCCGATCTGCTGGGCGGCGTTGACGGCTTCCTCGACATCGCCCTGGTCGAGGGCGCCGAACATCTGCTGCTCGTAGGAGGCCCAGACGCCGGCAAAGCAGTCCGCCTGCAGCTCCGTGCGGACCGACGCGCTGTCGGCCCCCTGCTGCGCACCACGCTGAGCCTCGTCCAGGATACCGAGGAGGTCCTGGACGTGGTGGCCGACCTCGTGCGCGACGACATAGGCATCGGCGAAGTCGCCCCCGGCGCCGAGCTGCCGGTCCATGAGCTGGAAGAAGTCCGTGTCGAGATACACCTTCTTGTCGACCGGGCAGTAGAACGGCCCGGTCTGGGCATTGGCACCGCCGCAGCCCGATTGCGTCACGCCCGAGAAGAGGACCAGGGTCGTGGGCTCGTAGGTCTGGCCGAGCTTGGTCTGGAAGATGTTGGACCACACGTCCTCGGTGTCGGCGAGGATGACCGAGACGAACTGGCCGGCCTGCTCGTCCGCCTGGGTCAACTCGCCCGAGCCGGTCTGGACCTGTCCGCCGCCGCCGAGCATGGGCGTCAGGTCGACGCCGAACAGCGCGCCGATCACGACGATGGCAAGGATGCCGAGCCCGCCGGCCCCGCCGATCGCCATGCCCGACGATCCCATTCGGCGCCGGTCCTCGATGTTGCCGCTCCCGCGCCGCCCCTGCCACCTCATGGCCACTCTCCTGCGAATGCCTTCGGCGGTCACAACGCCACGAGCGGCCAAAAGGTCCCGAGTCCCGCCTTGCGTTCCCCGGGGGGCCGGGATCACATGGCGCCAACAGCCTGGAGGCCGCCGTGACGCGCACCAACTATGTCCTTGCCGCAGCCGGCGGCTCGCTGGCCCTTCTCGCGGGGGCATACGTGTTCCAGGCGCTCGGATACTCACCGTGCGAGCTCTGCTGGTGGCAGCGCTACCCGCACTTCGCAGCCGTGGCGATCGGGGTCCTGGCGCTTCTCGTGCGCGGGCCCGTATTCCCGACCCTCGGGGCGATCGCGGCGGCCACGACGGCGGGGATCGGCATCTACCACTCCGGGGTTGAGCGACACTGGTGGCCCGGCCCCTCGGCCTGCACGGGAAGCGGCCTGGGCGGCATGTCGGGAGCCGACCTCCTGTCGGTCGACGGGCCGCAGATCGTGATGTGCGACCAGGTCTCCTGGCAGTTCCTGGGTCTGTCGATGGCTACGTGGAACGCGATCTTTTCACTGATTCTCGTGATCCTCTGGGTCCGGGCGGTGCGCGCCTCCTCGGGGCGGCAGTCCGTCACACGGGCCGCCTGACGGGGCGACGGGTCGAGAGCAGGAGGTTCGTCTCGCTCCGGGTCACCCCGGGGATGCGGCGGATCGCGAAGAGCACCTCGTCGAACCGTTCGAGCGTCTGGGTTCCGACCTCCACGATAAGGTCCCAGGTGCCGTTGGTCGTGTGGTAGGCCGTGACCTCCGGGATTCCGGCGAGGCGGGCCATGACGCGGTCGGTCCCTTGTCCCTCCACCTGAAGCATCATCAGACCCCGCACGGGCGCCGTCGCCACGTCGGCTCGGGTGAGCACCGTGAAGCCGGCGACCTCCCCCGAGGCGATCAGCCGCCCGAGCCGCGACCTGACGGTCGTCCGCGTGACCCCCAGGTCATGCGCAAGGTCCGACAGACTCGCCCGTCCGTCCCGTCGAAGCGCACCGATGAGTTTCTGGTCCAGATCGTCCAAGTCCACTGCCCGTTTCGGGTAAACAACATACCTATCGCACAGGAACACCCCTTCTGTCTGCCACCCTTCGTCACGAGGTTAGTCACATGGAATCGCGCGACATCATCCTGATCGGGGCCCCCGTGGACAGCGGCAAGCGGCGACGCGGCTGCCTGATGGGCCCGGACGCCTACCGCGTCGCCGGGCTGGCGGAGGCGCTGACCGGGCTCGGGCACCGGGTGACCGACCTCGGGAACGTCGTGCCCGACGCCGTCGAGATCGCGCCGGACGCGCGGCTCTGGGCATTGGGCGAGACGGTGGGTTGGACCTCGTCGCTCGCCCGCGCGGGCGAGCAGGCGGCGGGCCAGGGAATGCCGATCTTCCTGGGTGGCGACCACGCGCTGTCGATGGGGACCGTCTCCGGCGTCGCGGCCCATGCGGCGCGGGAGGGCAAGCCCCTGTTCCTGCTGTGGCTCGACGCTCACAGCGACTACCACACGCTGGCCAGCACGGAGAGCGGGAACCTCCACGGGACCTCGGTGGCCTACCTCGCGGGGCGGGAGGGATTCACGATGTTCCCGCCGATGGCAAACCCGATCCCGTCCAAGAACATCTGCATGATCGGCCTGCGGTCCGTGGACCCGGCCGAGCGCGAGGCACTGGAGGAGACCGACATCCACCTCGTCGACATGCGGGCCATCGACGAGAACGGCATCCGGGCCCCGCTCGCCGAGTTCCTGGCCCGCGTGGACGCCGCAGGGGGCCTGCTGCACGTGTCCTTCGACGTTGACTTCCTCGACCCCTCCATCGCGCCCGCCGTCGGCACGACCTCGCCCGGGGGCACCACCTTCCGCGAGGCGCATCTCGTGATGGAGATGCTCTACGACTCCGGCCTTGTCACCTCGCTCGACCTCGTGGAGCTGAACCCGTTCCTCGACGAGCGGGGGAAGACCGCCGGGCTGATGGTGGACCTTACCGCGTCCCTCCTGGGACGCCGCATTTTCGACAGACCTACAAGGAGCCTTGCATGAACGCCGTCATCGAGAAACCCATTGCCGCCACGAACGCCGCCCCGTCGGAGCGGGCGCTGATCCCCTTCGTCAGCGTCGACAACATGATGCGCCTCGTGCATCGCGTGGGCCTCGAGACCATGCTCAAAGAGTTGGCCGAGGTCATCGAGGGCAACTTCCGTCGCTGGGAGAGCTTCGACAAGACGGCGCGCATCCCGGCCCATTCGGCCGAGGGGGTCATCGAGCTCATGCCGACGGCCGATGGCGACACCTACGGGTTCAAGTACGTGAACGGCCACCCCAGGAACATGCGGGCGGGGCTTCAGACCGTGACGGCCTTCGGGCTGCTTGCCGACATGCACACGGGTTATCCGGTGATGCTGTCCGAGATGACGATGCTGACGGCGCTGCGGACCGCCGCCATGTCGGCGATGGCGGCAAGGCACCTGGCCCCCAAGGGCTCGAAGGTCATGGCCGTGATCGGCAACGGCGCGCAGTCCGAGTTCCAGGCGGTGGCCTTCAAGGCGATCCTCGGGATCGAGGAGGTGCGGCTCTGGGACATCGACCCGAAGGCGACCGAGAAGTGCGCCCGCAACCTCCGGGGAACCGGGCTGCGCGTGGTGCACTGCGCGACGGCCGAGGAGGCGATCCAGGGCGCGCAGATCATCACCACGGCGACAGCGGACAAGAAGCTCGCCACGATCCTGACCGACAACATGGTGGGCGCGGGGGTGCATCTGAACGCGGTGGGCGGCGACAGCCCCGGCAAGACGGAGCTGGCGAAGGAGATCCTGCTCAGGTCGGACATCTTCGTCGAGTTCCCGCCGCAGACGCGCATCGAGGGCGAGATCCAGCAGCTCGACCCGGATCATCCGGTGACGGAGCTCTGGGAGGTGGTCGCGGGGCGCAAGCCGGGCCGGACGGGCGAGGCGCAGATCACGCTGTTCGATTCGGTGGGCTTCGCCATCGAGGACTTCTCGGCGCTCACCTATGTCAGGGCGAAGGCGAAGGAGACGGGGCTCTACGACCTGCTCGACATGATCGCCGACCCGGACGATCCGCGCGACCTGTTCGGGATGCTGATGCGGGCGAAGTAGCGGGGGTGGCGCCTGCCCTCGGTGCGCGTAACCTGCGGGCGGGCGTGGCAGCGTGTGGGTTCCACGCCCGCCGAGGGGGCGCACCTCTCCCCTCCCTTGGCGGCGATGGGCGACTAGGCCCGTGGCCGCGGGCCTGAGGGAAGGTATGCCATGCCGAAGTTAAGGTCGGGTTAACGCCGCCGCCCGCTGGACCCTTTTCCTGCGCCGCTACATGGTGCCCGTGCTGCAAGGGAGGGCGACATGGAGGAGCGGGTCGGGTTCGTGGGTCTGGGGCTGATGGGCCATCCGATGGCGCATGGCATCCTGACGAAGGGCTATCCGCTGACCGTGCTGGGGCACCGGCGGCGCGAGGCGGTCGAAGACCTCGTCGCCAAGGGCGCGACCGAGGCCCCCTCGCCCGCCGCGCTGGCCGATGCGTCGGACGTGATCCTGATGTGCCTGACCGCCTCCCCGCAGGTGGCCGAGGTCGTCGCGGCGATGAAACCGGCGCTGCGTCGGGACATGGTGATCGTGGACTGCTCCACCTCGGACCCTGCCGTGACCGACCGGCTGGGCGAGGAGCTGCGGGACCTCGGCGTGACCCTGGTGGACGCACCGCTCGGCCGCACGCCCAAGGACGCCTGGGAGCGGAACCTCGACCTAATGGTGGGCGCCGAGACCTCGGTGCTGGAGCGGATCACGCCCATCCTCGAATGCTTCGCGGGCCGGGTCGTCCATGTCGGCGGGCCGGGCGACGGGCACAGGATGAAGCTCCTCAACAACTTCCTGAGCCTCGGCTACGCAGCGCTCTACTCCGAGGCGCTGGCGCTGTCGCGCAAGGTGGGCATCCCGGTCGAGAGCTTCGATGCCGTCATCCGGGGTGGGCGAATGGACTGCGGCTTCTACCAGACCTTCATGGGCTACGCGCTGGAGGGGAACCGCGAGGCGCATCGCTTCACGATATCGAACGCCTACAAGGACCTGCGCTACCTCGAGTCGATGGCGAACGCCGCCGTGGTGAGCACCCACATGGCGAGCGCGGCGAAGAACTCCTTCGCGACGGCGATGGCGCAGGGCGGCGACGGGCCGGAGGACTACGTGCCCCACCTCCCCGACTTCGTGGCGCGGGCGAACGGGCTCTGATGCCCGGCTAGTGGTAGCGGAACTCGCCCACCACGTTCGTCCAGTGGCCGGGCGAGATCACCTTGCGGTGCACGAATCGCACCGAGTGCAAGGGCCCCTCGATCTCGCGCTGCCAGAACTCGATGAACTCGAACAGGCGCGGGTGGTCGGGGGCGAGGTCGTAGTCCTGCCAGATGAAGCTGTTCAGGACGTGCCTGTAATCCGGCATCCGGTAATAGAACTCGGCCGTCGTCAGGCCGTAGCCCCTGAGCATCAACTCGGTCTCCGAGGCGGTCGGTCGTGCCATGCGTTCGCGCTCCTTCGCGAGGTCATGAACCCTACGGGAACAAGTCGAGCACGGTTCCACATTCTGTCAATCAACTCAATTTGTTAGCACCCGCAGATCGGTGCTGCTACCGCTGGTCGCAGCCCTTGGCCCCCAGCCCCGGTGGGCTATATAACCAAGGCAACAAGATATTGAGCGGACAGGCAAAGATGACGGACACGCCCGACACACCGGAGATGGATCAGGACGCCCGGCAGCCGCATGGGCCGACCGTCTCCATCGAGGAGGAGATGAAGTCCTCCTACCTCGACTATGCAATGAGCGTGATCGTCTCGCGCGCGATTCCCGACCTGCGCGACGGGCTCAAGCCGGTGCAGCGGCGCATCCTCTACGCGATGGACGAGACCGGGAACACGCACGACAAGCCCTACCGCAAGTCCGCGCGCCCGGTGGGGGACGTGATGGGGAAATATCACCCCCACGGCGACTCCTCGATCTACGAGGCGCTGGTGCGGATGGCGCAGGACTTCTCCATGTCGCTGACGCTGCTCGACGGGCAGGGCAACTTCGGCTCCATGGACGGCGATCCGGCCGCTGCCATGCGCTACACCGAGGTGCGCATGGACAAGCCGGCGGCGTTCCTGCTCGCGGACATCGACAAGGACACGGTCGAGTTCCAGGACAACTACGACGGCAAGGACCGGGAGCCGACGGTGCTGCCGGCGCGCTTCCCAAATATGCTGGTCAACGGCGCGGGCGGCATCGCCGTGGGCATGGCGACCAACATCCCGCCGCACAACCTCGGCGAGGTCGTGGACGCGACTCTGGCGCTGATCGAGGACCCGGACCTGACCTCCGAGGACCTGATCCAGTACGTTCCCGGCCCCGACTTCCCCACGGGCGGGGTGATGCTCGGCCGCTCGGGCGCGCGGAAGGCCTATCTGGAAGGGCGCGGCTCGGTCGTGCTCCGCTCCAAGACGCACATGGAGGAGCTGCGGGGGAGCCGCCAGGCCATCATCGTGGACGAGATTCCCTACCAGGTGAACAAGGCCACGATGATCGACCGCATCGCCGAGGCCGCGCGCGACAAGCGGATCGAGGGAATCGCCCACGTCCAGGACGAATCCGACCGCAACGGCGTCCGCGTGGTGATCGAGCTCAAGCGGGACGCCACGGCGGACGTGGTGCTGAACCAGCTCTGGCGCTTCACGCCGATGCAGACCTCGTTCGGCTGCAACATGCTGGCGCTGAACGGCGGGCGGCCCGAGACGCTGACCCTGCGCGGGTTCCTCACGGCCTTCGTCGACTTCCGCGAGGAGGTCGTCGCGCGGCGCACGGCCTACGAGCTGCGCAAGGCACGCGAGCGGGCGCATATCCTCTGCGGCCTCGCGGTGGCGGTGTCCAACGTGGACGAGGTCGTGCAGACGATCCGCAGTTCCCGCGACGCGGCCGAGGCGCGCGAGCGTCTGATGGAGCGGCGCTGGCCGGCACACGAGATCGCGCCCTTCATCCGGCTGATCGACGACCCGCTTCACCCGATGAACGAGGACGGCACCTACAACCTTTCCGACGCGCAGGCCCGTGCGATCCTCGACCTGCGGCTCCAGCGGCTGACGCAGCTCGGCGTGCAGGAGGTCACGGACGAGCTCCAGGACCTCGCCGGGAAGATCAAGGAATACCTCGCGATCCTCGGGAGCCGTGAGCGGATCATGGGGATCATCGCGGATGAGCTGCGCGAGGTGCGGTCGCTCTTCGCGGTGCCGCGCCGGACCGAGATCACGGAATGGGCCGCCGACCTCGAGGACGAGGACCTGATCGAGCGCGAGGACATGGTCGTGACCGTGACCCAGGGCGGCTACATCAAGCGCACCGCCCTGTCGGAGTTCCGGTCGCAGCGGCGGGGCGGCAAGGGCCTCTCGTCCATGCAGACCAAGGAGGAGGACGTCGTCACGACGCTCTTCGTGGCGAACACGCACACGCCGCTCCTGTTCTTCACGACGGACGGGATGGCCTACAAGCTCAAGTGCTGGCGGCTGCCGCTGGCGGGGCGGACGGCCAAGGGCAAGGCGCTGGTCAACCTCCTGCCGATCGAGCAGGGCGTGACCATCGCCGCCATCGTGCCGGTGGACCGGCCCGAGGAGCACTGGGACGAGTTGCAGGTGGCCTTCGCGACCTCGACGGGCGATGTGCGGCGGAACGCGCTTTCGGACTTCGTGGACGTGAAGCGCAACGGCAAGATCGCCATGAAGCTGCCCGAAGGGGTGCGGCTCGTGAACGCGGCGATCTGCTCGGAGGCGGACGACGTGGTCCTCGTCACCGACCACGGTCGGGCGATCCGCTTCCCGACCATCGATGTGCGCGTCTTCAAGGGGCGCGATTCGACCGGCGTGCGGGGATCCGGCTGCAGGACGAGACCGACCACGTCGTCTCCATGGCCGTCATCCGCCACTTCGAGGCCACGCCGGAGGAGCGCGCCGCCTACATCAAGATGCGCCGCGCCGTGATGGGCGACACGGAGGAGGACAGCGGCCCCGACGAGGACGAGGCCGTGGTCGCAGGCGCGATCAGCCAGGAGCGTTACGCCGAGATGTCCGCCGCCGAGGACCTGATCCTCACGATCACCTCCAAGGGGATGGGCAAGATCACCTCGGCCCACGACTATCCGGTGCGCGGGCGCGGCGGCCAGGGCGTGCGCGCCATGGACCTGAGCGAAAGGCGCGGACGCGATACGGGCCGCATCGTCGCCGCCTTCCCGGTCGAGCTGTCCGACCAAGTGATGCTGGTCACCGATGGCGGCCAGTCCATCCGCGTGCCGGTCGAGGGCATCTCCTACCGCTCGCGCAATGCGGGCGGGGTCCGCGTCTTCGACACGGACGGCGAGGAGGTCGTGTCGGTCGCCAAGGTGGCCGAGCAGTCCGAGGGCGAGGCCTCGATCTGACCCTTGGCCCGGCCGGCGTCCTGTCGCCGGCCGGGTTGCGCTCATGCGGACGATCGTGCCTGCCGTCCGGGATTGATCGCAGCCGCGTGATGCGGCAGGGTGCCCGGAGGCGACGCGGCGGAAGACCGCGACACGCAGCATGAGGGCACGAGCATGACCAAGGCATGGGCTTGGACCGCCGTTCTGGCGGCATCCGTCACGGCGGGCGCGGCAGCGGCGCAGGAATTCAAGGGCGCGGAGGTCTCGGCCGAGATCCTGGGCTACACCGACGATTCGGACCTGGGCGAGACGACCTATCGCGGCAGCCTGGAGTTCGGTGTCTTCGACGCCTTCGGCATCCAGGCCGATCTCGCCTTCCACGACTCGCGCACCATCGACCTGGGTGCCCGCACGGCGACGATCCACGTCGTCTACGATGCCCTCGAGTTCGCGACGGTGGGCCTCTTCTACTCGCATGACGAGGTGGACGACGAGGGCATCGATGGCTCGGCCAACCTCTACGGCATCGAAGCCGGGCGCAGCTTCGGGATGGCTGGGGGCGAGGCCTATTTCGGCTTCCTGGACGGCGAGGGCGAAGACGGCCAGGTCGCCGGCATCGAGGGCACCTATGACGTCACGCGCAACATCTCGATCATCGGCTCGGCCGACCTCCTGTTCGCCGACACCGACGCGGCGCGGCTTTCGATCGGTGGATCCTATCGCTTCGGCGATGGCGGTCCGTCGCTCTTTGGCCAGGTCGGGAGGCTTGGGCTCGACGACGGCGTGGACGACAGCGCCGAGACCTTCGTGACGCTCGGGGCCAAGCTCGCCATCGGGCCGGACCAGGGCACCACCTTCGGCTCGCGCGGGCTGTTCGAGATCCTGTCGGGGTTCTGACCCCGCGAGAGGGCAGGTCGCGCCGATCTGAGCGCCCTGCCCTTTCCATCCGGCCCCCGGCGTCCTAGACCCGAGGGCATGACACAGGCGATCCACATCATCGGCGGCGGCATGGCGGGGGTGCGAGGCGGCCTGGGCTGCCGCGCGCCTCGGCGTTCCCGCCATCATCCATGAGATGCGGCCCAAGGTCGGCACTTTCGCCCACAAGACGGGCGACCTGGCCGAGATGGTCTGCTCCAACTCCTTCCGTTCGGACGACGACGAGAGGAACGCGGTGGGGCTCCTGCATTGGGAGATGCGCGCGGCCGGTTCGCTCGTCTTGGAGATGGCGGGGCGGCACCGGCTGCCAGCCGGCGGCGCCCTGGCCGTGGACCGCGAGGCGTTCTCGCGCGACGTGACCGCCGCGATCCGCGCGAACCCGCTCATCTCGGTGGTCGAAGGCGAGATCGCGTCGCTCCCAGAGGACGGCACCTGGATCGTCGCCACCGGCCCGCTCACCTCCGGGTCGCTGGCCGAGTCGATCCGCGTCGCCACGGGGGCCGAGTCGCTCGCCTTCTTCGACGCCATCGCCCCCATCGTCCACGCGGAGACGATCGACATGGACGTCGCGTGGCGCCAGTCGCGCTACGACAAGGGCGAGACGGAGGAGGAGCGAACGGCCTACATCAACTGCCCCATGACCCGGGAGCAGTACGAGGCCTTCATCGACGCCCTCCTCGCCGCCGACAAGACCGAGTTCCATGAGGGCGAGACGGCCGGCTACTTCGACGGCTGCCTGCCCATCGAGGTCATGGCCGAGCGCGGGCGCGAGACGCTCCGCTTCGGGCCGATGAAGCCGGTGGGGCTGACGAACGCCCACGCCCGGGACGTGAAGCCCTATGCGGTCGTCCAGCTCCGCCGCGACAACGCGCTGGGGACGCTCTACAACATCGTGGGCTTCCAGACGAAGATGAAGTACGGCGCGCAGACGGCCGTCTTCCGCACGATCCCGGGCCTGGAGAGCGCGAGCTTCGCCCGCCTGGGCGGCATCCACCGGAACACCTTCATCAACTCGCCGACGCTTCTGGATGACCGGATGCGGCTCAAGCTGCGGCCGAACCTTCGCTTTGCCGGGCAGATCACGGGCGTGGAAGGCTACGTCGAGTCGGCAGCCATGGGGATGCTGGCCGGGCGGCTCGCCGCGGCGGAGATTCGGGGCGAGGCGCTGCCGCCCGTGCCGACGACGACCGCCGTCGGGGCGCTGCTGTCTCACATCACCGTCGGGGCCGACGCCAAGACCTTCCAGCCGATGAACGTCAACTTCGGGCTCTTCCCGCCCCTGCCCGAGGCACGCGGCGGCCGTCGTGGCCGGACCGACCGTTACAAGGGCTACACGGACCGCGCCAAGGGCGACTGGACGGCGTGGCTCTCCGGTCAGGCCAGCGCGCAAGCGGCGGAGTGATCGTCCGCACCCGCTTCGCCCCCTCGCCCACGGGGCCGCTGCACCTGGGCCATGCCTATGCCGCGCTGGTCGCCCATGACCTCGCCCGCTCGGCCGGGGGCGAGTTCCTTCTTCGCGTCGAGGACATCGACCGGCAGCGATCCAAGCTGCAGTGGGAACGGCAGATCCACGACGACCTCCACTGGCTGGGGTTGAGTTGGCCCGCGCCGGTGATGCGGCAATCCGAGCGTCTGCCGGTCTACCGCGAGACGCTTGGGCAGCTCTGGTCGCGCGGGCTCCTTTACCCGTGCACCTGCCAGCGCCGGGACATCCTCGAGGCAGCGACGGCGCCGCAGGAAGGGGGCGCACCGCTCGTCGGGCCGGACGGCATCGTCTATCCGGGGACCTGCCGACACAGACCGCGGACCGGACCACTGCCGGACGGCGAGGCGCTCCGGCTCGACATGGCACGCGCCTTGGCGGAGGTGCCGCACCTGACCTTCGAGGAGACCGGGACGGCGCCGGGTCGCAAGGGGTGGATCCGGAGAGGATGGTTCGAGAGGTCGGCGATGTCGTGCTCGCCCGCAGGGACTTCGGGACCTCCTACCACCTTTCCGTCGTGGTCGACGACGCCGCCCAGGGGATCACGGTGGTCACGCGGGGAGAGGACCTGGCCGAGGCCACTCCGATCCATGTCCTCCTCCAGAGCCTCCTCGGACTTCCCACGCCGACCTACCACCACCACCGCCTTGTCCGCGACGAGACCGGTCGGCGGCTCGCGAAGCGCGAGGACGCCAAGGCGATCCGGCGCTTTCGGGAGGAAGGGGCCATGCCACAGGACATACGGCGAATGGTCGGGCTGTAGGCGCGAGCGACACCTGGAACGCCGGCCGATGGCGGTGTCCGGCAACGCAGGCTCAGCGTCCGAGCCAGATCGCCCGCACCATTCGGTAGCAGCGACAGGCGGCACGAGAACCGAGGCAGCCTACGCCGTCACGACCTCCTCGCCCTCCTCGACCTTGGTGAAGAAGCAGCTCCGCGCGCCCGTGTGACAGGCCGGTCCGGTCTGCCTCACCTTCAGAAGCAGCGTGTCACGGTCGCAGTCCACGTGCAGGCCCACGAGCTCCTGCACGTGCCCGCTCGTCTCGCCCTTGGCCCAGAAGGCCTGGCGCGAGCGCGACCAGTAGGTGACGCGCCCCGTGGCGAGCGTCCGCGCCACGGACTCGGCGTTCATCCAGGCCAGCATCAGCACCTCGCCCGTGGCGTGGTCCTGCGCGATGGCGGGTATCAGGCCTGCCTCGTTGAACGTCAGTGTCGCAGGGTCGAAGCTCACGGCGAATTCCTTTGGCAAGGCAGCGGGTCGCGCCTATCTAGGCGTCACCAACCCCGAGGGCAAACGATGTCGGACCAGGATCTCCTGCAACTCTATTCCACGCGCATCCTGGCGCTGGCTTCGGACATCCCGCGTCTTGGGCGGCTTCCCGCGCCGCATGGCGCCGCGAAGAAGCGGGCGCCGCTCTGCGGCTCGACCGTCGGCGTCGAGCTGATGCTTCAGGACGGGCGCATCGCCGACTTCGCCCAGGAGGTGCGCGCCTGCGCGCTCGGCCAGGCGGCGGCGTCGGTGGTGGGCTCGGCCGTCGTGGGCCTGACACCCGAGGAGGTGCGGGCCGGGCGCGACGCGCTCTGGCGGATGCTGCGGGAGGGAGGCGATGCGCCGGGTGCGCCGTTCCAGGAATTGGGCGTCCTGATCCCCGCGCGCGACCATCCGAACCGGCATGGCTCGATCATGCTGGCCTTCGAGGCGACGCTCGAGGCGCTGGAGCAGGCGCAAGGCGGCCAGAAAAAGCCGCCGGGAGTCGCTAGGGACTCGCGGCGGCCAGTGAAGCACCCCCACGCGGGACCCGGTCGCCGCAAGGCCGAAGGGCAGATCGGCCAGACACAGGATGCGGCGCCGGCGTGGGGACGCGGCGGACTCAGAAAAGATGCGGCAGCGCGAGTGCGGCCAGGAACAGCACGCCGAGGGCTAGCGCGCCCACGGCATCCGACAGGATTTCCCAATCGAGGGTCGGGGTGAGATCGTCATGGTCGTCCATCCTGTCCTCCTGCCAACCAGATTCGTTGCCAGAATGTTCTCATCCCGTTAACCGCCTGTAAAGAACTTTATGAGAACATCAGTCGGCCAGGGTCCGTCCTGCCACGCTCGCTGGCGTGGCAGCACCACGTACTGCTTGGCCGGAGATCACCCCACAGCACTGGAAAGGAGGAGGAAAGATGCACGACCCGAACGACCTGCAGCCGTCAGCCCACGCCGATCAGCCGAATTGCCTTGTCCTGCTCCATGAGCCAGAGAAGCAGCCGGGCCGCCTGCCCCCGTGGGGGTTCCAGCCGGGGGTCATCGGCCAGGAGCTTGCGCGCATCGCTCTGGGCCACCTGCATCAGGCCCGCCTGCCGCTCCAGGTCGGCGATTCGGAAGCGGGGCAGGCCCGACTGCGCGGTCCCGATCACGTCGCCGGCCCCGCGAATCGCAAGGTCCTCCTCGGCGATCCGAAATCCGTCCTCGCTCTCGCGCAGGAGTGTCAGGCGCCGTCGCGCAGTCTCGCCCAAGGGCGGCTCATAGAGGAGGACGCAGGTCGACTGCGCCGACCCGCGCCCCACGCGACCCCGAAGCTGGTGGAGCTGCGCGAGACCGAAGGTCTCGGCCCGCTCGATGACCATGATCGACGCGTTCGGGACGTTGACCCCGACCTCGATCACCGTGGTCGCCACGAGCAGCGAGGTCCAGCCCTCCACGAAGGCCTGCATCGCCGCATCCTTCTCGGCGGGCAGGAGACGGCCATGTACCAGGCCCACCTTGTCCCCGAACACCGCGCGAAGCTGGCGGAACCGCTCCTCGGCCGCCGTGAGGTCGCTGGCCTCGGACTCCTCGACGAGGGGGCAGACCCAGTAGGCCTGCCGCCCCTCGGCGATCGCGTTGCGAAGCCGGGCGACGACCTCGTCCAGCCTCTCCGTCGAGGCGAGGACGGTGGTCACCGGCTTCCGCCCCGGCGGCTTCTCGTCGAGGATCGAGACGTCCATGTCGCCATACTGCGCCAGCGCGAGGCTCCGGGGGATCGGCGTCGCGGTCATCACGAGGACGTCCGCCATCGCCCCCTTGGCGCCGAGCTCCATCCGCTGCGCCACGCCGAAACGGTGCTGCTCGTCCACCACGGCAAGACGGAGGTCCCGAAACTCCACGTCCCGCTGGAACAGCGCATGGGTGCCGACGACGATGTGGATGCGGCCCTCGGCCAGTGCCGCGAGCTTGGCCGCCCGCTCCGTCCCCTTGTCGCGGCCGGTGAAGAGCTCGATCACCACGCCGGCCTGTTCCGCGAGCGGCCGCAACCCCTCGAAATGCTGCTGCGCGAGGATGCCCGTCGGGGCCATCAACGCGCCCTGCCCACCCGCCTCCACCGCGATCAGCAGGGCCAAGAGCGCGACCAGCGTCTTGCCCGAGCCCACGTCACCCTGCAGCAGCCGGTTCATCCGGCGCGGCGCGGCCATGTCGCCCGCGATCTCGGACACGGCGCGGAGCTGGGCGTTCGTCGGCCTGTAGGGCAGCGCCTCCAGTGCCCGCTGTTGGAGCCGTCCGTCCCCCTGGGTTTCCCTCCCCCGCGATCGCCTGGCGGTCGCCCGGGCCAAAGCGAGCGTCAGTTGGTGGGCCAGGAACTCGTCGTAGGCAAGCCGCTTCCGCGAGGGGGCATCGGCCAGCAGGTCGGCCGACTCCTTGGGCGCATGGGCTTGGGCCAGCGCCTCGCGCCAAGGTGGAAAGGCTTCCTTCGCGGCCAGCCCCGGATCAATCCACTCCGGCAGCGCGGGTGCGAGGGCCAGCGCCCCTCGCACGGCCTTGCCCATGGTTTTCTGGGTCACCCCGCCGACCAGCGGATAGACCGGCTCGAAGGCCGGGATCTGGCCCGCTTCCTCCTCGGGCAGGATGTAGTCGGGATGCGCCATGCGGCCGATCCCGTCATAGAGCTCGACCTTGCCGGAGACGATCCGGCGGCTGCCCAGCGGCAGCGCACGGGCGGGCCAGTCGGCGGGGGCATGGAAGAAGACGATCTGGAACGTGGTCTGCGCGTCCGAGACGGTGACGATGTGCGGCTTGCCCTTGGCCGGCGGCGGCCGGTGCCTTTCCACCTTCACCGAGACGGTCAGGGTTGCGGGCAGCGTCACCTCGCGGATGCTCTGCCGCAGGCGACGATCCACCCCAGCCTGCGGCAACGTGAAGAGAAGGTCGCGCGGACGCTCGACCCCGGATTGTTCCAGCACCTGCGCGGTCTTCGGACCCACGCCCTTGAGGCCGGTCAGCGTGCCGAACAGTGGCCACAGGGCCTCGGGCCGGCCCGAGGATCGCCCGTTCATGTGGCCTCGATCAGGGACAGCCACTCCCCTTCGTCGATGACCCTGACGCCCAGGCGCTCCGCTTCCCGGGCCTTGGAACCGGCTCCCGGTCCAGCGACGAGGAGGTCGGTCCTGGCCGAGACGGAGCCGGCCACCTTGGCGCCCAGCGCCTCGGCCCGCGCCTTGGCCTCGGCGCGGGTCATGCGCTCCAGGGTGCCGGTGAAGACGACGGTCTTGCCGGTGACGGGGCTCTCGACCGCCCTGGGTTGCGGGTTCTCGATGGTCAGGTGAGGGATCAGGCGGTCGATGGCTGCTCGCTCGGCCTCTTGGTGGAAGGCGGTGACGACAGAGGTGGCAAGAACCTTGCCCACACCGTCGATCGCGTTCAGCTCCTCCCATTCGGGGCCTTCGCCTACGCTGGCGGCCGTCATCGCGCCCTCGAACGCAGGCCAGGAACCATAGTGGGAGGCCAGAAGCGCCGAGCCCGACTCGCCCAGGTGCCGGATGCCCAAGGCGAGGATGAGACGGGCAAGTTGGACCGTCCGCCTGTGGTCGATGGCACGGAACAGCTTGTTCGCGCTGACGGGGCCATAGCCAAGGCGGTCCTGGAGCCGCTCGGGGTTGCGGCGGTCCCGCTCCTCCATGGTGAAGATGTCGGCAGGCTCGCGGATTGGAAGGAGCGGATCGTTGAAGAAGAGTTCGATCTGCTTGGCGCCCAACCCCTCAATGTCGAAGGCGTTACGGGACACGAAGTGCTTAAGCTTCTCGATGGCCTGCGCCGGACAGGCCATCCCACCCGTGCAGCGCCGTACGGCATCCCCGGCCTCTCGGATCGCGGCCGAGCCGCATTGGGGACAGGTCGTCGGGAACTGGTAGCGCTCCGCCCCCTCGGGGCGCTTGGATAGGTCCACGTCCACGATCTGCGGGATCACGTCGCCTGCGCGCCGCACCTCGACCCAGTCGCCGACACGAAGATCACGGCCGCCCCGTATCGCCTCCCCCGTCGCGGCGGAGCGGCCGGCAATGTAGTCCTCGTTGTGGAGGGTCGCGTTGGAAACGACCACGCCGCCGACCGTGACGGGCTGGAGCTTGGCCAGCGGAGCAAGGGCACCCGTGCGTCCGACGTTCACCTCGATGGCGAGAAGCCGCGTCCAGGCACGCTCGGCCGAGAACTTGTGGGCGACGGCCCAGCGCGGGGTCGTCGACCTGAAGCCCAGGCGGCGCTGAAGGCCGAGGTCGTTCACCTTATAGACGACGCCGTCGATGTCATAGCCGAGCGTCGCTCGCTGGGACTCGATCTCGTCGTAGGTCGCGAGAAGCGCAAGAGGTCCGTCGCAGAGGCGAGCGAGCGAGTTCACCTGGAAGCCGAATGCCTTCAGGCGCTGAAGCGAGCCCCACTGCGTGTCGGAGAGAGGCTCCGTCATCTCCCCCCAGGCATAGGCGAAGAAGCGCAGCGGGCGGCTCGCGGTGATCTTCGGATCGAGCTGGCGGAGCGACCCGGCCGCGGCATTGCGGGGGTTGGCGAAGACCCGGCCGCCGTTCAGGGCCGTGCGGGCGTTGAGTGCGGCGAAGTCGGCATGGGTCATGTAGACCTCACCCCGCACCTCGAGCACCTGCGGAGCTTGGCCGCGAAGCCGGCTGGGGATGTCGTCCACGGTCAGCGCGTTCGCGGTCACGTTCTCGCCCACCTCGCCGTCCCCGCGCGTGGCAGCCTGGACAAGGCGTCCCCCTTCATAGCGAAGGGAAAGCGAGAGGCCGTCGATCTTGGGCTCCGCGACATAGGCCAGAGGTGCCTCGGCGTCGAGGTTCAGGTAGCGGCGGATGCGGGCATCGAACTCATGGATGCCCTCGGCCGAGAACTCGTTGGCAAGGCTCAGCATCGGGACGCGATGGACCACCTTGCCGAAGCCCTCGGCAGGCGCCGAGCCGACCTTCTCGGTGGGGCTGTCGGAGCGCTTCAACCCCGGGAAGCGGGCCTCGATCGCGGCGTTGCGGATCTTGAGCGCGTCGTATTCCGCGTCCGAGAGGAATGGCGCGTCCTGGGTGTGGTAGGCCTCGTTCGCAGCCTCGAGGATCGTAGCCAGCCGTGCGAGCTCCGCCTGCGCGTCGCCCTCGGTCAGCACCTCGACGGCGAGGTCGGCCGAATCCGAGACCATGCCCGCGATGTCCGTCCTGCGCCCATCCATTCCATGCTCCCCCGGCCTGACACCCCGAGTGATAGGGATCGGCCCCGGCGCGGTCCAGACGTGGGCAGGTCAAACCTGCGGGGCCTTGCTGACCCTGAACGGCACGAGGACCATGCCGCTGCGGCGCCTCACACGGCCAGAGCCAGGGGCGCGGGTGCTGGTCGAACCGTGATCAGGCGCCCACGGCGATCCGCTCCTCATCCAGCATCACGGGCTCCGGATCGCGGTAGACATAGCCGCGGCCCCAGACGGTCTCGATGTGGCTGTCGCCGCTGTTGGCGTTGGCGAGCTTCTTGCGGAGCTTGCAGATGAACACGTCGATGATCTTGAGCTCGGGTTCGTCCATGCCGCCGTAGAGGTGGTTCAGGAACATCTCCTTGGTCAGCGTCGTTCCCTTGCGCAGCGAGAGGAGCTCCAGGATCTGGTATTCCTTGCCCGTCAGGTGGACCGGCTTGCCGGCGACGTCGACGGTCTTGGTGTCGAGGTTCACCGTGATGCGGCCCGTGCGGATCACCGACTGGGAATGACCCTTGGAACGGCGGATGATCGCGTGGATGCGGGCGACCAGCTCCTCCCGGTGGAAAGGCTTGGTGAGGTAGTCGTCGGCGCCGAAGCCGAAGCTCTTGAGCTTGCTCTCGGTCGCGTCCTCGCCCGAGAGGATCAGGATCGGGGTCGTGATCTTGGCTTGGCGCAACTGGCGCAGGACCTCATGCCCCGGCATGTCGGGCAGGTTGAGATCGAGAAGGATCAAGTCGTAGTCGTAAAGCTTCGCGAGATCGATCCCTTCCTCCCCCAGGTCCGTCGCAAAGACGTTGAGGTTGGCATGGGTCAGCATCAGCTCGATGCTGCGTGAGGTGGCCGGATCGTCTTCTACGAGCAGGATTCGCATTCCCGTTCTCCGTTGTTCGACACTGTCCCTTATCATTGGCAGGTAAAGGTTAGGCGATGTTATACTTGCCAAACCCAACCTGATGCACTAGATTGAATGGCAAGGAGAACTTGCCATGGCCTCGCATCTGTCCGCCCCCACTTCCACAACGAAGAAGCCGCCTACGCCTTTGTGGAAGCCCGGCTCTGGCCGAACGGCGCGGTCTGCCCGCATTGCGGCGAGACCAAGCGCGTCGGCAAGATGGGCGGCAAGGCCACCCGGATCGGCGTCCACAAGTGCTACGCTTGCCGCAAGCAGTTCACCGTCAAGATCGGGACCGTTTTCGAGTCCAGCCACGTCCCGCTGCATCAGTGGCTCCAAGCCTTCTACCTGATGTGCGGGTCTAAGAAGGGCATCAGCTCCAATCAGCTGCATCGCATTCTTGGCGTGACCCTCAAGACCGCTTGGTTCATGTCGCACCGCATCCGTGAAGCCATGCGGAGTGACGCCCGGTTCGACTTCGGGTCGGGCGGCGGGGCCGTTGAGGCTGACGAGACCTTCATCGGCCGCGAGCCCGGCAAGGAAGTCCGCCGCGCGTTCCAGCACAAGTTGAAGGTTCTGAGCCTCGTGGACCGCGAGAGCGGACAAGCCCGTTCCTTCGTCGTGGACCACGTCGATACCGCGACCCTCAAGCCCATCGTGCAGGAGAACGTCGCCAAGGAGGCCCGTTTCATGACCGACGAAGGCCGCTGGTATTGGCCCATCGGGCGCGAGTTCGCGGAACATCAAACCGTGTTCCACAGCCGTGGCGAATACGTCCGCGACGACGCCCATACTAATACCGTCGAAGGCTTCTTCTCCATCTTCAAGCGCGGGATGAAGGGCATCTATCAGCATTGCGAGAAGCAGCACCTCCACCGTTATCTGGCCGAGTTTGATTTCCGCTACAGCAACCGTGTTGCGCTTGGCATTGGCGACTCCGAACGGGCTGACATTGCCCTGCTCGGTGTGCGTGGCAAGCGTCTCACCTATCAAACGGCTCGTGTCTGATGCCAAAAAAGCAAAAGCAGGAAAGCCCGGAGGAGCAGTCGGAGCGGTTCCGAAATGCCGTTCAAGAGCTAATCGACGCTGGCGAACTAAACCCCACCGAGGCTGAAAAGCGGTTTGAGGATGCGATGAAGCGGGTCGCGGCAAGTGCTGAGAAGCCATCTACTTGACGGCCCCAGCGTTAATCGCTTCGATAACCTTCCTCCAGACACCCTTAGTGGTTCATCCGGCAAGTCAGGCTGCTTTTGGCGGCAGAGCGATCCCGGGCTGGCGTCGTGGCTGGTGCCGGCGCCGCCGGCCCCAGACGAACGGATGCCGG
>NZ_KK088559.1 GCF_000600335.2 Rubellimicrobium mesophilum DSM 19309 | reverse complement strand
CCCCCAGCCGCCAAACCGCCGAGCTTCAGATCCGTGCCGCCCTTCTCAACCGCTTCACCGCCCTCGGCACCCCCGAGACCAAGCGCGTTGCATAAAGCCGACGGGGGTCAGGGGCAGCTCGCTCTTACGCCGAATTGCTCAACAGAGCCATGCCGAATGAATAGTCATCATCATAGGCGAAGACTTGGATCGCATCGTTTGGACGGATTGAGCCGTCAAGGAAGGCAAAGATGGGACGCTTAGTTACTCGACCACAAGCAATGTAGCGGGGGAGCTTTGCTAACTCCTTCACCATCGCTTCACGGGGGTAGGACATGACCCACCATGAACGCAGGAAGTTGGCGTGGTGTCGGTTGACCTTGGCCTTAGGATTCTTGGCCAGCGCCTTCGCATTGCGCTCCTCTTCCGTCTTTGCTGCCTTCTGACGGTCCGGAAGAGCGGTGCGTTCCACTTGCTTGAACGGAACCTTGAACGACTGCGCTGCGATCACGTCCATGCCTTGAAAGTCTATCACGTAGCGTCCCGGAGCGGGCACCTTCCTGGCAATCAGGTCATTCGCGATCATGAATGGACGAAGAACTTGCTTTAACTTGCCCGTCTTGTCCTCGGACAGGGCGAGCTTCGCCGACTCGGCCTTCATAAGGAAACCCTTGTGACCGTGCGTCTGGCCCTGGTAGCAGCCCCGCGCCGCATTGGCCCGAATGGTCTTCGCTGCCGTCACATCAAGGTTGAAGGACAAGGCGGGACCGATCTTGTCGAGCGTAGCAACCCGCTCGTTCTCTCCGGGTTTGTTCCCCTCTTGGATGAAGAGCCGCTTCTGTCCCCCGTCCTTTCCCTTCGTCCAGTTGACAATGGAGACATGAACCGCCGCTTCACCTGGCCACGGCATACTCGACACGGCTTCCGTAATCGTGCCGCCATGGCCCACGATATAGTCGAGGCTCGCCTCTCGGCTGTAGTTCTGACGGACGGTGTTGGTGCCAACCAAGCCTGCCCGCTGGCCGGGCTTCAGGTGGTCGTGAGCCAGCCGGAACCAATAGACGCAGTAGTCAGCTCGGCCATCCACGTTCGGGAACCGCTCCCGCAAGTCGTGGAGATAGCCTACGGGCATCTCGGCCTGCCGCTTGTTCTTGCTCTGGTAAGGCGGGTTGCCGATGATGGCGTCCACCTTGGGCCATTCGTCAAAGAGCGCGTCTCCTTGTCGGATGTTGTCGTCAAGGTTGTCGAGGGGCAGAGCATCCCCTGACAAGGCCAGCTCCCCTTGGAGCGCTCCCAAGGTCTCCTGAGCTTCGTCCAGCGCGAGCTTCTTGGCCAGCATCAGCGTGACCTTCGCCAGCTCCACGCCGAAGCCGTCCAGCTCGATCCCGTAGAACTGCTTGGGGCTCACCACGGTTAAGGTCTTCGCCTCGTTGAGAAAGCCGCTCTCGGAGCGGTCCTTCATCCGCTGAAGGATGCGGAGGTCGAGCCTCGTCATCTCGCGGAAGGCGACATAGAGGAAGTTACCGCTTCCACAGGACGGGTCGAGAACACGGAACTTGGCCAGTTCCTTCCGTAGCTCGATCAGCTCCTTCATCGACTTGGCGGCGTCTATGCGCTCGCGCCATGGCCGGACGATCGTCGGCCCTACGATGCGCTGAATGTCGGCCTCGTGGGTGTAGTGTGCGCCATAGGCGTGGCGCTGCCCTTCATCCATGCTGTCTTGAAACAAGGTCCCGAAGATCGCCGGGTTGACCATGGACCAATCTTTCGTCGCGGCCCCCTCGTCGTTCTTCCCAATCAGGTCCAGTTGGAATCGGTCCAGCTCGATGGGCTCGACTTTGCTGAAGAGCCCACCGTTGAAGTAGCGAACTCCTTTGAAGCGCCCGGCCTCAGCCGCCTTAGGGTCGTTCATCTGCCGGAACAGACTCCCGAAGAGGTCATAGGGCGACTGTTTGTTGTTCACGCAGTCGTCGTAGATGCCCTGGATGGTTGCGGCGGGCATCAGGTCAATGTCCTCAGCGAACATCGCCACGAGGAGCTGAAGAACGAAGCGCTGGGCCTTCTCTCGGGGAACGGGGTTCTTTGGCCGCGCCACCAGACCTCGGAACAGCTCCGCCATCTTGTCAGCGGCTTCCCGAGAGACCTTCTCCCGGTCATTGCCGAAGATCGGCTTGGGGTTGTTCGGGAAGAGGAAGTTCAGAGCCGTGTAGCGTTTGGGTAGGTCCTCAAGCGCAACCTTGTCCACCGGCTCCCCAAGCTGCTTGTCGAAATCGTAAATCCAGAACTCGCGGAAGTTGCACAGGACCACGTAACGGGGCCGATCCGGGACGGCTGCAATCCAGTAGTCGAACGCCTGCTGGTAGTGAAGGTGCAGCTTTTCGCCAGCGTTCTTCATCTCCATGAGGAGATGTGGCTTCCAGATCAGGTCAACGAACTTCTTGCCTTTGCCCCCCCGCCTTGGTTTGCCGGGCTTCCAGCGTGGCTCCTGCTTCCTTGTAGCCCTTATGCCCGAACGCTTGGAACAAGCGGTCGCAGAACACTTGGGCTTCGCCCTTCTCGTCTTTCAGCGCCTTGGCATACTCAACAAACGCCTTCAGGCGTTCCACCACTTCCGACACGTCCACCACTCCACGGTTCAGGCCCGCCCCGAGTCGCAACGTGCCTGCTCTATCGCGACATGTTCAAGTGAGGTTGCTCATGCTCTTGCAGTGTGTGGCTACACGAGCAAGGTGAACGGCTTGCGGAGGATCATTGCCTCAACAACAATAACACCAATAAACCCCGCCTTTTTTGAAGTGACCCCAAGGGGACCCGGGGGGGTCTTTTCCTACGAGATGAAAACACGTCGCCCGCGATCCACAGCTGTTCAGGACAGAGCATTGGCAAAACAAACCTTTGGCTCTGGACCAAGTTGCGAAGGTCAAGATAGCTGGCGGCACCTACCTTGATTCTGCCCACAGACCTGTTACACACTCTGAGAAGATGGCTTAGATTTTCTTGAGCAACATCAAGGAGCAAGGTGCATCCAACGAGAGTTCAATCCTCTCTTGCAGCACCACTTCAGATAATTCCAGCCTCCTAATGCTCCGAAAGCTCTGACCCAGCGGCGCAACTCGGCCAGGGAATCGGCATTTCGTGCGCCCACTCGGCCCCATGTAACGCGTGGCCCGGCGCGTCCTGGGAGAGCGATCAATTCGTCCGCGCTGGCCCGATGGCTGGCCGTTGTGGCCTTGCCCTCATCTCCGAATCGGGCGACGACCTCGGCCCCGTCGCCAACCGCGTCGGCCGCGACCCTGCGGGCACTGAGCTTCCGAACGGCTGGTATGGGCGCCAGAATATGGCTTCCTCCGGGCCGGTCCGCCCCGATGGCAGGCCCGTGAAGCCTCCGACCGCCTCGCGCACGGAACTCGCCAGGTCGATCTCCCGTAGGCGCGACATCTCGGAGGAGGAGACGCGGCTCCGGTGCGGCATGATCGAGGCGCGCGCGTGCGGGCCCGATCCGCAGGGCCCGGGGCGGACGGGATCTCCGCTCCTGACGCGGACCACGGTCCTGAACCGGCAAGGGCCGAGAGCCAGGCCAGCATCTTCACAACTGCGCGGCACGGCTCGTCCTGCATTGGGCCCGGGCTCGGTCGGCCGGCACCTGAGCCTCAGCCTCAGGGACAGAACGCCTTCATGATCCCGCTCCGAGACCGGCTGCGTGCCGGCTCGGCGCACAGGCACGCGCGCCGACCGTGCCTACATCCCTCCATCTCACGCGACCTGGCGGCCTTCGAGCGTGCCTTCTGACGCCGTTGCTGGTCCAGGGCGCGTCGGTCGCCATGCCGCGACCGCCACGGAGCTCGGCTCGCGCGCCGCCGTGGTGCTGGAGAATGCGCCCTCTGCGGGACGAACGCCCACCGGCACGTGCCGTCCATGGCGACGGGCCGGACAAGGCCGGCCCGCCCCTGAGCCCATCCTCCGACTAGAGCACGAACTCGCGGTCGTGCAGGTTGTCGTGGAAGCCCCTGAGAAGAATGGCCATCTCGGCCTTGGCGTCGTTGTCGACGTTCAACTCGATCAGGATGCCGGCCTTGGTGTCCGTGTGCCGGATCTCGCCCGCCGAGAAGGAGCCGTCCCGGTCGAGCTCGAAGGCCTGATTGCCCCGGCCCTTGATGGCGTCGATGGCATGGAGGTCGATGTCGTCCTTGCGCTCGAACCCCTTGATGATGTCCAACCTGGCCTTGGTCGGGCCGCTGTCCCTCAGGCCGGTGAAGATGAAGTCGTCGGCGCCGTTGCCGCCATTCAGGACGTCCTTGCCCCTGCCGCCCAGGAGGTCGTCCCTGCCGTCCCCGCCCAGGAGCCTGTCCTTGCCGGCGCCGCTCTCCAGGACGTCTCTGCCGATGCCACCGTTCAGGACGTCGTTGCCCGCGCCCGACTTGAATGTATTGGCCCGATTGTCCCCGACGATCCTCTCGGGCGCGAGGTCCGTCAGGTTGGCGGTGACGTTCAGAATGTATTCCCCGCCCAGGCTGTCGTCTCAGGCGCACCTGCATGGCGTGGCGAGCCTGCTGCTCGTAGTCGAGCAGCAACCCGTCGGCCACCACGATCTGGTTGCCCGAGAGGGCGAAGCGCCCGCCCGCGTCGTCCAGTAGCTTGTAGGTGACGTTGGAGGCGTCGAAGCCCAGGGTGGGCAGCGTCGCCACCACGGTACCCCCGGCCGCGACCTCCTGGACCGAGCCTTCGACGTCATCGTCCAGGATCGTGAACTCTACGGGTTCGGGTCCGAACGATGACGACTCGCTGATGTCCGTGATCCTCAGCCCGAACGTCTCGTCCCCCTCGTCGATCGAATCTCCGTGGACCGAAACGGTGATGGTCTTGGACAGTTGGCCGGCCGCGAAGCTGACGGTCGTCGGCGCGCCGGAGACGTCGTCCGAGTCGCCCGTGCCGGTCGTCTCGAAGGTGACCTCCGACTCGAGCGCCCCCCGGTCGCGGCTGAGCGTGAAGGTGACGTCCGTCGTGCCGTCATGCCCCTCCACGACGGTCGGAGCATCCACCGTCAGCCGGTAGGTTGCGGAGGTCAAAATATCCAGCAGATCGGCGACGACCTCGTCCGGATCGGAGGCCGTCCTGACCGAACCTCCTGTGCCCTCGGCCAATTCCTCGAACGTGGGGTCGGGCGATATGAAGGTGTCAATGAAGATCGTCGTGACGCGAACGGTGGCCGTTTCTCCCGGGGGGCCGATCGGGTCGCCGGAGGGCACGAAATCGGGAAAGTCGAACCCGTCCGATTCAGGATCCCGGCCCGAGCTACTATGGTCGATCCCGCTCAGCTCGAAGGTGTCGACCGCTCCGATCGTCCCGAGCGCGTGGGAGGACCTGCTCGTGATGACCGCCCCGATGTCGTTGGCATAGGACAGGACGGTTGGCAGCAAGGACGCGTCCTTGGCCTCGGCGTCGGTGAAGAGCACGACCTCCTTCTTGCCGGCGCCCAGCCGCCAGTCGCCCATCGAGCCGTTCAACGCCTGAAGGAGTCCGTCGAAGGCCGTCTCCGGGGAATCGCCGCCGCCGCTGGCGCTGAGCGAGCCGATCGCGGTGAGCGCTGCGGCCTGCCTGTCCGCGAAGGCGTCCTGATCCGTGAACTCGAGGACGATCTCCGTGGGCTCCCCGATGGTGGTGTCGCGGAATCCGACGATGCCGATCCGCGCGTCGATGGTGCCTGCTGCGAACAGGCCGTTGACCACGCCGGTCGCCGCGGCCTGCACAGCGGCGATGTCGTCGCCCATGCTCCCGGTCTCGTCGACCACGAACGCCACGTCGTTCTGGAACGTCAGGCCGCCCTTTGCCAGATCGAAGGTCTGGCCCCCGGCGAATTGCACCTTCTCGAGGTTGATGAAGGTATCGGTGCCCTCGTCCGCGGTTCCACGGATGTGCCGGGCCGTCCAGGTGCCGTCGGGATTGAGCCTTATGTCGTAATCGACCGGCTTTCCCGTCAGGACGGCGGTGTCGGTGCCGGAGATCCCGCCGCTGAGAGTATCGTCCCCGCCCGCACCGAACAGGAAGTCGTTGCCAAGCCCGCTCTCCAGCGTGTTGGCCGAGGCTCCTCCGATGAGGAGGTCGTCCGAGACCAGCGCCGCCACGGAGCTGAAGTCGCGGTCTCCCACGAACGACCGATCGATCTCGGTTCCATTCGTGTAGTTGAATCCTCTCTTCAGCAGGGTCCCATCCGAGTCGTAGGCGATGTAGGAGTTCTGCTCGGGAAGGCCCAGCTCCCTGTAGATGATGTTCGCGAACCTTACCGTGTCGCCCTGGTAGTCGGTCAACGGATCGGAGCCCGACGTCAGATCCCTCCGACCGGTCAGTTGATGGACGAACTCGTGCACGAGGCATGTCACGAGGGTGTCCTCGACGGCCTTCCCGTGGTTGTCGATGTAGCTGTTGTCCACGACGAAGCCGACATCGGCCGACAGGACCGGGTTGGGGCCACCGACGCCGGTGACGAACATGTCGTTGTTGACGAACTTGATCGGGATCGTCTTCGCCGGATCCGAGATCCAGTCTTCGAACATGCCTCTCGCCGTCGCCGACCCGTTGTAGGCGGTCTGCATGGCGCCGGTTATGGCAGCCTCGGCGCTGGCGGAGAACCCGGTGAATCTGACCCTTGCCACGACATCGGCGAACGACATCTCTCTACTCCCTGTTTCCAGCCACTTGCCTTACTTCACGTCGTACCTTTCGATTGGAGCGATATCGCGGACATCCAGAATGCCCACGTAACTGAGGACGGCCCCAGGAGAGCCAAGGCAGCGGTCGATGAGCGCGGTCACCAGTTGCGCGTAGGGTTCGACCGCCTGCTCGGCCAATCTCCGCATGGACCTCTCCGCCGAATTCGCGAAGGGTCCACGCGTGCTCTGCGGCGAATGACGGAACACCCAGAGGACATCGGGCGGGATGTCGGCCGCGAAGGCCGGCGCGCCGTCGGTCGGCTCGACCTGACCCCTGCTTGCCGCAAGATACCGTTCCACGAACAGATTGAACGCGCTTCTTCCGACGGGCTGCGTCGGTGCGGCGGGCATATCCGAGAGGCCCTCCAGGATCGCCTGATCCTGCGCGATCTGGCGTTCACTCCAGACAACCGTTCCGCTGACGGCCGGGTTGCTCCCCGGTGAAATCCGAACGTTCATCCAAGGGCTGCTTATCGTGCAACCTTGGTCCGGGAAATCGGTGGCAGCGGGAATCGGGAAGTCGACATTGTCGCCGGAGGCCACGAGCGGGAGCCGTACGAAATTGATCGCGCCGCCGGTCGGATGAGTTCTCGGTACGAAGGCGACATTGGGATCGCCCAACCCCCGCGCGAGATTCGTCAGCATCTGGGACACGAAACGGCGAAAGTCCAGGCTCGCGATGTCATCCAGTGAGTCGATCGGCGTGCGCGGGCTCACGTCTTCGTCCCAGACAATCACTCGAAGTGCACGAGGGTCGGATCCACCTGGGGCTTGCGCGGACGAGCTCATGGGAAGCACCGCCAACAACAGAAAAACAGCGACCCTGACCATGCGCGGCTATCCCGGGACGTCTGCAACTCTTTGAGGTAGAATGCCTTATTGTTGCCGTTGCGTCAACTGATCCTGATTCATCATTCCTCTGACAATGGCGCCCTCGAAGGTCCGCCGGGGTCCCTTGGACGCAGCGCAAGTCGTCCTTCCCCCGGGATGACGCGAGTTGACCACACGCGAAATTCGGCCCGAGCACCGCGCGACATTCATTCGGGGAATCCGCGCCGGCCTGTGCCGAATGATCCGATGCAGGCTCTCGTGGAACCGCCGACCTTGCCCGAGATCACCGGTCTCCGGCCCTCAGGGCACGCAACCGCGGCAGCGCTGTCCGGCAAGATCAGGACAGGGGCGTGCTGGCCGCCACAGCGAGCGTGGCGAGGGCCAGCAACAGCCACCGCGCCAGCCGGAGGGCGCCCAGCCTATCCCGTTGCGGCGCAGGTCCTTCAAGGGGGTGCATCACGGAGAGGTTCGGCCGCCCTGCCGTCGCGGGCATCGGGGAGCGAACGCCGCACCGGGCCAGCAGCTCGGGCCGGCTGAGCCGTGGCTTCCGCTCCGCGAAGACGACCTGCGGCTGGGGCGCCGGCACCGTCCGGATCGGCGCGGACGGGCTGTTGGCCGGGGCGCCGACCCAATGTCGCACCGACCGCTGCGCTCCCGGCAGGGCCAGATCGAACGGAACTCGGGAGGAGCCGGACAACCCGCTCATGCCTCGGCCCTCCCTTCGCGGGATGGCAGGTCCGCAAGCGTGTTCAGGACCGGGGCGAGCATGGCGGCAGGGCAGTGGCGAGCGGGCATGGATCCTCCTTGCGCCACTCTATCAACCCGGGCGCAGGGGGTCAGATCCCGCCAGGAACTTTGCTGGGGCGATGCAACCATAGCACGAAATCCGTGAAGGCCCCGACACCGCCCCTGCCCGACCCTCCTCGGATCGTCGCGTAAGCTGCCCCGCGCCTTGGTCAGCCCAATCCGGCGACGTGCCGGGCGGCGGCCCGGTTCGCCCGTTCCACGGCCTCCCGCAGGGGGGCACCGTCCATGAGCGCGGCGGCCAGGGCGCCGGCAAACAGGTCGCCAGCGCCGTGCGTGCTGACCGGCGTGACCCTCTCGGCGGGCAGGGCGAAGCTCCCGCTCCGACTCTCCGCGACGGCGACCCCATCGCCCCCTGCGGTGACCACGACGATCGGGACGGCCCGCGCCAGACGCTCCGCCGCCTCCTCGGCCTGATCCAGGCCCGCCACCGCACGCTTCGAGAGCGCCTCCGCCTCCAGGGCGTTCGCGATCAGGATGTCGAGGGCCCCCACCAGCCCGGGATGCAGCGGGCGGTAGGGCGCGGCATTCAAGCAGACGCGCACCCCGCGTGCGCGGGCCGCCCGCGCCGCTGCGAGGTTCAGGGCCTCGGACACCTCGTTCTGCAGCATCAGCAGGCCCATGCCGGCCCAGAGCCCGTCGTCCTCAAGCCGTGCAGGGTCGATCCGCAGGTTCGCGCCCGAGACGATCACCGCGCCGTAGTCGCCGCTCGCGTCGGAGACGGCAACGCTCATGCCTGAGCCCTCGCCCGGCAAGGTGGCGACCCAGCGGTCGTCCACGCCACCCCGGGACAGGCCCTCCCTCAGGAAGGCCCCGAAGGCATCGTCGCCCACGGCGCCCAGCATCCGCACGGGGGCCCCGGCCCGCGCCGCCGCGACCGCCTGGTTGCCGCCCTTGCCGCCGAACTTCGGGAACCAGCGCTCCCCCTGGACGGTCTCGCCGGCGACGGGGCGGTGGGGAGCGGCGACCATGATGTCGTAGTGGAGGCTTCCGACGACGAGGACGCCGTTCGCGGGCTGGCTCATGGGAGGTGCCTCCTATCCGTCGTCCCGGCCGCCCGTGCCCTCACCCGCCCATCAAGGCGCGGTTCACGATCCGCTGCGATGCCACCGCGTCCTGCGCGGCCAGCGCCGTCGCCAGCTCGTCGTCACCCGCCAGCCGGCGCGCCACCGCGATCAGCCGTTGCACGGTCTCGATGTTCGCCTCGCATTCGGCGACGGGATCGAGGCCGGTGAGGTCGGGGAAGGTGTCGAAGTAGATCGGCCCGTCGTAGCCGTCGCGCTCAAGCTGCCAGATCAGCTCCAGCGTCGCCTGCAGATGCACCGCGCCCACCATCAGCCCGTCGTCGCGCTTCGCGTAGCCGTCGTTGAGGTGCACGCCGAGGAGCCGCGACTTGCGCGCGATCATGGCCGCCGCCCAGGCCGGCGTCTCCCCCGCATAGAGCACATGGGCGAAGTCGAAGGTCACGCCCAGGTTGGCCGTGCCCACCTCGGCCAGCGCCAGGAGCGTGGTCGAGAGGTCCGAGAGCAGCGAGAAGGATCGCGGCTCGTTCGGCTTGTATTCGATGGAGACCAGGCACTCCGGGTCGTGCTCCGCGACCTCCCGGATGGCCTCGATCTCATCGGCCCAGAGCCTCCCGTAGTCGGCCTGGAAGCTGTAGTCCCATCCATCCTGACCCAGCCAGATCGTCATCAGCCGCGCCCCCATCGCGCGGGCCGCGTCGATCCCCCGCTTGGTGAGGTCGATGGCCTCGCGCCGCACCTCCGGGTCGGGGTTCGTGAAGGCGCCGAGCCTGAAGGCCGGGTTCGTGTAGTAGCGCATCGCGAGCCCGTTCACCCCGAGCCCCATGCCCGCAAGCCGCCGCGCGAGGCTCCCCGGGTCGTCATCCACGTGGTCGGGATAGTTCAGGTCCAGGTCGGTGAGGCCCTGCGCCCGTGCCGCCCGCTCGGCCATCTGCAGCGGCGTGGGCTTGCCCTTCTGTCCGGGCCAGGCCCGCTCGGCCCGGGACGCGAAGGAGTTGAGGCGCGTGGCGAAGCGTTGGCCGAACATGGGATCCCCCGGTGGCGGTCGCTCCGACCAGCCCGAAATCCGGCAGGCCGTCAAGCCGCGCGGGGGCCTGCTACCGCCGGGTGGACCGGGCGTAGCGCCGCTCCAGCCGCGCCTGCGCGAATTCGAGGCCCATGGACAGCGCCCAGTAGATCATCGAGGCGGTGATGAGCATCTCGATGTGCCGGAACTCCGTCTGCCCCTGCGTCCGGGCGAGGTACATGAGTTCCCAGACCCCCACGACCGAGACCAGCGACGAATCCTTCAGCATGGCGATGAACTGGTTGCCCGTGGGCGGGATGATGACCCGCATCGCCTGCGGCAGCACCACCAGCCACAGCGTCTGCCGGGGCGAGAGGCCCAGCGCCGTCGCGGCCTCCGCCTGACCCTTCGCGATGCTCTCGATCCCGGCGCGGAAGATCTCGGTCATGTAGGCGCCGTAGCAGAGCGACAGCGCCGCGATCCCCGCCGTCACCGGGCCCACGACGTAGCCGAGCTGCGGCAGGCCCAGGTAGATGATGTAGATCTGCATGAGGAGCGGCAGGCCCCGGAACAGCGAGGTGTAGAAGGTCGCAAGCCCGTAGGCGATCCCGCTCTGCGACAGCTTGGCGATGGCGCCGACCATGGCCAGCACCGAGGCGATGACGATGGAGGCCGCCGAGATAAGCAGCGTCGTCGTCACCCCCTGCGTGATGAGGAAGCCGATCTTCCTCCAGATGAACTCGAAGCTCAGGTCGAAGGAGTAGAAGAAGGCGAGGACCAGGACGCCGAGCTCGGCCCAGATCAGCGCGACCTGCTGGCTGCGGGGCAGCCGCACCAGCGCGATGCCGTTCAGGACGAGGAGCGTCGCCACCACCGCCGCCGCGAGGAGCCGCACCGCCGAGGGATGCCCCTCCAGTGCGGCCGACAGCGCGGCGATCCTCTCCCCGATCCAGCCGGTCCCGAGGCCCGTCGCGTAGACGAGCGCCGTCAGGAGCACGAGGGCGAGGCCCAGGCCGCCTGCCCTCAGAAGCCCCGGCCGCAGGATGATCGCCCCCATGTCAGCCCCTCTCACGAACGGTCAGGCGACGCGGCGCTCGCGCCAGCGGTCCTGCGCCTGAAGCCACCAATAGGTCATCTGCACCGCCGCATGGCCGAACCGCCCGCCGTTCCAGTCCAGCCCGAAGGGCTCGAACAGCCGGTAGCGGTCGCTCTCCCCCGCGATCCCCTCGGCGATCACGAGGCCGCCGATGGTGCTCGTGTTCATCCCATGCCCGCCGAAGGCCGTGGCGTACCAGACGCCGTGCCTCAGCCGCCCGATCTGCGGCATCAGGTGGCGCGCGTAGGACATGAGGCCGGACCACGCGACCTCGACGTTCACGCCGTCGAGCTGCGGGTAGGTGGACACCATGGTCTGCCGCAGCAGCTCCGCGAGGTTGCGCGGCTCGGCGGTCCGCGTGGTGATCTTGCCGCCCCATAGGATGCGCTCGCCCCCGTCCACGACGCGGTAGTAGTCGCCCGCCCGCCGGTTGTCGCCGATGGCGTCGGTCGTGCGGATCGCCTCGGCGATGCGCTCGGGCGCCCGCTCGGTCAGCAGGACGTAGGTGGCGATGGGCAGCATGGACTGGCGCAGCTCCGGTACCAGCCGGTCGGTGTAGCCGCCGCCGCAGACCAGCACGTCCCGGGCCGCGACCTCTCCGGCGTCCGTCCGCACGACCTTCACCGCCCCGTCGAGGTCGGCCGACACCGCCCGGCTCCCCTCGAAGATGCGGGCGCCCTGCCCCTCGGCCGCCCGGGCGAGGCCACGAACGTAATTCAGCGGGTGGAAGTGAAAGGCGTTGGGGTCGCGCAGCGCCTGGAAGTAGCAGCGCGACCGCAGCCTCTCCCTCACGCTCCCGGTGGGAAGGAACTCGACCTCGTAGCCGAACTCCCGCGCGAGGGTGTCGCGGTCCTCCTTCAGCGAGTCCCCGCCGTCGTGGCGGAGCGCGCTCAGGATGCCGTGGACCGGGTCGGCGCCCTCGATCCCCAGCGCGTCGATCCGGTCGCGCACGAAGCGCATCCCCTCGATGGACAGGCGGTGCAGCGCCGCCGCCCCGTCCTTCCCCGCGCGCCGGGCGATGTTGCCGCGCCCCGTCGCGAAGCCGGGGCTCACGAAGCCGCCGTTGCGTCCCGAGGCGCCCCAGCCGACCCGCTCGCCTTCCAGGAGGACCACGTCCTTCCCCATCCGCGAGAGGGCGTAGGCCGCCGTCACCCCGGCGAGGCCGCCGCCCACCACGCAGACCTCGGCCTCGACGCGCCCCTCGAGGCGCGGTCTCGGCCGGGGGTCCCGGAGGGAGCGGCGATAGTAGCTGTCGATGTAGTCCATGGGGGTCCTGCCTGGGGCGGATCGCATCTTCGGAACGGCCCCAGGCCGCCGGGCTCAGTCGGCGCTGTAGTCCTGGCCGTACCACTTGGTCGTGAGCTGGGCGAGCGTGCCATCGTCCTTCATCGACTGCACGATCTCCGCGATGCGGGCGTCCCATTCCGCGTCGCCCTTGTCGGCCACCACCACCAGCGGCTCGCGGAAGGCGTAGTCGCCCTCGATCACCTTGAGAGGATAGCCGTTCTTGATCGCGTTGAGCGCCGTCTGCTCCGGCGCGATCACCGCGTCGAGCCGCACCCCGTCACCGAGCCGCAGGTCGTCGAAGGGCAGCATGGAGTCGGCGTAGGTCCGCACCTCGGCGGGCTCGAGCGTGTATTCGATGGGCGGCACGCCGGGCGCGTCGATCTCCAGCCGGCGGTTGACGTAGTCCTCGGAGGTGGTCGCGGTCTCGACGCCGATCACCTTGCCGTTCAGGTCGTCGCGGCTGTCCGTCGCGCTGTCCTGGTGCACGACGAAGACGTAGGGGCTGTAGTAGTAGACCGCCGGGAAGTCGATCACCTGCGCCCGCGCCTTGGTCGGCGTCACCGAGCCCACGGCGAGATCGTAGCGCCCGGCCCAGTGGCCGCCGGTCATCACCGCCCAGTCGGGAGTCTCGAAGCTGACGGTCACGCCCAGCCGCTTGGCGATCTCGGTCGCCACGTCGATGTCGAAGCCCACAAGCTGGTTGCTGTCGTCGAGAAAGCTCTGGGGAGGCCAGCCGCTGTTGGTGGCCACCACCATGGCCCCGTTCTGCGTCACGCGGTCGAGCGTCTCGCCAGCCTGCGCGACGCCCGCGAGCAGCGCCGCCGCGACCGTGAACGCGAGGGAAAGGGATGTCCTCATGCAGTCCTCCTGTTGGATCGTTGACCGGCCCGGAAGGCGCAACGGAACGGTCCGGCCCGAAGGCCGGCGGTCCGGTCCGCTATCGTGCTGCGCTCCCAGGCGTCCGCTCTGCCGGCGGATCACGTCCCGATCGGACAATGTCGTCTGACATCTGTCAACGAAAATCCGCCGGTGACGTAGGGTCGGCTCCGTACGGGCGGCGTCGAAGGCGGAGTGGCTGTCCTTGTGCTGGTCCTCCGCGCGGATCAGCCGCCGGCCCGCCCGCGTGAGGGCCATCGCCTCGATCACCGATGCCGGCCCGACGTCGCGCAGGTCGCGCCGCTCCGCCACCGCCTTAGGCAGCAGGACCGCCCCCATCTTGGCCGCCGATATCCGGGGCCGGCTCCCGAAGGCGCCGAGCGGGTCGTGAAGCGAGCCGTCGAAGCGCTGCCTGAGCGCGGCCTCGGTCGGGATGCGGTCGCCGGGCCGCAGCCCCTCGGGCTCCACGGGCGCGAGGATGTCGTCCCGCATCCCCTACGCCACCCCGCGGCCGTCCCGCAACGCCTCCGTCGCCGCGCTCCCGTCTCGCCTGCGTCGCTCAGCCAGACTCGGGACGGTCCGGCAGCCGCCTCCGCCCCCGACCCGTGCCGGCGCGGAGCCCTCGTCGGGCCAGCCAGGTTGTCAGACAAGCTCTCCGATGGAAAGCAGGACCCATGCTCGACGTCGCCGGGGAACGCATCCTCGCGATCCGCTGCGGCGCCGTGGCACTGGCCCCGCGCGCGGCGCCACCGTCATCCTGCTGTCCCGCGACGAGATCACGCCGCCAGGGCGCGCCGATGGGCACTCACTCGCGTTCGCGGCGCGGGTCCCCAGAGGCCGCCTGCGCCGCCCGGGCCACCGGCCTCCATGAGGGCGGCTTTCCGCCGCCCGAGAAGGCCTAGATGTCCATCCGCTTGAAGCGCGACTCGGGGATGGCGCGGATGATCCCCATGACCAGAGCCCACACCGGGCGGACGTAGACCACGTCCCGCGCCCGCGCGACCGCACGCTCCACGCTGGCCGCCACTTCCTCCGGCGCGGCGGTGAGCTTGGCCGGCAGGTCCATCCCCGCCGTCATCCGCGTCGCAACGAAGCCCGGCAGCACCGTCACGACGTGGACCCCCTTGCCGGCCAGCCGGTTCCGCAGCCCCGACAGGAAGGCCGTGAACCCCGCCTTGGCCGAGCCGTAGACGTAGTTCTTCCTGCGTCCCCGCTCGCCCGCGACCGAGCTCACGCCGACCAGCGTCCCCGAGCCCCGCGCCTCGAAGCGGTTGGCGAGCTCCGCCAGGATCAGCGCCGGCCCCTCGTAGTTGCTCCGCATCACCCGCGCGGCGGCGAGGGGGTCGCGCTCGGACTCCGCCTGCTCGCCCATCAGCCCCACCACGCAGACGGCGATCCCCGGCAGCGCCGGCAAGCCGTCGAGGAGCGCCGCGTGGCTGCCCGTGTCCAGCACGTCGAAATCGTGGAGCGACACCGCCACCCGGTGCCGCAGCTCGATGTCGCGCCTGTCGGCCTCCAGCCCGGCGGCGTCCCGCGCCGCGAGCTGGATCGGATGCCCGTCCGCCGCGAAGCGCCGCGCGATGGCGAGCCCGATGTCCGAGCGCCCGCCGAGGATCAGCACCGCCGGCCGGGTCACAGCCCCAGCCTTTCCGATTGCGCCGAGGCGAAACTGGGGGTCATCCGAAGCTCCTGTCGCAGGCGTTGGAAGAGGTCGGCGCGCGGGTCGGCGCGGCGCAGCGTGGCGCGGGTCATGCGGCTGTCCTTCGCAAGGTAGAACCGCCCGCCATGGTCGAGCACGATCCGGTCGAGCCCGTCGAGCAGCCTGAGGTTCGCCTCCGTCACCGGGAAGTCGAGCGCCAGAGTGTAGCCCTCCATCGGGAAGGACATCCCCGCCCCTCCCGGCCCGAGCCGCTTCAGCACCGCGAGGAACGAGCCCGTCCCCGCGTCCGAGATGGCGCGCAGGAGCGCCCGCATCCCGTGGCGCGAGGCGTCGAGCGGCAGCACGCACTGGAACTGCGCGAAGCCCCGCCGCCCGTAGATCCGGTTCCAGTCGTGGATCGCGTCCAGCGGATAGAAGAAGCCGTCCCAGTCCACGAGGCTCTCGCCCCGCTTCCTTGCCCCGTTCCGGTAGTAGAGCGCATTGAAGGCCCTGAGCGACGCGCCGCCGAGCACCACGCTCGGCAGGTCCATTGGCACCCGGAGCCGCCGCCGTTCCGGGATCACGAAGGGCGCGTCGCGGCGCGTGCGGTCGAGGTCGTCCCAGGCCGCGTGCTCGCCCAGCATGACGAGCGAGCGGCCCAGCGCCTCGCCCCGGCTCAGGCAGTCGATCCAGGCGACGGAGTAGGTCGAGTCCCGCGCCGCCTCCATGGCGTCGATGGCGGCGTCGAGGCCCGGCGCGGGGACCATGGTCTGCCGGATCCAGGCCGACTCCACCCGCCGCAGCCGGAAGGCCGCCCGCAGGATCACGCCCGTCAGGCCCATGCCGCCGAGCGTCCAGTGGAAGAGGTCCGGGCTCTCGTCCCGCGAGCAGCGCGTGACCTCGCCGTCCGGCCCCATGACGTCGATCCAGTCCACGAAGGCCCCGAAGGAGCCGTCCCGGTGGTGGTTCTTCCCGTGCACGTCCGCCGCGATCATGCCGCCCAGCGTCACGAACTTGGTCCCCGGCGTGACGGACGGGAACCAGCCCCGGGGCAGGAAGGCCGCGACCACGTCCCCCAGCACGACCCCCGCCTCGGCCACCAGCCGCCCTGTGTCCGGCTCGAAGTCCAGCATCCGGCTCCAGCCGCGCATGTCGACCGTGTTGCGGGGCGAGAGCGCGCTGTCCCCGTAGCTCCGTCCGTTCCCCCGCGCGATGGCCCCGCCCTGCGCCAGAGCCGCCCGCAGCTCCGCCTCGTCCCTCGGCCGCGAGGTCCGGCACTCCTGCCGCGGGAATCGGCCCCAGCCCGAGAGCATCATGCCAGCCCCTCCCCCGGCGCGGCCCGGAACACGAGCCGCCGGTCGAGGTGATACTTCAGCACGTAGCCCACCGCGAGGCCCAGGAGCGCCCCCGCCTCGCGCGAGCCTTGCGTGGGCGAGACGGCGAAGAATGCGGCCTCCGAGCCCCAGAAGACCAGCGTCGTGACCACGCTGGTCCCGGCATATTTCCCGATCCGCTTGCCGTGCGTCGCGGCGGAGGTCGGCCCGGCGCGGAAGATCCAGCGGCTGTCCAGCACGTACTTGACCGCCATCCCCGCCAGCGTCCCCGCCACCAGCGCGACCAAGAAGCGCAGTGGCGATGCCGAGTCGCCCAAGAGGACACGCTGCGTCCCGAGATTCACGGCCGTGGCGAGCAGCGCGAAGCCCGCGTAGCTGGCGACGAGGCGCAGCATCGTCAGACCAGGACCGCGCCAAAGCCCAGCGCGGCGCAGAGCAGGATGCAGAGCTGGCTCACCCGATCCGTCGCGGCGAAGACCACGGGATCGTCGTGCATCTCGCCCCGGTGGGTCAGCATCATCACCCGGCTCAGCCAGAACAGCAGCACGAGGCAGATGCCCCAGAGGAGCGCCGGGCTCGAGTAGAGCCCCAGCACCGCCGGCGAGTTCACGTAGAGTGCGAGCACGAGGACCGAGACGTAGCCCGAGGAGGTCGCCATGTTCGACACGAGCTGCAGGTCGCCAACCCGATAGCCGCGCCCGCGCAGGCCGGTCCCGGCGTCGCCCGCCTGCCCGGCAAGCTCGGCCTGACGCTTCACGGCCGCCAGCGCGAAGAAGAAGAACACCGAGAAGGCGAGGAGCCAGACCGACAGCGGGATGCCCGTCGCCAGCGCCCCCGCCACGATCCGCAGCGTGTAGAGCCCGGCGAGGACCACGATGTCGAGCACCGCGATCCGCTTCAGCATCAGCGAATAGGCCGTGGTGGCGAGCCAGTAGGCCGACAGGCAGAGGACGAACTTGCCCCCCAGCGGCACCGCCGCGAGGAAGCCCATCAGCATCAGCACCGGCGCCATCGCCGTCCCGTGCGCGATGGGCACCGCACCCGAGGCGAAGGGCCGGTTGCGCTTCCTGGGATGCGCCCGGTCCGCCTGCAGGTCCAGGAGGTCGTTCAGCACGTAGACGCTCGACGCCACCAGGCTGAAGGCCACGAAGGCCAGCAGCGCCGCCCCGAGGAGCTCCGGCGTGACCCGGTGCGAGGCCAGCAGCGGGAGCACCACGAGCAGGTTCTTGAGCCACTGGTGCGGCCGCAGCGCGCGGAGATAGCCCTTCAGCGCCGGCGTCCCCGCGCGAAGGTGCTCCACCTCCCGCCCGAGTCCGGCGAGGCGGGTCCGGACCGAGCGCGGCGCTCCCACGGCGACCGCCTTGTGGGCCTTCTCCCAGACCGGCAGATCGGCGGGCGCGTCGCCCATGTAGTCGAAGCGCCCCGGCCCGAAGCGCGACTCGAGGAACGTGGCCTTCCGCTCCCCCTTGAGGTTCGAGGCGTCGTCCGAGCCGTGCACCTCGTCGAAGATGCCCAGATGCTCGGCTACCTGATCGGCGAGATCCTGGTGCGAGGCGGTGACCAGCGCCGTCCGCCCACCCCGCGCGCGCCAGTCCCGGATGTAGTCCAGCACCTCGTCGTTGTAGGGCAGCGAGGCGACCTCGACCGGGCCGGCCTTGCTCAGCGCCGCCTTGAGCGCCGAGCGGCCCGAGACGAGCAGGCTGCGCAGCGCGAGCACCGGCGCGGTCCAGCTTCGGCCCAGCGCCGACCAGAAGGTCTCGAAGAGCATGTCCGTCCGGACCAGCGTGCCGTCCAGATCGATCACGAGAACCCTGTCGTTCATGCGCCCACCGTCCTGACTCTCGTCCGAGGCGCGTTCCTTCGGCCGGCGCCCCTCGGAAACAGTCTGGCCAGGGATCGTGGCCCGAATGGGGCGCGGCTGGGCCCATCCTCGGGCCAGGGGCCGTCAGGTCAGGGCCGGGCGGAGCCGCCCCCGCCGCGCTCGCGCGCTCCTCCCGCCACATCATGCCCACGAGGAGGGCCGCAAGGACCAGGAAGGAGAAGGGCGCCAGCGCCAGGATATGCCCGTCCCGAGTCAGCCAGGTTCGAAGGAGCCCATCCTCCGACATCTCGCTGATCGCCAGCGGATAGGCCCCCGTGAAGAGGACGAGCAGCACGATGACGCCCACGAGACGCCTCGATGAGACCTCAAGGGGACCACGGAAGACCAGCGCCAGGGCCACGCCCAGGATCGGCAGGTCGTAGTCGTAGTTGTAGGGGCTTCCCAGCAGCGTGGCGAGGAGGGCGACGGCGAGCACCCTCTCCGCCCGCCAGCCCCGTATGTGCGCCGCCTGCGCCATGGCCAGAACAGCCAGCGCCACGCCGGCATGGATGCCCAGCGCCAGCTCGGCGCCGACTCCGAAGCTGCGCAGCCCCGCGTAGACCGAGGTCATGCGATGCATCGTATATGCCCCCGACGCGAGGAGCTGCCCGGATTCGCGCAGGCCCATGAGGAAGGCCGTCCATATCCCCGGCCCAAAGGCCAGGGTCGAGAGTGCCATCATTCCCGCCGCGGCCGCCGCCGCCGCCCCGAGCCAGCCCCAGCGCCGGGCAAGGAGCAGATGCGCCCCGAGCCCCAGCGCCAAATGCGGCTTGACCACCATGAGCCCGAGAGGCACCCCAGCGCGGTGCTTCCCCTCCAGCGCCAGCAGCGCGAAGAGGCCGACCAGCGCGCCGGTCAGGCAGCCGTTCTGGCCCACGAGAAGGTTGAGCGCCAGGACCGGCAGGAGGCAGACGAGAACCGCCGAGAAAGCCGGGCCCGCCAGGCGCCTCAGGACGAGAAGGAAGACCGCCAGCGTCGATCCGACGAAGCCCAGATAGGCCAGCCCGACCGGCGCCAGCGCCAGCGCCGCCGCCACGAGGTCGAAGGGCGGCGGATAGGTCCAGGGCATCGAGGTCAGGCCGTCCCCCAGCGCCTTCTGCATGGCGTGGAAGACCTCGAAGGAATAGGCCTCGGCGACCCGACCCTCCCAGGCCAGCCGCCCGACCAAGCGGAAGATGTCGAACTCCGCCAGGGTGGGCGAGGAGCCCGCGAGATACTTGGCCTCGTATTGTATCGCCAGGCCGATGACCCCGACCGAAAGGATTCCGATCAGCACACCGACGGTCGACGCCTTCAGGCGAAAGACGGCGCCCATAGTAGCTCCGGTCTCGCCCATCTCCTGCCTCTCTCCGCCCTGGATCGCATTCCGGCGCCTGGTCGCGGGGCGCCACGCCATGGAGGGGGGACCGGCATGGCGGAATTGTGGAGGTGCCCGGGTCATCTCGGGGCGCGTCCCCCATGACGCGAGGCGCACCGCCCCTACCTTCCGCTCCCGACCCACGGAGGCTACATGTCCGCTCCGCTCGCCATATTCGGACGGCACAACGAGAACACGCTCGCGCAGATGGAGACCTGCCTCGCCACGGGCTCGGCGGCGGCGGGGGTGCTCTGCGCGGACGGGCACCTGGGCTACAACCACCCGATCGGCGGCGTGGTGGGCTACGAGGAGCACATCTCGATCAGCGGCGTGGGCTACGACATCGCCTGCGGGAACAAGGCGGTGCGGCTCGATACCCGGTTCGAGGACATCGAGGCGCGGGCGGACACGATCCTGCGGGACGTGGCGCGGACGATCAGCTTCGGGATGGGCCGCGCCAACAAGGAGAAGGTGGACGACCCGCTGTTCGAGTCCGACCTCTGGAAAGCCGCCGGAGTGACCGACCTCAGGAAGCTGGCCCGCGATCAGCTTGGCACCGTGGGCGGGGGGAACCACTACGTGGACCTCTTCCACGACGACGAGGGCTTCGTCTGGATCGGCGTCCACTTCGGCTCGCGGGGGCTCGGCCACAAGATCACGACCAAGTACCTCGCGGCGGCCAAGGCCAGCGGCAACATGCTCGCGCCGCCCGCCCTCCTCCCGGCCTCCAGCGCCGCCGGGCAGGGCTACATGGCCGGCGTGGATCTCGGCGGCCTCTACGCCTACGCGGGCCGCGACTGGGTGGTGGAGCGCGTCCGGCGGATCATCGGCGGGGCGGTCACGGACGAGGTCCACAACCACCACAACTTCTGCTGGAGGGAACGCCACGGCGGCCGCGACCTCTGGGTCGTCCGCAAGGGCGCGACACCCGCCTTCCCCGGCCAGCGCGGCTTCGTCGGCGGCTCCATGGGCGACGACGCGGTGATCCTGCGCGGCGTCGAATCGCCCGGCAGCGTCCGCGCCCTCTACTCGACCGTCCATGGCGCGGGCCGGGTCATGTCCCGCTCGGACGCGCGGGGCAAGGTGGACCGCCGCACGGGCCGCGTGATCCGTCCGCCGCGCGTGGACGGGGACGAGATGCGCGCCTGGCTCGCCCGGAAGGGCGTCGCGCTCGTCGGCGGCGACCTCGACGAGGCGCCGCAGGCCTACCGCCGCCTGCCCGAGGTCCTATCGGAGCACGCGGGCACGGTGGAGATCGAGCACGTCCTCCACCCCTTCGGCGTGGTCATGGCGGGCCCCGGCGACGTGGACCCGTACAAGGACTGAGCGGGACTTCATCCGCCAAGGGACCGACCGGGCGGAGGACGCAACTTCCCCTACCCCGCCGGGCGGCGACCCAGGGACGGGACCACCATGGCAGCGAAAGGTTAAGGAAGCGTTGATGGCGGGAGGAAAAGCGCGGCGAGCACCGCGCCCGATCCGATCGCGCCGATCCAGCCCGATGGGACGCCGCCCCTTACAGCCAACCCCTCCACTTGAAGTAGGCCCAGCTCGCCAGCGCCGAGATCAGCATGGCGACCAGTGCGATGGGATAGCCCCAGACCTCGTCCAGCTCCGGCATGAAGTGGAAGTTCATGCCGTAGATCGTGCCGATCAGCGTCGGCGGCAGGAACAGCGTCGCCACCACCGAGAGGATGCGCACCGTCTGGTTCTGCGACAGGTTCACCATTCCCAGCGTCGTGTCAGTGGCGAGGCCCACCCGTCCCGACAGGAAGTCGGCGTGCTCCTCCAGCGCCTGCAGGTCTCGCATCGTGGACTTGAGGTGCGGCCGCAGCGCCTTCCCCTCGCCCCGCGCGTCGGACCAGAGCCCGAAGACCGACAGCATCCGCTCCAGGGTCAGGAGGCCCAGCCGCACCCGCGCCAGCACCTCGCCCTGCCGCCCCGTGGCCTTCAGCGCCTGCTCCAGCTCGGCTTGCGTCAGCGACTGCTCCGTCCCCGCGTAGATGCGCGCCGCCAGCGCGTCGAGCGCCCGGTCCGACGCCTCGACGTGGTCCGCGAGCCGCGCCACGATCTCCTCGATCAGCCCCAGGAACAGCCGGTCGGTCGAGCCGCAGCCCGTGGAGGAGCGGTCCGCGCGCTGCGGATAGGTCTCGAAGGGCCGGGGCGCGTGGTGCCGCACGGTCACGAGCCGCTCGGGGCCGAGCAGGAACGTCACCGGTCCCGAATCCTGCGCGCCGTTCGGCAGGGCGCCGGGCAGGATCGCCGTCATCACCTCCAGCCCCTCCTCGCGGTAGAGCCGGTTCGAGACCTCGATCTCCTCCATGTCCTCGAGCGTCGGGACCTCCACGCCCAGCTCCGCCTTCACGCGCGCCGACAACGCTTCGTCGGGGCGGTAGAGGTCCACCCAGACGGCCGCGCGCAACGGCTCCTCCGGCTCCAGCCGCGCCAGCGCGCTCCCGTCCCGCCGATAGGCCGCCATCATGGGTCCCGGCGGCGCCACGTTCGCGGGCGGCGCCCCGATGGGCATGGCGGCGTCCGCCCGCGCTCCGTGCCGCAGGAAGCGCCCCAGCCCCATCCTCCCGACGAAACCCTCCGAGGGCACGCTACTCCACCCAGGTCCAGGGCCGCGTGAAGGGGCCGAGCGCCCGGTCCACCGCCTCGTCCGTCACCTCGCCCATGGGCCGCAGCCGCGCCACGAGGCCGAGCTTGCGGTCCTCGACCACCTCCGCCACCTCGGCCGGCAGGCCCGCGTCAGTGAGCGCCCGGTCGTAGACCCGCTTGATGGCGCGCTTCCGAAGGTCCGGCTTGAAGATCTTGCCCACGGCGGTCTTGGGCAGCTCGTCGAGCACCTCGAGGTGCTTGGGCTGCGCCGCCCTCTCGCGGACGTGGGCGCGGGCGTGCTCCAAGAGCTCCGCCTCGGTGGCGGTCGCGTCCTTCACCAACTCGACGTAGACGCAGGGCACCTCGCCCGCATGGGCGTCGGGCTGGCCGATGGCCCCGGCCATGGCGACCGCCGGATGGCCGCAGAGCGCGTCCTCGATCTGCGCGGGGTCGATGTTGTGCCCGCCCCGGATGATGATGTCCTTGGCCCGCCCGGTGATCCAGAGATAGCCGTCATGGTCCCGCCGCCCGAGGTCCCCGGTCCGCAGCCATTCCGGCGCGTCGTCCTCGCCGGGATAGAAGATCTCGGCGTTCTTCGCCCCCTCGGTGTAGACGTTCCCGCCCCAGACGCCGGGCGACGACACGCAGATCTCCCCTACCTCGTCCTCGAGGCAGTCCATCTGCGTGTGGGGGTCGATGATGCGGACGCGGGTGTAGGGGAAGGGCACGCCGATGGAGCCCACCTTCCGCTCCCCCTGCGGCGGGTTGACCGACACGAGGCAGGTCGCCTCGGTCAGGCCGTAGCCCTCGATCACCGTGAGGCCCGCCGCCGCCTCGAAGCGGTTGAAGAGCTCCACCGGCAGGGGCGCGGACCCCGAGAAGGCAAGCTTGAGCGAGGAGATGTCGGCGTCCACCGGCCTTTGCATCAGCGCCGAGATGGCGGTCGGCACGGTGATGACGAAGGTCACGCGCCAGCGCTCGATCAGCTTCCAGAAGTTGTCGAAGACCCCCTCGCCCCGGTAGCCCTGCGGCGTCGGCAGCACGACATGGGCGCCCGAGGCGACGCTCGCCCCCATGCAGACCACCGCCGCGAAGACGTGGAACATCGGCAGCGGCACGATCATCGTGTCCTGTTCGGTGAACAGCAGCCGGTGCGCCACCCAGCCGTTGTAGATCAGCCCCCGGTAGCGATGCCGCGCAAGCTTGGGCAGCCCCGTCGTCCCGCCAGTGTGGAAGTAGGCCGCGACGCGGTCCCCCGCGCTGTCCGGGAACCGCAGTTCCCTCGGCTGCCGCATCGCCTCGCGGTGGAAGTCGAGCACCCGGGCCTTGTGCGTCACGGGGTTCTTCGGGCGCAGCAGCGGCACGAGGAGCTTCTTCACCCCCGTCAGGTGCCGCCGCAGGTCCACCTCCAGCACGGTCTCGACGTTGGGCGCGAGAGCCACCGCCTGCGCTGCCTTCTGCGGCACGTCGGTCTTGGGGAAGGCCTTCAGCGTCACGAGGACCTTGGCCTTGGTCTCGCGCAGGATGCCCGCGATCTGCTCGGCATCGAGGAGCGGGTTGATCGGGTTCACGATCCCGGCCACCTGCCCGCCGAGATAGGCTAGCGCGACCTCGGTGCAGTTGGGCAGGAGGTAGGCGACCGTGTCCCCCTCCCCCACGCCCAGGGAGCGGAACAGGTTCGCCGCCTGCGCCACGCGCGCCTGAAGCTCGCGCCAGCTCAGCGTCTCGGCATGGGCCTTCGGGTCGGAGAGGAGCTGGAAGGTCAGCGCCGGGCGGTCGGGGACGCGGCTCGCGGTGCGGCTCAGGACGCCCCAGGTCGTGCGGGGGAGGTCGCGCGCCTCCCACGGGCCCTCCGCCTCGATGGCGGCGCTGTCCGCGAGCCCGGCAAAGGCCATGCCCGTCTCCCCCCTGTCGCGGGCCTCTGCGACCCCTCTTGGTCCGACAATGGGAGGGCGAACCGGGCCGCGCAAGCCCGGCCCGAAGCTATTCCGCCGCGAGCCCTTCGGTGAACTGCAGCCGCGCCAGCCGGGCATAGAGCCCGCCCTGCGCCACGAGCTCGTCGTGCGTCCCCTCGGCCACGACGCGCCCCTCGTCCAGCACCACGATCCGGTCGGCCCGCTTCACGGTGGCGAGCCGGTGCGCCACGATGATCGTGGTCCGCGTCTGCGCGAGCCGCTCCACCGCCTGCTGCACCGCGCGCTCGCTCTCCGCGTCCAGCGCCGAGGTCGCCTCGTCGAGGAGCAGCACCGGCGCGTCCCGCAGGATCGCCCGCGCGATGGCGATGCGCTGCTTCTGCCCGCCCGAGAGCATCACCCCCCGCTCGCCCACATAGGTGTCGTAGCCCTCCGGCAGGGCGCTCAGGAAGTCGTGCGCGGCGGCGGCGCGGGCGGCGGCCTCGACCTCCGCATCCGTGGCGTCGGGCCGCCCGAAGCGGATGTTGGCCCGCGCCGTGTCGGCGAAGATCACCGCGTCCTGCGCCACGATGGCCATCTGCGCCCGCAGGTCGGCGCGGCTCACGTCCCGCAGGTCCACGCCCCCCGCCGTGACCCGGCCCGCCTGCGGGTCCCAGAACCGCAGGAGGAGCTGGATCACGGTCGTCTTACCGCTCCCCGACGGCCCCACCAGCGCTACCGTCTCGCCCGGCCGCACGGTCAGCGAGACGCCGTTCAGCGCGCTCCGGTCGGGCCGGGTCGGGTAGTGGAACGTCACGCCCTCGAAGCGCAGGTCGCTCGTCCGCAGGCTCGGCACCGGCACGGGGCGCGAGGGGTCCTGCACCGTGTCCGCGAGCGACAGCAGCTCGGCCAGACGCTCGGTCGCCCCGGCGGCGCGTTGCACCTCGCCCCAGATCTCGGTCAGCGCCCCCACCGCGCCCGCCACCATGATCGCGTAGATCACGAACTGCACCAGCGCGCCTACCGTCATCGCGCCCGACTCCACGTCGCGCGCCCCGATCCAGAGGACGCCCACCACGCCCGCGAAGATCAGGAAGATCACGATGGCCGTCATCACCGCGCGCACGCCGATGCGGGACTTGGCCGACAGGAAGCTCTTCTCCGTCAGGTCGCGGAAGCGCAGGCGGGTCGGCCCCTCGGCGGTGAAGGCCTGCACCGTCTGCGCGGACAGCAGCGACTCCGATGCCGCGCCCGAGGAGGCCGCGATCCAGTCCTGGTTCTCGCGCGACAGGCCCCGCAGCCTCCGCCCGAGCAGAACGATCGGCACGATGATGACCGGCACCAGCAGCAGCACGAGCCCCGTGAGCTTGGCCGAGGTCCAGAGCAGAAGCGCCATCCCCCCGATCAGGATCAGCACGTTCCGCAGCGCCACCGACACCGACGACCCGATGACGGACAGGATCAGCGTCGTGTCCGTGGTGATGCGGGACAGCACCTCGCCGGTCATCAGCCGCTCGTAGATGGCGGGGCTCATGCCGATCATGCGGTCGAAGACGGCGGTGCGGATGTCCGCGACCACCCGCTCCCCCAGCCGGGTCACGAGGTAGTAGCGCATCGCGGTCCCAACGGCGAGCAGCGCCACGATCCCCATCGCCGCGCCGAAGTACTTGTCGAGGAGCTGCGCCTCGGCGATCCCGAAGTTGTCCACCACCCGCCTGACCGCGATGGGCAGCACCAGCGACACCGAGGCCGTCAGCGCCAGCGCCAGCAGCGCCAGCAGCATCATGCCCCCGTAGGGCCGCAGGAAGGGCCAGAGCGCGACCAGCGCGCCGACGCGCTTGGAGGTCGGGCGGTCCTCGTCGGATTTCCGGGGGGCTCGGGCCATGGCAGGTCTCCTGAAACGCGCCAGGGGATACCCCCGGGGCGCCCCCGGGACAAGGCTGGACCCCTGCGGCGCCTCGTCCTAGCCTGCGGGCCAGAGGGACAGGATGGCCAAGCGACCGCTCGACGACGCCGAAGAGGTGGAGGTCCTCTCCCGCGCCGGGCTGCGCGCCTGGCTCTCCGCGAACCACGCCCGCCCCGCCGGAATCTGGCTCGTCACCCACAAGAAGTCCGAGGGCGAGCGTTACGTCTCCGGGGAGGAGGTCGTGATGGAATGTCTCGCCCATGGCTGGGTGGACAGCCTCACGCGCGGGAAGGACGAGCGGCGCTCGATGCTCTGGATCAGCCCGCGCAAGCCGGGCTCCAACTGGAGCCGCTTCAACAAGTCCCTGGTCGAGCGCCTCGAATCCGAGGGCCTGATGACCCCCATGGGCCGCGCCGTCATCGACCGCGCCAAGGCGGACGGCACCTGGACCGCGCTCGACGCCGTCGAGGCGCTGGAGGTCCCGCCCGACCTCGCGAGCGCCCTCGGCGGGGCGGGCGCCCGCGCGGCCTGGGACGCCTATCCGAGGTCGGTGAAGCGCGGCGTCCTCGAACTGCTGCTGAACGCCAGGCGCCCTGAGACCCGCGCCGCCAAGGTCGCCGCCATCGTCGAGGCGGCGTCCAAGGGCGAGCGTCCCTTCCAGTGGGGAAAGCCAGACAAATCCCCGTAGGGTGCGCTTCAGCGCACCATGCCAGGAGTGCGGCTCGCGCAACGTGGTGCGCTGAAGCGCACCCTACGCCGATCCGGCCCGGCGGCCTACAGCCGCCAGAAGAACACCGCGCTCATCACCACCCCCACCGCGATCACCACCCCGCGCACCACCCCCCTCGGCAGCGCGCGGGCGAGCGGCGCGCCGAGGTAGCCTCCCGCCGTGGACGCCACCATCATCACCGCCGCCTCCGGCCAGGCCACCAGCCCCGCCACCGCGAAGGTCGCCACCGAGACCACGGAGAGCAGGAACGACAGCCCCATCTTCAGCCCGTTCATGGCGTCGAGGTCCCGCATCCCCTGGAGCGAGAACAGCGCCAGCAGCACGATCCCCAGCCCGCCGTTGAAGTAGCCCCCGTAGACGGAGACCAGCACCGTGCCCAAGGGCCCCTGCACCAGCCCCGGCCGGTGCCGCCGCGCCCAGGCCTGCACCCGGTCCCCGAAGGCGAAGATCAGCGTCGCCATCGCGAGGAGGAAGGGCACCACCGCCGCGAAGGCCTCGTTCGAGGTGACGAGGAGCAGGAGCGAGCCGATCAGCCCCCCCGCCGCCGAGGCGAGCGCGGTGCGCAGCAAGGCCCTCCGCTCCATGCGCGCGATCTCCCGCCGGAAGCCGAGCGCCCCGGACAGGTAGCCCGGGAACACCGCCACCGTGCTCGTGGCGTTGGCGGCCACCACCGGAAGCCCCGCATGGACCAGCGCCGGGAAGGTCAGGAAGGTCCCCCCGCCCGCCACGGTGTTGAGGACGCCCGCGCCGAAGGCCGCGCCCGCCAGGAGAAGGTAGTCAGGCATCCGCCACGCTCCGAAGGCCCACGCCTACTCCCCGGCCACGAGAGCCATCTCCACGGTCGTCTCCTTGCCCCCGGTCTCGAAGGTCACCGCGACCTCCTCGCCCGGCTGGCGCGCGTCGATGTCGGCGAGGAGGTCGTCCAGCGTCGCCACCGGCTCCCCCTCGACGGCGGTGATGACGCTCCCCGGCACGATCCGCCCGTCGCGGGTGAACTGCGCGGCCTCGACGCCCGCCGTCTCGGCCTCCGATCCCCTGGGAACGTCCAGCACCAGCACGCCGTCCAGCCCCTGCCGGTTCACCGCCGAGTTGATCCGCGCGTCGAAGAGGAGTCCCAGCGTCGGCGGGCTGTAGTGCCCCGTCCGAATCAGCTCCGGCACCACCCGGCCGACCGTCGCCGCCGGGATCGCGAAGCCGATCCCCGCGCTGCCCCCCGACGGCGAGTAGATCGCCGTGTTGACCCCGATCACCTGCCCCGCCGAGTTGAGCAGCGGCCCGCCCGAGTTCCCCGGGTTGATCGCCGCGTCCGTCTGGATCAGCCCCCGCCGGATCGCCCCCGCCTGGTCGCCCGGCAGCTCCCGCTCCAGCGCCGAGACGATGCCCGTCGTCAGCGTCCAGTCGAGGCCGAAGGGATTGCCGATCGCCAGCACCTTGGTCCCCACCTGCGGCGGCTCGGGCGGCGCGAGGCTCAGCGGCGCGGGCAGGTCCTCCCCCTCGATCTGCAGCACCGCGAGGTCGTGCACCGTGTCCGCCCCCACGAGCCGCGCGTCGAAGGCCCGCCCGTCGGCGAGCTGCACCGAGGCCGAGCTCGCGCCCTGGATCACGTGGGCGTTCGTCAGGATGTGCCCCTCCCCGTCCCAGACCCAGCCCGAGCCCGTCCCCAGCGGCACCTCCGTCGTCGCCGCGCCGAACAGCCCCCTCCGCGCGGCCGAGGTCGAGATGGCGACCACGCTGTCGCGCGCCCTCTGGAACAGGTCGATGTTGGCCCGCTCCTCCGACCCTTCCGGCGCCACGACGAGCTCGGCCGGAGGCACCGGCGCCACGGGCGGCGCGGACTCCTGCCGCGCGACCGGCAGCCATTCCGGCAACCATCCCGAGGCCCCGATCCCCAGCCCGATCCCAAGTCCCAGCACCAGCGCGAGGATCGCGCCCACCAGCAAGCCCCGGATCACCCCGACCCCCAATCCCGGCGACGCGCCGTCAGCTTCCCTGGAAGGTGACTTGACCCGCGCCATGTTCCGGGCTGCAACCTAGCCGCATCCCCCGCCGCCACAAGGAGGTTCCCCTTTGCTTCGCCCTCTCGCTCTCCTCGCCGCCCTCGCCCTCCCCGCCGCCGCCCAGGCCCTGACCTGCGGCAACGACGCCTCGGGCTTCGAGGCCTGGAAGCAGGAGTTCGCCCAGCTCGCCGCCGCCAACGGCGTGGGGAGCCGGGGCCTCGACGCCCTCGCCGGCACCTCCTACGCCACCCGCACGATCTCGGCCGACCGCAACCAGCACAGCTTCCGCTACCCTCTCGACGAGTTCATGCGCATCCGCGGCGCCGACACCATCGTCTCCCAGGGCCGCCGGATGTACGAGAACAACCGCCCCTTCTACGATTCGCTCGAGGCCGCCTACGGCGTCCCCGCCGGCATCCTGATCGCCATCCACGGCATGGAGACGGGCTTCGGCAACTTCATGGGCGACGCCAACGTCCTCTCGGCCATCACCACGCTGGCCTACGACTGCCGCCGCCCCGACTTCTTCCAGCCCCATGCCCTCGCCGCGCTGGCGCTCGTGGACCGTGGCTCCATCTCGCCCAACTCGGTGGGCGCCATGCACGGAGAGCTGGGCCACACCCAGTTCCTGCCCGGCAACATCCTGCAATACGGCCAGGACGGGAACGGCGACGGGGTCGTGGACCTGACCGACCTCGCCGACGCCATGGCCTCGACGGCCAACTTCCTCCGGCAGAAGGGCTGGCAGCCCGGCGCCGGCTACCAGCAGGGCGAGCCCAACTTCGCCGTCCTCGGCCAGTGGAACGCCGCCAGCGTCTACCAGCAGGCCCTGGCCATCATGGGCCCGCGGATCGAGGGGTAAGGGAGGCCGGATCACCGACCCGGGACGAGCCCGGGGTCGGCGCACCGGGCGGTCGGGCCGGCGCCCGGCGAGGACGGCGTCGCCACGCGGGCGCGGCTCGGCGGCCGGATGGCCCCCGACGTCCGGCGGCCTACCTTCCGAGAGGCCGAGGGCCTGCGCGGGTGCGAGGTGGCGTTGGTGTGGGAGGCGGGGCGGAGCGGCTTCAGGCAAGGAGGCCCCCATGACCCTGACGTCCCTGAGCGTCGTCGTGAGCAGCGAGGCCACCGACGCGCCCGCCCTGGAGGCCGCGGTGGCGATCGCGCTGCGGGAGGACGCGCATCTCGACGTGATCTGCCTGGGCGTCGAGGTCGTGCCGATGGCCGCCATGTCCATCGAGGGGGCCGCCGCGCTCGTCCGGGACAGCGACTACTCGGCCGCGCACGAGCGCGCCATGGCTCTCGGGCAGTGGGCGCAGCGCGCGCTGCCCCCGACGCTGCGGACCCGGGTCCGGCGCCTGACGGTGGCCAGCCCCAACCTGTCCGCCGAGGTCGCGAGGGCGGCGCGCTGCAGCGACCTCGCCGTCACCGCCCGCCCCTACGGACCCGGGGGCGGCGACCTGGCCCCGCTGATCGGAGAGGCCCTCCTCTTCGGCACGGCCGGACCCGTGCTGGTCGTGCCGGACCGGGAGGGCATCGACTGGCGCCGCCCGTTCCGCCGGCTCTGCCTCGCGTGGAACCGCAGCGACGAGGCCCTTCGCGCCGCCCGGTTCGCGATGCCCTTCCTGCGCCAGGCGGATCGGGTGGACATCGCCATCGTCGGCCCGCGCGGCCACGGTCCCGACCAGGCCGGGCCCGAGGAGGCGCTCTCGCTCTGGCTCTCCCGCCACGGGATCCGGGCGGAGGTCTCGGAGCTGGCCCGGACCGAGCGGCGGAAGGCGGACATCCTGGCCCACTTCGCCGCCCAGCGCGGCTGCGAGGCGCTGGTGCTCGGCGCCTACGGGCATTCCCGGCTGCGCGAGATGCTCCTGGGCGGGACCACGCGGGACATGCTGGCCGAGGTGCCGCTGCCCCTCGTCATGGCGCACTGACCGGCGCGCCCGGCGCGCGTGCGGAGGAGCCGAGGCCCGGGTCGGCCTTCCGGGGAGCCGGCCTCCCGGGCGGAGCCGATGCCGGCGCACCGGCGCGCGCCCCCCGGAACCCGTGCCGCTCCCGGCCCGCACGGATCGCCGTCGCCCGCTTCCTTCCCCACGGCGGGCTCCGCCCTTCCGGGACGGGCCGGATGTGGTAGGTTCATGGACGTGTGTCGTGTGGGAGGACCAAGTGATGCCGACCTTCATCGCTCAAGGCTGCTGGACCAAGGACGCCGTGCAGGGGATGACCAGCAACCCCGAGGATCGCTTCGGGCCCGTGGCCGAGCTCTTCGAATCCCTTGGGGGCCGATTGCTTCACTGGTTCATGACGACCGGCGAGCACGACTGGCTCATCATCGCCGAGGCGCCGAGCCATGACGTGATGATGGCCGCCGCCGCCGCATCCCTCGCGGGCGGGGGGACCTCCGACATCAAGACCTGCGCGGCGTTCACCGCCCCCGAGGCCAAGGCCATCTTCGAGAACGCCGGCCGGGTCGCCACCGCGTTCAAGTCGCCAGGACTGCGGTAGGGCCGCGTCGCGCGATGGCCCGGACCCGGCGAGTCGTCGAACCCACGGGGTGATCGGGAGTGCCGCCGCGTCCCCGGCGGGGCGCCATGCGGCAGCGCACCTCGCAGGCGGATCGGGGGCCGGCCGGAACCGGCTCGCCGACCCTGCGCAGCCCGGGCGGGTTCGCCCCGAGCGCCCGCCCTCCGGGAGCCTCGGATGGCCCGGCCCCCCTGCGGACTTGTGCAGGCTCCCGGACGGGGCGGGGGGCTGCCGCCGGTGGTGGCTCGGCGGCGCGACCCGCCCGCCGTTCCGGGCCTGCAACCATCACACCCGTGAGCGAGTTGCCGAAACAGTGCGCGCTGGAGGAGCATGACCATGACCGAGCCCACGGACCCGAGCGACCACGGCGACGCGCTGGCCCACTTGGACGAGGCGGGCCTTCGCCTCGAGGAGGCGCGGGCGACGGACGCCAAGGACCTCGCGGAGGCGGAGCTGGCCTTCGGCGAGGCCATGCGGGACTACGACGCCCTCCGCGAGCGGCTGTTCGACCCCAGCCCCAGCGACTCGGACGGAACGCCGGTGGCTCGCGTGTGGCTGGGCCGGGCGGCCGTGGTCCTGCGGGCGCCTGGGGCGAGGACCGACACGGCCGCGGGACCGAGGTGCTCGTGAGCCCTCCCCGGGCGGCCCGCCTCACCTGAGCCCCTCACCCCGAGCCCGGCCATCCCCGGCGTCGTCCACCCGGGGCTCCCGGCCCTCGTCCGGTCGCCCGCCTCCTTCCGCTACCGCGAGTTGGCTCGGGTCCGCCACGCTCGCGGCAAGGGGGCACCGCTGGGGCCGCCCGCCGAGAGGAATCCCCTTCCCGACCGGCGAGGCCGTCGGCCATCTCAGGCCGGGCCGCCCGCCCAGATGCCGAGAAGGGCCGTCGCGGCGACCAGGGCCAGGAACAGGTTGACGCCGATCAGCAGCCAGCCCGGCAGCCGGTCGATGTCGGGCGCCTCCGGCTCGACCTTGAAGAGCTGCCGCCAGACCCCCGCGATGAAGCAGAAGATGGCGAACAGCATGAGCACCGAGGCCTGGGCCAGCGCCATCCAGTCCGGCACCAGCCCGTCGAGGAGCGCCCGTGCGCCGATGCCCCCGGCAAGGCCCACCAGGCCCGTCCGCACCCAGGCCGCATAGGTGCGCTCGGCGGCGAAGACCGTGCGGTCCCCGGCCAGCTCGGTGCGCCGCTCGGCGCTGTCCTTGGTGATGACGGCCGCCCGCGCCGTGGTCTGGGCGGCCACGGCCGAGGTCTCGGCCGCCGCGGAGGTCCGGCTGGCGGCCTGCGTCGTCTGGCGCGCGGCCGCGCTCGCGTGCTGGGCGGCGCTGGCGGCGTTCTCCGCCGCGGTCTGCGTCTGCTCCGCCGTCTCCCGGACCGCCACGGCGGCGGTCTCGACCTTGCGCTCGTCCATGCTTCCTGGCCTCCGCGCCATCGCAACGCGTCAGGCGGCGGGCCGGTTCAGGCGACCCGCCCAGGGCCGACGCCGCGCGGCGGCTTCGGTCTCCGGCCCATGCGCCAGCCCGACCCGCCCCTCAGGCGGCCATGGGCTGCTGCTCCTGCCGGCGGAAGTAGCCGAACACCCGGAACCCCTGGCTGGGCAGGTCCTCCTCGGGCGTCAGCACCATGCCGTCCTTGCGCGTGCAGTGGAGCACGTGGCCGGGCGCCACCCAGACGCCCACGTGGCAGACGCGGTCGCCCTTCCACATCACCACCCCGTCCCCTTCCAGGGGCCGGCGCACCCGGACCCACTCGGGCTTGGCCAGCTCGGCCTCGATGTGCCGCTGCGCGACGCTCATGTCGCCATGGGCCGGCGGAGGCTCGATCTCGAAGCCGAACTCCTGGCGCCAGACCAGGGCCGCCCTGTGGGCGCACTCGCCGACGCCGAGGATGTAGGGCAGGCCGACATAGGCCTGGGCCCAAGGGGACGGGGAAACAACGACACCTAGCTGAGCCAAAACGGCCTCCAACAAGCAAAGCGAATGCGACGACGTGTAAGGTTCTCACTACTTGAACCGATTCAACCTCAGGTGCTACCATCTCGTCAAGACTTTTTTTGAATCGGTTCAAACGGTGGGCTGGCTCCCGCTGGGCCAGGCAGCGGCGGGACGCGCGAGAGATGACCAAGACGATCAGGCTCAAGGATGTGGCAGAGGCGGCGGGGGTGTCCCACGGCACCGCCTCGAACGTCTTCAACCGGCCCGAGCTCGTGCGCGACGAGGTGCGCGAGCGCGTGCGCGAGGCGGCGCGCGCCCTGGGCTACGCGGGGCCCAGCCCCGCCGGGCGGCTGCTGCGCTCGGGCAAGGTCAACGCCATCGGCTTCGCCGCCGACCAGCCGCTCGACTACCTGTTCCGCGACCCATGGGCGCGACGGATCCTGACCGAGGTCGCCGAGGTCTGCGACGCCCGGGGGGCCGGCCTCGCGCTCGTCTCCGTGACGGAGGAGCATCCGACGGGCTGGAACATCGAAAGCGCGCTCGTGGACGGCTTCCTGCTCAGCGGCAGCGGACGCAAGTTCCTCGTCGAGATGACGCAGCGCCGGGGGCTGCCCTTCGTCTCCCTCTCGCTGGACACCAGGGACACGGACGTGCCGGCCGTCTGCATCGACGACTTCGGCGGCGCCCAAGCGGCGGCCCGGCATCTGCTGGAGCTCGGGCATCGGCGATTCGCCGTCCTCGGTTTCGCGCTGGGCGACGGCCCGGGCCGGGTGACGCCCCGGGAGGTCCAAGCCACCCGGTCCATGAACGTCCTGGAGCGCGCGCGCGGCTACTGGGCCGCGCTGGCCGAGGCCGGCATCCCCGAGGCCGAGGTGCCCGTCCACGCCATCGGACGGAACGGCGGCAACGTCGGAGAGGCCCTGGCCCTCCTCTTCGCCGACCGGGCGACCGCGCCGACGGCCATCCTCGCCATGGCGGACCGGCTGGCGCTGGCCGCCATGGCCTGGCTTGAGGGCCAGGGGCTGCGGGTGCCGCAGGACGTCTCGGTCGTGGGCTTCGACGGCGTGCCGGAGGCGGCCTCCTCCACCCCGCCGCTCACGACCATGGAGCAGCCCTACAGGCGCATCGCCGAGCGCTCGGTGGCCGCCATCCTCGACGACGCCATGCCGGAGGGCCGCGAGGTCCTGCCGCTCGACCTGGTCCTGCGCGCGAGCACGGGGCCCGCCCCCTCCTGATCGGGCGGGGCCCCTGCGCCGGCAGGCCTGGCGCCGGGCGCAACCCTCGCCCGACCCGAATCGCAGCGCTCGACGGAGCCGCCCCGGTCCGGCATCCTGCCGTCACTCGACCCGGAGGAGGCGTGGATGGCGCAGATCGTGCTCATCGGACCCATTGCGGCCGGCAAGTCCAGCGTGGCCGGGCTTCTGGCGGAGCGGATGGGCCGACGTCAGATCCCGCTCGATGCCGTGAGGTGGTACTACTACTTCCGGATCGGCTTCGACTTTGCCGAGCAGAAGCGGCGCGAGCGCGAGGACGGGCCGCTGGCGCGCTATGCCTACTGGAAGCCCTTCGAGACCTACGCCGTCGAGGGGGCCCTGGCCGACTTCCCCGACAGCATCATCGACTTCGGCGCCGGCCATTCGGTGCAGGACGACGAGGCCCTGTTCGCCCGCGTCCAAGCCGCGCTCGCTCCCGTGCCGCACGTGATCCTGCTCCTGCCCTCGCCCGACCTCGAGGAGTCGCTGGGCATCCTGTCCGAACGCGTCCCGCCCGACGGCCGCGAGGAGGTCGCCGAGCTCAACCGCGGGTTCCTGACGAGCCCCTCGAACGCGCGCCTGGCCACGACGACCATCCACACCGGCCGACGGTCGCCCGAGGAGGTCTGCGAGGACATCCTGACGCTCATCGGCTGAGGTCGGCCCCAGCCTGAGGACAGGACGCTCGACCCGCAGGGACCGCCTTCCCTCCAAGGTCCCGCGATTCCCGCGAACCCCGGATCGCAAGCTGGTGCCGCGGCGGGACCCAAAACGTCGTTCTAACCGGCTGATCAGCTAGAGTTTCTTTTCATCTCGCCTGTAGAAGGCCCCCAAAGAGGCCCCCGAACACTCTTGTGACCCCATGCGAGGGCGCAGAAGCCCCTAGCCGAACAGGTCGCCGATGGCGGCATCCGAGGCCATGGCTTTACCCCCAGCCGGCGCGGCGCTGAAGGCACCGGCTCCGTCCAGAGCGGCGGCTGTGAGCATAGGCCCCTTACAGACCTCCTCCAGCAGCGCCGCTTGAGCGGGCTCCAGCAGCACTAGCCGGCCGAGGACGTGCAGCAGGTCGAAGAGGTCGTCGGTGTAGCCCGAAAGCCAGTGGTCGGGCTGGATGCTGTCGAGCGGTGAGGGCGGGCGGCGGTCGCCGATCACGGGGCGCGAGCGGTCGCGGCGGCGGTAGCTGAACCAGCGTTCCAGCACGTTGCGGCCCGAGACCTCGTAACCTGCGACCTCGGGCGGGACGTTCGCCACGAAGCCCTTGCCGATATGAAGCCGCCGCGTCGCCGCATCATAGCGCATCTCCTCGGGCAGCGGCTCGGGCGCGTCGGGGATCACGCCTTCAGCCGGGATGAAGGGGCCGGTGCCCGGAGCCATTCGAGGCGAGGTCTTGGGGCGGCCCTGCGCCGGATCGGCGAAGCGCTCACCGTAGGTGTGGAGCCAGACCACCTCGCGCCCAAGCGCGGCCGCTTTCAGAAAGAGCGCAGGCTTGGCCGTCAGCGGCACTCGCAGGCCGGGGCGGCGAAGGTCTTCCGCGAAACGCGCCGTGAAGGCCGGATGGGCGAGGAGCGCAGCGACGTAGGCCAGCAGGTCCTCGGGTGCGACGGGCTTACCGTAGGCAAAGGCAAGGTGACTGAGGAGCGCAGGCTTGAGGTTCGGGACCGCGGCGACGGCGTCGCGCCAGAGTGGGAAGACCCGGCCCCCCCCGGCCGTGATAGTGATGAAGGTCAGGGATCAGTTCGCTGAGGGTTAGCGCCGGCCCGTTTTCTGGGGTCCGGTCCTCGGGCGCTGTGATGTAGACCTGCCGCTTCGACCAGCCGCTCCAGAGGTCCGGGTTCGGTCGGTTCAAGAGGCGGTTGTCTGGGATGATCCATTGCCGGTCGAAGGAGCGGAAGGCGTAGCGCATCGGCTTTATCACGTCCTTGCTGTCGCTCGCCACGGGCTCGGCCCGATGCTCGTGCCCGTGCAGGCCGTGCTTACTTGGCTTGTCGGTCGTCTTGTCGCCGCCTTGGTGGGGATAGAACAGCGCCTCCTTCTTGGCCGGGTCTTTCTCCTGCACCAGCCGCTTCCATCGCGCCCGGAGCGACTCCTCGTCGGGCGCGATAACCCAGGTGCGGCCCGGCATCACGCCCGAGCCGTCCCATGCAAAGAGGCTGTCCAACGCTGGGAACTCCGCCCAGGCCCCTTTGCTCTCCGCCAAGAAAGGCGCGCGCCAGTCTGACGGTCCCTCCGCCCAGCCGTCATCTTCAAGGCCGATGCCCGCGAGGGCTTCGAACTTCGCTTTCCGCTTTCCTTCGGGCAGCGAGCGGACCCGCAGCCGCGCCGGGGTCTCCCGGTCCTTCCCCGGCGCGCGAGCGGCCAGCACGATGCAGACGGGGTGCTGCACGCCCTGGAATATGCGTGTCGACACCTCCGGCTGGTGCCCCTCGGGCGAGCAGTCGATGACCCAAATGGCCGAGCAGTCGCGCCTCAGCTCCGCCCGCATCTTGGCGAAGCCCGGGCCGTTCAGGAAGCCTGCCACGGTGATATAGCAGACGATACCGCCCCGGTCCTCGTCAGGCCGCCCTGTCGTCTCGCTCAGGTCAGGCGCAAACACCTTCCATGTCGCCCAGCGCCAGAAGTAGACGTAGAGGTTCTTGAGGTGCTTGAGGTGGGCGCCCAAGCTCCAATCGGCCGGTGGCGTCCAGAGGTCCATGGGCTTCTTGGCCCCGGTGCCGCCTGCCTCGATCCAGCCACCTCGGCCCTTCGCCTTCTCCTTGTAGGGCGGATTACCGATCACCACCGTGATGGGCGTGTCCCGCTTGATGGCATTCGCCTCCTGGCGCGACTTGCCGATAGGCGCCACCAGCCCTGAGAATTGCGTCTCGGCGAGGTAGGGGTTGCCCAAGGTGTCCGTAATGTAGAGGCGCGGCACCGGAAGCTTGGCCCCGGGGCTAGACGACGGTCCACCATCCTCTTGGTGCAGAAGCTCTTTCATCTCTGCCAGGAGTCGGAGTTGCGCCACCGCGAAGGGACCGAACTGAAGCTCGAAGCCGATCAGGCGCTTGGCTACGTCCGCCAATGCCCCGGGCAGCGCGCCCTCGCCCTTGTCCGCCACGATGGTTGCCGCGATCCGGTCCAAGAGACCCAGAAGGAATGTGCCAGTGCCCGTGGCCGGGTCGGCGATGGTCACGTCCGTGGACGCGAGACCCATCGGTCGGTCAAAGAGCGCCGGGTCGCGCAGCGCTTCATCCGTGAGGCGCACCATAGCTTCCACCACTTCGGGCGGGGTGTAGTAGGACCCGGTCTGCTTGCGGAGTCGGTTGTCGTAGACCTCCAGGAAGTCCTCGTAGAAGTAGAGCCAAGCCTCGGGTTTGCCCTTGGACAGCTTGGACCAGTCCACCGCTCCCAGGACCCTCAGGAGCGACTTCAGGGCAGGCCCGAGGGCCTTCTGCGTCTCGTTGTCGTCCGTGAGGAGCCGAAGCGCGGAGCCGATCAGCGTTCCCGTCCCGAGCCCATGGATGGCTTGGTCGATCTTCCCGTCCAGCGCCACGCCCTGCGCCCGCGCCATGAGGAGGCCGAATGTCACCGCTTGGGCATAACCGTCGGCGAACTCGTCCGATGTGGCCTGTGGGAAGAGTAGCGTCCGCCACTCCTCCTTGAGGCCGAGGAACGCCGTCGCGCCATGATCCAGCTCTTCCAGCACCTCCTCGCGGAGAAGGCGGCATAGCCGCGCGGCGACCTCGGCAAGCTGCTTGGGCGAGTTGGGCGGGATCGGCGACCAGCCTAAGAAGTCCTTGAAGCGATCAAGGAGCGAGGGCGGGGCGGCAAGCTTGGAGCCGGCCGCGTCGAGGTCGCCTTCCAGCCGGACGATCCCACCTACGAGCGCACCGTCCTGCCACAGGCTGAAGCTCTCGCCGTCCGTGTAGAGGACGTTGGGGAGAAGCTTGAGCCGCGACCATTGCGCCTTGTCATGGGCGTCCGTGAACTTGCGCGGGTCGGCGCCCTTGCCGGGGGCCTTCAGCTCGATGAAGCCCACCAGCGCGCCGTGGACGGTCACGGCGTAGTCGGGACGGGTGCCAAGACTGGCGAGCGTCGTCTCACCCACTAGAGTGACCTTGTCCGCGCCGATGCCCAGGACCCCTGAGAGGCCCTTCACCAAGCCTTCCAGAGGTGCCCGGAGCTGGTCTTCGGGAGCCCCGCTGATCGCTGCCGCCGTCAGCTTTGCCTTCGTGTCCTTGCCGTAAGCGGCGATGATCTCGTCAAACATGGGCACCTCGTCTCTGCCGCACTCTAGCGAGGGCTCGTTGGGCTTCCACTAGATTCCGCGCGATTTCACTCGTGCGACCAGCGCCTCCAGCAATTCCATCTCACTGGGTTGCCCATTGTCGGCTCCTGTCCCTGATTGCTTCAGGCCCCGGATCAACTCCCCCTGTCGGTGGGTGGGCACCTGTCCGTAGCTGGTGAAGGTCGTCAGCACATCCGAGTGCCCAAGGTTCTGTGACCAAGCCTTCATCTCTTCGGGTGTTAGGCTGAGAGACATGCCATGCCGCACCAGCATGTCACGGAAGGAGTGGGGGGTTGTAGTAGGGCAGTCCCGCGCCCTCGAACGCTTTGCGGAATATCTCCCGCACCGGGTCGCTCGTGGCCCAGCCCTGCCGCAGCAGCCCCACCGGCACGAAGCCGCCGGCGGCGTCGAGCCCCATCTCGGTCGCTGGGAACAGTGCGTCGCTCCGTCCCCAGAGATGGTCCCGCTCCAACTCGCCCACCCACTCGCCCACGATGCCCAGCGCGCCCTCGTCCACCGGCATGAAGTAGGTGCGGAAGGTCTTGGCGGCCTTGGTCTGCACCTCGCGGGCGTCCTGCTCGACAAAGCCCCCCGCCACATCGACGTGCCCGAGCCGGAAGGAGGCCAGCGCCCCGATCCGCGCGCCCGTGACTATGGCAAAGGCAATGAGCGCCCGGTCGCGCCGCTCCAGCGCCGTGGCGGTGGGCATGGACGCGAGGACGTGCCGGACCTGATCCAAGGTGGGCACCCGCTTCTCGCGCCGGGCGCGTGCCACGGCCACGTCCTTGTCCGAGAGGTTGAAGTAGTCGGCGTCGGCGTAGGCGATGCGCTGCTTGAAGCCCGGCTCGCGGGCCAGCCAGAAGAAGAACTCCCGCAGGTGCCGAAGCGTGGCGTGCACGGTGGCCCTGCTGAGACGCTCGCCGGTGCGGGCATTGGCTGCCTCGGCCAGCTCGCGCTTGAACGCCACGGCCGCCTCGCGGTGGAAGCGCTTGAAGTCGCGCGCCCGGCTGGACGCCTCGAAGCGGGCGAGCGCCTTCGCCACGCCGTCGATGGTGGCCTCGTCGCGCCCCTTCGCCTCGGCCAGATAGCGGAAGTAGTCGCGCTTGATCCGCTCGTTGGCGGCGTTCGTCTTGGTCATGCTCGGCCTCGGTGGGTGAAGTAACAGATGAGGGAGGGGCTAGGTCTCCCCTTTAGCCGTTATGGGGCCTGCACGATCTGGACGGCCACTCCGGGCATCACGGTGGCGATGGAGCCCAGGAGCGCCCGCCGGTGCATGAGCGCGCCGCAGCTCCCGCAGAGCCCGCGCAGGTTCCCGGCGCGTGGGCTGAGGGCCAGATAGTCCACCATACCCGCCGCCGGGGCGCGGGGCTCGCGGCAGCGGAAGCAGTAGAACTGCCCCGGGCCGCAGGGCCGCTTCCGGCCCGCGTTCCGCGCCTTCATGAACGCGCGGACGGCGGTGCCATGGAAAAGAACCGGCCGGCCCGTGTCGATGGGCAGGAGCCCCCTCGCGCTGCCACTGGCGCACGGTGTTCTTGTGCACCTCCAGCCGCTCCGCCAGTTCGGCCACAGCATAGGTGCGGTTGACCTTTATCAGGTTGGGGTTGACGCGCCGCGCGGCCATGAGGCGCCTCAGTCCTTGGCATCGACCAGCCGGCGGATCGACTCCACCCGCACCAGCGTCCGGCGACCGAGCTTGAAGGCGTCGAGCCGCCCGTCCTTGATCATCTCGTAGATTGAGGTGCGCCCGAGCCCGAGCGCCTTGGCAGTGTCGTTGATCGAGACCGCGAGGGGTTCCATGGTCCTGCTCCTGTGCTGACGCCGGCGCATGCCAGCGGATGCAGGAGAGCATGGCGACTCGGATCGGCAGGGTCGGCCGATAAGGGTCGGAAAGCGTCGATAACTACGTGGCCGGGGGGTTTTCGACCCCGTCCGAGTAGACTTTGAACGCCTTGCGCGCTTTGAGCCGGACTGTGGACTCGGCCGGGTTATGCCCGCGCTCCTGCGCCCAAGAGTGCATGGCGTTCTCGACGTCGGCCTGCGTCTTAGGGATCAGCTTGCCCTCCTAGATGAGGCCCCAGACGTCGCACCACATGTCGTCCCACCAAGGCTGCGCGGGTCGCCCGCCGCTCTTCGATGTGGGCGAGGCTTCGGCTGAGGCGGTCATAATCGCTGGTTCAGCTTTGCTTGGCGGCAACAGCACTTGGAGCGACTCGGCCAGGAAGTGCACCCCGCTCAGCTTGATCCGGCACGTCCCATTCGGCCCCGGCCCGATGCCCGCGAACTGCCCAAGCTCCCAATCGTGGGTGTCGATGGCGGTATGCCGAAACTGTCGCCAGAACGAGCTCGGGATGTCCCACTCCCGCTCCTCCCACGATGGCTTACCTTCCCTTGCGCCATCGAAGCGCTGGGCAAGGACGGCCCGGGCTGCAACAAAGCCCAGCCGTGCTTGCTCTAGGATGGCGCCATTAAGATGCTGGCGACCTATTCCTGCTTTGAACGCGACGGCGCGTGCAGCGCGGGCCGTGATCCACGCCGGGTTTCCGGCAACCGATAGTCCTCGTGCCGTTACGGCGCGCTGTTCAACGGGCAGCAACTCCAGCACGTCGCTCAGGGCGAAGGTGACACCGAATATCTCCCATTGGGCCGCTGCCGGCCCTTCGATCCAAGTCGCGAAGTCGCCAGCAACCCAATTCTGATCGAGAGCGGCCTGTCCCTTGGCCCACCAGAAGCCGGCAGCAACGTCAATGTCCTTACTCTGCTGGCGCCCCGCAATCACCAGAAGGCGAGCTTTGGCCCGGAGCAGGCCGACGTAAGCGCGCCGACATAGCACCTCATTTGCGAGGGAGGAAGGACGGGTAACGTCTGTGACCAGCCGAAGCGCGGTGGCCGCGTCGATCCATTGTTCAGCCATGAGGTCGGTTATGGCCGCGCTACTGGCCCTACTTCAAGACGGCGAGGCTTGCTCGCTGTTTCAGCGCTCTCCCGCTCGGAAGGGCAGCACCGTCGCTCCGTCGCGCAGCGCGTCGAGGTGGTCGCTCCACCACTGCGCCATGGCGACCCGTTCCTTCCAGTGCGCCCCCGGTGGTAGGCCGCGCGCACTTGATCGCTGTCCTTGTGCGCCAGTGCCCGCTCGATGGCGTCGGGCGACCACTTGCCCGACTCGTTCAGAAGCGTGCTCGCCATGGCGCGGAAGCCGTGCGCCGTCATTTCATTGGCACCGAAGCCCATCCGCCGCAGCGCCAAGTTGACGGTGTTCTCCGACATGCAGCGGTCGCGCTTGCCCAGCGCGGGAAAGACTAAGCGCCCCCCGCCGGACAGCGCCCGCGCTTGCCCGAGGATCGCGAGCGACTGACGGGACAGGGGAACAACGTGCTCGCGGCGCTTCTTCATGCGCGCGGCCGGGATGCGCCAGACAGCCGCATCGAAGTCGAACTCCGCCCATTCGGCCTGTCGTAGCTCGCCCGGCCGGACGAAGACATGCGGCGAGAGGGCGAGGGCAAAGCGGGTGATCGGCTGACCGGTGTAAGCGTCGATGGCGCGCAGCAGCTCGCCCACACGTTTCGGCTCCAGAATGGCAGACAGGTTCTTGGGGCGGGGGCCGCGACGGCGCCCACTAGCAGGGCGGCGGGATCGCTCTTGGCCCGCGCCGTCGCCACGGCGTAACGGAAGACCCGGCTGGCGAAGGAACGGACTCGCTTCGCGTCGAGCTGATCCTTGGTCTCCAGGCGCTTGAGCACGGCCAGCAACTCGTGCGGCTCGACCTGATCCACCGGCCGGTGCCCGATCATCGGCAGGAGCCATTCCCGCGCCCACTGCAACTTGGTCAAGGTCGCAGGCGCCCGCCCCTCGCGCTTGGCCTTCTCGATGTATTCCTGCGCTACGTCGCCGAAAGTGGTCCCGACCGCGATCCTCGCTGCGATGCGCTGGCGCCGCTTGAGGGCTGAGGGATCGTCGCCACCGCTCGCAGCCTCACGCGCCGCGTCCCGAGCCTTGCGTGCCTCGCTCAGGGTCATCTCGGGATAGCGCCCCAGCGCCAGCTTCCGCTCGACCCCGTGCATCCGATACTTGAGCCGCCAGAGCTTGCCCCCGGAGGGCGCGACCAGGAGATAGAGTCCCGCGCTGTCCGCGAGCTTGTAGTCCTTGTCGCGCGGCTTCGCGCTCCGCACCGCCACGTCCGTCAGCGCCATGTCGGCCCCCAAACCGTGCCCGCCAGAAAGGCCCCCAAAAAGGCCCCCAAAAAGGCCCCCACTCCGCAGTGGCTTTAGGCGAACAGAGCCGGACAGCCACGGACGAAGTGGCTCTAAAACTACATGGATTCAGGGGCTTTGTCGATCTTCGGCGAACGTCGGCAAGCATATGGTTGGTGCCCGCGGCGGGACTCGAACCCGCACGGCCGAAGCCAAGCGATTTTAAGTCGCTGGTGTCTACCATTCCACCACGCGGGCGCCGGCGCCGACCCTAGCCGAGCCCCGCGCCCGGCGCCACCCTCACCCCTCCTCCTTGACCGTCTGCATCGCCACGTAGGTCGAGGTCGCCGCGACGTGCGGCAGCGTCGAGATGTGCTCGGCCAGCATCGCCCGGTACTCCGGCATCCCGCTAGTCCTGACCTTCAGCAGGTAGTCGAAGTTCCCCGCGATCATGTGGCAGGCCTCGATCTCCGGGATCGCCCGCACCGCCGCGTTGAACTCCGCCAGCGCCCTCTCCCGCGTGTCCGAGAGCCGCACCTCCACGAAGGCCACGTGCTCCCGCCCCATCGCGGCGGGGTCGAGCACCGCGCGGTAGCCCCGGATCACCCCCTTGGCCTCCAGCCGCCGGAGCCGCGCCTGCACCGGCGACTTGGACAGCCCCACGCGGGCCGCCAGGTCCTGCAGCGAAATGCGTCCGTCGCGGCCCACGGCCTCCAGGATGCGCCGGTCGAAGTCGTCGAGCGCGGGACGTTCAGACACCGTTGACCTTCCTTTCCCGAACCATGGCCCGCAAAGCCGCTCCCACGCCGCGCCAGGGACGCGACGCCCTCCGGCCCGGCAGGACGTTAACCATCCGTTAGGTCCGGTTAACAGGAAAATCGACCAACGAACGGTGCTCCCTTCGGGCGCAACACCCACCTCGGATGCCTTATATTGATTCGCAAGCCCTCTCAGGATTCGCCGACCATGACCCGCCACGCCCTCCTCTCCGCCTCCGACCTCGCCCCCCTCCGCGCCGCCATCGACGCCGGCACCCTCGCCCCCGAGGCCCCCCTGCTCGCCCGCCTGCGCGAGGAGGCCCAGCTTTCGCCCGAGGCCCGCGCCGCCATCGGCACCCAGGCCGCCCAGCTCGTCCGCGCCATCCGGGCCGAGAGCCGCCCCGGCCTGATGGAGGTCTTCCTCGCCGAATACGGCCTCTCGACCGGCGAGGGCGTGGCGCTCATGTGCCTCGCCGAGGCGCTCCTCCGCGTCCCCGACGCCCCCACCATCGACGCCCTCATCGAGGACAAGATCGCCCCCTCCGACTGGGGCCGGCACCTCGGCCGCTCCGCCTCCTCGCTCGTCAACGCCTCCACCTGGGGCCTGATGCTGACCGGCAAGGTCCTTGACGACGCGCCTCCCGGCATCGTCGGCCACCTGCGCGGCGCCGTCCGCCGCCTGGGAGAGCCCGTGATCCGCGCCGCCGTCGGTCGCGCCATGAAGGAGATGGGCCGCCAGTTCGTGCTGGGCGAGACCATCGACGCCGCCCGCGCCCGCGCCAAGACGCAGGAGAACAAGGGCGTCACCTACAGCTACGACATGCTGGGCGAGGCCGCGCGGACCGAGGCCGACGCTCGCGCCTACCACCTCAGCTACTCCCGAGCGATCAGCGCCATCGCGCAGGACTGCACCAGGGGATCGGTCGCCGCGAACCCCGGCATCAGCGTCAAGCTCTCCGCCCTGCACCCCCGCTACGAGGAGGCGCAGCACGACCGCGTCATGGCCGAGTTGGTTCCCCGCCTCGGCTCGCTCTGCCACCTCGCCAAGGCCGCCGGCATGGGCCTCAACATCGACGCGGAGGAGGCCGACCGCCTGTCCCTCTCGCTCGACGTGATCGAGGCGGTGCTCCGCGACCCCGGTCTCAAGGGCTGGGACGGCTTCGGCGTCGTGGTCCAGGCCTACGGCCGCCGCGCCGGCCAGGTCATCGACTGGCTGCACGCGCTGGCCCAGACGCTCGACCGCCGCATCATGCTGCGCCTTGTGAAGGGCGCCTATTGGGATGCCGAGATCAAACGCGCACAGGTCGAGGGCCTGAGCGACTTCCCGGTCTTCACCTCCAAGACCTCGACGGACGTGAGCTACATCGCCAACGCCCGCAAGCTCCTGTCGCTCACCGACCGCATCTACCCGCAGTTCGCCACCCACAACGCCCATACCGTCGCCGCCATCCTCCACATGGCCAAGGCCATGGGACTCCCCGCAACAGCCTACGAGTTCCAGCGCCTTCACGGCATGGGCGAGGCGCTCCACGACCTCAACCGCGCGACGGAAGGGACGGGCCTGCGCATCTACGCCCCCGTCGGCGCGCACCGCGACCTCCTCGCCTACCTCGTTCGGCGGCTCCTTGAGAACGGCGCCAACTCCTCCTTCGTGAACCAGATCGTCAACGAGGCCGTCCCCCCCGAGGAGGTCGTCCGCGACCCCTTCGAGGCCCAGCCCCGCCGCGCGATCCCCACCGGCCCCGAGCTCTTCCAGCCGTCCCGCCAGAACTCCCGGGGCCGCGACCTCACTGACCGCCCGACGCTCGCCATGCTCGACGCCGAGCGCGGTGCCTTCCGCGACACCACCTGGACCGCCGCCCCGATCCTCGCCGAAGGCGAGGGCACCGGCCCGACCCGCCCCCTTACGGAGCCCGCCACCGGCGCCCCGGTCGGCCAGGTCACCGAGGCCGACGCCGCCACCGTCGCCCGCGCCATCGAGCAGGCCCGCCCCTGGGACGCTCCCCTTTCCGATCGCGCCGCCATCCTCCGCAAGGCCGCCGACCTCTACGAGGCCAACGAGGGCGAGGTCCTGGCCATCGTCGCCCGCGAGGCCGGCAAGACCCTGGCCGACGCCGTGGGCGAGTTGCGCGAGGCCGTGGACTTCCTCCGCTACTACGCCGCCGAGGCCGAGCGCACCCAGCCCGAAGCCGGCAACGGCCTCTGGGCCTGCATCAGCCCCTGGAACTTCCCGCTGGCCATCTTCACCGGCCAGATCGCGGCGGCCCTCGTCATGGGCAACGCCGTCCTGGCGAAACCCGCCCCCCAGACGCCGCTGATCGCCGCCCGCGCCGTCCGGTGGCTCCACGAGGCCGGCGTCCCCCGGACGGCGCTGCAACTCCTCCCCGGCGGCGCGGAAACGGGCGCGGCCCTGACCAGCGACCCCCGCCTCTCCGGCGTGGCCTTCACCGGCTCGACGGCGACGGCCCAGCGCATCCGGCAGGCCATGGCCGCCGTCCCTGGCCGCCCCCTGATCGCCGAGACCGGCGGCATCAATGCCATGGTCGTCGACTCCACCGCCCTCCCCGAGCAGGCCGTCCGCGACATCGTCACCGGCGCCTTCCGCTCCGCCGGCCAGCGCTGCTCGGCGCTCCGCTGCCTCTACCTGCAGGAGGAGGTGGCCGAGCCGGTGCTGGAGATGCTCAGGGGCGCCATGGCCGAGCTTCGCCCCGGCAACCCCTGGGACCTTTCGACCGACCTCGGCCCCGTCATCGACACGCAGGCCCGCGACACCATCCTCAGCCACGTCCAGAAGGCCCGCGCCGAGGGCCGCGTGATCGCCGAGGTCCCCGTCCCGACCAGCGGCACCTTCGTCGCCCCTACGGTGATCCGCGTCCCCGGCATCGAGGCCATCGAGCGCGAGGTCTTCGGCCCCGTCCTCCACGTCGCGACCTACAAGGCCGCCGACCTGGACCGGGTGCTCGACGCGATCAACGCCACCGGCATGGGCCTGACCTTCGGCTTCCACTCGCGCATCGACGACCGCGTCCAGCAGGTGGTGGACCGGGTGAAGGCGGGCAACCTCTACATCAACCGCAACCAGATCGGCGCGGTGGTGGGTTCCCAGCCCTTCGGCGGCGAAGGCCTCTCCGGCACCGGCCCCAAGGCGGGCGGCCCCCACTACCTGCCGAGGTTCGGAGTCCTCCGCCGCGAGACCCACCCCGGCACCTGGGACCGCGAGGCCGACACCCGCGCCCTCGACCGAGCCCTGACCTTCGCCGCCGAAGCCGCCCTTGGCGCCTCCCCGGCCGAGCCCCAACAGATGCCCGGCCCCACCGGCGAGTCGAACCGCCTCTCGCTCCGATCCCGCGACCCGATCCTCTGCCTCGGCCCCGGTCCCGAGGCCGCCCAAGCCCAGTCCGAGGCGGTTCGCGCCGCCGGTGGCACGGCGGTGGAGGTCACCGGCACCGTTCCGTCGGAGGCGCTCAACTGGCTCGCCCCCCTCGGCGGCGCGGTCTCGTGGGGCGACGAGGCGACCGCGCGCGCTTATGAGCAGGCCCTCGCCGCCCGCCCCGGCGCGATCCTCTCCCTGATCCTCGGCCGCCCCACGCCCGAGCAGGTCCTGCACGAGCGCCACGTCTGCATCGACACCACCGCGGCGGGCGGCAACGCGACGCTGCTGGCCGGAACGGCGGCCGGATCGGGGATGTGATCGGGGGCACCCCGGGGACCACGCCGTAGGGCGGGCTTCAGTCCGCCACCTGTCGGTCCCGTAGGGTGGGTGGTTCTCGGCAAGGCCGAGGTTCACCCACCATCCTCGGTGGCTGGTGGGTGAACTTCCGCGTGCCGCCGAGAACCACCCACCCTACGCCCGCGCAGCGACGTGCCGCATCGCCTCCGCGACCTCGCGCACCAGCGTCGCGGCCATGCTCCGCATCGCGATGATCTCGAAGCTCTCCGCCCCCACGCGCGTCAGCGTCACCGCCATGTGGACCAGCAGCGTCCGCGCCGTCGCGCCCTCCGGGAACGCGCGATCCCGCAGGTCCAGCGGCACCAGCCGCGCCAGCACCTCCCGCGCTGCCGCGCCCTCCAAGAGGACGCCCGCCATCCCGTCCCCCTGCTCCACCACGGCGGCGAGACCCCGGAGGTCCGGCGCCGCGCAACCGACCAGCAACGCCCGCCCCGGCCCGGTCCAGAGCAGCCGCCCGCCGTCCGCCGCGCCAACCCGCCCTGGCGGCGGCAGCGCCGCCCCGAGCCTCGCCTCCACCTCCTCCGCCCGCCCCGCGAACGGCGCGATGGAGGTCACCGGCCCAAGCTCCACCTCGGACAGCCTCGCGCCGCCAATGGTCATCGGCAGGTCCAGCCCCGCGCAGGGCGTCGTCGCCAAGAGCCTAGCCACGCATCCGCCCTCCCTCGGGGTCCAGGAACACCGGGTCGCAGACCTCGCACAGAGTCTCGACCGACCGCATCGCGTCCACGAGCCGCACGACCTCCCCGTGCCGCGCCCGCCCCCTCTTCAGGAACCCGAGCGCCAGCGGCCCGTCCAGCGTGGGCGACCATCCGGCCGAGGTGACATAGCCCTGCCCGTTCACCCGCGTGGCCGCGTCGTCGCGCCCGTAGAGATGCGCCCCCGCCGTGAGCTGCCCCGTCCGCGCCACCGGCCTCAGGCCCACGAGCTGCTCCCGGTCCTCCTCCAAGAGCCCCGGCCGCCACGAGGACGCCCAGCCCAGGCAGTCCTTCGCCTTCGACACCATCCGGTCCATCCCGATGTCGAAGGCCGTCACCCGCCCGTGGATCTCGGCGTGGGTGATGAAGCCCTTCTCGATCCGCAGGACGTTCAGCGCCTCCATCCCATACGGACCGCCGCCCAGCGTCTCCGCCTGCGCCACCAAGAGCCGATGCAGCGACGCCCCGTACCGCGCCGGCACCGCGACCTCGTAGGCCCGCTCGCCCGAGAAGCTGATGCGGAACACCCGCCCGGAACCCCCATCACGGTCGCCTCCAGGCACCCCATGTAGGGCAAGGCGGCATCCGACAGGTCCGCGTCCACGAACCCTTGCAAGAGCTCCCGCGACCTCGGCCCGGCGAGCGAGAACTGCGCCCACTGCTCCGTCACCGAGACCGCCTGCACGTCCAGCTCCGGCCGCAGCACCTGCGCCACGAAGTCCAGATGCCGCATCGCCGCCCCGGCAAAGGCGGTCGTGGTCGTCATCACGTAATGGCTCTCGCCCAGCCGCGCGGTCGTGCCGTCGTCCAGCACGAACCCGTCCTCGCGCAGCATGAGCCCGTAACGCACCTTGCCCACCGGCAGCGTCGAGAAGGTGTTCGCATACAGGAAATCAAGGAATGCGCCGGCGTCCGGCCCCTGGATGTCGATCTTGCCCAGCGTGCTCACGTCGCAGACGCCGACCGCGTTCCGCACCATCAGCACCTCGCGGTCGCAGCTCTGCCGCCAGGTGAGTTCCCCCGGCCGGGGAAAGTAGGAGGGCCGATACCAGAGCCCCGCCTCGACCATGGGCGCGCCGCGCTGGACAGACGCCTCGTGCGAGGTCGTGAACCGCTGCGGCGCGAAGCCCACGCCCTGCCCGCCCGCGCCGTAGGCCGCGATGGACACGGGCACGAAGGGCGGACGGAAGGTCGTCGTCCCGGTCGAGGCGATGGGGCTCCCCAGCGTCTCCGAGAGCACCGCGATGGCGGGCACGTTCGCCGTCTTGCCCTGGTCCGTCGCCATGCCGAGCGTCGTGTAGCGCTTCATGTGCTCGACGCTCTGGAACCCCTCCTGCGCCGACAGCCGGATGTCCTTCACCGTCACGTCGTTCTGGAAGTCCACGAACTGCTTGGCGCCGTCGCCCACCGGATAGACCCCCACGGCGGCCCGGGCCCCCTCGGCGTCCGGCATCTCCACCTCCGGGACCGCGAGCCCCAGGTCGGCCAGCGCCGCCCCCGCCGCGCTCGCCCCGTCCCTCAGGCACTCCGCCGTCGAAAACCGCCCCGCCGCCGCGCCCGCCGCGACCAGCCCCGGCACCGCCCCCTCGCGCGGGACGAAGCCCTGCACGCCCTCGTCCCAGACCGGCCGCCCGCCCATGTGGCAGGTCAGGTGCACCGAGGGCGACCAGCCCCCCGACACCGCGAGCCCGTCCACCTCGAACTCCCGCCGGCCATCCGGGCCCGCCACCGTGACCGACCGCAGCCCGAGCCGCCCCTTGGTCCCCGTCACCCGCGCGCCCGAGAGCACCGGGAACGGCGCGCCCGTCAGGGTCACCCCCTCCCGCGTGTCGATCAGCGCCGCGACCTGCAGCCCGGCGGCGGCGAGGTCCCGCGCCGTCCGGTGCGCGTCGTCGTTGTTGCCATAGACCGCGATCCTCGGCCCCGGCACCACGCCCCAGCGGTTCAGGTAGGCCCGCACCGAACCCGCCAGCATCACCCCCGGCCGGTCGTTGTCCGGGAAGGCGAGCGGCCTCTCGATGGCCCCCGCCGCCAGCACCGCCCGCGTGGCCACGATCCGCCAGAAGCACTCCTGCGGCCGATGCTCGCGCGGCGCGAGGTGCAGCCCGACCCGCTCGACCGCTCCGTAGGTCCCGCCGTCATAGGCCCCCGTCACGGTCGTGCGCGGCATCAGCCGCACGTTCGGCATCTCGCGCAGCTCCTCCAGCACCCCCTCGGCCCAGAGATGCGGCGCCTGCCCTCCGATCCGGTCCGTCTCGGCGAGCGCACGCCCGCCCATCCGCGACCCCTCGTCGGCCAGGATCACGTCCGCCCCCGCGCGCCCCGCGACCAGCGCCGCCATGAGCCCCGTGGGGCCCGCCCCGATCACCAGGAGGTCGCAGAAGGCCCAGGCCTTCTCGAACGGCGCGTCGTCCGCCTTGCCGGTCAGCGCCCCGAGCCCCGCCGCCCGCCGGATCACCGGCTCGTAGAGCCGCTCCCAGAAGGCGCGCGGCCACATGAAGGTCTTGTAGTAGAACCCCGCCCCCAGGAACGGGCTCAGGAGGTCATTCACCCCCAGCACGTCGAAGGAGAGCCGGGGCCGCGCGTTCTGGCTCCGCGCTGCCATCCCGTCCCAGACCTCCTGCACGGTCGCCCGCGTGTTGGGCACGCCCTCGACCGTCACCAGCGCGTTCGGCTCCTCCGAGCCCGCGCTCAGCACCCCCCTCGGCCGATGGTACTTGAAGGAGCGCGCCACCAGCCGCACCCCCTCCCCCATCAGGGCCGAGGCCAGCGTGTCCCCCTCGACCCCGGTATAGTCCACGCCGTCGAAGGTGAACCCGACCGACCGCGCGCCCTGAGTGAGCCCCTTGCCACCGACCCTCACCGCGAGACCCCCGCGCGAGCGCCGTCCCGTGAACGGCGTGCGTCACCGTATCCCGCTCCACCACGAGCCACGCGCCGCAGGGATCGTGATACCACATCTCCCGCAGCCGCCCCGCCGGGTTGTCCCGCAGGTGCACGTAGTCGTGCCAGGCCTCCGCCCCCGCATCCCGCTCGGGCCGGTGCAGCGACGTCTCGTCCCCCTGCACGGTGAACTCCCGGCGATCCCTCTCGCCGCAGAAGGGGCAGGTCACTCTCACTCTTCCGGGACCTCTTCAGCCTGGAATGTTGGAAGTCCGAACCCGCCACGCCCCTCCATTCGGACGTTCATCAAGTTGCCACCAAAGGCTCGGATTGCAAAAGCCTCAAGTCCACCAATATGTTCTTTGCTGACAGCGTAAGCAGAAAAGTACGTTGCTATGTTCTTCAAAGCCAAGTCCGCACGGTAGATGCGCCGAGGACGATCCTTGACGTATCGCCCACCCTCGGTGGTTGGGTGGTCTACTTTCAGGATCTGCCGCCCCCTCGCCCTAAATTCGTTGTAAGATTGATTGCAGCGCTTCCAGATAAACTGACCGCGTGCGATGCCCACGTAAACAGGGGCGGTGGAACTATCGTAAAAGATATACAGGCCATTGCTCGTCTTTAGGTCGGCGATAACATCCAGCCAATATTGCATGTTGTTTTGGTCGTCGAGAATGCTGTGATTGTGCGTATATTCGCCGGCATACTGCAAGGAAGTATATTCCACAATCGGGCGAATTTCTAGCTCTCGCGTCTTGTTCATGGCGGTCCCCTCAGTGCAGCGAATGCTGCGCCCCCGTCCCTTCTTCGTCCATCAGTCCCCGCCCGGTCGCGAACCGATCCAGCCGGAACCGGCTCGCCACCTCGTGCGGCTGCCCCGTCGCCATCAGGTGCGCGAGGCACCACCCCGAGGCCGGGACCGCCTTGAACCCCCCATAGTTCCACCCGCAGTTGAGGAAGAGCCCCTCGACATGGGTCCTGTCGATGATGGGCGAGCCATCCGGGCTCATGTCCATGATACCGCCCCAGGACCTCAGCACCCGCGCCCGGCCGATCATCGGCATCAGCGTCATGCCAGCTTCCATCACGTGCTCGACCATCGGCAGGTTCCCTCTGCCTGCGTAGCTCGCGTAGAAGTCGAGGTCGCCGCCGAAGACCAGCCCGCCCTTGTCGCTCTGCGAGATGTAGAAGTGCCCCATGCCGAAGCTCACGACATGGTCGATCACCGGCTTCAGCCCCTCGGTCACGAAGGCCTGGAGCACATGGCTCTCGATCGGCAGCCGCATCCCGGCCATGGCGGCCACCTGCGAGGACCGCCCGGCGACCACGATGGCGACCTTCCGCGCCCGGATCGCCCCCCGCGAGGTCCGCACGCCCCGGACCACGCCGTTCTCGATGTCGATCCCCGTGACCTCGCAGTTCTGGATCAGGTCCACCCCGCGCCGGTCCGCCCCGCGGGCATAGCCCCAGGCCACCGCGTCGTGCCGCGCCGTTCCGCCCCTCGGATGATACAGCCCGCCGTATATGGGAAACCGCGCCTGCTCGAAGTCCAGATACGGCAGATGCTCCCGCACCCCCTCGCGGTCCAGCAGCACCGCGTCGTCGCCCTGCGCCGCCATGGCGTTGCCGCGCCGCACGAAGGCGTCCCTCTGCCCGTCCGAGTGGAACAGGTTGATGAGCCCCCGCTGCGAGTGCATCACGTTGTAGTTCAGCTCCCGCTCCAGCCCCTCCCAGAGCTTGAGCGAATGCGAGTAGAACTCCGAATTCCCCGGCAGGAAGTAGTTGGCCCGCACGATGGTGGTGTTGCGCCCGACGTTGCCGCCGCCGAGATAGCCCTTCTCCAGCACCGCGACGTTGGCGATGCCATGGTTCTTCGCGAGGTAATAGGCGGTGGAGAGCCCGTGCCCGCCGCCTCCGATGACGATGGCGTCATACTCGGCCCTCGGCACCGGATCGCGCCACGCACGAGTCCAGCCCCGGTTGCCGGTCAGCCCTTCCCGGATCAGGCGAACGCCCGAATAGCGCATGAGACCCATCCCCCCTCGCCGGATCGTGCCGCGCCCGGGCCCCGAACGCAAGCGCCCGGGCCGGAGGACCCGGGCGCGCGACGAGACAACGGCCGCTCCGGCTCAGCGGACGAGCAGGTAGTTCATGGCCGTGGGCGGCGCACCCGGTGGAGGAGGACAGGCCGTGAGGTTGCTGTTGCTCGCCAGGTTGATCTCCCCGCCGGCGATGATGCTCACCCCCTTGCCGTCGAAGTGGGACTCCGTCTTGACCACCTTCAGCGCGCGCAGCTCGCCGCCCCGGAACGTGACGCCGGCCGCGCCATGGAAGCCCCCCGGGTCAGGATCGCGGCATAGCCATTGCCGCTGCAGGTGGTGTCCGTGCCCAGGGTCACGCCGTCCGCGCCGTTGTCGATGCTCACCGACGCGTCGGCCGGATGCTTGTCCACCCCGGAGGTGTTGGTGGTGTAGACGACCGCATTGCTGAAGGTCACGCCCTTCATGTCGATCTTGCAGTTCGTCAGCAGCACGACGTTGCTGAAGGTGTCGAGGACGGTCGAACCCTTCTTGTCCGCCCCGAGGCGAAGGGTTCCGCCGGACGTGCAACCGATGTAGGTCGCCCGTCCCGCCACCAGGCTGGAGGGCGTGATGTCGTATCCGCCGAGGTAGGATTGAATCTCGGTCGTGGTCAGCCAGCTATTGAGGCGCGCGCTCCCGACCACGGTCCTGACCTGCCCCAGCAGGATTTCCGGCGTTTCGCTGGCGACGGGCCGAATGGGCGAGAGCCAGGGCTCCAGGTCGCGATTCTCGCTGCGCTTGACCAGCTCGAAGTTGTCGCAACCGTTGCCGCAGGTGATGTCCGCCTTGTTCGGGGCCGAGACCACGGAGTCCTTGGTGAAGTCGTTGTTGGCCTGCAGATCCACCTCGTCCTGCGAGTGGACGCAGATTCCGTTGGAGTAGTTGTTGTTCCCGTTCGCCGAGACCTGAAGGACGCCGAACAGGCCCTGCATCGTGGCGCAGGGGTCGCCCGTCACGCTGTAGATGGCCAGGGCGCTCACGTCCATCTGGGTGATGCCCACGATCCGGAACAGGAAGCTCCCCACCGGGTTGTCGCCCGCGCGGTTGGTCGTGACCGCCACCGCCGTGGGCATGTCCGTGCTCGTGGCCGGAAGGCGCGTGAAGGTGGCGGTGTTCATGTTCCAGGTGCCGAAGACGATGTCGGACCGTTCCAGCACGGTGCCGTAAGGACCGACGGTGGCGTTGGCGCCGCCGGTGGCGTAGTTCGCCACGCCGACCGCCGCGTCCTTGGCCTGCTCGGCGGTCTTGCCCTGGTACATGCTGTAGAGCGCCGCGTGGGCCGCGGTGTCGGCCGCGACCTGGAGCTGCGTCCGGGCCTGGTAGAGGCCCGTCACGTCCAGGCCGGCGGCCCCGACCGCACAGCAGGCCACGGTGAGGAACAGGTTCTGGACGGTGATGAAGCCCGCCTGGTCGCGGGCGAACCCCCTCGCCCAGCGCCCCAGGATGCGGAGGATGCCCCTCACGAGACTGGCCTTTCCAAGTATTGCATGGCCTGGACGGTGATCTTCCAGCCGCCCAGCACGTTCAGCGTGTTGAACAGGACGACCGCCTTGGCCGGGTAGGTGATGCTCGTCGCGACGGTCCCGTTCGCGGAGCTCGGGGTGAAGCTCACGGTCACGTCGGTGTCGCTGGCCCTGGGGAACTGGACCCGGAACTGCCTCTTGATCTCGCTCGCGGTGTCGGTCGCCTTCCACGAGGAGTTGATCGCGTAGCCCCGGTTGTAGGTCTCGATGAGGCGATAGGCCTGCGCCTTGCTGAAGAACGCCATCGACGTGTCGGTGATGAGCATCAGCACGAAGAAGAAGAACGGGATCCAGAGCACCGCCTCGACCGTGACGGCGCCCCCCTCGTCCCGGGCGAAGCGGCTGGCGAAGCGGGTCAGGCGGACGAGCGGAGCACGCAAGGCAAGACTTCCTCCCTGGGGCGCCGCCGGCGGGGGCGGGCCGGCCAATCCTTCCTTCCTGCGGTAACCATGGAAAAAGGGCGAATCTGCGACCTTGCCGGGGTGAAACCGCGAACTGACTGTTTCGCGCCTACAGTCCCTTGGCCTTGTAGCTTTCCGCCACCCGCCCGATCGCCACGAGATAGGCCGCCGTGCGCAGGTCCCCCACCTCGGGCCGGGCGTGCCAGACCTCGCGCATGGACTGGTAGGCGGTCCGCATCGTGTCGTCGAGGCCCGAGCGCACCAGCGCGAGCTCGTCCGCCCCCCGCAGGTACTGCTGCTTGAAGCCGGGGCTCAGCGCCCCCGTCCCCCCCTGCGCCTCGATCAGCCGCTCCATCTCGCGCACGAGGAGCATGTGCTCGGCCTCCTCGGCGCGGCGCTGCATCCGGCCGAAGCGGATGTGGCTCAGGTTCTTGACCCATTCGAAGTAGCTGACCGTCACGCCGCCGGCGTTGGCGTAGAGGTCGGGGACGATCACCACGCCCCTCTCGCGCAGGACCTCGTCGCCGCCCGCCGTCACCGGCCCGTTCGCCGCCTCGATGATGAGCGGGGCCTTGATGCGCCCGGCGTTGCCCTTGTGGATGACCCCTTCCAGGGCGGCGGGGATCAGGATGTCGCACTCGGCCTCCAGCACCGTCGCCCCATCCTCGTGGAAGCGCGTCCCGGGGCAGTCCTTGAGGGTCCCGTTGCGGGAGAGCCACTGCTTCGCGACCTCGACGTCGATGCCGGCGTCCGACCAGATCGCCCCGTCCCTCTCGATCAGGCCGACGATCCTGGCGCCGTCCTCCTCGGACAGGAACTTGGCGGCGTGATAGCCCACGTTCCCCAGCCCCTGCACGACGACCCGCTTGCCCTCGAGCCCCCCGGAGAGGCGCGCCCTGGCCACGTCGTCCGGGTGGCGGAAGAACTCCCGCAGCGCGAACTGGATGCCGCGCCCCGTCGCCTCCACGCGGCCGTGGATGCCGCCGGCGCTCAGCGGCTTGCCGGTGACGCAGGCGTTGGCGTTGAGGTCGGTGGTGTTCATCCGCCGGTAGGCGTCGGCGATCCAGGCCATCTCGCGCTCGCCCGTGCCCATGTCCGGGGCGGGGACGTTCTGCGCCGGATGGATTAGGTCGCGCTTGGCGAGCTCGAAGGTGAAGCGCCGGGTGATGCGCTCGAGCTCGTCCACGTCCCACTGGCGCGGGTCGATCCGAAGGCCGCCCTTGGAGCCGCCGAAGGGCACCTCCACCAGGGAGCACTTGTAGGTCATCAGCGCCGCCAGCGCCTCCACCTCGTCCTGATCCACGCTCATGGCGTAGCGGATGCCGCCCTTCACTGGCTCCATGTGCTCGCTGTGGACGCTCCGATACCCGGTGAAGGTGTGGATCGCGCCCCGCAGCCGCACCCCGAAGCGCACCGTGTAGGTGGCGTTGCAGACGCGGATCTTCTCCTCCAGCCCCGGCGGCAGGTCCATGAAGCGCACCGCGCGCGCATACATCAGGTCCACGGAGTCGCGGAAGCTCGGCTCCTGCGGCGGCATCACGATGTCCTTCATGGTCGTCCTCCCCTTGGGGTCGCGCGGGCCGCGACTCACCTGATCGCTTCGTGCCTCCGAACATAGCGCCGAATGGTTGACATTCGTTGAAGGTCGCAGCGTCACGGAGCCGCGCCCGCGCGGGTGTTCCCGCCCGGTCCCCGCGCGGCTAAGGTCCCGCCCATGCGCCGCGCCTTCCTCCCCCTCCTCCTTCTCGCCGCCTGCGCGGAGTTTCCCGCGCTCGACGCCCGCATCCCCGAATCCGAGCGCGCTGCCGTGCCGCCGCCGCTCCTGCCGCTCGGGGACCTCCTGGCCCAGGCCGATTCGCTGCCCGCCCAGCCCGCCTTCGCGCCCGGGCTCGCGGCCGAGGCCGAGAGGCTCCAGGCCCAGGCCGCCGCCCTCCCCGCCCCCGCGACCGGCGACGACGCCCGACGCCTCGCGGATCTCCGGGCGCGGGCCGAGGCCCTGCGGGACGGCGTGCTCACCGAGGAGGAGCGGGCGAGGCTCGACGCGGGCGCTTCGTTGCCATGACCGGGCGGACAGGCTAACAGCCCCGGGACTCCCTGTTTACGCGAGGTTTCCGCCATGTCCGCTCCCCTCCGCATCGGCATCGCCGGTCTCGGCACCGTGGGGGCGGGCGTGCTGCGGATCCTTTCGACCCATCCCGACCTGATCGCGGCCCGCTCCGGGCGCCCTATCGAGGTCGTCGCCGTCTCCGCCCGCGACCGCGCCAAGGACCGGGGCGTGCCCCTCGACGCCTATGCCTGGGAGGACGACCCCGTCGCGCTGGCGAAGCGCCCCGACCTCGACGTCCTCGTGGAGGTGATGGGCGGCCACGAGGGCGCGCCCAAGGACGCGCTCGAGGCCGCCATCGCCACGGGCAAGGACGTGGTCACGGCCAACAAGGCCCTCCTCGCCCATCACGGACAGGCCCTCGCCTTGGAGGCCGAGCAGTCCGGCCGCCTGATCCGCTTCGAGGCCGCCGTCGCGGGCGGCATCCCCGTCATCAAGGCGCTGACCGAAGGCCTCGCGGGGAACGAGATGACCCGCGTCATGGGCGTGATGAACGGCACCTGCAACTACATCCTCACCCGGATGGAGGAGACGGGCCAGGGCTACAACGCGCTCTTCGAGGAATGCGCGCGGCTGGGCTACCTCGAGGCCGACCCGAACCTCGACGTGGGCGGGATCGACGCGGCGCACAAGCTCTCGCTCCTGTCCTCCATCGCCTTCGGGACGCAGGTGGACTTCGACCATGTCGAGATCGAGGGCATCACCGCCGTCACCATCGAGGACGTCCGCCGCGCGGGCGACATGGGCTACCGGATCAAGCTCCTGGGCGTGGCGCAGATGACCGGGCGCGGGCTGGAGCAGCGGATGCAGCCCTGCCTCGTCCCCGCGACCTCGGCGCTCGGCCAGCTCCAGGGCGGCACCAACATGGTGGTTCTGGAAGGCGACGCCGTGGGCCAGATCGTCCTGCGCGGCCCCGGCGCCGGCGCGGGCCCGACCGCCTCCGCCGTCCTCTCCGACCTCGTGGACATCGCGCGGGGCAACCGCCTCCCCACCTTCGGCCAGCCCGCGAGCACGCTCCGGCAGGCCCGCCCCGCGAAGGCGGCGGTCCCCGCGCCCTACTACCTGCGGCTCCACCTCCTCGACAAGCCGGGCGCGCTGGCCAAGGTCGCGCGCGTCCTGGGCGACGCCGGCATCTCCATCGACCGGATGCGCCAGTACGGCCACGAGGACGCCACCGCCCCCGTCCTCATCGTCACCCACAAGACCACCCGCGCCGCCCTCGACGAGGCCATGGGCGGCTTCGAGGAGACCGGCGTGATGGTGGACCGCCCCGTCGCGATCCGGATCGAGGCGGTCTGACGGGCCGCCCGGATCGCCGGCGGGTCCTAAGACCACCCCTCCGACCCGCGCCCGAGCCGGGTGGCGACGCGCACGACGGGGGGGGCCAGGCGGAACGCGACGGGTCCGACGACCAGCGACAGGGCAAGGGCGACCGGCCAGGCGACGATGAAGCGGCGCAGCCATTCCCCGACCCAGCCCGGCGCCAAGGCCATCGGCACGGCGGTGAAGATAAAGGTCATCAGGAAGGCCATCATGCAGGAAATGAGAACCTGCGCCACGATGACGATGGACTTGGACATGCTGTCTCCTCTTGCGGCGATCGAGCGCATGGGAGACCGGCGACGGACTCCACGGCCCCCCGTTCCTCGGGGTTTCGCCGTGGGTTCGAAGATCGACTAACTCCCGCCACGGGGCGGGGGCCGGGATAACCTGACCGGCCGGACGTTTTTCGGCCCGGCTGTCCTATCCAAAGGACGTCCGGTCCTCAAGCCCCCGGTCCAGGCCCCCTCCCGGTCCGACAAAGACTCCCGCCCTGCGAACTGTTAGCGCCACCAACCCTTCACGCCCCCGCGAGGCCGGGCTACCCCTGGTACGACCCCACGGAAGGACCCACTCATGGCCGCGACCCCCGACTTCTCCGACCGCATGCTGTCCCTGGGCCTGGCCCGGGTTTCCGAGGCGGCGGCCATCGCCTGCGCCGACTTCATCGGGCGGGGGGACGAGAAGGCCGCCGACCAGGCCGCCGTGGACGGGATGCGCCGCCAGCTCAACCTCCTCGACATCGCGGGCGTGGTGGTGATCGGCGAGGGCGAGCGCGACGAGGCGCCCATGCTCTTCATCGGCGAGGAGGTGGGCTCGGGCCAGGGCCCTGCCGTGGACATCGCCCTCGACCCGCTGGAGGGGACGACGCTCACCGCCCGCGACATGCCCAACGCGCTCGCCGTGGTCGCGATGGCCCCGCGCGGCACGCTCCTCCACGCCCCCGACGTCTACATGGAGAAGCTCGCCGTCGGCCCCGGCTTCAAGCGCGGCGTCGTGACGCTGTCGATGAGCCCCTCGGAGCGCGTCTCGGCGCTGGCCTCGGCCAAGGGCGTCTCCACCCGCGACATCTCGGTCTGCATCCTCGACCGCGAGCGCCACAAGGACATGATCGCCGAGGTCCGCGCCACCGGGGCCAAGGTGCGCCTCATCACCGACGGCGACGTCGCGGGCGTCATGCACTGCGCCGAGCCCGAGAAGACCGGCATCGACATGTACATGGGCTCGGGCGGCGCCCCCGAGGGGGTGCTGGCCGCCGCCGCGCTCAAGTGCATGGGCGGGCAGATCTTCGGCAAGCTCCTCTTCCGCAACGACGACGAGCGGGGCCGCGCCAAGAAGGCCGGCATCACCAACTACGACCGCGTCTACACCCGCGACGACATGGTCACCGGCGACGTGATCTTCGCCGCGACCGGCGTGACGGACGGGTCGCTCCTCCCCGGCGTGAAGCGCACGCCCCAGTCGATCACCGTCGAGACCGTGCTCATGCGGAGCAAGACCGGCTCCGTCCGGCGGATGAGCTACACCAACCCGGTGCGGTGAGGGCGAACCGCGATGGGGGCGCTGCCCCCGCGCTTCGCGCTCCCCCGGGATACTTGAGGCTAGAGAAAGCAACAGGGTCAGCCGCCCCGGAGGACATATGAGCCCCGGGGCGACCTTTCCCTAGCACGGTCATCGGCGTCCCCGCCTGTACCGTGGGACCAACCTAGCCGATTCGAGTTAACAAATGGTTACCGCCTTTCTCTAGCCCGAAATATCCCGGGGGGAGCCTCCAAGGGAGGCGGGGGGCAGAGCCCCCGGCCGCTGGCCGCCGCGCCCCTCGCCCCACGGCACCCTCGCCCCGCCATCCGCCACCCCTTGCCACCGAACGCCACCCCGGGCGACACCATCCCCATGTCCGCCTTCCTCGACGTCTCCGATTCGCTCACCGGCCGCCGCTGGGTCGGCCCCAGCCTCGAGGAGGACCGGCTGGCCGAGGCCATGGCCCGCGACGCCCGCCTCGACCGGACCGTGGCCCTGACCCTGGTCCGGCGCGGCGTCGGCATCGAGCAGGCCCCGGGCTTCCTCGACCCCAAGCTCCGCGACCTTCTCCCCGACCCGCTCGGCCTGCGGGACATGGGCACCGCCGCCGACCGCCTCCTCCAGGCCGTCGAACGCCGCGAGCGCGTCGCCGTCTTCGCCGACTACGACGTGGACGGCGGCGCCTCGGCCGCGCTCCTCCTCACCTGGCTGCGCACCTTCGGCCTCAAGGCCACGCTCTACGTCCCCGACCGCATCGAGGAGGGCTACGGCCCCAACGAGCCCGCCATGGCGAGGCTCGCGAGCACCCACGACCTCATCCTCTGCGTCGACTGCGGCACCCTCTCCCACGGCCCCATCGCCGCCGCGCAGAACGCCGACGTCGTCGTCCTCGACCACCACCTCGGCGGCGAGACGCTGCCCGCCTGCGTCGCCGTCGTGAACCCCAACCGGCAGGACGAGAGCGGCGACCTCGGCCACCTCTGCGCCGCCGGGGTCGTCTTCCTCCTCCTCGTCGAGGCCAACCGCCGCCTCAAGGCCCTCGGCCGCCCCGGCCCCGACCTCATGGCGATGCTCGACCTCGTGGCGCTCGCCACCGTCGCGGACGTGGCCCCCCTCACCGGCGTCAACCGCGCCCTGGTCCGGCAAGGCCTCGCCGTCATGGCGCGGCGCGAAAGGCCCGGCCTCGCCGCCCTTTCCGACATCGCGGGCCTCCACTCCGCGCCCACCTGCCACCATCTCGGCTACGTCCTCGGCCCCCGCGTCAACGCCGGCGGCCGCATCGGCCAGTCCGACCTCGGCGCCCGCCTCCTGTCCACCGACGACCCTTCCGAGGCGCAGGCCCTGGCCGAGCGCCTCCACCACCACAACAGCGAGCGGCGCGAGATCGAGGCCGGCGTCCAGGCCGCCGCGATGGCCCAAGCCGAATCCCGCGGCGACGGCCCCCTCGCCTGGGCCGCCGGAGAGGGCTGGCATCCTGGCGTCGTCGGCATCGTCGCCGCCCGCCTCAAGGAGGCCACCCACCGCCCCGCCGTCGTGATCGCGCTGGAGGGGGAGATCGGCAAGGGCTCCGCCCGCTCCGTGCCCGGCGTGGACATCGGCGCCGCCATCCAGCGCCTCGCCGCCGAGGGGCTGCTCCTGCGCGGCGGCGGTCACCGCATGGCGGCGGGCCTGACCGTGGAGCGCCCGAAGCTCGAAGCTGCCATGGACCGCCTGGGCGAGCTTCTGGCCAAGCAGGGCGCCGGCGCCACGGGTCCCCGCGATCTCCCCCTCGACGGGCTCCTGATGCCCAAGGCGGCGCAGCCCGGCCTCGTGGAGCTCATCGACCGCGCCGGGCCCTTCGGCGCCGCCGCGCCGCCGCCGCGCTTCGCCCTCTCGGACATGGCGGTGACCATGCAGCGGATCGTCGGCACCGGCCACCTCAAGCTCGCGCTCACCGACGGGATGGGCGGCCGCCTCGACGCCATCGCCTTCGGCGCCGCCGAGGGACCGCTGCGCCGCTTGGCCCCCGGCGCGGGCCGCTTCCACGTCGCCGGGAGGCTGGAGGTCAACACCTGGCAGGGCCGCCGCTCGGTCCAGCTCCTCCTCGAGGACGCCGCCCCCGCGACCCGCCGCTGACGCAAGGAAATCCGCGCGGACCCCCTTGCACCCCCCCGGCGCTTTGTCTAGGAAGCGCCCACCTGCCGCGGCCCGTTCGTCTATCGGTTAGGACACCAGGTTTTCAACCTGGGAAGAGGGGTTCGACTCCCCTACGGGCTGCCACAGGCATTCGGACCTCCCCGAGCCATGAGCCCGCCATTCCCCGTCCAGCTTCGGGCGGAGACCGGACGACGCCCGCGGTCCTGCGACGTTGCTCCCCGCGAAACGCGATCGGCTGGCCTCTCGAGCCGAGGTCGCCCTCCATTGGGGCCCCAAAGGGAACAACGGCAGTCTCCCGCCCGGTCGCGCCGGCGTTCGCCAGCCGCGCGGCCCCGCACCTGCGCAGCCACTCTCGCGCGCGCCGGTTGCCCCAGGCCCGCAGGCCCCACGGAAACGCCCGCCTACGTCCGTCCGGGCGCGACGGCCGCCTGGGTCCCCCTACCGCCACGCCAGGACCGGCCGCATCCGACGTCGCGCCTTCGAGGTCCCGCTGGGTCGCGCGGCCCCGGGGCTCGGAGAGGCCCTTCCGACCGCGCCGGCGGCCGGCAAGCGCTCGGCCACTGGCTCCGCTCGCAAGGCCTCAGGCGGAAGCGCCCATCGCGCCGGATGCCTCGTCGTAGTCCGGGAACATCCGAAAGACGAAGCGGTCCCTCTGCCTCACGGACGCCTTCAGGGCCTCGTCATAGTAGCGTTCCCAGCGCTGGTCCTCCCTCCGGCCGATGCCCATGGGCAGGATCTTCCCAAGCTGGCCCACGAAGGCCACATCGTCCGGCTCATAGCCGAAACGGACGAGCGCCCGCTGCAGGTCGGCATTCAGGCGCTCGGTGCTCAGGAAGGTGACGTCGAAGCGGTCGCCCGCGTGCTCCGCCGAGGCAAGGTAGCGGTCGGACAGCCTGCGCAGGACGGCTGGGGGGTCGCGGTAGAAGTAACGGACGAAGCCGTGCGTGAAGAGCCCGAAGTCGGTGCCCGTCTCGCCGTTGTAGATGTCGGCGGCTCGGTCGCAGAGCTCCACGAACTCGGCGAAGCCGATGTCGGGGAAATGCGGCCTCTCCTTCACGAAGGCCGGAAGCGCCCGCTCGATGGCCCATCCGGCCGGGGTCGAGGGGTCGTTCGGATCATACTGGCCGATGCGCTTCCACCAACTGAACTCGTATTGCGAGACATACCACTCCCAGGGCCCTCTCATGCACGAGAGGACCGGAAGGCCGGCGTGGCTGGCCGGGATGTCGTGGCAGGTGCCATGCTTCGGCTCGACGTTCCGCAGGCGCCCGTACTTGCCTGGTGCCTCGGCCCAGGGGCGCCCGAGGTGGCGCCGGGCCCGGTGCCACAGACCTTGCAGGCGGTTGGGACTGGGCTGGTGCAGTCGCTCGAGCACCGACGTCACGAAGGTGCCGCCGGTCTTCGGCATGTGGACGTAGACGAGCCTGTCGGTCAGCAGCATCGCGTGCCTTCTCGCTCGCAATCCTCTGGCCCCCAGGATGCGTCAGACGGGTCCGCGCATCAAAGGAAAAAGCTCCCGAGGGACCGCGATCCGGCCCTCGGGAGTCAGGAAGGAAGAACACCAATCGGGAGGACTAGTGCTGACTCCTGATTGTCCTCTCAACTTGACAAGAGTTGGGCAGGGATCCGGTCAATGGCGACGATATGGAGACAATAGCGAGGCGCCCTCGCCGGCTCCGGTCCTCTCGGCCCATCCCGGCGCCGGCTGCCCGAGATGTCGTCGCCCCATCGACCTGCAACGCCCGATCTGCCCCCGACGTTCAGGGCGCGGCGGCCCCGCCGATCCGGGGGTCCCGCGCCGGTGCGGGACGGCCGGAATCGTCCGGCCACGGCGCCTGCGCGGCCTCGCGGCGGGACGGCGCGACCCCGCGCGGGCCAGGAGCATCCAGAGCCTGAACGTCGGGTCCGGCTTCCCCGGCGGGCCAAGCCGACGCTGCTCAGGCTCGATCCGCGAGGGGCCCTGCGGCTCCGGCAGGGAGATCACGCCGCCATGCCCGCCCCCGAGGCTGCCGCCTGCATGAGAGGCCTCGCCTCCGTTTGGAAACCTGCATGGGGCTCGGTCGCGCTCCGGTGGTCGTTCGGCTCCACCCTCACGCCTAGCGATTGCATCCCCTTGGCGGCCCTGCACTTTTATCCAGTGACGCGAGAGCGATGTGCTCTCGGCCGCATATCGAAACCGTGGTAAAATTCCCTTGGGCCTGTCGCGGCCCACCTCCCTGGGTGGGAGCCTCCGGACCCCTCCACGGCCGGACCAGCGACCCAGCCCCCCGGACGCGCCGCAACCCGCGTGCGGGGGGCTGCGCCTTGCGCCCCCCTTCGCCGTGACATCGCGGCGGGCAGACCCGGCAGGCCGGGGCCGGAGGATCGCCGCCCGCTGCCTCTCGCACCCGAAGCCGAGCTCGCGGCCTTCCCCGGCACATCCGCGCGGACCTTCCGCAGCGGCTCGCCGAAGCCGCCGTGTCCCATCCTGTCCGCGCGGCCTGCGAAAGGTCAGGGCCCGAGCGCCCGGCCCGCCCCTGCCCCGATCGGCGCTCGCCCGGGGTGGGCCACGCCTGCTCCGCTCGCGCAATCGCGAGCGCATCTCCGCCGATGCCCGTGCTAGGATCATCGCAGCCACGGCCCGCTGTCCCAAGTCCGGCCTTGGTCAGGCCGCGCGAGGACCCCCTTTGCCTCGCGCGGCCGCTCGTCGCGCCCTCTCCACCGCCCCAGCCGTGCCCGGGCCCGCCCCCAAGAGGGCCATCCGCACGCCGTTGCGCGAACCTGAAAGGTTTGTCCACCTGGACGATTCAATCGCAGGACCCTCGGAATCGTCATCTTTCGGTTGCAGAACGCTGGGCGGGTGCTAAACTGCAGGTTGCAGGGCCCGGGATTCCGCTCCGCTCTCCCCGGACCGTCCCGGGCCCGCAACCCGTTGCGCCGACGGCGTTTTACGCTGGTCGGCGCTCGGCCCATGGTTCCGCCGCCTCAGGCGTCGTCGGCCGCGTCGCGGCAGCGGTCGCCGTTTGCTCGGAATTGAGGCAATTCGACCGCAGTTTCACCAGACCGCCGTCGCACGCCAAGCACAGTTCGGACAGCCTTCCTTCCTACCCGGTCAGCAGGGCCGCGTCCGGCCGCCCGCTCTCCGTCCCGAGGGACCCTGACCAGAAAGGGAAGCATTCACATGAAGCGCATTATCCTAGCCACGGCGGCTTGGACCGGCCTCTCGGCCGGGGCCGCCCTGGCCGACCTGAGGACCCCTGCCGAGGCGGAGCCTCTGCCGGCCCTGGCGGGCTGCCCGACGGCTCAGGTGGGGGTCCAGCAGCTCCAGACGCAGGGCTACAGGGACATCTTCGTCCGGCTTTCGCCGAGCCGCGCCCGCGTCCAGGGGACCCTGGACGGCGAGCTGAACCAGTTCACCTACCGCTGCGACGGCCCGGACGGCGAGGAGCAGGTCGCGCAGTTCCATGGGGGCGGCGACGACGGCCAGGAGGTGACCGACCACGTGGGCAACGGCGACGACACCCCGGGCAAGGGTCGCCATCCCCACCGCCGCCACCGGCACCGCGACCATGGCCACGGCGACGACGACTTCGAGGGCGACGACGGCACCGACGGCGGAGCCACCGTCCCGGACCCCGGCGAGGACGACGCCGGCGATGATCAGCCCTCGACCGACGAGGGCGGCGGCAAGGACGAAGGCCCCTCCGGCGGTGACGGCAACGGCGGTGGCGATGGGGCCGTCGACGACGGCGCCTCCGATGGCGGGGCGCCCGACGACGATGACGACGTCGACGAGGGGGCCGGCGGCGACGACGCCAGCGGCGACGATGGCTCCACGGGCGACGACGACGGCGCCTCCGATGATGGCGGGAACGACGAGGATGCAGGCGACGAGGACACGTCCGGCAACCAGGGCGGCGGCTGCGACACCTCCGGGCAGGGCAGCCGCGGCAACTGCGGCGGCGAGGAGCCCGGCAAGGACGATAACGGGAACGGCACCGGCGGCAACGGAAACGGCAACAACGGGAACGGCGGCGGGAATGGGACCGGAAACGAAGGTAGCGGTGACGGAAACGGCAATGGCGGTGGGAACGGGACCGGAAACGAAGGCAACGGTGGCGGCAACGGCAACGGCACCGGCGGCAACGGGAACGGCAACAACGGGAACGGCGCTGGCAATGGCGGCGGCAACGGTACCGGAAACGAAGGCAACGGCGGCAAGAAGGGCTGACGCCTGACGGTGTGGGCCCCTCCCGCATCGTCCGGCTCTCAGGGGTCGCCCGCTCGTCGGGCGGCCCTTTTTCCATCCCGTGGCGGGCATCCGTCCCCGGGTTTCCTCCCCCCGGACCTTGGTCCGATCCCCACGTCAGGCCGAACCGAACCGCGCCGGCAGGCGTTTGGACCGGGCAAGGCGGGCAGAGCAGGCCCGCCGACTCCAACGGAGAACCCGATGACCAAGCGATCCCTTCTCGCCCTGACGACGGCTGGCCTCATGACCGCCCTGCCCGCGATGGCCCAGGTGGCCGCGACCACCGCGACCGACCTCAACCTCCGGTCCGGCCCCGGCGGCGACCAGCAGATCGTCGGCGTGATCCCCTCGGGGGGCGAGGTGACGGTCGACGGCTGCCTCGACGCGGCCAACTGGTGCCAGGTCACCTATGACGGCACCCAGGGCTGGGCCTATGGCGACTACCTGACCGCCGCCCCCGCCGACGCGACCCAGGCCCCGGCCGAGCCGGTGGTGATCTACGCCAATCGCCAGCAGCTCCAGGTCCCGGTCGTCACCGTGGACAACGTCGAGACGACCTCGGCCGAGACCGCCGACGCGGGCGCGGGCGCCGGCGCGGTGGCGGGCGCCGTCGCGGCGGCGACGCTGGTCGGCGGCCCGGCGGCCCTGATCGCCGGCGCGGCGCTGGGCGCGGTGGCGGGCGACGCGCTCACCCCCGAAAGTCCCGAGGTGACCTATGTCGTCGCCAACCCCGCCCCGGCGATGACCATGGGCGGCGAGGTGATCGTCGGCGCCGGCATCCCCGAAGGGGTGGAGCTGCGCCCGATCCCCGACAGCGACCGCTACGCCTATCTCAACGTGAACGGCCAGCCGGTGATCGTGGACAGCTCGAACCGCCAGATCGTCTACATCGTCCGCTGAGCGGTCGATCCTTCTGCACGAACGGCGAAGGGGGCCTCGCGGCCCCCTTTCTCACATCGCGTCCTCGTAGAGCCGCTCCGTGTTCTCCTGCGTGAGAGCCACCGGGTTCCCCCCCGTGGAGGGGTCCACCAGCGCCATCGCCGCCATCTCCGGGATGCGCCCCCGCTCCACGCCCATCGCCGAGAGGCCCTGCGGGATCGCGAACATCCGGTTCAGCTCCACGACCCGCGCGTAGAACCCGTCGAAGCCGCCCTCGATCCCCAGATAGGCCGCCGCCCGCGCCAGCCTCTCCTCGACCGCTGGCCGATTGAAGCGCAGCACCGCCGGCATCACCACCGCGTTCGTCGTCCCGTGATGCGTCCCGTAGATCGCCCCCACCGGATGCGAGAGCGAATGCACCGCCCCTAGCCCCTTCTGGAACGCCACCGCCCCCATCGAGGCCGCCGCCATCATGTTCGCCCGCGCCTCGATGTCCGTCCCGTCGCGGTAGGCGCGCGGCAGGTAGTCGTTCACCAGCCGCATCCCCTCCAGCGCGATCCCCTGGCTCATGGGATGGAAGAACGGCGAGCAATAGGCCTCCAGGCAATGCGCGAGGGCGTCCATCCCCGTCCCGGCGGTGATGTGGGGCGGCAGGCCGACCGTCAGCTCCGGGTCCTCGATCACCACGCGCGGCAGCACCTTCGGGTGGAAGATGATCTTCTTCACATGGGTCTCGGAGTTGGTGATGACGCTCGCGCGCCCGACCTCGGACCCCGTCCCCGCCGTCGTCGGCACCGCGACGATGGGCGCGATGCCGTCGCTGTTGGCCCGCGTCCACCAGTCCCCGATGTCCTCGAAGTCCCACACGGGCCGCGTCTGCGCGCTCATGAAGGCGACCATCTTCCCGAGGTCCAGCCCCGAGCCCCGCCGAAGGCCACCGACCCCGTCGCTGCCCCCCTCGCGGAAGGCCGCTACGCCTGCCTCCATGTTCCGGTCGGTCGGGTTCGGGTCCACGTCCGCGAAGACCGCCCGCCCGAGCCCCGCCTCCTCCAGCAGGTCCAACGCCGCCTTCGTGATCCCCATGTCCCGCAGGCCCCGGTCGGTCACGAGGAGAGGCCGCGCGATCCCGGCCTCCGCGCAGGCCGCCGCCAACTCCTTGATGCGCCCCGGCCCGAAGAGGACGCGCGTCGGATAGGACCAGTTCGCCGTGATGTTCATTCCGTGTTCCTTGCCTCGCCGGGCCCTCAGAGCCCGCTCATCCGTTCCAGCGCCTCGGTGTAGCGCTCGCCCTCGACCGGGATCGCCTCCGCCGCCGCCCGGATCTCCCCCAGGTCCTCGGGCGTCAGCTCCAACTCCGCCGCCCCCAGGTTCTCCTCCAGGCGGCTCAGCTTCGTGGTCCCCGGGATCGGCACGATCCAAGGCCTCTGCGCCAGCAGCCAGGCCAGCGCCACCTGCGCCGGCGTCGTCCCGTGCCGCGCCCCCACCCGCGCCAGCAGGTCCACCAGCGCCCGGTTCGCCGCCCGCGCCCCGGGCGCGAAGCGGGGAAGCTGCGCCCGGAAATCGCCCTTCGCGATCTCGGTCGTCTCGTCGATGGCCCCGGTCAGGAACCCGCGCCCGAGCGGGCTGTAGGGCACGAAGCCGATCCCCAGCTCCTCGACGGTCGGAAGCACCTCCGCCTCCACCCCGCGCGTCCAGATCGAATACTCGCTCTGCAGCGCCGTGACGGGCAGCACCGCATGGGCCCGCCGGATCGTCGCCACCCCCGCCTCGGACATCCCCCAGCGCGCGACCTTCCCCTCGGCCATCAGGTCCGAGACGGTCCCCGCGACCTCCTCGATGGGCACGGCGGGGTCCACCCGGTGCTGGTAAAGGAGGTCGATCCGCCCGACCCGCAGCCGCCGCAGCGACCCCTCGACCGCCCGCCGGATGCGCTCGGGCCGGCTGTCCACGCCGCCGAGGTCCTTCCCCGTGTCGGGATCGAGGTTGAACCCGAACTTGGTGGCGACCGTCACCTGCCCCATGAAGGGCGCCAAGGCCTCACCGATCAGCTCCTCGTTCGTGAAGGGCCCATAGACCTCCGCCGTGTCGAAGAAGCTCACGCCCCGCTCGACCGCGCCGCGCAGGAAGGCGATGGCGTCCTCCCGCGCGGGTTTCACGCCGTAGGCATGGCTCAGCCCCATGGCCCCGAGCCCCAGCGCCGAGACCTCGGGCCCCTCCCGCCCCAACCGCCGCGTCCTCATCGCACCCTCCCTCGGCCCGCGCCCCCAAAAATTTGCGTCCGCAAATTTTTCGGCCTCACCCCCTTCGCCTTGCGGAAGTGGTAGCTGCGCGGCCGCGTCACGCTCTGATACCCCAGCGCCGACAGCGCCGCCCCGCGCCCGGTGTCCTTGGTCCCCGTCCAGGTCAGCGCCGGGTCGAGGTAGTCGGCCCGGTTCATGAACACCGTCCCGGTCTCCACCAGCCGCCCGAGCCGCGCCGCCCTCTCCGCGTCCTGCGTCCAGAGCGAGGCCGTCAGCCCATAGGGCGAGTCGTTCATCAGCCTCAGCGCCTCCTCGTCCCCGCTGACGGGCATGATCCCCACCACCGGCCCAAAGCTCTCCTCGCGCATCACCCGCATGGAGTGATCGACATTGACCAGAATCTGCGGCGCCAGATACGTCCCGCCGTCGTCCTCCGGGAACACCTCCCGGCCGATCAGCGGCGAGGCCCCGGCCGTGATCGCCTCCGCCGTCTGCGCCCGCACCGTGTCCGCGAAGCGCCGGTTCGCCATCGGCCCGATGGAGGTGGACAGGTCCAGCGGATTCCCGAGCCTCAACTGCTTCGTCCAGGCCACCGCCCGGTCCACGAACCCGTCATAGAGCGAATCATGGACATAGATCCGCTCGATCCCGCAGCAGCACTGCCCCGCGTTGAACATCGCCCCATCCATGAGCACGTCCACCGCCCAGTCGAGGTCCGCGTCCTCCATCACGTAGCCCGGGTCCTTCCCCCCAAGCTCCAGCCCGAGCGGCGTGAAGGTCCCCGCCGCCGCCCGCTCGATGGCCTGCCCGCCCGACACGCTCCCCGTGAAGTTCACGAACCCGAAGCTCCGCTCGCGGATCAGCCGCTCCGTCCCCTCGTGGTCCAGCACGACGTTCTGGAACACGCCCTCGGGCAGCAGCCCGTCGAAGGCGTCCTGCCACCGCTCCCCCACCAGCAGCGTCTGGGACGCCGACTTATGCATCACGGCGTTCCCCGCGATCAGCGCCGGGATGATCGTGTTGCAGCTTGTCAGGAACGGATAGTTCCACGGCGCGATCACGAAGACCACGCCCACCGGCGCCCGCTCGATCCGCCGCTCGAACCGAGGCGAATCCTCCGCCACCATCGGCGCCAGCGCGCCCTCGGCGATGCTCCCCATGTAGCCCGCGCGCTCGTTCACCCCCCCGAACTCGCCGCCGTAGCGCACCGGGCGGCCCATCTGCCAGGCCAGCTCCTCGACGATGCGGTCCTTGTCCCCGTTGAGCCGCCGCACCCCCTCCTGCACCAGCCGGATGCGCTCCTCCAGCGGCACGGCGGCCCAGCCCGGCTGCGCCGCCCTCGCGCGCGCCACCGCCGCCCGGGCCTCGTCCGGCGACAACGCGGGCCGCTCGGCCCAGAGCTCGCCGTTCACCGGCGAGACGCAACGGATGGTGCTGGTCATGTCGATCCCCTCAGAACCGCTCGAAGCCGCGCTGGAGATCCCAGTCGGTCACCACGCGGTCGCTCTCCGATATCTCCCAGGTCGCGGCGCGATGGTAGTGGTCCACCACGTCGTCGCCCATCGCCTCGCGCAGCATCGCCGATCCGGTCAGCGCCTCGGCCGCCTCGCGCAGGTTCGTCGGGATGCTCCGCGCCCCCTCGGCGTGGTACATGTCCCCCGCCATCTCGGGCTCCAGCTCCAGCCCCTGCTCGATCCCCTTGAGCCCCGCCGCGAGCTGCGCCGCGAGCGCCAGATACGGGTTCAGGTCCGCGCCCCCCACCCGGCACTCGACCCGCACGCCCTTGGTCCCCTCGCCGCAGACGCGATACCCGGCGGTGCGGTTGTCCATCGACCAGACCGCCTTGGTCGGCGCGAACATCCCCACCGTGAAGCGCTTGTAGCTGTTCACATACGGCGCGAGGAAATACGTGACCTCCCCCGCATGGGCGAGGAGCCCCGCGAGGTAGCTCCGCATCGTCGCGCTCATCCCATGCTCGCCGTTCTCGTCGCGGAACGCATTCGTCCCGCCCTTCCACAGCGACTGGTGGATATGCGACGACGACCCCGCCCGGTTGGTGTCGTACTTCGCCATGAAGGTCACGCTGCGCCCCGCACCTTGGGCGATCTCCTTGGTCGCCTGCTTGACGATGGAATGCATGTCGGCGGTGTCGAGCGCGTCCGAATACCGGATGTTGATCTCCTCCTGCCCCGCCTCCGCCTCGCCCTTGGTGTTCTCGACCGGGATGCCCGCGCCAAAGAGCCCGTTCCGCAGCGGCCGCATCACCGCCTCCTCCTTGGTCGACCCAAAGAGCCCATAGTCGTTGTTGTAGCGCACGACCGGCGTGGGCTTGGTCCACCGCCGGTCCCACAGCGTCTCGAACGACTCCTCGAACAGGTAGAACTCCAACTCCGTCGCCATCATCGGCTCGAAGCCCAGCGCCCGCGCCCGATCCACCTGCCGCTTGAGCACGCTTCTCGGCGCGTGCGCCACCGGCTCCCCGTGGTGGTCGAGCACGTCCGCCATGACCATCGCCGTCCCCGGCAGCCAGGGCACCCGCCGCAGCGTGGAGAGGTCCGGCTTGTGGACGAAGTCCCCATACCCCTTCTCCCACGACGCCGACTTGTAGCCCGGCACCGTCGTCATCTCCACGTCGAGCGCGAGGAGGTAGTTGCACCCATGCGTCTCCTCGTGCCCCGAATCGAGGAAGTGCTGCGCGTGGAAGCGCTTGCCCATGAGTCGCCCCTGCATGTCGCAGATGCAGGTGAGCACGGTGTCGATCTCCCCCTCCGCCACGAGGTCGCGGAGGGAGTCGAGGGTCAGGTTGGCGGGCATGGGTCCGGGCTTCGATGGGGGCGGCCCGGCAACCCCCGACGGGAATTTTCCGGGCCTGTGGCGTGGGTTACTCTTCACCCGCCGAAGCGAGCCGTCAATCTCAGTGCGCGACCATGACGTGCCGCACCGCCGTGTAGTCCTCCAGCGCGTAGGCGCTCAGGTCCTTGCCGTAGCCCGACTGCTTCAGCCCCCCATGCGGCATCTCGTTCACGAGCATGAAGTGCGTGTTCACCCAGGTGCAGCCGTATTGCAGCCGCGACGAGACCTCCATGGCGCGGCCGACATCCCGCGTCCACACGGATGAGGCCAGCCCATAGACCGTGTCGTTGGCCCAGCTCACCGCCTGGTCCGCCTCGTCGAACCGCGTGACCGAAACCACCGGCCCGAACACCTCCCGCTGGACGATCTCGTCCTCCTGCCTCGCGCCCGCGATCACCGTGGGCTTGTAGTAGAACCCCGGCCCCTCCGGCATCTCGCCGCCCGTCACCACCTCGATATGCTTCTGCTCCGCCGCGCGGGAGACGAAGCTCGCCACCCGGTCCCGCTGCCGCAAGGAGATCAGCGGCGGCATCTCGTTCACGGAATCGTCCTGATCCGCGAAGGTGATCGACGACGCCGCCGAGGACAGCTCCGCCACGAGCCGGTCATGGATGCCCGCCTGCGCGTAGACCCGGCAGGCCGCCGTGCAGTCCTGCCCCGCGTTGTAGAAGGAGAACGCCCGGAGGCCCGAGACCACCCGCTCCAGGTCCGCGTCGTCGAACACAACGACCGGCGCCTTGCCCCCCGAGCTCCAGATGCGTCGTTTCACCGTCTTCGACGCCGCCTGAAGCACCTTCTTCCCGGTCGCCACGTCCCCGGTGATGCTGACCATGTCCACGCCCGGATGGTTGATGAGCGCGTTCCCCACGCTCCCTCCCTGCCCCACGACGATGTTCACGACCCCCTCGGGCAGCACCTCCGCGAGGATGCGCGCCATCTTCAGCGCCGTCAGCGGCGTCTGCTCCGAGGGCTTCATCACCACGCAGTTCCCCCCGGCCAGCGCGGGCGCGAGCTTCCAGGCCATCACCATCAGCGGATAGTTCCAGGGCGCGATGGAGGCCACGACCCCGATCGGATCGCGCCGGATCATGCTCGTGTGCCCCGCGAGGTATTCCCCCGCCACCGCCCCATGCATGTTCCGCGCCGCCCCCGCGAAGAAGCGGTAGCAGTCCACGATGGCCGGGATCTCGTCGTTCAGCATCGAGTTGATGGGCTTGCCGGTGTTCAGCGCCTCGATCCGCGCGAACTCCTCCCCCTCCGCCTCGATCCTGTCGGCGATCTTCAGCAGCAGGTTCGACCGCTGCCCCGGCGTGGTCCGGCTCCACGACTCGAAGGCCTTCCTCGCCGCCGCCACGGCCCGGTCGATCTGCGGAGGCGAGGCCTCGGGCAGCTTCAGGATCGTCTCGCCGGTGCGGGGGTTGAGGATGTTCTCCTCGCCCTCCGTCCCCGCCTCGAAGGCGCTGCCGATCAGCATCCGGGTATCGAACTGCACGGTCATCTGGGGAACCTCCCTTATTTCCCGCTGCCCGCGACCGTCTCGGTCCCGCGGGTCAGGTAATAGGCGCCGAGGATCGGCAGCAGCGTCACGAGGACCACGACCATCGCGACCACGTTGGTCACCGGCCTCTCGCGCGGCCGCACGAGCTCCTCCAGCATCCAGATCGGCAGGGTCGCCTGCTGCCCCGCCGTGAAGGTGGTCACGATCACCTCGTCGAAGGACAGCGCGAAGGCCAGCATCCCGCCCGCCAGCAGCGCCGTCGCGATGTTCGGCAGGATGACGTGCCGCAGCGTCTGGCCGTAGGTGGCGCCCAGGTCCATCGAGGCCTCGATCAGGTTGCCCGAGACCCGCCGGAACCGCGCCACCGCGTTGTTGTAGACGACCACGATGCAGAAGGTCGCGTGCCCCAGCACGATGGTCCAGAAGCTGAACGGGATGTCCGCGAGGCTGAATGCGCTCCTGAGCGAGATGCCCGTGATGATCCCCGGCAGCGCGATGGGCAGCACGACGAGCAGCGACACCGCCTCCCGCCCGAAGAACCGCGTCCGTGCCACGGCGGCGGCGCAGAGCGTCCCCAGCACCAGCGCCACCAGCGTCGCGATCAGCGCCACCCGCAGGGACAGCGACAGCGCCTCCCAGATGTCCGGCCTCGCCCAGGCCCGCCCGAACCACTGGAGCGTGAACCCCGGCGGCGGCCAGACGAAGGTCTTGGCCTCGGAGCTGAACGCATAGACGAAGATCAGCAGGATCGGCAGGTGCAGGAAAAGCAGCCCCCCGCCCGCCATCGCCTTGAGCCACCACGGGGCGCGGTCAGGGCGCATGACGGGCCTCCCTTGCCGTGGTGCCCGTAGGGTGGGGCTCACCCCGCCATTCTCCGCCGGACACGACTCCGCCGGTCGCCGTGGTCGAGTGGCGGGCTGAACCCCGCCCTACGGCCGACCCGCTCCGTCCACCCCCCCGCAGGGTGGGGTTCCACCCCACCGCGCCGCCCGCCTCACAGCGCATCGAACGCCCCCAGCCGCTTGGCCACCGCCAGGTACGACCCCATGATGACGATGGGCACCACCGCGAAGGCCGCCGCCAGCGGCACGTTCCCCGCCGTCCCCTGGTATTGATACACCGCGAGCCCGATGAACCGCGCCGAGGTCCCGATGATCTGCGGGATGATGTAGTCGCCCAGCGTCAGCGAGAACGTGAAGATCGACCCCGCCACGACCCCCGGCAGCGCCAGCGGCCAGATGACGTGCCGGAACGTCTGCCCCGGCGTCGCGCCGAGGTCCCCCGAGGCCTCGACCAGCGAGTCCGGCACCCGCTCCAGCGCCGCCTGGATCGGCAGGATCATGAAGGGCAGCCAGACGTAGACGAAGACGATGAACGTCCCGGTGGGCGAGACCGACAGCGAGTTCCCCCCGATCCCCGGCACCGCCAGGAACGCCTCCAGCACCCGCCCGAGGCCCAGCGAGTCGAACCCCCATCCCACGATCCCCTCCTTGGCGAGGATCAGCTTCCAGGCATAGACCTTGACGAGGTAGCTCGACCACAGCGGCAGCATGACGCCCAGGTAGAACAGCGCCTTCCACCGCCCCCGCGCGTGCCGCGCCGCGTAATAGGCGATGGGAAAGGCCACGGCGACCGAGGCCACCGTCACCGCCGCCGCCATCAGCACCGTCCGCCAGATGATGTCGAGGTTCGCGGGCCTCAGGAGCTCCCCATAGGTCTTGAGCGTCGGCGTCCGGTCGATCACCCCCGAGAACTCGTCGATGGAGAAGAACGACTGCAGCAGCAGCGCGAAGAGCGACCCCAGGTAGACGACCCCGAGCCACAGGAGCGGCGGCACCAGCAGCAGCGCCAGCAGCACCCCCGGCCTGCGCCACAGGAGGTCCGAGAGCCGCCCTCCGACCCCCTCCCGCGCCGGGCGCGGGCCGCTGTCCGCCAGGACGCTCATGCGCCCCTCCGTGGGGACGGGATCGGGCCGCCCCCCTGCGCATCCGCCGGTGTCATTCCGTCGCCATCGGATGCAGGGCCTCCGCATCCCAGGCCAACCCGACCCGAGTCCCCGGCGCCGGCACCGGATGCCCGCCGGGCACCAGCACGGCGACGTCGCTCCGCCCGTCCGGCGGGGCCCCGGCCCCCAGGTCCACGACAAGCCGCGTCGCCGCGCCCAGGTAGCGCGCCGCCGTCACCACCCCGGTGATCCGCGCGCCCTCCGGCGGCCCGAGCCGCAGCGCCTCGGGCCTCAGCGAGGCCCAGGCCGGCCGGCCCCCGAACAGCGCCGCCACCCCCGGGTGCAGCACGTTCGACCCGCCCACGAAGTCCGCGACGAAGCGCGTCCGGGGCCGGGCATAGACCTCCTCCGGCGAGCCGACCTGCTGGATGCGCCCCTCGTTGAACACGGCCACGCGGTCGGCCATGCTCAGCGCCTCCCCCTGGTCGTGCGTGACGAAGACGAAGGTGATCCCGACCTTCCGTTGCAGGGTCTTCAGCTCGTCCTGCATCTGCTCCCGCAGCTTGAGGTCCAGCGCCCCCAGCGGCTCGTCCAGCAGCAGGACCCGGGGCCGGTTCACCAGCGCCCGCGCCAGCGCCACCCGCTGCCGCTGCCCACCCGACAGCTCCGAGGGCTTGCGCCCCCCATATCCCGGCAGCGCCATCATCGACAGCGCCTCCTCGGCCCGCCGCCGCCGCTCGGCCTTCGGGACCCCCGCGATCATCAGCCCATAGGCCACGTTGTCGAGCACGTTCAGGTGCGGGAACAGCGCGTAGTCCTGGAACACCGTGTTCACCGCCCGCCGGTAGGGCGGCCGCCCCGACACGTCCTCCCCGAAGAGCTCGATCCGGCCCGCCGTCGGCGTCTCGAACCCCGCGATCAGCCGCAGGCAGGTCGTCTTGCCGGACCCCGAGGGGCCCAGCATGGCGAAGAACTCCCCCTCCGCGATGTCGAGGTCCACCCCGTCCACCGCCTTCACGGTGCCGAAATGGCGCGACACGCCCCTGAAGCTGACCGCAGCCGTCATCCGATCCCCTCGGCGCGGGCCCCGCGGCCCGTCCTCACCTGTTCCCCGGCGTGTCATCCCGGCGTCACATGGACCCGCTAGACGGCCCGCGTCGGGTTGAGCGGTTCCGGGAGCCCGCGAGGGCTCCCGACGTTTCCCCCTACCTCCCGCCGATCACCCCGATGTAATCCGACACCCACCGGTAATACGGCACGCAAGCGCCCTCGCCCTGCGAGCAGTCCGCCGTCGGCGTCGTCCAGAACCGGATGCGGTCGAAGTCCTGGAACCCGTTCGCGTCGCAGCCCTCCTGCGTCTGCTGCCCCGACCCGTCCGAGCACGCCGCCGGCACCGCCGGCACCGAGCCGAACCAGACCGACAGGTCGCTCTGCAGGTTGGAGCTCAGCGAATGCTCCATGAACCTGTAGGCGCAGTTCGGATGCTCCGCGTCCGCCGCCATCATCAGCGTGTCGGCCCAGCCCGTCGCCCCCTCCTCGGGGATCGTGCTCGCCACCGGCGCCCCGTCCGCCTTGAGCAGGTTCACCTGGAACGGCCACGACGACGACGCCACCACGCCCTCGTTCTGCACGTCGTCCACCTGGATCATCGCGTCGTGCCAGTAGCGGCCCACCAGCTCCCGCTGCGCGCGCAGCAGGTCCAGCGCCGCCTTGTACTGGTCCTCGTTCAGCTCGTACGGAGAGGTGATCCCCAGCTCCGGCTTGTGCGCCATCAGGTACTGCGCCGCGTCCGCGATGTAGATCGGCCCGTCATAGGCCTGGACGCGGCCCTTGTTCGACTGCCCGTCGGACAGCGTCTGCTCCTCGAAGACCACGTTCCACGAGGTCGGCGCCTCCGGGAACACGTCCGTCCGGTACATCAGCACGTTCGGCCCCCACTGGTAGGGCACCCCGTAGTGCACCCCGTCCACCGTGTGCCAGGGCGCGTCCTTCAGCCGGTCGTCCACCTTGGACCAGGACGGGATCAGGTCGGTGTCGATCGCCTGCACCCGCTGCCCCGCCACCAGCCGCAAGCTCGCGTCCCCCGAGGCCGTCACGAGGTCGAAGCCCCCCTCGTTCATCAGCGCCACCATCTCGTCCGAGGTGTTGGCCGTCTTGACGTCGACCATGCAGCCGGTCGCCTGCTCGAACCCCGTCACCCAGTCGTAGGCCGGATCGGTCTCGCCGCGCTCGATGTAGCCGGGCCAGGCGACGATCGAGACGGCGCCCTCCCCGTCGCCCACCTCGGTCATCTGCGCCTGGGCCGCCGTGGCCCCCAGCATCGCCAGAAGGGCGAGGGCCGAGGCCCCCCGCGCGAGAATCGTCATGGCCGTCTCCCTGCAAAGCGCCGCGCGGTTCCCCCGCGTGGCCGGTTGCCCGACAGACTGCGCCTCGCTTCGACGTTTCGCAATTTCAATCGCAAGAAAGGAGCTATCGGTTTTGCCGATACCTCCGGCCCTCCCGTCGCCACCCCTCGTCCTCCGCCGCGCCCCGCGCCATGGCCTCCGTGCCACGTCCCCGGACTTCGGATCGCGCGGACTTGCGCGGGGCCGGGACCTGCCCTCCACTCCCCGTGGCAGGGAGCGAGGCGCCATGTTCGACCGACCCCACCGACTGGTCTCCGTGGCCGACCTGCGCGCCCTCGCGCAGGCCCGGTGGCAGGACCGCGCCCAGCTCGACGCCATCGCGCGCGAGCTCTCGACCCGCCCCGGCACCGCCGCCTCCCTCCTCCTCGGCTCCGTCCAGGCCCGCCTGCGCGAGATGCCCGCCGACGGCCCGACCGAGCGCCTGGCCCGCGAGCTGGAGGAGAGCCGCGCCCGCGCCCGCCGCGCCGAATCCGACGCCGCGCGCCTGCGCCAGGACCTCGCCGCCGCCCGCGCCGGGCGGACCTCCGAGGACGAGGTCGCGCGCCTCTCCCGCCAGCTCGACGACGAGCGCTGGCGCCGCCTCCAGGCCGTCGAGGAGGCCGCCCGCCTGCGCCAGCAGGTCGAGGCCCTCGCCCCCGGCGCCTCCCAGACCGTCGCCGCCTACGCCGAGCTGCACCTCCTCCCCGACATCCCCGACGACCTCCTCGACGCGCTCCAGAACGCCTACCGCAAGCACCTCCACCCCGACCGGGTCCCCGCCCGCGACCGCGACGCCGCCACGCGACGCTTCCAGAGCGCCGAGCGCGCCTTCGCGGCGATCAGGGAGGCAAGGGGGCTGTAGGGCGGCTGCCTTCGGCACGCCTGCGATCCCGTTGCTCCCCGGTGGCATCTCGTGGGGCTGGCTTCAGCCCGCCAGGTTCAGACCGGCGTGCCCGCAACCTGCGCCGGAATCGGTGGCGGGCCGAAGCCTGCCCTAGCCCCGATCCCGCCTCATCGAAGGATGGCCTCCACCCTCAATCCGGCCAGAGCGCCCCGAGCGGGAACTCGACCGCCTCGAAGGGCGGCAGCCGCACGGGATCGTCGTCCCTCAACGCCCCGAGCAGGCTCCAGCTCCCGTCCCGGAGCGCAAAGGCCTCCAGCGTCCGCGCCAGCGGATCGACGAACCACAGATGCCTCACCTCCTCGCGCGAATAGACCTCGCGCTTGTCCGTCAGGTCGATCTTCCGGGTCGAAGGGCTCAGCACCTCGCTCACCCAGTCGGGCGCGAGGTCGAACCAAGGCGCGTCGGGATACTCCGGCATGCGCTCGCGCCGCCAGCCGGCGAGGTCGGGGACGAGGACGTCCCCGCCGAGATGGAGTTCGGGCTCGAGGATGATCCACCACCCCCCGGGCCCGCCCCGGCCCCGATGGAACGGCGCCCCGATCTCCACGCCCAAGCCGCTGGCCGCGAGCGCATGGCGCGAGGCCGGCCGGGGATGCAGGTGCAGCGCGCCATGGACGATCTCCGCCACCATGTTCGGAGGCGCGTCGAGCACGTCCCGATAGGTGGCGGGCCGGGTCGGAGCCGGACGGGGTGCGTTCATCGGGGTCCTCCTGTCCCCAGAGATAGCGCCGGCCCGCCCCCGCGTCACCGCCCCCTCTGCGCCTGGCTCAGCGCGATGAACTCCCGCGCCGCCGCGCTCAGCGGCGCGCCGCGCCGCCAGACGATCCCCACCTGCACCACCGGCAGCGCGCCCGAGACGTCCCGGCTCTCGATCCGGTCGCCTTCCAGCGACCAGGGCCGATAGATGAGGTCCGGCAGCAGCGCCACGCCCGCGCCCGTGGCGACGAGGCTCCGCACCGCCTCCACGCTGCGCGTCCGAAAGGCCACCCGGGGCCGGGGCGACAGCGCCGACAGCAGGTTCCCCGTCTCCTCCTCCATCTCGTCCACCATCAGCATGATGAGAGGCTCGCTCGCCAGGTCCCCCAGCGCGATGGCGTCCTGGCCCGCGAGCCGGTGCCCGCTCGGCAGCCAGAGCCGGAAGGGCGAGACCTCGATGATCTCCACCATCAGCGCCGCGCGGTTCTTGAGCGTCCCCGTCACCATCACGGCGGCGTCGAGCTCGCCCCCGATCAGCAGGTGCTCCAGGTAGTCCCCCGAATCCTCGATGGCCGAGACCGCCACCTCCGGGTTCGCCCGCCGGAACCGCGCGAGGAGGTCGCTCATCACGTAGCCCGCCATCAGCGACGTGACGCCGAGCTGCAGCGTCCCCGTCAGCGCCTCCCGCTCCTCCCCCGCGATCACCCGCCGCGAGGCCTGCACCTGCGCCAGGATCTCCCGCGCGTGGCGCAGGAACTGGTGCCCCCGCTGCGTCACCGACAGCCCCCGCGCGTGCCGGTCGAAGAGCCGCACCCCCAGGTCGGCCTCCAGGTCGCGGACCGCCTCGGACACCGCCGACTGCGAGATCGACAGCGCCTGGGCGGCGTGGCTGACGGATCCGGCTTCGGCGGTGGCGACGAAGGTTCGGAGCTGGCGGAGGGTGAAGGGCATGGGGGGAGGGAAGCGCGGCGGGGCGGGGGGGGGG
>NZ_KK088558.1 GCF_000600335.2 Rubellimicrobium mesophilum DSM 19309 | reverse complement strand
CGGTGCCCCGCCAGAGGGGGAGGACGAAGCGGCCCGTCTCCTCGTTCGCGCGCTCCTGCGCCAGCGCGGCGTCGAGCGTGCGGTGGACGAGGTCCGGGTGGTCGCGGGCGAGGAGCGCGATGGGGACCACGCGGCGGGGGCCGAGCGAGAGGTCGCCCGCGAGACCGGGGAGGAGATGCACCTCGCTGTCGCCGCCGAGGCCCCAGGTCCGCATGGCCACGGCCTCGACCATGGTGCGCCAGGGGCCGACGCGGGCGCCCTCCGGATCGATGGCGGGGCGGCCGTCGCGCAGGAGGCAGATATCCGTGGTCGTGCCGCCGATGTCGGAGACGAGGGCCACGGGCTCCTTCGCGAGCCAGGCGGCGCCGGCGACCGAGGCGGCGGGGCCGGAGAGGATCGTCTCGATGGGCTTCTCGTGGGCGACCTGCGCGGCCATGAGCGCGCCGTCGCCGCGCACGACCATGAGCGGCGCGCGAATGCCGCGCCTGTCCATGTGCGCCTCGCAGGCGGCGACGAGGCGCTCGATCAGGCCGATGAGGCGGGCGTTCAGCACCGCCGTCAGGGCGCGCCGGGGGCCGCCGAGGGAGGAGGAGAGCTCGTGCGAGCAGGTGACGGGGAGGTGCGTCACCCGGCGGGCGAGGTCGCGCGCGGCGGTCTCGTGCGCGGGGTTGCGGGTGGCGAAGCGGGCGGCGACGGCGAGGCCGGTCAGCCCCTCGGGCAGGGCCTTCAGCGCCTCCTCCAGGGCCGCGAGGTCGAGGGGGGCCCGCTCGTTCCCCGCATGGTCGTGGCCGCCGGGGAGGACGATCAGGGGATCGCCGCGCAGCGCCTCGGGCAACCCGTCGCGGTCGAGGTCGCCCGCGTCGAAGCCGATGGCGACGAGGGCCACGCGACCCCCCTGCCCCTCCACCAGCGCGTTGGTGGCGAGCGTGGTGGAGAGCGAGACCATCGCGACCTCGGAGGGGTCCACGCCGCCCTGCGCCAGCACCGCGTCGATGGCGGCGCCGACCCCGCCCGAGAGGTCGGGCCGGGTCGTCAGCGCCTTGGCCTTGGCGAGGACGCGGGTCTCGTCCTCGTCGAGGAGGGCGGCGTCGGTGTAGGTGCCGCCGGTATCGACGCCGAGGAGGACAGGCATGGGGGAAGGTCCGTTCTGGAGATCGGGTCCGGGATGGCCCGGGAGGGCCGTCGAGGCAAGCCCCGGGACGACGGCCGAGGGTCGCGGGGCGACGCGGTCAAAAGGAAGCGGGCGCGGAGGAGGTCCCCCGCGCCCGCCCGAAGGATCAGAGGGTCACTGGGCCGGAGCCGCCTTGGCCGCGTCGGTCACGGCATGGGTCCAGGCGCCCTCGGGCTCCTTGGAGATCACCGGGTCCGAGCCGCCGCCCATCAGCGTGGCCACCGTCCGCTCGTAGGCGGCGGGGTCGAGCGAAGGATCGTCGTCGGTGATGAGCTTGGCCACCTCGGTCATCATCGAGGTCTGGTGCTCGATGGTCTGGGCGCCGGTCTCGTCGTTGTCGATGACGATCTGAGCCGCCTGGTCGGGGTTCTGGATCGCCCATTGCCAGCCCTTCTCGGAGGCGCGCACGAAGCGGGCCATCCTGTCGACGAAGGCGGGATCCTGGAGGTTCGATTCCAGCGCGTAGAGCCCGTCCTCGAGGGTGGCGACGCCCTGGTCCTCATACTTGAAGTTGACCAGCTCCTCGGGCTTCACGCCGGCTTCGAGGACCTGGTTGTATTCGTTGTAGGTCATCGTCGAGATGCAGTCGGCCTGCCGCTGCAGGAGCGGGTCGACGTTGAAGCCCTGCTTGAGGACCTCCACGCCGTCGGCGGACTTGCCGTCGGTCTTGATGCCGAGCTGCGACATCCAGCTCAGGAACGGATACTCGTTCCCCGAGAACCAGACGCCGAGCGTGTGGTTCGGGAAGTCGGTGGGCGCGGCGATCCCCGAATCGGCCCAGCAGGTGAGCTGCATCCCCGACTTGTCGAAGATCTGGGCGATGTTCACGAGGGGGACGCCCTGCTCGCGCGCGGCCAGCGCGCTGGGCATCCAGTCCACGACCACGTCGGCGCCGCCTCCGGCGATCACCTGCGTCGGCGCGATGTCCGGGCCGCCGGGGAGGATGGTCACGTCGAGGCCCTCCTCCTCGTAGAAGCCCTGGTCGAGGGCGGCGTAGTAGCCCGCGAACTGGGCCTGCGTCACCCACTTGAGCTGGAGCGTCACCGCGTCCTGCGCGAAGGCCGGCACCGCCATCGTCGCCAGGGCGGTCGCCCAAAGAAGTTTCGTCATTCTCGTTCTCCCCTGTTGGTTCGTTATGTTCGTTGCGACGGGTGCCAGAAGGTGACCCAGCGCTCGACGAGTGTGATGATGCCGTAGAACAGGCTGCCCGCAAGGGCCCCCACGAGGATCGCGGACCACACGAGGTCGAGCTGGAGCGCGCCGTTCGCCGTGGAGATGCGGAAGCCGACGCCCTGCGTGGGCGAGCCGAAGAACTCGGCCACGATGGCGCCGATGAGCGCGAGCGTGGAGGCGATCTTGAGCCCGTTGAAGACGAAGGGCATCGCGGCCGGCAGGCGCAGCTTGAGGAGCGTGGGCCAGTAGCCCGCCCCGTAGGTCCGCATCAGGTCGCGCTGCTGGAGGGTGGTGTCCTGGAGGCCCGCGACCGTGTTCACCAGCATCGGGAAGAACACCATCAGCACCACGACCGCGGCCTTCGACGCCCAGCCGAAGCCGAACCACATCACCATGATCGGCGCGACGCCGACGATGGGGAGCGCGGCCATGAAGCTCCCCACCGGGAGGAGGCCGCGCCGGAGCACGTCGAAGCGGTCCACCAGCACGGCCACGGCGAGGGCGGCGATCACGCCGATCACGAGGCCCGAGAGAGCGCCCCTGAGGATCGTCTGCACGAAGTCGCCCCAGAGCATCGGCAGGCTCGCCGCGAAGGTCGCGCCGATGCGGGAGGGCGGCGGCAGGATGGCCGGGGGCACGCTCAGGCCCCGCACCAGCAGCTCCCAGACGATCAGGACGGTCGCGCCGAAGATCAGGGGGACGGCGATGCGGATGCCCCGGCTTCGGTAGCGCGGGCCGGCGGTGAGCCAGCCGTTGAGCGCCCAGGCGCCGAACCAGACGACGACGGCGAGGAGGACGAGGATCATGCCGGCACCCCCATCGCGCGCAGCGTCCGCCGTTCGAGGAAGCCCATGAGCCAGACGAGGAACGAGGCCAGGATCGCCGCCATCAGCAGCGCCGCCCAGATCTGCGAGGTCTGTCCGTAGTAGCTCCCCGCCAGCATCCGGGCGCCGAGGCCCCCGCGCTGCACCGGAAGCTCGCCCACGATGGTGCCGACCAGCGACGCCGCGATGGCGATCTTGAGGGAGGCGAAGAGGTAGGGAACCGAGGCGGGCAGGCGCAGCTTCCAGAGCGTCTCGGAGCGGGTCGCGCTCCAGGTGTGCATCTGGTCGAGCTGCATCTGGTCGGGCGTCCGCAGGCCCTTCACCATGCCGACCACCACCGGGAAGAACGACAGGTAGGCCGAGATCACCGCCTTGGGCAGCAGCCCCTGCACCCCCACCGAGTTCATCACCACGATGATCATGGGCGCGAGCGCGACGATGGGGATGGTCTGGCTGATGATGGCCCAGGGCATCACGCTCATGTCCATCGCGCGGTTGTGGACGATGCCGACGGCGAGGAGCACGCCCGCGAGCGAGCCCAGGGCGAAGCCCACCATGGTCGCGCCCAGCGTGATCCCGGCGTGGTAGAGGAGGCTCTTCTTCGAGGTGACGGATTCGCCGAAGGTGGCCTTGGAGAACTCCTGCACGACCTGGTGGGGCGCGGGGAGGCGCGGGCGGTCCTGCGTCCAGCCGTCGAGCGCCACCGAGGGGTTGCGGAGCGCCAGCGCCCAGGCGGAACGCCCTTCGCGCTCGGCCGGCGTGCCGCCCCAGACCTCGGCGCCCGCGCGCTCGGCGGCGGTCAGGCTCTCGCGGATGTTCATGGGGATGGCGGCGACATACCAGACGACGAGGATCGCCAGCACCACGGTCAGGACGGGAAGGACGCTGCGCCTCATGCCTCGCCTCCCTGCGGCCAGGCGATCAGGACCACGGCCACGACGCCCAGCGCCATGCCGGCGAGCTGGCGGGGCGAGGGCCTCTCGCCGAACCAGAGCACGGCGACGAGCGAGATCAGCACGAGCTGGACCACCGAGGAGACCGAGATGGCCAGCGCCAGCCCCGATTCGCGCATCAGGCGGACCATCATCAGGTTGCCGAGCGAGAAGAGGAGCAACGCACCCACCAGCGTGGGCAGATAGGTCGAGGCGGAATAGGCCCGCAGCACGGAGTTGGCGAGCACGAAGACGCCCATCGCCATGGCGAGCCAGAGGATCGAGGCGGAGCTCATCAGACCTCCACGTGCCCGGCGCGGAGCCCCTCGCGGACGCGGTGCGCGATGGCGAGGAACTCGGGCGATTCGCGGATGTCGAGGGGACGCTCGCGCGGCAGCGGCGAGTCGATCACGTCGGTGATCCGCCCCGGGCGGGGGGACATGACGACGATCTTGGTCGACAGGAACACCGCCTCGGGGATCGAGTGGGTGACGAAGAGCGTCGTCTTCTGCGTGCGGGCCCAGAGGCGCAGGACCTCCTCGTTGAGGCGGTCGCGGACGATCTCGTCCAGGGCGCCGAAGGGCTCGTCCATCAGGAGGATGTCGGCGTCGAAGGCCAGCGCGCGGGCGATCGAGGCGCGCTGCTGCATCCCGCCCGAGAGCTGCCAGGGATACTTCCGCCCGAACCCTTCGAGGTCCACCATCTTCAGGACCCGGTCCACGCGGGCGTCCTGCTCGCCGCGCGGGAAGCCCATGATCTCCAGCGGCAGGCGGATGTTCCCGGCGATGGTGCGCCACGGGTAGAGGCCCGCCGCCTGGAAGACGTAGCCATAGGCCCGCGCCCGCCGCGCCGCGTCCGGCGTCATGCCGTTGACGGTGAGCGTGCCGGAGGTCGGCGTCTCCAAGGCGGCCACGCAGCGCAGGAATGTCGTCTTCCCGCAGCCCGAGGGGCCGATGAAGCTCACGAACTCGCCCTTGGCGACCGAGAGCGAGACGTCCTTGAGCGCCTGCACCGGCCCGTCGGCGGTCTGGAAGACGAGGTTGACGCCCTTGGCCTCGATGACGGGGGCGGAGGTCTGTGAAAGGGTGGCGACATTCGCCATCATGGACGTTCCATCGGGAGACACGAATGACCTCATGCCAGAAAATCAGGCCTGGTGCGAACGCTTACGCGGGCAAGCAGGGGTTCAGCTACTTCGAAGGCATCTCGCGGGAGACCATGGGCGCCCAGGCGGTCTGCATGCATCTTCTCACCATACCGCCCGGCGGGCGCGCCAGGGCGCACAAGCACGCGACCCACGAGACGGCCATCTACGTGCTGTCGGGCCAGGCGGTGATGTTCTGGGGCGAGCGGCTGGAGCACCGGATGGAGACCGGCGCGGGCGAGATGATCTACATCCCCGCCGACGTGCCGCACCTGCCCTGGAACCCCGGCCCCGATCCGGTCACGGCCGTCATCGCCCGCACCGACCCGCACGAGCAGGAGAGCGTGGTGCTGTTGCCGGAGCTCGACGGGTTGGTGGAGTGAGAGGCCGTCACCGAAACATCGCGCGGCCTTAACGGGATCGCAACCATTCCTGGGTAGAGAGGGTGTCGCGCGGGCCGCCATCCGCGCCCGTCCCGGAGGGTTCCCATGCCGCACCCCCATCGCGAAGGCCCCCTCGTCATCGCCCTGACGGGCGAGCGCGCCCACCGCCTGGCCGAGGGACTGCTCGCGCCACGCCCCTCCCCTGCCGCCCAGCGGCTGTGGGAGGAGATCGCCGCCCTCGGCGGCCGGGGACGCCGCCTGTCCCACGACTGGGACCCGGCGGTGGGGCGTCTGACCATCGTGGCGGAGGGGGGCCCGGCCGGGACCTGAGAGGCGTCCCGTCAGGCCGACCCCGAGGCCGCCCGCCATGCGGAGGCCTTGGCCGGCGACGTGGTCCGCGCCCTCGCCGCAGCAGAGGCTCTCTCTCATGCGATCTCCTCCCGGACATGGGCCCAGGCCTCGCGGATGGCCTCCACGGCGGCGCGGGCGCGGTCCTCGTCGGTGCGGTGGCCGATGACGGAGACGCGGATGATGGCGCCGCCGCGCCACTGGCCATGGGTCGGGTAGACCCGGCCCCCGGCCTGCACGCGGGCGAGCACGGCAGCCGTGGCGGCGTCGCGCCGGTCGCCCTCGCCGACGTGGAAGGCGACCTGATTGGCCACGACCTCGTTCAGCACGGTGATCCCGGGGATCTGCGAGAGCTGCCCGCCGATCCAGGCGGCGAGGCGGCAATGCCGGGCGACCATCTCGCGCACCCCCTCGCGCCCGAGAGTCTGCAGGATCGCCCAGGACGGCACGCCCCGCGCGCGGCGCGACAGCTCGGGCACGGCGTCGGCGGGATCGGGGACGGCCCCGTGCTCGGGCAGGTAGGCGCCGTGCGCGGACATGGCCCCGACCAGCGGAGCCGCCTCGCGCGTCAGCACCAGCCCGGCGTCGTAGGGCGCGTTGAGCCACTTGTGGAGGTCGAGCGCCCAACTGTCGGCCTGCTCCACCCCCGTCAGGCGCAAGGCGAGGTCGGGGACCGCGCGCAGCCAGAGGCCGAAGGCGCCGTCCACGTGGACCCAGGCGTTCTTCCCGCGCGCGAGCGGGAGGATCTCCTCGAAGGGATCGAAGGCGCCGGAGTTGACGTGCCCGGCCTGGAGGACGACGAGGACCGGGCCGCTCAGGGGCGCGATGGCCTCGGCGAAGGCCTCGGGGCGGATGCGGCCCTGCTCGTCGGCCGGGACGCGGATCGCGCGGGCGGAGCCCAGGCCCGCGTAGCGCAGCGCGGCGTGGACGGCGGAATGCGCCTCGGCGCTCAGCACGACATGGATCTCCGGCGCGCCGAAGAGGCCCCGGGCCTCCACGTCCCAGCCCTCGCGGGCGAGCAGGGCATGGCGCGCGGCCATGACGCCCACGGTGTTCGCCATCGTCGCGCCGGTCACGAAGCCGGCGCCGCCGGCGGGCAGGCCGAGGAGGTCCACGACCTGCGCGGCGACAGCATTCTCCACGGCGGCGGTGGTGGGCGTGGTCGCGGCGTAGGCCGCGTTCTGGCCCCAGGCCGAGACGAGGAGGTCCGCCGCGATCCCCGCCGGATGCCCGGCGCCGATGACGTAGCCATGGAAGCCCGGCGAGGCCATCTGCAGGAGGCCTTCCTCGCCCCGCGCGACGAGGTCGTCGATCACCTCGGCGGGGTCGCGGCCGTGGTCGGGGAGGGGGTCGGAGAAGCGCCGGGTGGCCTCGGCGGCGTCGATGGTGGCGGGGATGGGGCGCTCCGGGAGAGACCGGCGGTAGGCGAGCGCGTGGGAAAGCGCACGCCGTAGAGCTTCCTCTTCTTCGTGACGGAGGCCGGTCGTCATGGTCCCCTCCTGCACCGCCTCAATTGCCGCATTGGGAAACAAGGGTTAGGAGCACCAGCACAGCCACGATCCAGCACCACCGACAGCTATCAAACTTGTGCGCGCCTCGCATTGTACTGGGTCTTAGACCTCTTGGCATGCGCTTGACTCCTCACACCCCGCTCGCCGGAATGCCCGACCGCACCACCGGGCGCGGCGCCGTCAGCTCCTTCCACTGGGTGAGCGCGCGGTTGACCGGAGCATTCGCCTCGCGGGCGACGAACTGGCCGTGGCCCTCGCGGGTCCGCATCTCGCCGTCGTGGACCGCGACGTGCCCGCGCGAGAGGGTGAAGCGCGGCAGGCCCTTCACCTCGTGGCCCTCGAAGACGTTGTAGTCGATGGCGCTCTGCTGGCTGCCCGCCGTGATCGTCTTGGTCTTCTCGGGGTCCCAGACCACGAGGTCGGCGTCGGCGCCCACTGCAACCGCGCCCTTCCTCGGATAGCAGTTGAGGATCTTGGCGATGTTCGTGGAGGTCACGGCCACGAACTCGTTGGGCGTGAGGCGACCGGTGTTGACGCCATGGGTCCAGAGGAGCGGCATCCGGTCCTCCAGCCCCCCGTCCCGTTCGGGATCTTGGTGAAGTCGTTGATGCCGGTGCGCTTCTGCTCGGTCGTGAAGGCGCAGTGGTCGGTGGCCACCACGGACAGCGACCCGGACTGGAGCCCGGCCCAGAGCGAATCCTGGTGCTTCTTGTCGCGGAAGGGCGGCGACATGACCCGGCGGGCGGCGTGGTCCCAGTCGGGATGGCGGTATTCGCTGTCGTCGAGGATGAGGTGCTGGATCAGCGGCTCGCCCCAGACGCGCTTGCCCTGCTGCCTCGCGCGGCGGATGGCCTCGTGGGCCTCCTCGCAGGAGGTGTGCACGACGTAGAGCGGCACGCCCGCCATGTCGGCGATCATGATGGCGCGGTTCGTCGCCTCGCCCTCGACCTGCGGCGGGCGGGAATAGGCGTGGGCCTCGGGCCCCCGGTTCCCCTCGCGCAGGAGCTTGGCGGAGAGCTCGGCCACCACGTCGCCGTTCTCGGCGTGGACGAGGGCGATGCCGCCCAGCTCCCCCAGGCGGCGGAACGACGCGAACATCTCGTCGTCGTTCACCATCAGGGCGCCCTTGTAGGCCATGAAGTGCTTGAAGGTGGTGATGCCCTGGTCGATCACCTTGGGCATGTCGTTCCACACCTGCTCGCCCCACCAGGTCACGGCCATGTGGAACGAGTAGTCGCAGTTCGCGCGGCCCGACTTGTTGTGCCACATCTGCAGCCCGTCGAGCAGCGACTGGCCCTGGCCGGGCAGCACGAAGTCCACGACCATCGTCGTTCCGCCCGCCAGCGCCGCGCGGGTGCCCGATTCGAAGTCGTCCGAGGAGTAGGTGCCCATGAAGGGCATCTCGAGGTGGGTGTGGGGGTCGATGCCGCCCGGCATCACGTAGCAGCCGGTGGCGTCGAGCACCTCGTCGCCCTTGAGGTTGGGGCCGATGTCGGTGATCCGCCCCCCTCGATCAGGACGTCGGCCGGATAGGTCAGGTCGTGCGTGACGACGATGCCACCCTTGATGACTGTGCTGGCCATGATGTCCCCTCTCCCTGTTCTTCTTGGTTGGGCCGCCCGACCGTCAGGTCGGGTTCAATGGTGCGATGGGCGCCGGCGGCGTGATCGAGCCGGGCGCGAGCGGCGCGGAGGCGCCCGGGATCGGCGCGGGATCGGTGGCCATGGCGACGGCTCCCCCCTCGCAGACCGGGGTCCCGGCGGCGTCGCGCAGCGGATAGCCGGTGGGCGGGTCCGTGACCTCGATGGTGAGGAGGTAGCAGCCGTCCGCCCCCTGCTGGACGACCGTGGGCGGCACGCCGGCGGGCAACGCGGCCAGCACCTGCGGCGGCAGCGGCTCGGGCGCGGGAGGCTCGGCCTCGGGGTGCTGGAAGAGGCCGGCGAGGCCCCCATGGGGCGCCCCGGGCTGGTCGGAAGGGGCCTCGCAGGCGGCGAGGAGGGGGAGGAGGGCAAGGGGAAGGAGGCGCTTCATCGGAACTCCGGGTGCGGGATCGCGGCGCAGCGTAGCGCGGGCCCCGAGCGAACGGGAGGCGTCCGTTGAAGTTTTCCCCAGTGTCACACCACCACCTCGGCCTCGCGCAGGACGGCGTGGAGGAGCACGTCGGTGCCCTTCTCGGCCCAGTCGGGGGTGATCTCCTCGGCCTCGTTGTGCGAGAGGCCGTCCTTGCAGGGGCACATGATCATGACGGTCGGCGCCACGCGGTTGACCCAGCAGGCGTCGTGCCCCGCGCCCGAGACGATGTCGCGGCGCGAATAGCCCAGGTGGTCCGTCACGTCCCGGACGAGCTGGGCGAGGCGCGGGTCGAAGGTGACGGGGTCGAAGTGGCCCACGGGCTCGATCTCGATCTGCAGGCCCAACTCCTGCGCGATCTTGGGGGCCTCGGCCTCGATGATGGCGCGCATGGAGTCGAGCTTGGCCTGCTCGGGGCTGCGGATGTCGATGGTGAAGACCGCGCGGCCGGGGATCACGTTGCGCGAGTTGGGCCAGACGTTGGCCTGCCCCACCGCGCCCACGGCGTCGGGCTGGTGGTCCATGGCGACGCGGTGGACCATCTCGATGATCCGGGCCATGCCGAGGCCGGCGTTGACCCTCATGTTCATCGGGGTGGAGCCGGTATGCGCCTCGCGCCCCGTCAGCCGCACCTCCAGCCACCAGAGGCCCTGGCCATGGGTGACGACGCCGATCTCCTTGCTCTCGGCCTCGAGGATCGGCCCCTGCTCGATGTGCAGCTCGAACATCGCGTGGATCCTGCGGCTCCCCACGGGTTCGTCGCCGACGAAGCCGATGCGCTTCAGCTCGTCGCCGAACCTCCTCCCCTCCGCGTCCTCGCGCCCATAGGCGTAGTCCTGCGTGTGGATGCCCGCGAAGACGCCCGAGGCCAGCATGGCGGGGGCGTAGCGGGTCCCCTCCTCGTTGGTCCAGTTCGTCACGACGATGGGGCGCCTGGTCCGGATGCCCGCGTCGTTCAGCGTCCGCAGGACCTCCAGGCCGCCCAGCACGCCCAGGACGCCGTCGTACTTGCCGCCGGTGGGCTGGGTATCGAGGTGGGAGCCGACATAGACGGGATCGAGCGAGGGATCGGCCCCCCCTCTCGCCGGGCGAACATGTTGCCCATGGTGTCGAGGCCCATGCTGCAGCCCGCCGCCTCGCACCACGTCTGGAACAGGCGCCGCCCCTCGGCATCGGCGTCGGTCAGGGTCTGGCGGTTGTTGCCGCCCGCGACCCCCGGCCCGATCCTGGCCATCTCCATCAGGCTGTCCCAGAGCCGGGCGCCCGAGATCCTGAGATTGTCCCCGGCAGCGGGCATGGCGGAACCTCTTGAATGGGGGCCGCAGGGGACGGGAGGAGGGTCCCCTGCGGCGTGCCTTGGATTTGACCAATCGGTCAAAGCCACGCTAGCAAAGGCCAAGGACCAGTCAAGGATTTCGCGCAGGGCCCCGCCGGCCGCCGAGGATCGGGCGGTTTCGCGGGACGGGGCTGCCCAGGAAAGGGACGACCCGAGCATGACGACCGAGGCGACCGAGGAGGCCCCCCGCCCGAACGGCGGGCGCACCCGAATCCAGGAGCGCAACCGCGCCGCCATCCTCGAGGCGGGGCTGGCGGTGTTCTCGGCCCAGGGGTTCCGGGGGGCGACGCTCGACCAGATCGCCAGGGCGGCGCATCTGTCGAAGCCGAACCTCCTCTATTACTTCCCCCTCCAAGGAGGCGATCCATATCGCCCTCCTCCAGGAGATGCTGGACGCCTGGCTCGACCCTCTGCGCGACCTCGACCCGGAGGGCGAGCCGGTCGCGGAGGTGCTGGCCTATGTCCGCCGCAAGCTGGAGCTGTCGCGGAGCTTCCCGCGCGAGAGCCGGCTCTTCGCCAACGAGGTGCTGCGGGGCGCGCCGCACCTGAGCGAGGTGCTGGGGGGCGAGCTCGCGCGGCTCGTGGAGGAGAAGGCGGCGGTGCTGGAGAGGTGGATGGCCGAGGGGCGCATCGCCCGGATGCCGGCCAAGCACCTCGTCTTCTCGATCTGGGCGCTGACGCAGCACTACGCCGACTTCGACACCCAGGTCCGCGCCGTGCTGGGCGAAGGGCACGACCCCTTCGCCGAGGCGGGGGAGTTCCTCGACACGCTGTTCCGCCGCCTGCTCGCACCCTGACGCAAGGGGAACCCGACCCGCCGGCGCCGCATTGCAGAGGCCGGAGCCGCGCTATATCAGAGGCGGACCGACGACGGACCCCCAGGATGGCGATCAGCGACAGCGACAGACCGGACGGGGGCGTCAAGGCAGTGCCGCAAGGGGACGGCCAGACGCAGGGGGGAATCCGCGGCCGCCGCGCAGAGCCCCTCGGACCTTCCCACCCCCGGGCAGCACGGCACCGGCAGCCTCTGGGCGCTGACGCTGGGCTCCATCGGCGTGGTCTACGGCGACATCGGGACCTCGCCGCTCTACGCCATGCGCGAGTCGCTCCACGCCACCGCGAGCCAGGGGCGCGCCGAGGCGGACGTGATCGGGGTGATCTCGCTCCTGATCTGGACGATCATCCTGATCGTGACCTTCAAGTACGTGGTCCTGATCCTGCGCGCCGACAACCGGGGCGAGGGGGGCACGCTCTCGCTGGTGGCGCTGGTCCAGCAGGCGCTGAACCGGCGACCGGTCTGGCTCATCGGCCTGGGGATGGTGGGGATCTCGCTGTTCTTCGGCGATTCGATGATCACCCCCGCCATCTCGGTGCTCTCGGCGGTCGAGGGCCTGAGCCTCATCACGCCGACCTTCGAGAGCTTCGTGCTGCCCATCACCCTCGCCATCATCGCGGCGCTGTTCGTGGTGCAGCGCTGGGGGACGGGGTTCGTCTCGGTCTTCTTCGGGCCGGTCATGGCCGCGTGGTTCGCGACCATGGGGATCATGGGCCTCGTCCACCTGGGCGACAACCTGGAGATCCTCTGGGCCCTGAACCCGACCTATGCGGCGGGCTTCGTGGTGACGAACGGCTTCGCCTCGCTGATCGTGCTGGGCTCCGTGTTCCTGTCGGTGACGGGGGCCGAGGCGCTCTACGCCGACCTCGGGCACTTCGGGAAGAGGCCGATCCGGCTGGCCTGGGTCGGGCTCGTGTGGCCGGCGCTGACGCTCAGCTACCTGGGCCAGGGGGCGCTGGTGCTGTCGAACCCCGAGGCGGCGCGGGACCCGTTCTTCCTCATGGCGCCCGACTGGGGCCTGCTGCCCCTCGTGCTCCTCGCCACGCTCGCCACCGTCATCGCGAGCCAGGCGGTCATCTCGGGCGCCTTCTCGATGATGAAGCAGGCGGTGCGGATGGGCCTGCTGCCCCGGCTCGAGATCCTGCATACCTCCGAGACGCAGGAGGGGCAGATCTACCTGCCCAAGGTCAACGCGATCCTCGCCGTGGGCGTCATCGTCCTCGTGCTCATCTTCGGCTCGTCCTCGGACCTCGCGGCGGCCTACGGGATCGCGGTCACCGGCGACATGGTCATCACCAGCATCCTGGCCTCGATGGTGGTGCTGCGGGCCTGGCGATGGAAGCCGGCCCTGGTGGCGGTCATCGGCCTGCCGATCCTGCTGATCGAGCTGATCTTCCTGGGCGCGAACATCCTCAAGATCCCGCAGGGCGGCTGGGTGCCGATCATGTTCGCGGCCACCATGATCCTGCTGATGTGGACCTGGATGCGCGGCACCCGCCACGTCCAGGAGGCGGCGCGGCGCGGGGCCACCACGATCGACGCGCTGATCGAGATGCTGGCCAAGTCCTCGCGCCTCAAGGACGTGCCGGGTACGGCGGTGTTCCTGACCTCGGACCCCGACATCGCGCCCGCCGCCCTGATGCACAACATCAAGCACAACCACGTCCTGCACGACCGCAACATCATCGTCTGCGTGAGCGTGGCCACCCGCCCCTTCGTCCCCGACGCCGAGCGGATCCGCATCACCAGGCTCTCGGAGCGCTTCTCCCGCGTGGACATGTTCTTCGGCTACATGGAGGAGACGAACGTCCCCCGGGCGCTCGCGCTCGCCCGCAAGATGGGGGAGAAGTTCGACATCATGTCGACGTCGTTCTTCCTCAACCGCCGGACCTTCCGCCCCTCCAAGCACCAGGGACTGCCGAGCTGGCAGGAATCGCTCTTCATCACGCTGGCCAAGTCGGCGGCCAACGCCACCGACTTCTACCGGCTCCCCACCAACCGGGTGATCGAGCTCGGCCAGCAGATCATCATCTGAAGGTTCTCCCCATGCGATATGTCCTCCCCCTCCTCGCGGCGGGCCTCGCCGCGCCGGCCTTCGCGCAGGACTGCGGCGGCGACTTCGGCCTCTTCCTCGACGGGCTGAAGGCCGAGGCGGTCTCGCAGGGCGTCTCGGCCGAGGCGGCGGACGGGTTCCTGAAGGGCGCGCGGCAGGACCGGGGACGTGCTCGCCCGGGACCGGGACCAGGGGCACTTCCAGGCGGACTTCCTGACCTTCTCGCAGCGGCTCATCAGCCAGGACCGGGTGGACCGCGCGGCGCGGATGTCGCGCGAGCACGGCGCCACCTTCGACCGGATCGAGGCCGAGCTGGGCGTGCCGCGCGGCATCCTCCTCGCCTTCTGGGCCTTCGAGACGGACTTCGGCGCCGTGCAGGGCGACTTCGACACCACCGACGCGCTGGTGACGCTGGCCCACGACTGCCGCCGGCCCGGGCTGTTCCGGCCCGAGGCGCTCGCCGCCATGAGGCTCTACGCCGAGGGACGCTGGGACACGGACGTGACCGGCGCCTGGGCGGGGGAGATCGGGCAGGTCCAGATGCTGCCTCGCGACATCCTCGAATTCGGCTCGGACGGCGACGGTGACGGGGCCGTGGACCTCAAGGGCTCCCCGGACGACGCGCTGCTCTCGGGCGCGCGGATGCTGGTGGGTCTCGGCTGGCGCGCGAACGAGCCCTGGCTCCAGGAGGTCACGGTGCCCGGGGACCTCGACTGGAGCCTGACCGGGATCGAGGACCCGCGCCCGGCCTCGGACTGGGCGGCCATGGGCGTCGCGGCCCGAGCGGGGGATATCGCGGGCGACCTGCCCGCCGCGCTGGTGCTGCCGGTCGGGCGCAAGGGGCCTGCCTTCCTGGCCTATCCCAACTTCACCGTCCTGACCGAGTGGAACGACAGCCTCACCTACGTCCTTACGGCGGCCTACTTCGCCAACCGGATCGGCGGGGCGGAGCGGTATCGGGCGGGCGAGCCCGACCAGGGCCTCTCGGGCGAGGAGATGATCCGGCTGCAGGAGAAGCTGCAGGCGCTCGGTCACGACGTGGGCGAGGTGGACGGCATCCTCGGCGCCAGGACCCGCGTCGCCGTGCAGGCCGAGCAGGTCCGGCTAGGGCTGCCCGCCGACGGCTGGCCGACGCGGGAGCTGCTGGGCGCGCTGTAGGAGGGCGCGCTCCCCTGCGCACCGTCCATCACGGACCCATCGGGGTGGCCCTGCATCGGTGAGGCCCCTCGAGATTCCCTTGCGGACATCAACGGAATCTTAACCTTATTGTGCCAAGGTGATCCTGTCCCCGGGTCGCCGCCCGGCGGGGTAGGGGAAGTTGCGTCCTTTGGCGGGACGCGACCCCATCCACCTCACGACATCCAGTTGCCGCCGTCCACGTTGTAGGTCTGCGCCACGACGTAGTCGCTCTCGCCGGAGGCCAGGAACACGGCCATCCCGCAAAGGTCCTCGGGCACGCCCATCCGGCCATAGGGGACCGCCTCTCCGACGAGGCGCTTCTTCTCGCCCAGGGGCCGCCCCTCGTGCCTGGCGAAGAGCGCGTCCACATGGTCCCACATGTCGCTCTCGACCACGCCGGGGGCGATGCCGTTGACGTTGATCCGGTGCCGGATCAAATCGAGCCCCGCCGACTGCGTGAGCGAGATCACCGCCGCCTTGGTCGCGCAGTAGATGGGGGAGAGCGCCTCGCCCCGCCGCCCCGCCTGCGAGGACAGGTTGATGATCTTGCCGCCCCGCCCTTGCGCGATCATCAGCCGCGCCGCCGCTTGGAGGGTGAAGAGCGTGCCCGCCACGTTGACGGCAAGCAGCCTGTCGAAGCTCCGGCGGGTCATCGCCTCGACCGGGTCCATGTCGTAGACGCCCGCATTGTTGACGAGGATGTCGAGGCCCCCTGCCCTCTCCCGCACCGCCTCGATGGCGGCGTCGATGCTCTCCTGCCGGGTCACGTCGATCTGGACGGCATAGGCGGCGGGCCCGATGGCCTCGGCGGTGGCGCGGGCCTGGTCGAGCAGGATGTCGGCCACGGCGACGGTGGCGCCCTCCTCGGCATAGGCCCGGGCGAAGGCGGCGCCGATCCCCCGCGCGCCCCCGGTGACGAGGGCGGATCGGCCCTGGAGTCGGTTCATCCTCTGGCCCTCCCCGGCCCTGTCGCTTCGGGCAGGGCTATCGGCCAAGCGCGGGCGCGACGCAAGGCAGGGGAACCGGCGGCGGGCGTGGCCGGTTCGTCGTCTCGTGCATCCTCGGGGAGGGACCGGAGCCGATGGCCGATCAGGAACTCGACTGCGTCATCGTCGGCGGAGGCCCGGCGGGGCTCACCGCCGGCATCTTCCTGGCGCGGTTCCGGCGGCGCTTCGTGCTGATCGACGGAGGCGACAGCCGCGCCTCGTGGATCCCGCGCTCGCACAACCACCCGGCCTTCCCCAACGGGATCAACGGCCTCGATCTCCTGGATCGGATGCGGAAACAGATGCAGGACTATGGCGGAGCGCGCCGCGAGGGAATCGTGACCAGTCTCCGGCGCGAGGCGGACGGACGCCTGCGCGTCGAGACCGAGGGCGGGAGCCTCCTCGCGCGGAACGTCATCCTCGCCACCGGCGTCAGGGACCACCTGCCCCCGGTGGAGGACGCGGTGCGGCACGTCCGCGAGGGGCTGATCCGGCAATGCCCGATCTGCGACGGCTACGAGGTGCAGGGCAAGCGCGTGGCCGTCCTCGGCCACAAGCCCTGCACGGCGGGCGAGGCGCTGTTCCTGCGGACCTACACCGACGACCTGACGCTGGTGACGATGGGCGAGCCCCTCACGGTCCAGCCGGAGGACCGGGAGCGGCTGGACGCGGTCGGCGTCAAGATCGTCGAGACGCCCCTGAGGGGCCTCGACTGCACGCGGGACCGGGTCGAGGCGCACTTGGCCGACGGCACGACCTTGCGCTTCGACACCGCCTATAGCGGCCTCGGGAGCGAGCCGCACACGGACCTCGGCCGGATGGTCGGCGCGGACCTGATGGAGGACGGGCGCTTCGTCACCGACGCGCACCAGCGGACCTCGGTGCCGGGTGTCTACGCGGCCGGGGACGCGGTGACGGGGCTCAACCAGATCGCGGTGGCCATGGCGCAGGCCGAGGTCGCGGCGGTGGACATCCACAACGCGCTGCGGCGGGAGGAGCAGATGACGCTCTGCGAGGGTTGAGGGAGCACCCCATCGGGATGGACCGGCCCGACCGGGCCGGAGAACGCCCCTTTTCGTGCGTCGCCGCCCGGAAATTAACGCTTCCGTAAGCTTTGCCTGCCATGTTGACCCTGTCCCTGGGTCGCCGCCCGGCGGGGTAGGGGAAGTTGCGTCCACCGCCCGGGCCGCGATGCGAGCTAGGGCGCCAGAAGCGCACGCAGGGCGAAGGCCACCGCTCCGAAGGCCAGGAGGCTCGCGAGGTAGAGCCCCACGAACCAGAGCAGGCGCCGGAGCCCCTGCCGCATCAGTGGTAGCCGCCTGCGTCCACGTCCTCGGCCACCTGCCCCCGGAAGACCCAGTAGGCGTAGCCCGTGTAGATCAAGGTCATCGGCAGCGTGAAGCTGAAGCCGATCAGCGTGAAGATCTGCGAGGACGGCGTGTTGGCCGCCTCCCAGATCGTCACGCCGGGCGGGACGATGTTGGGGAAGAGGCTGACGGCGAGGCCCAGGTAGCCCAGCAGGAACAGGCCGATGGCGAGGAAGAAGGCCTGATAGCGCGCGTTGCGGTCGATGGCGCGCCAGAGCAGGAACGCCACCAGCGCCGTCACCACGGGGACCGGCAGGAGGAGGAACAGGTTCGGCAGGGTGAACCACCGCGCGCTGATGTCCGTGTCGAGGAAGGGCACCCAGAGGCTCACCACCGCCATGGCGAGGAGCGTCGCGATCAGGAACCGCTGCGCCATCCGCCGCGCCCAGAGTTCGAGCCCGCCCGAGGTCTTCATCACGAGCCAGGTCGCCCCAGGAGCCCGTAACCCGCGATCAGCGCGAGGCCGGTCATCGCGCTGAAGGGCGTGAGGAAGTCCCAGGTCGAGCCGGTGAAGGCGCGCCCGTCGCTCTCGAACCCCTGCACGAAGGCGCCGAGCACGACGCCCTGCGCGAAGGTCGCCACCAGCGAGCCGTAGTGGAAGCTCTTGTCCCAGAGGTGCTTGGTCCTCTCGGCCTTGAAGCGGAACTCGAAGGCGACGCCCCGGAAGATGAGCGCGATCAGCATGACGAAGACCGGCACGTAGAGCGCGGGCATCAGGATCGCGTAGGCGAAGTGGAACACCGCGAAGAGCCCCGCCCCGCCCAGGATCAGCCAGGTCTCGTTGAAGTCCCAGACCGGGGCCACCGACAGCATCATGCGGTCGCGCCAGTTCTCGCTCTCGGCGGCGGTGAACATGATGCCGATGCCCAGGTCGAAGCCGTCGAGCAGGACGTACATCGCCACCGCGAGGGCGATGATCGCGGCCCAGACCAGCGGCAGCCAGAGCGCGGCGCCGTGGAGGTCGGGGGGAAGGTGAAGGAACTCCATGGCTCTCACTCCGCCGGGGGGCTCGCGCCGCGCGGCAAGGGGCCCTCGAGCCCCTCGCCCAGAGTGGAGAGCGGCCGCTTGGGCTTGCGCGCGACGTTCTCGCCCTCGATCTCCTCGTGCGGATCGGGGCCGCGCCGGAGGAGCTTGAAGAGGTAGTAGGTCCCGAAGCCGAAGATGACGGCGTAGACCACCACGAAGGCCACCAGCGAGGCCAGGATCGTCGGCGCCTCGACGGTGGGCGAGACGGCATCGTCGCGGTGGAGGAGCCCGTAGACCAGCCAGGGCTGGCGCCCGATCTCGGCGGTGAACCAGCCGAAGACCACGGCGGCGACCCCGGCGGGCGTCATGGCGAAGCAGGTCCAGAGGAAGGCGGGCCTGTCGAAGAGGCGCCCCCGCCAGCGCAGCCAGAGGCTCCAGACGCCGACCCCGAGCATCAGGAAGCCCAGCCCCACCATGATGCGGAAGGAGAAGAACACGGGCAGCACCGGGGGCTGCCGGTCGCGCGGGACGTCGCGCAGGCCTGGGATCTCGCCGTTCGGGTCGTGGGCGAGGATCACGCTGCCGAGGCGCGGGATGGCGATCTCGAATCGGTTCTCCTGCGCCTCCTGGTCCGGCCAGGCGAAGAGGATCAGGGGCACGCCCCGCTGCGTCTCCCAGTTGGCCTCGATCGCGGCGAGCTTGGTGGGCTGCTGGTCGAGCACCGCGAGGCCCTGGAGGTCGCCTAAGCCGATCTGGATGGGGGCGAAGATCGCCGCGAACCACAGCGCCATGGACAGGGACCGCCGCGCGCCCTCGATCCGCTCGGGCGCGTCGCCCTGCCGGCGGGCGCGGAGCAGCATGTAGGCCGACATCCCGGCGATGGCGAAGGCCGTCGTCAGGTACATCCCGGTGATGAGGTGCATGTAGCGGTTGGGGAAGGACGGGCTGAAGACGATCCGCCACCAGTCCACCGGCACGGCGACGCCGTTCTCGATGGCGTAGCCGGCCGGGGTCTGCATCCAACTGTTGGCGGTCGTGATCCAGAAGGAGGAGCCGAGCGTCCCCAGCGCCACCATGATCGTGGCGAGGAAGTGCAGCCGGTTCCCCACCTTCTCCCAGCCGAAGAGCATGATCCCCAGGAAGGCCGCCTCGAGGAAGAAGGAGGTGATGACCTCGTAGGCGATCAGCGGCCCGAGCACGTTGCCGGTGAACTCGGCATAGCCCGACCAGTTGGTGCCGAACTGGTAGGACATGACGATGCCCGAGACGACGCCCAGCCCGAAGGAGACCGCGAAGACCTTGGCCCAGAACTGGAAGAGCTTGCGGTAGAGGAGGTTCCTCGTCCTGAGCCACTGCGCCTCCAGCACCACGAGCCAGCTCGCGAGCCCGATGGTGAAGGACGGGAAGATGATGTGGAAGGCGATGGTGAAGCCAAACTGGATGCGCGCCAGCAGCAGGGCATCGGGGTCCATCGCCACGCCTCCCTTGGGGCCCTGGGGTTCGGATCACGGGGAACGGGATTACGGGCCGGAACCTAAGGTTGCCCGGCCTTTGGTCAATTCGCAGGCGCCGGCCGGTTTGTCGCAGGTCCGCGAGAGGCCTCGGCTGGACTTGGCGGCAGGGATCGGACAGACCCGTGACCGCAGGGAGCCACGGGCGCATGGACGGCAGCACAGGCATGGCAGAGGGCCGCCCGGCGGCGAGTCCCCAGCGGACCCGGGGCGCCGCGACGGTCTCGGCCGAGCTTCGGGACGGACACCCCCGCCTTGGCCGGTTGCGTCAGGAGGGGTCGCTCAAGGTCCTCCTGCCGACGCAGGCCCCCGGAGCCGCCCTCGAGGCGGTCCTCCTCAACACCTCCGGCGGCCTGACCGGAGGCGACCGGCTGCGGGTCGCGGCGCAGGCGGGTCCGGGCGCCCGGCTCGTGGTCTCCACGCAGGCGGCGGAGCGGGTCTACCGCTCGTCCGGCGGCATGGCCGAGGTCGAGGCGGCGCTCACGGTCGGCCTCGGCGGGCGGCTCGATTGGCTGCCGCAGGAGACGATCCTCTACGACGGCGCGGCGCTGGACCGGAGGCTGACGCTCGATGTCGCGCCGGGCGCGCGGGCGCTGCTCGTCGAGCCGGTGATCCTCGGCCGCCGCGCCATGGGCGAGCGCGTGCGGAGCGCCACCTTCCGCGACCGATGGGACATCCGGCAGGACGGGCGCCTCGTCTTCGCGGATCGGCTGCGGATCGAGGGGGAGACCTGGGGCAAGCTCGAATCGCCCGGCACGCTGGACGGCGCGGGCGCCTGGGCGAGCCTCCTTCTGCTCAGTCCTGAGGCACCTTCGCTCCTCGGAAGGCTCCGTTCGCTCCTCCCGACCACCGCCGGGGCGAGCGTCGTGCGCGAGGGGGTTCTCTTCGCCCGCATCCTCGCGGAGGATGGGTTCCGGCTGCGGCAGGCCCTGGTGCCGGCCGCCGAACTGCTGGCGGGCGGCCCGCTGCCCAAGGTCTGGAGGCTCTGACGATGCAGTTGACCCCGCGCGAGAGGGACAAGCTCCTCGTCGCCATGGCCGCCGAGGTCGCGCGCAAGCGCCTCGCCCGGGGCGTCAGGCTCAACCACCCCGAGGCCATCGCCCTCATCACCGATGCCGTGGTCGAGGGCGCGCGCGACGGCCGGTCCGTCGCGGACCTCATGGAGGCGGGCGCGCAGGTGGTGACGCGCGAGATGGTCATGGAGGGGATCGCCGAGATGATCCCCGAGGTGCAGGTCGAGGCGACCTTCCCTGACGGGACCAAGCTCGTCCCCGTGCACCAGCCGATCCGCTGAGGAGAGCGCCATGATCCCGGGGGAAATCCAGGTCGCCGAGGGCGACATCGAGCTGAACGCGGGGCGCGCGAGCGTCACGATCATGGTCGCCAACACCGGCGACCGGCCCGTGCAGGTGGGCTCGCACTATCACTTCGCCGAGACGAACCCGGCGCTCGACTTCGACCGTGCGGCGGCTTGGGGGCGCAGGCTCGACATCGCGGCCGGCACGGCGGTGCGGTTCGAGCCCGGCCAGCGGCGCGAGGTGCGGCTGATCCCGGTGGCGGGCGAGCGCGAGGTCTGGGGCTTCAACGGCCGCGTCATGGGACCGCTCTGAAACCCGGCATCGCTGCCTATTCCTTGGGCAGGGCGCAACCGGGGGCCGAGGCGTCCCCAATGGGGGGGACGCCGGACTGGCCGGGGGTCGGGAGGTCGAGGCATCCTGGCCTCCGTCCTCGCAGGGAGCGCCCATGCCCGTCACCATCCCGCGCCGCGACTACGTGGCCATGTACGGGCCTACGGTCGGAGACCGGGTGCGCCTCGCCGACACGGACCTCTGGATCGAGGTCGAGCGCGACCTCACCACCTATGGCGAGGAGGTGAAGTTCGGCGGCGGCAAGGTCATCCGCGACGGCATGGGCCAGAGCCAGCGCACCCGGGCCGAGGGGGCGGTGGACACCGTCATCACCAACGCCCTGATCCTCGACTGGACCGGCATCACTAAGGCCGACGTGGGCCTCAGGGACGGGCGCATCCACAGGATCGGCAAGGCGGGCAACCCCGACATCCAGCCCGGCGTGGACATCGTCGTGGGGCCGGGGACCGAGGCCATCGCGGGCGAGGGGCGCATCCTCACGGCCGGGGGCATCGACAGCCACATCCACTTCATCTGCCCTCAGCAGATCGAGGAGGCGCTGGCCTCGGGCCTGACCACCATGATCGGGGGCGGCACGGGCCCCGCGCATGGGACGCTCGCCACCACCTGCACGCCGGGGCCCTGGCACTTGGGCCGGATGCTCCAGGCCGCCGACGCCTTCCCGATGAACCTGATGTTCGCGGGCAAGGGCAACGCGAGTCGGCCCGCCGGGTTGGAGGAGCAGGTGATGGCCGGCGCTGCCTGCCTCAAGCTCCACGAGGACTGGGGCACCACGCCCGCCGCCATCGACTGCTGCCTATCGGTCGCGGATGCGCTGGACGTGCAGGTGATGATCCACACCGACACGCTCAACGAGTCGGGCTTCGTCGAGAACACCGTCGCCGCCCTGAAGGGCCGGACCATCCACGCCTTCCACACGGAAGGAGCCGGCGGCGGCCACGCCCCCGACATCATCAAGATCTGCGGCGAGAGCTTCGTCCTCCCCGCTTCCACGAACCCGACGCGGCCCTACACGGTGAACACGGTGGACGAGCATCTCGACATGCTCATGGTCTGCCATCACCTCGACAAGCGTGTCCCCGAGGACGTGGCCTTCGCCGAGAGCCGCATCCGGCGCGAGACCATCGCGGCGGAGGACATCCTGCACGACATGGGGGCGTTCTCGATCATCGCCTCGGATTCGCAGGCGATGGGGCGCGTGGGCGAGGTCATCACCCGGACTTGGCAGACCGCGCACAAGATGAAGGTCCAGCGCGGGCGGCTCGCGGGCGAGACGGGGGCCAACGACAACCTCCGCGCCCGGCGCTACGTCGCCAAGTACACGATCAACCCGGCCATCGCCCACGGCATCGCGCACGAGACCGGCAGCGTCGAGGAGGGCAAGCGCGCCGACCTCGTGCTCTGGTCGCCCGCCTTCTTCGGCGTGAAGCCCGATATGGTGCTGATCGGCGGCACCATCGCCGCCGCGCAGATGGGCGACCCCAACGCCTCGATCCCGACGCCGCAGCCGGTGTGGATGCGGCCCATGTGGGGCGCCTATGGCCGGTCGGTGGAGCGCGGGGCCGTCACCTACGTGAGCGCCGTGGCCCACGACTCGGGGATCGGGCGGACGCTGGGCCTCGCCAAGGATACGGTGGCGGTGCGGAACACGCGCGGGATCGGCAAGGCGGACCTCAGGCTCAACGACGCCCTGCCCAAGGTGGAGGTCGACCCCGAGACCTACGAGGTCCGCGCCGACGGCGAGCTCCTCACCTGCGAGCCGATGGAGAGCCTGCCCATGGCGCAGCGCTACTTCCTGTTCTGAGGGGGCCGTCGTTGCGCCCCGGCAACCTGCGCCATGCGCCCCGGACAGGGCGGGCTTGCCCGGCTGGCTCTGGTTCGCCGCATCGCGGCATCCCATCTTCTGCCCAGGGGGACCCGTTCCCCACGCAGAAGGCATCCTATCATGGCATACGCATCCGTTCATTCGCATCCGGTCCTGGACGGGATCGCCTCGGGCTTTCGGGCCCTGGGCCACATCGCCGTCCTGGCGGTCACGGCCCAACCCCGCGTCCAGGCCATCGAGCAGCTCCTCCGCACGACGGACGAGGACCTCGCGGCCCGTGGCACGACCCGGCAGTCGGAGCTCAACCACATCCTGGGCGCGGGCGCCGCGCTCTGACCGGACCCGCGCGGCCATGAGCGCCGCGCCCGACCTGCCCCCGGCGCGGGCCCTTCGCCGCGCGCCCCTGGGCGTCCTGCCCTACGACATCGTCGTCCTGCGGCACGACGAGCGCCTCCTGCGCCGCCGCCGCCTCGTGACCGCCCACGACGAGGGCTTCCTCGTGGACCTGCCCGCGACCAGCGGCCTCGACCAGGGCGACGCCCTCGAGCTGGAGGACGGGCGGCTGATCGAGGTTATCGCGGCCGAGGAGCCCCTGCTGGAGGTGCGCGGCCCCGACCTGCCGCGCCTCGCCTGGCACCTCGGCAACCGCCACGCCCCCTGCCGGATCGAGGCGGACCGCCTGCTGATCCAGCGCGACCATGTGCTGCGCGATATGCTGGGCCGCCTTGGCGCCGAGGTCCGCGAAGTCAGCGAGCCCTTCGTGCCGGAGGGCGGCGCCTATGGCCACGGCCGCACCATGGGCCACGACCACTACAGCGGCGACCTCGGGCAGCTCTCCAGCCACGTTCCCGGCCATGGAGGCTGAGGCCCTCCTCACCCTCGCCCAGTGGCTCTCCCCCGCCTATCCGACGGGGGCCTTCGCGTGGTCGCACGGGTTGGAGGCCGCGACGGCCCAGGGTCTCGTGCGGGACGCCGCCGGTCTCGAAGGCTGGATCGCCGATCTCCTCACCCATGGCTCCGGCCGCACCGACGCGATCCTGTTGGGCGAGGCGTTCCGCGCCGACCCCGCCACGCTCGCGGGCCTCGACGACCTCGCCCTCGCGCTTGCCCCCTCCTACGAGCGCCTCGCCGAGACGCGCGAGCAGGGCGCGGCCTTCGCCGCCGTGACCCGCGCCGTCCGGGGCTTCGACCTGCCCGACATGGCGCTGCCCCTCGCCGTCGGCCGCGCGGCGGCGCTGGCCGGGGTCCCGCTGCGGCCCGTGGTCCAGCTCTACCTCCAGGGCCTCGCCTCGACACAGATCCAGGCGGCGCTGCGGCTGATGCCCCTCGGCCAGACCGCCGGGCAGTGCGTCCTGCACCGCCTCGCCCCGCTCTGCGCCCGCGTCGCCGAGGAGAGCCTCTCCCTCACCACCGAGGACATCGGCCCCTGCGCCCTGGGCCTCGACCTTGCGGCGATGCGGCACGAGACGCTTCCGTCGCGCATTTTCCGCTCCTGACACCCCGGAGACCCCATGAGCAGCCCCCACGGCCCCCTCAAGCTCGGCATCGGCGGCCCCGTCGGCGCGGGCAAGACCACGCTGACCGCCGCCCTCGCCCGCGCGCTGAAGGACAGGATCAGCGTCGCCGTCATCACCAACGACATCTACACGCAGGAGGACGCCGAGGCGCTGATGCGGATGCAGATCCTGCCCTCGGACCGGGTGATCGGGGTGGAGACCGGCGGCTGCCCCCACACCGCGATCCGCGAGGACGCCTCGATCAACCTCGCCGCCGTGGCCGAGCTGAACCGGCGGCATCCCGGCCTCGACCTGATCCTGATCGAATCGGGCGGCGACAACCTCTCGGCCACCTTCTCGCCGGAACTGGCGGACCTGACGATCTACGTCATCGACACGGCGGCGGGCGAGGACATCCCGAGGAAGGGCGGCCCCGCCATCACGCGGTCGGACATCCTGGTCATCAACAAGACCGACCTCGCCCCCCATGTGGGCGTGAGCCTCGACGTGCTCGCGCGCGACGCCAAGCGGATGCGGGGGACGCTGCCGGTCGTCTTCACCTCGCTCCGCAATGGCGAGGGGGTGGACGAGGTCGTCAGGGCGCTCGCGCACCTGGGCGGCCTCGCCGTCTGATCGTCAGGCCGCCAGGAACTCGCGCACGAACTCCGTCTGGGGCTTCGCGCGGATGTCGGCGGGCTTGCCGACCTGCTCGATCCGGCCCATCGACATGACCACCACGAGGTCGGCGAGCTCCATCGCCTCCTCCTGATCGTGGGTCACGAAGATCGTCGTGAGGCCGGTCGTGTCGTGGATGTGGCGCAGGCCGCCCCGCAGCTCCTTGCGGACCTTGGCGTCGAGCGCCCCGAAGGGCTCGTCCAGCAGCAGCATCCGCGGCTCGATGGCCAGCGCCCGGGCGAGCGCCACCCGCTGCCGCTGCCCCCCCGAAAGCTGGGACGGGTAGCGCTTGCCGATGTCGGGGAGCTGGATCAGCTCCAGAAGCTTGGTCACCCGCCGCCCGATCTCGGCGTTCGCGGGCCGTGTCGCGCGGGGCCGGGCTCGCAGGCCATAGGCGATGTTCTCGAACACCGTCATGTGCTTGAAGAGCGCGTAGTGCTGGAACACGAAGCCCGCGCGCCGGTCCTGCACCCGCATCCCCGTGGCGTCCACGCCGTCGAAGAGGACGCGGCCCTGCGAGGGCTCCTCCAGCCCGCCCAGGATGCGCAGCAGCGTGGTCTTGCCCGAGCCGGACGGCCCCAGGAGCGCGATCAGCGCCCCCGAGGGGATGGAGAGGGACACCGGCTGGAGGGCCGCCGTCGCGCCGAACTCCTTGGCGATCTCGTCGATCTCGATGTGCATGGTCGGTTTCCCTAGTGCCGCCCGGAGGCGGAGAGCTGGTCGGCATAGCGCCATTCGAGCGCGGTCTTGAGGCCGAGGGTGACGAGCGCAAGGAGCGTCAGCACCCCGGCCATCGTGAAGGCCGCGACCGAGGCGTACTGGTTGTAGAAGATCTCGATCATGATCGGCATGGTCGCCGTCTCGCCTCGGATCTTGCCCGAGACCACGGCCACGGCCCCGAACTCGCCCATCGCGCGGGCGTTGCAGAGCAGCACGCCGTAGAGCAGCGCCCACTTGATGTTGGGCAGCGTCACCGTGAAGAACATCCGCGCGCCCGAGGCGCCCAGCGTCAGCGCCGCCTCCTCCTCGGAGGTCCCCTGCTCGGTCATCAGAGGCACCAGCTCGCGGGCGACGAAGGGGAAGGTGATGAACATGGTGGCGAGGACGATCCCCGGCACCGCGAAGACGATCGGGTGCCCGGTCGCCACCAGCCAGCCCCCGATGGCCGAGTTCGCCCCGAAGAGGAGCACGATGCAGAGGCCGGCCACCACCGGCGAGACAGAGAAGGGCAGGTCGATCAGCGTCAGGAGGAACGCCTTGCCGCGCCAGGAATACTTGGTCAGCGCCCAGGCCGCCGCCACCCCGAAGAGCGCGTTCAGTGGCACCGCCACGGCGGCGATGGTGAGCGTGAGCCGGATCGCCGCCAGCGCGTCCTCGTCGCCCAGCGACTCGAGGGCGGCGGGGATGCCCTTGACCAGGGCCTCGACGAAGACGGTGGCCAGCGGGGCCAGCACCAGCACCGCCAGCAGCACGAGCACCACGGCGGTCAGCGTCCAGCGGAACCAGCGGGGCTCCTCGGTGGCCTTGCGGAACCGGGTGGCCCGGGGACGCGAGGCAAGGGTCAGGGCGGAGTCGGTCATGGGGGAAAAGGTCGCGTCGGCCATGGGTCAGCCCTCCGAGCTGTATCGGCGGCTCCAGACCTGGATCAGGTTGATGAGCAGCAGCATGGCGAAGGAGATGGCGAGCATCGCGATGGCGATGGCCACCGCGCCCTCGTAGTCGAACTCCTCGAGCTTGATGACGATGAGGAGCGGCGCGATCTCGGTCTGGAAGGGCAGGTTCCCGGCGATGAAGATGACCGAGCCGTACTCCCCCACCGCGCGGGCGAGCGCGAGGGCGAAGCCGGTCAGGAGCGCGGGCAGCAGCATGGGCAGGATCACCCGCCGCAGCGTGGTGACCCGCGAGGCGCCGAGCGTGGCCGAGGCCTCCTCGACCTCCTTCTCGATCTCCTGGATCACGGGCTGGACGGTGCGGACGGCGAAGGGCAGCCCGACGAAGACCAGGGCGATCCAGATGCCGATCTCGGTGTAGGCGAGGCGGACGCCGAACCAGTCCATGACGGGCGCGCCGAAGACGCCGTTCGGGGCGTAGATGGTCGTCAGAGCGATGCCCGCGACCGCCGTGGGCAGCGCGAAGGGCAGGTCCACCGCCGCGTCGACGAGCTTGCGCCCCGGGAAATCGTAGCGGACCAGCACCCAGGCCAACGCGAGGCCGAAGACCAGATTGAAGAGCGCCGCGATCAGCGCCGCCCGGAACGACAGCAGCAGCGCCGCCAGGACGCGCTTCGAGCCGATGGTGGCCCAGAGCTCGGCCGGGCCGATCTCGGCGGCACGGAGCAGCAGCGCCCCGATCGGCAGCAGGACCACCAGAGAGAGGAGCGTCATGGTGATCCCGAGCGAAAGCCCCCACCCCGGAAGGGGGAGGGGGCGCGAAGGCTCCAGGCGCCGCTGCGGGTCACTGCGAGGTTTCCTCGCCTTCGTAGATCTGGTCGAAGACGCCGCCGTCGTCGAAGTGGGTGGCCTGCGCCTCCTTCCAGCCGCCGAAGTCGGCGATGGTGGCGAGCTCGAGCTGCGGAAGGCGCTGGACGTCGGCGGGGTCGGCCTTGGACGCGTCCCAGCCGCGATAGCCGTCCTTGAAGATGATCGCCTGCGCCTCCGGGTGTAGAGGAAGTTCAGGTAGGCCTCGGCCAGCTCGCGCTCCGCATCGTCGGCGATGTTGGAGTCGACGATGGCCACGGGGGGCTCGGCCAGGATCGAGACCGACGGGTCACGATGTCGAACTGGTCCTCGCCCAGCTCGTCGAGAGCGAGGTAGGCCTCGTTCTCCCAGGCGAGGAGCACGTCGCCGATGCCGCGCTGCGCGAAGGTCGTGGTCGCGCCACGGGCGCCCGAGTCGAGGACGGGGACGTGCTTGAAGAGCTCGGCCACGAAGGCCTGCGGGTCCTGGCCGTTCTTCTCCGCCCAGGCTCAGGCTGCGAGGTAGTTCCAGCGCGCCCCGCCCGAGGTCTTGGGATTCGGCGTGATGACCTCGACGCCGTCGTTGACGAGGTCGCCCCAGTCCTGGATGCCCTTCGGGTTCCCCTCGCGCACCAGGAACACGATCGTCGACGTGTAGGGCGAGGAGTTGTGCGGCAGCCGAGTCTGCCAGTCCTCCGGCAGCAAGCCCGCCTGAGCGATCTTGTCGATGTCGGCCGCGAGCGCCAGCGTCACCACGTCCGCCGCGAGCCCGTCGATCACCGCCCGCGCCTGCGACCCCGAGCCGCCGTGGCTCTGCTCGATGTCCACGGCCTCGTGGCCCTGGGCCTGCCACCAGGTGTCGAAGGCCTCGTTGATGTCCTCGTAGAGCTCTCGCGTCGGGTCGTAGGACACGTTGAGCAGCTCCGCCGCCCGGGCCCCCTGCGGAAGCACCAGCGCCGCTGCAGCCAGCGCGGCCGAGGCGGCCAAGTTGATCGGGCGATACGTCATGCAGACCTCCTGCCTGTTCCCTCGCGGCCTCATCACCGCGTCGAGAGAAATATCGAGCGCGCTTGTCGTGTTTGGCAAGAGAAAAATCACGCTTTTTTCTGTCGTGATTTCAAAGGCCGGAAAGGACAGTCGAGCGACCGGAGATATACTCATCATGTCAAGGAGTTGCCTCTCAGCGAGGCACCGGGGTCACGCGGCGAAAATCTGCGCAGCCGGTCCGTTCGCCTGCACCATGTCGGCCAGGGTCAGCGATTCGATCAGCACGAGGTAGCCCCAGAACACCTCCGCGAAGACGCGCCGGATGCGGCAGGTCTCCTCGTCGGTGCAGTCCTCGCAACGGGCGTAGTGGCGCCGCGAGAGGCAGGGCAGCGGCGCCATGGGTCCGTCGATCAGCCGCAGGAGCTCGGAGAGCGGCACCTCGGCGGGCTCCTTGACCAGCACGTAGCCCCCGGCCCGGCCCCGGATCGAGGCGATGATCCCGGCGTTGCGGATCTCCAGGAGGATGTGCTCGAGGAACCGCTTCGGCACCCCCGCGCGCTTGGCGATCTCCTCGATGCGCAGCGCGCCGCCCGGTCCCGCCTTCTCGTCGGCGAGGACCATCAGGGCCTTGAGCGCGTACTTCATCTTCTGGCTGATCATGGAATGGGCGTAACGGAAGCGGCGCAGCACTGCAATGAAGCTGCGATCACACCCCTGGAGAGACGCCCCGACCGCGACACCGGGACGCGCCCATCGCCCGGGATGGACCGGGGTCCCGCGCGGTGGGTTGCCGATGCCGGGGGACGACCGATCTTAACCAGCGGTCCCACGAACCATCGCGCCAGGGAGGCGACCCCATGACCCGTCTGACCGCCAAGGACTTCTCGCCCGAGCTGCTCCAGCTCTACGACGGCTATGCCCATGGCCGGATCAGCAAGCGCGAGTTCCTCGACGGCGCCGCCCGGTTCGCCGTGGCCGGCATGACCGCCCCCGCGATCCTCGCCGCCATGAGCCCCGACTACGCGCTGGCCCAGCAGGTCGAGTTCACCGACCCGGAGATCCTGCCCGAATACGTCACCTACGACTCGCCCGAGGGCACGGGCGAGGTGCGCGCCTACATGGTCCGCCCCGCCACGCCCAAGGAGGGCGCCCAGCCCGGGCCGGAGGACGCCGGGAACGGCCCCTTCCCCGCCGTGGTGGTCGTCCACGAGAACCGGGGCCTCAACCCCTACATCGAGGACGTGGCGCGCCGGCTCGCCAAGGCGGGGTTCCTGGCGCTGGCGCCCGATGGCCTCACCAGCGTCGGAGGCTACCCCGGCAACGACGAGGAAGGGCGCGAGCTCCAGTCCCAGGTGGACGCGACGAAGCTGATGAACGACTTCCTGCGCGCCGTCGACTGGCTACGCGGGCACGACCTCTCGACCGGCAACGTCGGCATCGTGGGCTTCTGCTACGCGGCGGGGTCTGCAACGCGGCGGCCGTGGCGATCCCCGAGCTGAAGGCCGCCGTGCCCTTCTACGGCCGCCAGCCCGACCCCGCCGACGTGCCGCGCATCGAGGCGCCGCTCCTCCTCCACTACGCCGGGCTCGACACCCGCATCAACGAAGGGTGGCCCGCCTACGAGCAGGCCCTCAAGGCCAACGGCAAGACCTACGAGGTCTACATCTACCCCGGCGTGAACCACGGCTTCCACAACGACTCCACCCCCGCTACGACGCCGCGGCGGCGGAGCTGGCCTGGAGCCGGACCATCGACTGGTTCCGCAAGTACCTCGCGTAAGGGATCGTCAGCCCATCCCGGCCCGGTGCGCGGACAGGAGCCACGCGCCGAGCCCCAGAGCCCGGCGGCGTAGCCTGCCTGGTCCCCCGCCACCGCGCCCGCAAGGGCGGACACCATGCTCCCCGGCAGGGAGAGGTCCCCGGCGGCCGCGAAGCTCCCCGCCGCGAGCATGAGGATGGAAGCGGGGATCGGGAGGGCGAGGCAGGACAGGCAGGTCGAGACCGCCAGCAGCCAGAGCCCATAGGTCGGCACGAGGCCCAGCAGCGAGTCGGTCAAGGGTGCCGCTCCCGCGCCCGAAGCTCGGCCAGCGCCGACTCCACCTCCGCGACGACCTGCCCGACGGGCACGCCCCGCTGGCGAGCGATCTCGGAGAGCGTGAAGGGGTGGCCATGCACGGGCGCGGGAAGGCCCGCCAACTCGTCGATCTCGCGCGGGCTGAGGTCCCAGCTCCGGCCGATGCAGCCCACGGTCATCCAGGGCTGGACGGGCTCGCTCTCGTGAACCTGGCAGTAGACGATGCCCCAGACGAGGTTGCCCGCTAAGACGAGCGCCGCCGTGGCCGCCAGGAGGAAGGCGGTCGCGAGCACGGGCAGGCGCCGCAGGGTTGCGAGCATCGGAGCCACCCTCTCAGGTCAGGAGCGCGTGCGCCCAGGTCCCGAGCACCGTCAGCACGCCGCCCCAGGGCACGCCGCGTCCCTGGTCGAGGAAGGCGCCGAGCCCGCCATCGCCGCCCGGCGTCGGCAGGAGCGCCAGGGCGGAATCGAGCAGGGCAAGTCCCAGGACGGGACGGGCGAGGGTCGGACGGACATGTCCGAGGGGCTCCGAAACGGTGCGATCGCTCGCGGCTCGTTCCTTCTACGCGCCCGCGCCCCGTTTCCGTCGCGGCTCAGCTCCCCTCCGGCCGTTCGACCGGCGTGATCCCCACCTCCTCGAGGCCCGCGCCGCGCAGCAGCCTCAGCCGACCCGGCCGCCCGATCCGCTCCTCCGTCAGGTGCCGGACGAGGTCGTCCACGCCCGAGAGCGCCGCGTTGTCCAGCGCGAGGAGCGTGTCGCCCGGCCGCAGCCCCGCCTGCGCGGCGGGTCCCTCGGCCACGACCTCGGTCACCCGCACCCCAGAGGAGGCCGCGAGCCCCGCGACCCGGACCAGTCGTCGTGGCAGCGCGACGGTCTGCCCCGCCACCCCGATCCAGGCCCGACGGACCCGCCCGTGCCGCAGGAGCCGCCCGAGGACGAAAGCGGCGGTGTCGCTCGCCACCGCGAAGCAGAGCCCCTGGGCGCCCGGGATGATCGCCGTGTTGATGCCCACGACCTCCCCCGCGCCGTTGACCAGCGGCCCGCCCGAGTTGCCGGGGTTGAGGGCCGCGTCGGTCTGGAGCACGTCCTCGATCAGCCGCCCGTTCCGCGCCCGAAGCGATCGCCCCAGCGCCGAGACGACCCCCGCCGTCACCGTGGACTCGAAGCCCAATGGGTTCCCCAGCGCGACCACAAGCTGCCCCTGCCGCAGCCCCCGCGAGGAGCCCAGGCGCGCATGGGGCAGCGACCCGGCATGGGTCCTGAGCAGCGCGAGGTCGGTGTCGCCGTCGCGTCCCAGGACCGCCGCGCCCGTCCGGGTGCCGTCGATCAGGTGGACGCGCACCTCCTCCGCGCCTTCGACCACATGGGCATTGGTCAGCACGAGCCCGTCGGGCGCCACGACCACGCCGGACCCTCCGCCCTGCCGCCTCCCCTGACGGACCTCGATCCGCACCACGGCGGGCGCGACCTCATCCACGACCCCGACGACGGTGGCCGAGTAGGCGTCGAGGATCGCGGCTTCGTCCTTGGGACGGGGCAGGCTGGCCATGGTCGCGGCTCCCTCAGAGATGGATGAGGCCTGTCCGCGCGGCGTGCGCCACCGCGTCGGTGCGCCCCGTCGCGTCGAGCTTGTCGATGACGCGCCCCACATGGAACTTGGCCGTGTGGACCGAGATGCCAAGCCGCCGGGCGATGGCCTTGTTCGAGGCCCCCTCGGTCAGCAGTCCCAGCACCTCCCTCTCCCGCGTCGTGAGGGTGCCGGCCTCGGGCGGGGTGGCGCCCTCGTCCTGGATCGCGGCGTCGGCGGGCTCGCCTCCGGCTGCAAGGCGCAGGCCGGGCACGGCGCCCAGGATCTCGCTCAGGCGCTCGGCCAAGGCCGGGTCGGCGACCCGCAGGGCCAGCACGATCTCCTCCGGGTCCCTCACGTCGTCGGCCGCTCCCCGATCGTCAGGGTGACCACGGTCGGCGCGCCGCCCCGCAGGACCCCGATCTCCACCGTCCGCCCGATGCTGTCGGGCCCGAGCCGCGCCATGAGGCCGCGCATCCCCCCGACCGGTTCGCCACCGAAGCGCGTGATGATGTCGCCCTGAAGGAGCCCCGCCTGCCGCCCCGGCCCGGCCTCGTCCACGCTGGAGACGAGGACGCCGTGCTCCCCGCTCGCGTCGATCCGCACCGGCTGGAGCCCGAGGCCCAGGTAGCCCCGCCCCACGCGCCCATGCTCCAGGAGATGCGCGGCGACCCTCTCGATGGTGGCGCCCGGGATCACCAGCGTGGAGCGGCGCGGACCGTGGACCGCCATGCCGAAGGGGCGCCCCTCGGCGTCGACCGCGAGGCCTCCCTCGGCCGCGCGGGGCAGACGCAGGTCGAGCCGGATCAGCGCGTCGATGTTGCCCCCCCGGAGCGAGCGCCAGGCCGGTCCCACCACGCCGACGACGCCCAGGGCCGCCACCGGCCCCTCGGCGCCCCGGCCCAGCGCCAGCGCCAGCTCGCCCACGGCGCGCGGGGTTCCGATGTCGAGCTCCGCCGGCTGTCCGAGCGGCTGGTCGACCCGGAGCAGCACGATGTCGGTGGAGGGATCGCGCCCGGCCAGCGCGGCCGGCCGGCGCGTGCCGTCGGGCAGCGTCAGGCTGATCCCCTCCTCGGACTCGAGGGCCTCGTCGGAGGTGACGACGAGACCCTCGCGCCAGATGAAGCCGCTGGCCGTTCGGTGGCCGCTCTGAACGGCGACGAGGTGGGGCGCGAGCTGTCCGGCCAGCGCGGAGAGACGGCGGGACAGGTCGGCGAGAAGGTCTGACATGATGGGTCTCCCGGATTGCCCCGGAAGAGGTAAGGATTGCGGGCGCCCGCGCCTACTGCCCGGTCGGGCAGGCGGCGGGCCGTGGTCTTGCAGCCGGGCTGCCTCCACGGGCGGCAGGCCGCGAGCCTCGGTGACCGGGGCAGCGAACGAGACCCCCGAACGGATGAGGGTGGCCGTCGGCCGAGGCGGGGCGCAGGTGCCTTTCCGTCCCACCGCCTTGCAGGTCCCTCATGTCCCCGACATGAACTGGGCATGGAATGCCCGTGCATCATGTCACGACGGACGCACGGCCCACCCCCACGACAGCATGGAGGCCTTTGAGCTTGCCAGTCACATTCGACTACGACGGTCACGACGCGACGGGCCTGGCCGCCCTGGTGGCCAGCGGGACCGTGACTCCGGACGAGTTGCTCGACGAAGCTCTCGCACGGGTCGAGGCCCTCAACCCGTCCCTCAACGCCGTGGTGCTCGTCCAGGAGGATCGCGCGAGGGAGGCGATCCGCTCGGGCCTCCCCCGGGGAACCTTCCGGGGCGTCCCGTTCCTCCTCAAGGACCTCGGGGCCGAAGCGGCGGACTTCCCCTCGCATTCGGGCTCGCGGCTCTGGAGGAACCAGACCTGGCCCGCCGATTCGGCCATCGTCGCCCGCCTCAAGGCGGCGGGGCTCGTCATCCTCGGCCGCACCACGGCGCCCGAGGGCGGGATCGGGCCGGCGACCGAGGCCGTCGTCTACGGCGGCCCGACCCGCAACCCCTGGGACCTCGGACGCACGCCGGGCGGCTCGTCGGGGGGCGCCGGGGCGGCGGTGGCGGCGGGGATCGTGCCGGCGGCCCATGGCTCGGACGGCGGCGGCTCGGTGCGCATCCCGGCCTCCAACTGCGGGCTCTTCGGCCTGAAGCCCACCCGCGCGCGCCTGCCCGACGGGCCCTATGCCGGCGAGGGCTGGGGCGGCATGGCCATCGACGGCTATCTCACCCGCTCCGTCCGCGACACCGCCGCGCTGCTCGACGCCACCGAGGGCGCGGACCTCGGCGCCCCCTACTGGGCGCCGCCGCTCTGCAAGGGCTACATGGCCGCCATCGCCCGCCCGCCCGCGCGGCTGCGGATCGGCGTCTGCGAGACGACCTTCACGGGCCGCCCCGTGGATCCCGACTGCGCCGAGGCCGTACGGGACGCCGCGCGGCTCCTCGAATCCCTTGGCCACCATGTCGAGCCCTTCCGCCCCGACGCCGATCACGAGGGCATGATCCGCGCATGGGTGGACATCGTCGCCTGCGGCACCGCCCTCTGGATCCGCTCCGCGCCGAAGGGCCGCGACCCCGAAGGCCTCGTGGAGCCGGTCTCGCGCGGGGCGATGGCCCATGCGAGCTCCCTCTCGGGCGAGGGCTACCTCGCCGCCATCGGGCGCATCCACGCCTATGGCCGCAGGATGGCGGCCGAGTTCGAGCGGATCGATGTCCTCCTCTCCCCCGTCATGGCCGAGCCTCCGGCCGAGATCGGCCGCTTCGCCCACCAGAGCGAGGACTACCTCGCCTATCGCCTGGGCGAGGAGGGGGTCTGGCCCTACTCCCCCTTCTGCACCGCCTTCAACGCCTCCGGCCAGCCGGCGGCCTCGCTGCCCCTTCACTGGACGGCCGGGGGCCTGCCGGTGGGCGTGCAGCTCGCCGCGCGCTTCGGCGAGGACGAGACCCTGATCGCCCTCTGCCGCGAGGTCGAGATGGCCCGGCCCTGGTTCCACAAGCGCCCGCCCCGCTAGACAACGCGCGGATCGCCGGTGCAGCATGGCTTCGAAGAGCAGGGAGGTCCAGCGTGGGCGCAGGTCCGGCGGTCGAGGCGCAGAACATCGTCAAGCAGTTCGGGCAGGGTGCCGAGGTCGTCCGCGCCCTCGACGACGTGTCGGTCCGCATCGCGCAGGGCGAGTTCTTCACTCTGCTCGGCCCCTCCGGTTGCGGGAAGACAACGCTGCTGCGCTGCATCGCCGGGTTCGAGACGCCGACCGCCGGGCGCATCCTGCTCGGCGGACGCGACATCACGGGCGAGCCGCCCAACCGGCGGCGCGTCAACACCGTCTTCCAGAGCTATGCGCTCTTCCCGCATCTGACGGTCGCGCAGAACGTGGCCTTCGGCCTCGAGATGCTCGGCAAGTCCCGGGCCGAGGTGCGCCAGACCACCGAGAGGATGCTGGCCCTCGTCCGCCTCGACCAGCTCGCCGGACGCCGGCCCGACGCGCTCTCGGGCGGTCAGCAGCAGCGCGTGGCGCTGGCGCGGGCGCTGGCCCCGCAGCCCGAGGTGCTCCTCCTCGACGAGCCGCTCTCGGCGCTCGACCTCAAGCTCCGCAAGGAGATGCAGTCCGAGCTGAAGCGCCTCCAGCACGAGACGGGGATCACCTTCGTCTTCGTGACCCACGACCAGGAGGAGGCGCTGACCATGTCCGACCGCATCGGCGTGATGTCGGCGGGCAAGCTCCTGCAGGTCGGGACCCCGCGCGACATCTACAACCGTCCGGTGAACCGCTTCGTGGCCGACTTCATCGGCGAGACGAACTTCCTGCCCGCCCGGGCCGAGGGCGGCGTGATCCGGCTCGCCTCCGGCGAGGCGGTCGCCCAGGGGCCCGGCTCCGGCCCCGTCACCGTCGCCATCCGGCCCGAACAGCTCCGGCTCGATGTCCTCGCGGAGGGCCTGCTCCCGGCCACCGTCGAGGGCGCGACCTACCTGGGCACGGACAGTCATGTCCACCTGCGCCTCTCGGACGGAAGCGCCGTGGTCGCGCGCGTGCCCTCCTCCCCGGCCGGCGACTCCGCCCCGCCCTCCGGCACCCAGGTCGGCCTCCGAATCGCCCCCGGCGCCGTCCAGGTCCTGGAGGGCTGAGGCATGGTCCCGGGCATGGCCGAGATGGCGACGGCCCGGCGGAGGGCCCGCGCGGGCTGGCTCCTCTCGGCGCCGGCGCTCCTCCTGCTCCTCGTGGGCGCGGCGGGCCCGCTCCTCGTGGTGCTCGTCTTCTCGTTCCTGACCAAGGGCGGCTACGGCGGCGTGACCCTCCCCCTCTCTGGCGCGGCCTGGTTCGGCGTCTTCCTCGAGCGCGACATCTTCGACGGCACCGTCAGCGCCGCCGACGCGCATCTCGTGATCTTCTGGCGCTCAGCCTGGCTCTCGGTCGTCACCACGCTGCTGACCTTCGTCCTGGGCCTGCCCACCGCCTGGTTCATCGCCACGAGGCCCGAGCGGTCGCGGGGGCTCTGGCTGTTCCTCATCACGATCCCCTTCTGGACCAACCTCCTCATCCGGACCTTCGCGATCATGGAGGTGATCCGGAACGAGGGGCTCCTGAACACGGCGCTGACGGGGCTCGGCCTCATCGACCGGCCGATCCAGATCCTCTTCACCGACTGGGCCACGCTGATCGGCATGACCTATGTCTACCTGCCGCTGATGGTGCTTCCGCTCTATGCCGCCATCGACCGCTTCGACTTCCGGCTGCTCGAGGCGGGCTACGACCTCTATGCCTCGCGGCTCGCGCTCCTGCGGAAGGTGATCCTGCCCATCGTCCGTCCCGGCATCGTGGCGGGCAGCATCCTCGTCTTCATCCCGGCGCTCGGCTCCTACGTGGTGCCGCGGGTGCTCGGCGGCGGCAAGAACATGATGATCGGCAACTTCATCGAGCTCCAGTTCGGCCAGGCCCGCAACTGGCCCCTGGGCGCCGCGCTCTCGATGCTGCTCCTCCTCGTGGTGACGGCGGCGCTCCTGGTCTATGTGCGCGTCTCGGCGCGGGAGGGGCGCGATGGCTGACACGCCCCTGACCGGCGCCTTGGACAGCCCCGCCGCCGCGCCCGCCCGGCCGCGCGCCTTCTCGGTCACGCGCCTGCCCGGCTTCGGCGCCATCGCCGTCCTGGCCTTCGCGATCCTCTACCTCCCCATCGCAACGCTCGTGATCTTCTCGTTCAACGAGCTGAACTCGATGTCCGAATGGGGGCGGCCTCTCGCTCAAGTGGTACCACGACGCCTGGGAGAACGAGGCCGTGCAGGAGGCCGCCGTCCGCTCCCTCCTCATCGCCACCACGGCGGCCGTGGCCTCGACGGCGGTCGCCACGCTGGCCGCGCTCGGCACCGCCCGGCAGGGCCGCTTCCGGGGCCGCACGGCGATCTACGCCCTCATCAACCAGCCGCTGATGGTGCCCGAGATCGTGACGGCGGTCTCGCTCCTCATCGTCTTCGGCGTGATCCGCTCCTCCACGGGCTATCAGGGCCTGGGCTACCTGATGCTGGCGCATTCCGCCTTCTGCATCCCCTTCGCCTACCTGCCGATCCGCGCGCGCCTGGAGAACATGGACCGCACGCTCGAGCTCGCGGCGGCGGACCTCTACGCCACGCCCGTCCAGGCCTTCCGGCGCATCACGCTGCCGCTGCTAATGCCGGGGATCATCGCCGGGGCGATGCTGGCCTTCGTCATCTCGCTCGACGACGTGGTCATCACCGAGTTCGTCAAGTCGGCAGGGCAGGACACGCTCGCCACCTATATGCTGGGCCAGTTCCGCCGGACGCTCACGCCCGAGGTCAACGCCATCTCGGCCGTGCTCCTCGCCATCACGCTGGCGCTGCTGACCGCCTTCTTCCTCATCACGCGCAAGCGGGCCTGAGACCCGCATCACCAAGGGAGACCCCATGACGAAACTGCTCCTCACCACCGCGCTGGCCGCGCTTGCCACCGGGGCGGCCGCCCAGGACCGGCAGCTCCAGCTCTACAACTGGGGCGACTACACCTCGCCCGAGATGATCGAGAAGTTCGAGGCCGAGACGGGCATCGACGTCACCATCACCGACTACGACTCGAACGACACCGCGCTCGCCAAGATCTCGGCCGGCGGCCATGGCTTCGACCTCGTGGTCCCCTCGGCCCACATGGTCCCCGTCTATGTCGAGCAGGGCCTGATCCAGGAGCTCGACCTCTCGAAGCTGCCCAACCACGCCAACATCGCGCCCGAATGGGTGGACGTGGACTGGGACCCCGGCCGCCGCTACACGATCCCGTGGCAATGGGGCTCGACGGCGGTCGCCGTGAACACCTCGGCCTATTCCGGCGACATCAACACCTCGGACGTGATCTTCCACCCGCCGGCGGAGCTGGAGGGCAAGATCAACGTCGTGCCCGAGATGAGCGACGTCATGGCTCTTGCCATCCTCAACCAGGGCGGCGAGCTCTGCACCGAGGACCTCGACGTGCTCAAGCGGGTCCGCGACATGCTGATGGACGCCAAGCCCCATTGGCTGTCCATGGACTACGACTCCGAGGCCAAGCTCTCGGCCAACGACATCATGGCGGCGCTGACCTGGAACGGCCCGACGATGCGGGCGCGGCTCAACAACCCGCCGGTCCAGTACGGCTACCCGAAGGAGGGCTATCCCCTCTGGATGGACTCGGTCGCGCTGCTGTCGGACGCGCAGAACGTGGACGAGGCCTATGAGTTCCTCAACTTCATCATGGCGCCCGAGAACGCCGCGCTGATCTCCAACTTCGCCCGCTACGCCAACGGCATCACGGGTTCCGAGGAGTTCATGGACCCCGAGATGCGCGACGCCCCCGAGATCGTCATCCCCGAGGAGTTCAAGGCCAACGGCCACTTCCTCCCCACCTGCCCACCCTCGGCGAACGACCTCTACACGCGGATCTGGACCGAGCTTCAGAGCTGAGGCGACGACGCGGGGGCGGTCGGCGCCCCCGCACCCCTTCGAGGGTGGCGTCCGGTGACGCGGGCGGCCCAGGCGGAGGACGCAGCTCCCCCTACCCCGCCGGGCGGCGACCCAGGGACAGGGTCACCATGGCAGGGAAAGGTTGAGAAACCGTTAACGGCTGCGGGAAATCGCGCCGGTCGCGGCAGAGGGCGCGAGCCGCAGGGTGCGCCGTCCGTGCACCACGTCGGCCGGCCCGTCGCTGCCCGGTGCGCCGTCCGCGCACCCTACGGAGGGCCGAATCCTAGAGCCCGGCCAGCCGCCCGTAGAGGTCGGGCCTCCGGTCGCGGAACAGGCCCCAGCCGCGCCGCATCTCGGCGCAGGCGTCGAGGTCCAGCGTCGCCAGGACGATCTCCTCGCGGTCCCGGCCGCCCCGCGCCAGTACCTCGCCGGTCGGTCCGGCCACGAGGACGAGCCGTAGAAGACCACCTCGCGCCCGCCCTGCGGCTCCGCGCCGATCCGGTTCGACGCCACCACCGGCATGAGGTTCGCCGCCGCGTGGCCGCGCATGACCGTCTCCCAATGCGGCTGGCTGTCGTAGCCCGGCGCCTCGGGCTCGCTGCCGATGGCGGAGGGGTAGAGGAGCAGCTCCCGCCCCATCAGCGCCATCGGCCCGGGCCGTTTCCGGGAACCACTGGTCCCAGCAGATCGCGATGCCGATGCGCCCGACCGCGGTGTCCCAGACCCGGAACCCGGTATCGCCCGGGGAGAAATAGAACTTCTCCTCGTAGCCCGGACCCTGCGGGATGTGGCTCTTGCGGTAGAGGCCGAGGACCCGTCCGTCCGCGTCCGCCATGGCGACCGAGTTGAAATGCGCCTGCCCCGCCGCCTCGAAGAACGGGATCGGCAGCACGACGCCCAGCTCCCCGGCGAGCGCCGCGAAGCGCGCCACGAGGGGGTTGCCCTCGAAGGGCCGGGCGAGCGCGAGGTAGCGCGGGTTCTCGGTCACGCAGAAGTAGCGCGACTCGAACAGCTCCTGCAGGAGGATGAGGCGCGCCCCGCGCGCCGCAGCTTCCCGCACCATCGCCTCGGCCTTGTCGGCGTTCTCCTCCGGCTCCTCGGAGGCGGCGAACTGCGGGGCAGCGACCGTCAGCTCACGCATCCTCGAACCCTTCCAGCACGTTGACCGTGTTCACGCCGACCTGCTCGATGGCGTAGCCGCCTTCCATGCAGAACACGGTGGGCAGGCCCATGCGCCCGATCCGCCGGCCGCAGTCGAGGAAATCGGGGCTGTCGAGCTTGAAGAAGCTGATCGGGTCGTCCTTGTAGGCGTCCACGCCCAGCGACACGACCAGCGCCTCGGCGCCCCAGTCGCGGATGCGCGCGATCAGCCCATCCAGCGCCTCGGCCCAGGGGCCGTAGCCGGTGCCCGGCGGGAGCCGGCACGTTGAGGTTGGTCCCTTCCCCTCGCCCTCGCCGATCTCGTCGGCGTAACCCGCGAAGTAGGGATAGGCGTCCAGCGGGTCGCCGTGGATCGAGGCGAACATCACGTCGCCGCGCCGCCAGAAGATGTCCTGCGTGCCGTTCCCATGGTGGAAGTCGACATCGAGCACCGTCACGCGCCGCGCGCCGCCCATGCGGAACATCTCGGCCACCACGGCGGCGTTATTGATGAAGCAGTAGCCGCCGTACTGGTCGCTCGTCGCATGGTGCCCCGGCGGGCGGCAGAGCGCGAAGGCGCCCCGCGCGCCACCCGCGACCTCGCGCTGCGCCGCCTGCGCCGAGGCGAGCGACGACTGCGCCGCCCGCCAAGTGCCGCCGGTGATCGCCGTCTCGCTGGCGTGGCAGTAGTATTCCACCTTGCCGTCGATGTTGCGGGGGATGCGGTCGTGGCGCTGGCGCCGCGTGGGCATCCCCGCCGCGATGACCTCTCCCCCCTGGCCCGCCGCCTTCCACTCGTCGTAGGCCGTCTCCAGGAACCGCAGGAAGCCCGCGTCGAGCAGCCGTTCGGCAGGCCCCATGTCCACCGGCCCGGGCGCCACGATCTCGCCCAGCCGGCGCTCCTTGAGCTGACCCAGGATGTATTCGACCCGGGACGGCCGCTCGTAGGGGGTGACGAACTCGCCCCCCGACAGCTCGGCCTGCGGGAAGTGCAGGCGGTGATCCTCGCTGAAGAAGGTCCTCATGGCGGCTCCCTGATGGTTCCGGGGAACCTGCGCGAGTTGGCCGGGACGGGCAAGGGTCGCGCGCTAGGTCGTCACGCCTCCTGACCGCAGGACCCGCGTGGCGAGGTCGAACAGAAGGCGCGGCAGGACGCGGAAGCCGTAGTCGGCCTCGATGCGCTCGAGCGGGGTGTGGTAGTCTCGGCCCCAGGGCCCGAGGTTGACGGTCGGCACCCCGGCGAGGCTCGAGGGCCCGAGCCTCACGCAGGTATCCCAGGCCGGGGTCTCGGGGGCGAGCCGGGCGAAGGCCCCGGCATCGCCCTGGCCGAAGAAGCTCATGTCAGAGATGCCGGCGAAGTAGTCCACCGCGTGGAGGCTGGTCCCATGGCGGGCCGGCGCCTCGGCCAGGAGGGCGTCTATGTCGGCGCGGGTCCGGGGGTCGGCGAGCTCGGTGGCGAGGTAGGGGGTCGAGCCCAGGCCGAGGACGATGGCGGGGCCGGACAGGCCCGACCGCGTCCAGAGCATGGCCGTGAGGACCTGGCATATGTCCGGGAACGGCATCCCCGTCGCGGCGAGACGGGCCCCCTCCGCCGCGACGGCCTGGTCGATGGCGGCGTCGGTCGCGCGCACGCGGGCGAGGAGCTGGCTGTAGCGCAGGATCGGGACCTCGGGCGCGGTGGCGATCGGGCCCGAGGGCTGCCCGGATCTCAGGGCCCTGGCGTGCAGATCCTCGACGCAGGCCCGCACCGCCTCGCGGGCCAGCGCCTCCACGATGTCGAGGACCCGCGCGGGGTCGCGGCGGTGGTTGAGCACGTTCCAGTAGGCGAAGGCGGTGCCGGGCGTGGTCACGTCGTAGCCCGCCTTGCCGTCCTTGAGGGACAGGAGGCTGACCGGGGTCCCGGGCTCGGCGGCGGTCTCGTCCGTCAGCTCGGGCGCCCATTCGAGGCGCTGCGCCAGCGCGGCCGCCAGGACAGCGGCGTTGAGGCCCCGGAGCGGGAAGCCGCTGTGGACCGGGGCGCCGACGACGAAGGCAGTGGGGAGCACCTTGCCGACGGTCCCCAGGGCGACGACTCGACCGGCGGTCCCGTCGCCGTCGTCGGCGATGGCGTCGAGGTTGACCGCCAGCCGGATCTCCAGGCCACGCTCCCGCGCCAGCGGCCCGAGTTCGACCGCCGCCCGGCGCGCGCCGGCGGAGGCGTTCTCCTCGTCCGGGACGGCGATGAAGAGGAGGTTGCCGCGCGCCCGAGGGTCGGCGGCGAAGGCGGCCATGGCCGACAGCCCCGCGGCCAGCCCGGCCTTCATGTCGAGAAGGCCGCGTCCGGGCAGGAAGCGCCCGGAGGCCAGATCCTCGCGGGCGAGCCATTCGGCCGAGCCGGGCCGCGCGCTTTCGAGCCGCGCGCGCAGACGGGGCGCCAGCTCCTCCGGCCGCAGCGCGACCTCTTCGAGGTCGCCGTAGTCCGAGGTCGTGACCGTGTCGTAGTGCCCGGTCAGGAGGACCGTCGCGCGGCCCGATCCCCGGACCATGCAGGCGACGCAGAGCCTCGGGTCGCCTTCCTCGACGGGAAAGGTCCAGACCTCCGCCGTCGGGCCAAGGCGGCTCTCCGCCGTCAGGATCTCCGCGAGCCACGGGCCGAAGCCGGCCTCGTCGGGCGTCCCCGTCACGCTGGGGCGCCCCGTGAGGCGAAGGGCCAGGTCGCGGCACAGCTCCTCGAAGGGAAAGGGGTCTGGATGGTCGTTCATGTGGGGCGTCACCTGCAGGTTGGTCGCGCAGCGCCGGCCCAGCATAGGACGGCCCGGCCAGGGACGTGTAGGGGCAACCATCGCTCCGACGCATCCTGGGCGCCTGCGCCTTGATCACGGCCTGCCATGCGGGGCAAGCCGGGTGCCGTCGCGGAACGGCCACCGATCACGCTTGACAGATTCGACGGGAAGCCCGGATGTTCAAGCAAGAACAACAGGGAGAGCGGTGGATGTCGGTGCGGGAGGGCCGCGCTCCGTTCGGCGCGCACGAGACGTGGTACCGGGTCACGGGCGATCTCGGGTCGGGCAGGACGCCCCTGGTCGTCCTGCATGGCGGGCCGGGCTGCACCCACGACTATGTGCTGTCCTTCGCGGACCTCGCGGAGACGGGGCGGGCCGTGATCCACTACGACCAGATCGGCAACGGCCGCTCCACCCACCTGCGGGGCGCCGGGCCCGAGGTCTGGACGGTGGACCTGTTCCTCTCCGAGCTCGACAACCTGCTCCGGCACCTCGGAGTCCAGGACCGCTACGCCGTGCTGGGCCAGTCCTGGGGCGGGATGCTCGCGGCCGAGCACGCGGTGCGGCGGCCCGGGGGCCTTCGGTCCCTCGTGATCGCGGACTCCCCCGCCAGCATGGTCACCTGGGTGGCGGAGGCCAACCGCCTTCGCGAGATGCTCCCGCCCGAGGTGCAGGCGACGCTCCTCCGGCACGAGAGGGCGGGCACGACGGACGACCCCGAGTACACGAAGGCCGTCGAGGTCTTCAACGGGCGCCATGTCTGCCGGGTGGTGCCCAACCCGCCCGAGGTGCAGCGCACCTTCGACGCCATCGCCGAGGACCCGACCGTCTACCACACCATGAACGGGCCGTCGGAGTTCCACGTCATCGGCACCCTGAAGACCTGGACCATCGAGGACCGCCTCGACCGGATCGCGGTGCCGACGCTCCTGATCTCCGGCCGCCACGACGAGGCGACCGACGCCTGCGTGCGGCCCTACGCCGACCGCATCCCCGACGTGCGGTGGACGATCTTCGAGGAGTCGAGCCACATGCCGCACGTGGAGGAGAAGGACGCCTGCCTGGCTGCCGTGGCCGCCTTCCTGGACGAGGTGGACGGCGACGGCGCGACGACGACCAGAACAACAGAGGGGATCCACCAATGACCTTGCGCACGGGACGCGCCGCCCTCGTCGGCGCCGCGCTGCTGTCCACCACGGCGCTCGCCGCCTCCGCGCAGTCGCGCGAGGAGCTGATGCAGCAGCACCGGGGCGGCACGCTCCGGCTGGTGGCCAGCGCGGCGGGCGGCACCATCGACCCCCAGATCAACTACACCGCGCAGTACTGGCAGGTGATGCAGCTCGTCTACGACGGGCTCCTGACCTTCAAGAAGGCCGCCGGCGAGGAAGGCGGCGTCGTGGTGGCCGATCTCGCCACCGAGGTCCCGCAGCCCACCAACGACGGCAAGACCTACGTCTTCCACCTGCGCGACGGCCTCAAGTTCTCGGACGGGAGCGACGTGGGTGTGGACGACGTGGTCGCCTCGTTCCAGCGCATCTTCAAGATCTCGGGCCCGACCTCGGGGACCTTCTACAACGGGATCGTGGGCGCGGACGCCTGCCTGTCCTCGCCCGCCGACTGCACGCTCGAGGGCGGCGTGGTGGGCGACGAGGCGGCGCGGACGGTGACGATCAACCTCGTGGCGCCGGACCCGGAGTTCCTGCTCAAGATCTCGGTCCCCATGCGGTGATCCTGCCCGCCGAGACGCCGGCCACCGACGCGGGCGTGAACCCGATCCCCGGCACCGGTCCCTACTATTTCGAGAGCTACAACCCGAACGAAAGCCTCGTGATGGTGCGCAACCCCCACTTCAAGGAGTGGAGCCAGGACGCCCAGCCCGACGGCTACGTCGACCGGATCGAGTACGGCTTCGGCCTGACCGACGAGGCGCAGGTGACGGCGGTGCAGAACGGGCAGGCGGACTGGATGTTCGACCAGCCCCCGGCCGACCGCCTGAACGAGATCGGGACGCAATACGCCGAGCAGGTGCACGTCAATCCGCTGACCGCCTTCTGGTATGCGCCGATGAACGTGAACATGGCCCCCTTCGACGACGTGCGGGTGCGGCAGGCGCTGAACTACGCGGTGGACCGCAACGCGCTGGTGCAGGTCTTCGGCGGGCCGGTTCTCGCGCAGCCCGTCTGCCAGATCCTGCCGCCCGGCTTCCCGGGGCACGAGGATTCCTGCGTCTACACCCAGAACCCCGGCACGGCCTGGACCGCGCCGGACATGGACAAGGCCCGCGCCCTCGTCGAGGAGTCCGGGACCGCCGGGCAGGACGTGACGGTCGTGGTCGAGGACACCACCGTCTCGCGCGGGGTGGGGACCTATCTCCAGTCGGTGCTGACCGACCTGGGCTACAACGCGAGCGTCAACGCCATCTCCTCGAACATCCAGTTCACCTACATCCAGAACACCAACAACAACGTCCAGATCAGCGTCAGCCAGTGGTACCAGGACTACCCGGCGGCCTCGAACTTCCTGAACGTGCTGCTGTCCTGCGCCTCGTTCCATCCGGGGTCGGATGCCTCGGTCAACATCTCGGGCTACTGCAACGAGGAGCTGGACGCCCGGATGCAGGCGGCCATGGAGCTCGCCGTGACGGACCCGGAGGCGGCGAACGCGGAATGGGCCAAGATCGACCAGGCCTTCATGGAGGAGGCGCCGGTCGTGCCGCTCTTCACGCCCAAGTCCATCGACTTCCTGTCCACGCGGGTCGGGAACTACATGTTCTCGAACCAGTACAAGTGGGTGATGTCCGAGGCCTGGGTCCAGTGATCCCGGCCCCGCACGAGGTTGGCCGGCCGAGACGATGAGCCTGCCGTCCGAACCCGTCCTGGCACCGGCGGCCGAGCCCGCCGACGCCGTGCGCCCCGCCGAGGGACGCGGTCCCTGGCGGACCGCGCTCCGCCGCCTGCGCCGCAACCGCTCGGCCATGGTCTCGCTGGCGGTGCTGCTGGCCGTGGCCGCGCTCACGCTCCTCGCGCCCGCCTACGCGGGCTGGCTCGGCATCGACCCGTTCCGGTCGAACCTCGCGGGGACCTGGGTGATCGACGGCCAGAGCGTGCCGGTCATGGAGCCGTCCACGACCGGGCTCGGCCTCGGCGTGACGCCCATCGGGCCCACCTGGGACCTGGGCGGCTACTTCCTGGGCGCGGACAACCAAGGGCGGGACGTGGCCGCGCGGCTGCTCTACGGGGGCCGCAACTCGCTGGTGATCGCGGGTTCGGCGACGGTGCTGTGCCTGATCCTCGCGACCCTCGTGGGCCTCGTCGCGGGCTACATGGGCGGGATCGTGGACACGGTGCTGTCGCGCATCCTCGACGTGCTCTGGGCCTTCCCGGTCTACCTCCTCGCCATCTCGCTCTCGATCGTTCTGCTCACCAGCGCCTTCACCATCGGGCCCGTGACCATCACGGCGGGGAGCCTCCTCCTCCCCATCGGGATCATCGGCGTGATCTACGTCCCCTACGTGGCCCGGCCCATCCGGGCGCAGGTCCTGACGCTCCGGCAGAGCGAGTTCGTCCTGGCGGCCATCGGCCTGGGCCTTCCCACGCGCCGCATCCTGCGCAAGGACGTGCTGCCGAACCTCCTGCCGACGATCATCGTCTTCGTCCCTATCCTCCTCGCGCTCGCCATCACCACCGAGTCGGCGCTCTCGTACCTCTCGATCGGCGTGCAGCCCCCCGACGCGAGCTGGGGGACGATCATCCAGGACGGGCAGACGCTGCTCTACTCGCGGCCCTGGGTGGCGCTGGCGCCGGGCCTCGCCATCGTGGCGACGGTGCTCGCGCTCAACGTGCTGGGCGACGCGGTGCGGGACGCTCTCGACGCGCGGGGGCACGGGCGCTGATGCTCGCCACGGTCGTCGCGCGCCTCGTGCAGATGGCCTTCGTGATGTTCGGCATCAGCGTGCTGGTGTTCCTGATCTTCTTCGCCACGCCCGGATCGGATCCGGCGGCGCGCATCGCCGGGCGCAACGCCTCGCCCGAGACGGTGGAGCAGATCCGCCACGACTTCGGCTTCGACCGGCCGCTGCCGGTGCAGTACGTCGTGATGATGAAGCGGCTCTTCGTGACGCGGGACCTCACCTCCTTCGTCAACCGAGGGCAGAAGGTCATCCCCGAGGTGCTGGACGCGATCCCGGCGACGCTGTCGCTGGTGGGCGGCGCGGCGGTGCTCTGGGTCCTGGGCTCGCTCGCCGTGGGGGTCGCTGCGGCGGCGCTCAGGGACACGGCGGTGGACCGGGGGCTGATGATCCTGTCGCTGATCGGCATCTCGGCCCCGGTCTTCTGGCTGGGCGAGGTCGCGAACCTCCTCAGCCAGAGCCGCTACCACGACACCTGGCTCTTCTCCTGGGTGCCGGGGCTGGGCTACGTGCCCCTGAGCGAGAGCGTCTCGGGCTGGTTCAAGGCGCTGGTGATCCCCTGGATCACGCTCGCGGTCCTCTACATCGGCATCTACGGGCGGGTGCTGCGGGCGAACCTGATCGAGGCCTATTCCGAGGACTACATCCGCACCGCCCGCGCCAAGGGGCTGAGCCCCACGCGCATCATGCTGCGCCACGCGCTGCGGACCTCTCTCCTGCCCTTCATCACCATGTTCGGGCTCGACTTCGGGGCGCTCGTCGGCGGCGCGGCGCTGCTGACCGAGGTGGTCTTCGGCATCAACGGCATCGGGCGGCTGACCTTCCACGCGCTCCAGAACCTCGACCTGCCGGTGATCCTCGCCACGGTGATCTACGCCTCGTTCTTCGTCGTGGCCGCGAACGCGCTGGTGGACGTGCTCTACGCGGTGATCGACCCCCGGGTGCGCGCATGAGCCCGCTCCTCGACGTGCGCCACCTCCGCGTGACCTTCACGACCGACGGCGGCCCGGTGACGGCGGTCCACGACGTCTCCTTCGCCGTCCAGCCGGGCGAGGTCCTCGCCGTCGTGGGCGAGAGCGGGTCGGGCAAGTCGGTCTCGCTGCTGTCGGTGCTGGGCCTCGTGGACCGGCGGCGGACGGTCGTGGAAGGCGAGGCGACGTTCCGGGGCGAGCCGATCCTGGGGCTCTCGGAACGCGCGCTGCGCCGCATCCGGGGCCGCGACATCGCCCTGATCTCGCAGGACCCGATGACCGCCCTCACCCCCGTCCACCGCATCGGCGACCAGATCGCCGAGCAGATCCGGGCGCACGAGCGGGTGAGCCGCCACGCCGCCCGGGACCGCACCGTGGCGCTGCTGCGCGACGTGAACATCCCGATGCCCGAGCGGGCCGTGGACCGCTACCCGCACGAGCTCTCGGGCGGGATGCGGCAGCGGGCCGTGATCGCCATGGCGCTGTCCTGCAATCCCGCCCTCCTCGTGGCCGACGAGCCCACCACCGCGCTCGACACCACCGTGCAGGCGCAGGTGCTCGACATGCTGCGGCGGCTCAGCGCGCAGCATGGCTCCTCGGTGGTGCTCATCACGCACGACATGGGCGTGGTGGCCGAGATGGCGACGCGGGTGGCGGTGATGTATGCGGGCCGGATCGTCGAGACGGGGACCGTGGCCGAGCTCTTCGACGATCCCTGGCACCCCTACACCTGGGGGCTCCTCGATTCGATCCCGCCGTTGACGGGGCCGCGCCCCCGCAGGCTCCCCTCCATCGCCGGGATGCCGCCCCCGCCGGGCCGGACCGAGCCCGGCTGCCCCTTCGCCCCGCGCTGCCGGGCCGCGATGCCGATCTGCCGCCTGCCCCCGCCCGAGCAGGTCGCGGGCGGCCACCGGGCGCTCTGCGTCCTCGACGCGCCGACCCGCGCCGCCCTGCGCCCGCCCCGGGTCGCCGCATGACCGCCGCGCCGCTGATCGAGGCGCGGGCGCTCACGCGCGAGTTCGTGCTGCGGCGGAGCTGGGTCCCCGGCAGCGGCCAGACCCTGCGCGCGGTGGACCGGGTGGACCTCGCCGTCCACAAGGGCGAGACGCTGGGCCTCGTGGGGGAGAGCGGGTCGGGCAAGTCCACGCTGGGCCGCTGCCTCACGCGGCTGATCGAGACGACGGACGGCGCGGTGGTCTTCGACGGGCAGGACGTGACCCGGCTCGGGACGCGGGGACTGCGGCCCTTCCGGCGGTCGGTCCAGATGATCTTCCAGGACCCCTCGTCGTCGCTGAACCCGCGCCGCCGCGTGGGCGACATCCTGTCCGAGCCGCTGGCCATCCACAGCATCCACCCCGCGCGCGAGATCCCGGGGCGACTGCGCGAGCTCATGGACCTCGTGGGCCTGCCCGCCGCCGCGCTCGACCGCTTCCCGCACGAGTTCTCGGGCGGGCAGCGCCAGCGCATCGGCATCGCCCGGGCGCTCGCCATGGAGCCGCGCCTGATCGTCGCCGACGAGCCCGTCTCGGCGCTCGACGTCTCGGTGCAGGCGCAGGTGGTGAACCTCTTCGCCGATCTGCGCGAGAGGCTGTCACTCACCTACCTGTTCATCGCGCACGACCTGGGTGTCGTGCGGCAGGTCTCGACCCGGGTGGCGATCATGTACCTGGGCTCGGTCATGGAGACCGGCGGGACCGACACGATCTTCGACGCGCCCGCGCATCCCTACACCGAGGCGCTGCTGTCCGCGATCCCGGTGCCCGTGGCCGATCCCGCCGCGCGGCGGAGGCGGATCATCCTCAAGGGCGAGATCCCGAACGCCGCCAACCCGCCCAAGGGCTGCAAGTTCGTGACCCGCTGCCCCTACGCGCAGGACCTCTGCCGCGCCGAGCGTCCGGCGCTCCGACCGCTGGCCGACGGACGCCTCGTCGCCTGTCACTTTCCCCCGTCGTGAATCGCCGCATGACCACCGCCGACCTGATCGTCACCAACGCCCGCGTCCTGACCATGGACGACGATGCCCCTCGGGCCGAGGCCGTCGCGGTGGCGGGCGACCGCATCCTGGCCGTGGGGCGGGCGGAGGAGATTATGGCCCTGCGCGGACCCGGGACGGAGGTGATCGACGCCCGGGGGGCCACGCTGCTTCCCGGCTTCGTGGAGAGCCACTGCCACCTGTTCTACGGCGGCGCGGAGCTTGGGCACCTGCCGCTGACCGGCATCATGGGCGAAGAGGCGGTGGGCCGGGCGGTCCGGGACTACGCCGCCGCGAACCCGGACGCCCCGGTCCTGGTCGCGCAGGGCGCGGACTACGCGATCTTCGGGCGGGCCGCCACGCGGGCCGACCTCGACGCGATCCTGCCCGACCGGCCGCTCGCCTTCGTCGCGGGGGACCACCACACCGTCTGGGCCAACACCGCTGCCCTGCGCGCCGCGGGCCTCCTCCACGGGCGGGACCTCGCCCCGGGGTCCGAGGTGGTGATGGGGGAAGACGGCCTCGCCACCGGCGAGCTGCGCGAGTCCCCGGCCTTCGGGCCCCTGATGAACCTCGCGGGCGTGGAGCGCGCCTCCTTGGGCCTCCGGACCGGCGGCGAGCCCGAGACGCCGCCCACCCCCGAGGAGCGCGCCGCCGACCGGGCCATGGTCCTGGCCGCCGCGCGCCACTTCGCGGCCCATGGGATCACCAGCGCCGTGAACATGGACGGCAACCTCTACACCCTGGAGCTCCTGCGCGAGCTGGAGGAGGCGGGGGAGCTGCCGCTCCGCGTCAAGGTGCCGTTCCACTTCAAGCCCTGGATGGAGCTGGGCGAGCTGGAGAAGGCCAGCGCCATGGCCTGGGACTGGCAGGGGGACCGCCTCCTCTCCGGCCACGTCAAGATGTTCATGGACGGGGTCATCGACAGCGGCACCGCGCTCACCATCGAGGACTATCCGGGCCGTCCCGGCTGGCGGGGCGAGCCTCTCTTCGACCCGGCCCGGTTCGCGGAGGTGGCGACCGAGGCCGACCGGCGCGGGCTCCAGATCGCGGTGCACGCCATCGGCGACGGGGCGGTGCGGACCGTGCTCGATGGCTACGAGGCCGCGCGGCGCGCCAACGGGCCCCGCGACAGCCGCCACCGGGTCGAGCACATCGAGCTGATCCACCCCGACGACCGCCTGCGCCTGAAGGAGCTGGGCGCCGTGGCCTCGGTCCAGCCGCCGCATCCTCCGGGCTGCATGGACCTGCCGCTGGAGCCCACGGTCGGCCAGATCCCACGCCATCGCTGGGCCGACGCCTACCGCTGGAAGTCGCTCGACGCGCCGCTGGCCTTCGCCTCGGACTGGCCGGTCTCGGACGTGGCGGTGCTGCGGGGCATCAAGGCCGCCGTCTGCCGCAGGCCCTGGGCCGAGGATCTGCCCGACGAGCGGGTGGGCCTCCTGGGGACGCTCGCCGCCTACACCCGCGACGGGGCCTGGGCCGCGCACATGGAGCACCTGACGGGCCGCCTGAGGCCGGGGCTTATGGCCGATCTCGTGCTCCTGTCGGGGGACATCGAGGCGGTGGAGCCGCAGGACATCGACCGGCTGGAGGTGGCCCTGACGGTCTGCGGCGGGGATGTGACCTATCGGGGCGCTTCCGGCCCTGGCCGGTCGTAAGGCCCTGCCGCCCGGGGCCCCTTCTGGAAACGTAGCCGCCAGTCGCGGGGCGCAACTCCCCCTACCCCGCCGGGCGGCGACCCGGGGACGGGATCACCATGGCAGGGAAAGGTTGAGAAACCGTTAACGGCGTCGGGGAGAATCGCGGCGAAGGCGCCGCGCCGGGTCGATGCGGCGTCCGTCCACCGACGGTTGGAGCCCCCCGGGCTGGGAGAACGTCAGGCTGCCGGTCACGGACCGGGCCCCGGGCCGCCGCGCCCTGCCGGGAGCCCGAGAGGCTACCGGCGGACCTGGGCAGACAGGGCGCGGGCGCCGGGGAGCTCGATGTTGATCTCGAGGCTCGACCGGTCGTCGTCGCGCTCCATGCGGATGTCGACGGCGTCGCCGTCGATCCTCATGTGGCGCCGGATCACCTCGAGGATATCGCGCTGGAGGAGCGGCATGATGTCCTGCGCGGCGGTGTCCGCCCGCTCGTGGGCGAGGAGGATCTGCAGGCGCTCCTTGGCGGTCTGGGCCGTGGCGGCCTTCTTGGGGCGGAACTGGAAGCCGAAGATGCTCATGCCGTCCTCTTGAACAGCCGCTGGAAGAAGCCGGGCCGCTCGTTCGGCTCGATGCGGATCTCGACCTGCTCGCCGACCAGGCGGGCGACGGCGTCCTCGTAGGCGGCCCCCGCCTTGGAGGGCTCGTCGAGGACGATGGGCGTGCCGACGTTCGAGGCGCGCAGGACGGCGGGGCTTTCCGGGATCACGCCCAGGAGCGGGATCGCCAGGATCTCCAGCACGTCCTCGACGGTCATCATCTCGCCCCGCGCCACGCGGCCGGTGTCGTAGCGCGTCAGCAGGGCGTGGGCCTTGACCGGCTCCTGGCCCGACTGCTCGGCCCGGCGGGTGCGGCTGTTGAGGAGGCCCAGCACGCGGTCGCTGTCGCGGACCGAGGACACCTCGGGGTTGGTGACGACGATGGCCTCGTCGGCGAAGTACATGGCGAGTTGCGCGCCCTTCTCGATGCCGGCCGGGCTATCGCAGACGATGTAGTCGAACTCTTTCTTCAGCTCGTCCAGCACCTTCTCGACGCCCTCGCGCGAGAGGGCGTCCTTGTCGCGCGTCTGGGAGGTCGGCAGCACCCAAAGGTTGTCGAGCCGCTTGTCGCGGATCAGGGCCTGCTTGAGCTTGGCGTCGCCCTGGATGACGTTGATGAAGTCAAAGACGACCCGCCGCTCGCAGCCCATGATGAGGTCAAGGTTCCGCAGGCCCACGTCGAAGTCGATCACGACGGTCTTCAGGCCACGCTTGGCGAGGCCCGCGCTGATGGCGGCGGAGGTCGTGGTCTTGCCCACGCCCCTCCCTTGCGGAGGTGACGACGACGACTTTGCTCACTGGCCGCTCCTGTCTCGGGGCTGGGGTTGTCCGAAGGGCTCCACGCAGAGGCGGTCGCCCCGGAGGAGGACCTGCACGCTGAGCCGGCGGACGAGGGGATCGAGGGATTCGCTGGTGTGGTAGAGGCCGGCGATGGAGAGGAGCTCCGCGTCGAGGCTCTGGCAGAAGATCCGCGCCGTCTCGTCCCCGAAGACGCCGGCCGAGGCCCGGCCGCGCAGTTGGCCGTAGACGTGGATGTTGCCGGCGGCGATCAGCTCGGCGCCCGAGCCCACCGTCCCCACCACGATCAGGTCCCCCTTCTCGGCCATGATCGTCTGGCCCGATCGGACCGGGGACGTGACGAGCCGGTTCACGGGCCCCGTCGGCGCCGGCGTCGCGGCGGGGGCCGGGGCCTCCTCGCGGTCGGCGCCCCTCGCCGGCGCGTCGCGCCCGGCCGGGATCGAGATCAGCCCGAGCGTGGCGGCGGCGGCCTTCTGCTCGCGGGTGCCGCCCTGGACGGCGAAGACCGAGATCCTGCGGAAGCGCAGATGCTCGACCAAGCTCGCGAGGTCCTCGGGCGTCACGGCGCCGGCGGCGAGCTCCAGGTCGAGGACCATGGGCGCGTCGGCGAAGAACTGCGGCGTCTGCCGGATCTGGGCGTCGAGGTCGGCCATCATCCGCTGGTCGGCCGGGCCTTCGAGGCGCAGGGCGATGGCGGTCAGGAACCGGCCGCGAATCTGATACGGCCGGACGGTCGTGGCGCCGCGCGGGCCGCGGCCTCTGGCTTCCTGTGCTTCCACGCCTGTACTGCTGATCCTGCTCGACGACGCTCTCCGACCCCAGTCGGGGCCGTGGCTTTCCAGCCTGCCTATCCCGCCGCCGCCAGCAGGTCCACCGCTTCGCGCGCCTGACGCCGCGTTAGGCAGGCTCTTGCCACCTCGGGTCGCCCGGGTGGGGGCGCCGGGCCCGAGAGGACCGAGTTCACACCGCCCGGGAATTGCCATAGAGGCAGGCTCGCCCCTGGGGATCGGCCCCAGCGTCCCGCTGCCGGACCCGCGTTTTCGGAGCCGCAAGTCGGGCCAGGGCGGCCTCGCTTCGTCGTCCCGGGTAGGAGTTGCCCCGAATTGATCTCACGGCGCCATTCGCCCCTGCAGCACGCGCTGCGGGTCCTGGGCCCCGCCATCGCCGCCGTCCCTCCGGTCGAGGCCCTTCGGGCCGGCCTCGGCGCCCTGATCGGCCTGGGAGTCGCGGGGCTGCTGGTGCTGTCCCCCGGCCTGGACCTGCGGCTGGGGCTCTACATGATCGCGCCCTTCGGGGCGACCTCCGTGCTGATCTTCGCCGTGCCGAACAGCCCCCTGGCCCAGCCCTGGTCGGCGGTGGTGGGCAACACCCTGGCGGCGGTCGTGGGAATCCTGGTGGTGCGGCTGGTCGAGGACCCGGCCCTGCGCATCGCGCTGGCCGTGGGCCTCTCCGTCGTGGCCCTGAGCCTGGCGCGCGCCGTGCACCCGCCCGCCGGGGCGGTGGCGATGACGGCCGCCATGAACCCCGACGCCATCCACGAGTTGGGGTTCCGCTTCGCGCTCGCCCCCGTGGCGGTCGGCTCGGCGCTGCTGGTGGTCGTGGGGATCGCCTACGCCCACCTGACGGGACGGCGCTACCCGTTCCGGCACTACGACGACGAGCGCGCCCACCGCACCGCCGACCACCCGGCCGTGGAGCGCCTGGGCCTGTCCGAGGCGGAGCTCACCGACATCCTGCGGCGCTACCGGCAGTCGCTGAACCTCGGCGTGGAGGACCTCGCGCGGCTGATCGGCGCGGCCGAGATGCAGGCGGCGAGTCATCAGGCCGGTCCGCTCACCGCGGCGGACATCATGTCGCGCGATCTGGTGACGGTCCATCCCGACACGCCGCTCTCCGAGGTCGCGGACCTGTTCCGGCTCCATGCCTTCACGTCCCTTCCGGTGGTGGACGGGAGCGACCGGTTCCTGGGGGTGATCTTCCAGCTTCACCTGATCCGCCGCGCCCGGGAGGATTCGCTGCACCTGAAGATGGACTTCGCCGCCGCGATGGCGCGCCTGCTCGACCCCGAGCGCGAGGCCCCGGTCCGGGCCGCCGACATCATGGCCGTGGGCACGCCCCGGGTGGCCCCGACGACGCCGGTCAGCGCCCTGCTGCCCCTGCTGGCGGAGAACGAATCCGACGCCGTTCCGGTGATGACGCAGGACAGGACCATCGTCGGGATCGTGACGCAGACGGACCTGATCGCCGCCCTCGCGCGGCAGCACCTCCGGGTGAGCCTGGCGAGCCGGGTGGCCTGAGGCGGCCGGAGGGGTCCCGGCCCCCGGTCGGGCGACGGGACGGCGGGCTCAGCCATGCGGGCCGGACCACGCGGCCCCCGACGGGCCGTTCACGAAGCCGTCGGACAGGCGGCCTCCGGGCGCCAGGGGTGCGAGCCGGCGGGCCAGGGCCTCCCCCGGCAGGGACCCGGCCAGGAGGTCGGCGTAGCCCGCGCAGATGTCCGCGAAGTCCCGGCTCTGCGGCGAGAGGCGGAGCGAGGCCACCCCGGCCTCGGCCAGCGCGCCCGCCTGGAGCGCCATGCTCGCGGTGGACTGCGACAGGGTCTGCACGCCGTTCACCGCGAGGAAGGGCTGGCCGTCCAGCGTCTCCACGTCGCGGCCGTCCGGGTCCTCGCCGCAGACGAAGAGGCAGGCGTCCTTGGGCCGGTCGTGGAGCCGCGCGTGGTAGCAGCGCCCCGAGATGGCCAGCGGCACGCGGCCATGGCCCCAGACCTCGACCGCCACGCCGAGATCGCGGCCCGTCCGGGCCAGCGCCCGGATGGAGGCGAGCGGCAGCTCGGGCGGCAGGCAGACCCGCGTGGCCCCGCGCGCGGCCAGCCAGCGCAGCGTGCCCTCGTTGTAGACGTTGACCAGCGGCCCGACCCAGAAGGGCTGCCCCTCGGGGATGTGGAGGAGCGCGGTCAGGTCGTTGACCTCGATCGGCAGGCCCGTCCCGGGGAGGTCCGCCGTCATCCGCCGCTCGCGCGGGAGGGTGACGAGGGCGAGCGAGGTGACCGCGACCTCCTTGCCCGCCTCCAGCAGGGTCTCCACGGCGCGAGGGATCTCGTCCTGCCAGAAGGGCAGGCGCTTGGAGCAGACGACCTCGCCCAGCACCACGCGGGCGACCGGGGTGGCGGCGAGGCCCTCGTAGAAGGCGCGCACCGCCTCGGCGTCCCAGAAGAAGAGGTTCGGCCCTACGGTGAGGTCCATCGGCAGGGGCATGGCGCTCATCTCCAGATCTTGGCGTAGGCGCCGGTGGTGGCGGCCTGCCCCTCGGTCAGCTTCGCGAGCGTCGCCTCGGGCAGCGGGCGGCCCGCCGCCTGCGCCTCGACGGCGGCGCGGAAGCTGCGGACCACCTCGGCCACGTAGGCGCGGCTCCGCTGCCGCCCCTCGATCTTGAGGGCCGAGACCCCCGCCTTGGCCAGCGCCGGGATGAGGCGGGTGGCGTCGAGGCTCACCGGGTCCTCGAAGACGTGGCCGGTCTGGTCGCCCGAGACGAAGGCCCCCTTGCAGAGCGTGGGATAAGGCGCCGGCGCCCCCTTGGGCGTGCGGTGGATGGTGAAGCCGCCGAGCCGGGCGGCGAGTTCGTCCCCCTCCTCCGCATAGGCGACATGGCTCGCCGGGGAGCAGACGCCGTTCATGTTGGGCGACCGGCCCGTGGCGTAGGAGGACAAGGAGCAGCGCCCCTCGGCCATGACGCAGAGGCCGCCGAAGACGAAGACCTCGGTCTCCACGTCGATGTCGCGGTTGATGGCGGCGATCTCCTCCACCGTCAGGACGCGGGGCAGGACCACGCGGCGGACCCCGAAGGCCTCGGCGTAGAAGTTGATCGCGTCGGGGTTGGCGGCGGCGGCCTGAACCGAAAGGTGGCGGCGAAGGCGGGGATGATGCTCGGCGGCATGGGCGAGGAGGCCCAGGTCGGCGAGGATCACCGCGTCGGCCCCGGCGGATTCGGCGTCGGCGACGGCGCGGTGCCAGAGATCCTCGGAGCCGGCGCGGGGGAAGGTGTTGATGGCGACCAGCACCTTGGCCCCGTTCGCATGGGCGTGGGCGACGCCGGCGGCCATCTCCTCGCGGCTGAAGTTCAGGCCGGGGAAGTTGCGGGCGTTGGTCTCGTCGGCGAAGCCGCAGTAGACGGCGTGGGCCCCGGCCTGGACGGCCGCGCGCAGGGCGGCGGGGGTGCCCGCCGGGCAGACGAGCTCCATCATGCCCCGGCCTCCAGTCCGCGCGAGAGGGCGACGCCGGTCAGACGCTCGGCCAGGCCCAGGGCGCCCCGGACGGCGGGCGCGGCCAGGCCCGTCAGGTGGCCGGCCTCCTCGGACAGGTCGATCTCGGCGTCGTCGATGGCGTTGCGCAGCGCCAGCACCGCCTCCGTGTCGCCCTCGACCACGAGGTCGCGCGAGAAGAACAGCGCGTCGCCGTCGAGCCGCCCGTGCAGCATCCCCAGGAAGGCCGAGACGGGCCCCCTGATGCGGGCGTCGTGGCCGGGCTCGCGCCCCCGCCGGCAGGCCCGCACGCGAGGCCGATCCCCGCCCGGCTCCAGGAGCAGGACCACGGGCAGGTCCTCCAGGTCGAGGAGGAAGCGCCGGTCGGCAAAGGACCCGAGCCGCGCCCGGATCCCCGGGTGGCGCGCGGAGAGGTCGCGCGTGAGCCGCGTCAGCGCGAGGGAGACCGGCATGAGCGGGAGGGTCCCGGCCAGCAGGGAAAGCCCGCGCGGCAGGCGGGGCAGGTCGGATGAGGGCATGTCCATCTCGGTCAGTTCTGGCGCCACGCTAGTCCGGCGGGACCGCAGGGTGTTTGCGGTTGCGCAAACTGGCGGCCCGGGACCGCTGCTATCCGGTGGCCACCACGCCTGGGGCCCTCATGCAGCGCGACCTACCCGTCTTCCCGGACCTCCGGTCCTTCCTCGCCTGGTGCGAGGCCCGGGGCGAGCTTCTTGCCCTCCCCGAGCCCGTGCCGCTGCGCCATCGCATGGCGGCCGTCCAACTCGCGGCCCTGCGGGCAGGCGGGCCAGTCCTGCGATTCGACCATGCCGTGGGAGAGGGCGGCGCGCGGGCCGGGATGCCCGTCGTGGCGAACCTCTTCGGCACCCGCGCGCGGGTCGCGGCCGGGCTGGGCCTCGCTCCCGAGGCGGTGACCGAGTTCGGCGCCTTCCTCGCGGCGCTGCGCAGCCCCGCCCCGGTCGAGGGGATGCGCGACGCCCTCTCGCGCTGGCCCATGCTGCGGGCGGCGCTGTCCACGCGCCCCAAGGTCCTCTCCCGCGCGCCCGTGCAGGAGGAGGAGGCGCCGGACCTCACGGCGATCCCCGTCCAGACCTGCTGGCCGGGGGACGCGGGCCCTCTCGTCACCTGGCCGGTGGTCGTCACGCGGCCCCATGGCAGCGCCCCCGGCGACACGGCGCGCTACAACCTCGGCGTCTACCGCGCGCAGGTGATCGGCCCGGACCGCCTGATCCTGCGCTGGCTCCCCCATCGCGGCGGCGCGGCCCATCACCGCACCTGGGCCCGCGCGGGCGAGCCCATGCCCGTCGCCATCGCCCTGGGCGCCGACCCCGCGACCCTCCTCGCGGCCGCCCTGCCCCTCCCCGAGACGGTGTCGGAGCTCACCTTCTCCGGCGTCCTGCGCGGCACGCGGACCGAGATCGTCCCCGCCCGCGAGGTCCCGCTCATGGTCCCCGCCCGCGCCGAGATCGTCGTCGAGGGCTGGGTCCACCCGGGCGAGACCGCCCCCGAGGGGCCGTTCGGCGACCACACCGGCTACTACAACGCCGTGGAGCCCTTCCCGGTGATGCGCGTCGCGCGGATCACCCACCGGCGCGACCCGCTCTACCTGACCACCATCACGGGCCGCCCGCCGGACGAGCCCTCGGTCATCGGGGAGGTGTTCAACGACCTCGCCCTGCCGGTCATCCGCGCCCAGATCCCCGAGGTGCGGGACGTCTGGCTGCCGCCCGCCGCCGCCTCCTACCGCATCGCCGTGGTCAGCATCGACAAGCGCTATCCGGGGCAGGCGCGGCGGGTGATGCTGGCGCTCTGGGGGATGCTGGCGCAGTTCAGCTACACCAAGATGGTGATCGTGGTGGACGACGACATCGACGCCCGCAATTGGGACGACGTGGCCTGGGCGCTGGCCACCCGCATGGACCCGTCGCGCGACGTCACGATCCTGGAGAACACGCCGATGGACTACCTCGACTTCGCCTCGCCGGCCCCGGGCCTCGCGGGGAAGCTCGGGATCGACGCGACGGTGAAGATCGGCGCCGAGACGGCCCGGGACTGGGGCGAGGTCATGGCGGCCGACCCCGGCGACGTGGCCTTCGCCGAGGCGCTGCTGGCCCGGCACCGCGCCGCGCCGCCGCTGCGGAGGGCGTCGTGACGGCGCGCGTCGTCCTCGGGGTCTCGGGTGCCTCCGGGGCCATGCTCGCCGTGGAATGCGCCCGCGCGCTGGCCCGGGTGGGGGCCGCCTTCGACCTCACCCTCTCGCCCATGGCCGAGCGGACGCTCGCGCTCGAGATCGGGCCGGAGGCTCCGGCGGAGATCCGGGCCATGGCGGCGCGGGTCCACCCCATCGGCGACCTCGGCGCCTCCATCGCCTCGGGCTCGCACCCGGTCGCCGGCATGATCGTCGCCCCCTGCTCGATGCGGAGCCTCGCGGCCATCGCGCACGGGCTCGACGACAACCTCCTCACGCGCGCGGCGGGCGTGCAGCTCAAGGAGCGCCGCCCCCTCGTGCTGATCGCCCGCGAGGCGCCGCTGACGCTCGCCCATCTGCGCAACATGACGGCCGTGACCGAGATGGGCGCGATCGTCCTGCCGCCGGTCCCGGCCTTCTATCTCAGGCCGGCGACGCTGCGCGACGCGGCGGCCCAGATCGCGGCCCGCGCGGTGGACCTGCTGCGGATCGCGCGGCCGGCGGCGCAGGCCTGGGACCCGCCCCGCGTCAAGGCCGAACTGGAAGGAGAGGCGGCATGACGGCATCGGACGGCGACGGCTCGGCGACCGGCGCCCGGCCCGCGACGACGGTCGATCCCACGGTCGGCACGGGGCTGGACGAGGCGGTGCTCGACCGCCTCGTGCGCCGCTTCTACGACCGCGTCCGGCAGGACGACCTGCTGGCGCCCGTCTTCGAGGCGGTCATCGACGACTGGGAGCCGCACTTGGCGCGGATGGTGGACTTCTGGTCCTCGGTGGTGCTGATGACCGGGCGGTATCGGGGTCGTCCCATGCGGAAGCACCTGCCCCTCCCCCTGGAGGGCCAGCATTTCGAGCGGTGGCTCGACCTCTTCCGCGAGACCGCCCGGGACGTCTGCCCCCCTGAGGGCGCCGACCATGTCATCGCGGCGGCCGAGCGCCTCGCGCTGACCATGCGGGCCAACAGGGACTTCCACCGGGAGCGCCTCGAGGTCGGCCTCGACGTCATCAGGTGAGGGCGCGGCCAGGCGCCGACGATCCGCCGGCGTTTCGGACGCGGCCCCGACCGCGGCATCGCGATGGCGGCCTGCCGCACGTCCGGCACGTCGCGCCCGGCCTCCGCCGGCGGCCTGCCGCGCACCGCGACGTGGGACCTCGGTCGTGCGGCGCGCCCGATCTGGGGATGGCGGGGGACGGGGCTTCCAGCGCACCGGATCGGCCGACCCGGTCCGCAAACCGTTTGCCCCCGACGGCTCCCCGGTCTAGTTGCCCCCGACCATCGGAGTCGGGCCACGGGGCTGGGGGCAATGGCGAAGAAGCTCGACGCGAAGCTGCTCTCCGGGCTGCCGCCGTTCTCCCGGCTCGCGCCCGACCAGATCCGGGAGATCCTGGATCAAGGCACCTCCCGGCATCACGACGAGGGGACGGCGGTCTTCCACGAGGGGCACGACGCGGACCGCTTCTACCTGCTGCTGGACGGCTATGTCCGCGTCATGCGGACGCTGGCGGGCGGAGAGCAGGTCGTGCTCCGCCACATCCCGCCCGGCCAGCTCATCGGGATCGCGCCGGCCCTTCGGCGCACGACCTATCCCGCGACGGCCCTCACCGTCACCGAGGCCCTGACGCTGTCCTGGCCCACGCGCCTCTGGGGCGGGTTCATGAGCCGCTACGAGGGTTTCGCCACCGAGACCTGGGCCACGGTGGGCGCGCGCCTGGAGCAGGCCCACGACCAGGTGGCCGAGCTCGCCACCCGGGCCGTGGAGCAGAGGATCGCGGCCTGCCTGCTGCGCATGGTGAACCAGACGGGGCGAAAGGTCGCAGGCGGGGTCGAGATCGCCTTTCCCCTGTCCCGCGCCAACATCGCCGAGATGACGGGCACCTCGCTCTTCACCGTGAGCCGCACGCTGTCGGCCTGGGAACGGGACGGCGTGATCGAGAGCAGCCGCAAGCATATCCTGGTGACGGACCCGCACAGGCTCCTGCTGCTATCGGATCCCAAGGGCTGAGGCACGGTCGTCGGCGCCGGGCCGCGACGGCGCGGAACAGGGCCGGTGCTTTCCCCGCCGGGCGATCCGCACTTTCGCCGGCTACCTTGATCCAGCGCAAGGCGCGTCCCTCCACGATGCGGCAGAAGCGGCGCATGGAACAGATCGCCCGCCTCCGCGCGCTCGGCCTCTTCGACGCCCGCGTGCCCCGCTACACCAGCTATCCCACCGCGCCGGTCTTCTCCCCCGCCGTGGGCGCCGCCTTCCAGGCCGAGGCCCTCGCGGGCCTCGACCCCACGCAGCCCGTCTCGCTCTACTTCCACATCCCGTTCTGCGAGCGGCTCTGCTGGTTCTGCGCCTGCCACACGCAGGGCACCAAGACCCTCCACCCGGTCGAGGCCTATCTCGAGGTCCTCGAGGCCGAGATCGAGCAGGTTGCCGCGCTCCTGCCCGCCGGCATCCGGATGGGCCGCCTCCACTGGGGCGGGGGCACGCCCACGATCCTGCCGCCCGAGATGATCCATCGGCTCGCGCGGGCCATCAAGTCCGCCATCCCGCACACGCCCGATTGGGAGTTCTCGGTCGAGATCGACCCCACCATGGTGGACCGCGCCAAGATCGAGGCGCTTCGGGACGAGGGCCTCAACCGCGCCAGCATCGGCATCCAGGACTTCGCCCCCGAGGTGCAGGCCGCCATCGGCCGCATCCAGCCCTTCGACATCACGGCGGCCTGCGTGGCCGACCTGCGCGCGGCGGGCATCCGGTCGCTCAACGCCGACCTCGTCTACGGCCTCCCGCACCAGAGCGAGGAGCGCATCCGCCGCACCGTCGAGCAGGTGCTCGCGCTCGACCCCGACCGGCTGGCGCTCTACGGCTACGCGCACGTCCCCTGGGTCTCCAAGCGGCAGAAGCTCATCCCCGAGGAGGCGCTCCCCCCGCGAGGAGGCGCGCTACAACCTCGCCCGGGCCGCGGGCGAGATGTTCCAGGCCGCCGGCTACGAGGCCATCGGCATCGACCACTTCGCCAAGCCCGGGGACGGCCTCGCGGTGGCGGCGCGGAACGGACGGCTCCGGCGCAACTTCCAGGGCTACACGGACGACACCTGCCCGACGCTGATCGGCCTGGGGGCGTCCTCCATCTCGCGCTTCCCGACGGGCTACGTCCAGAACGCCCACGCCACCGCCGCCTACGAGGGCCGCATCCGGTCCGGCGCCCTGGCCGGGGCCAAGGGCCACGCCTTCACCCTGGAGGACCGCCTTCGGGCCCGGGCCATCGAGATGCTGATGTGCGACTTCCATCTCGACATGACCGAGCTGCGGGGCACCTTCGGCGAGGCGGCCACGGGCCTGGCCCCCGACGTCGCCGCCGCGCTCCAGCGCTTCGACGGCTTCGTCGCCTCGGACGGCGCCGCCGGCCTGCGCATCCTGCCGCAGGGCCTCCCGCTCACCCGCATCATCGCCAGCCAACTCGACGCCTACGTCCCAGAAGGGGTCAGATACAGCCATGCGTCCTAGACAATCATTGCCCATTCCCAGGGGCCCCTCTCGGATCGAGGGGGTCCCGGGGCCCGTGTCGAGACGAGCGACAGGGTTGCGCAGCACCATCAGCCGGCCGCGGGGGTGTTCCACCACCGCGGCCTTTTTCTTTTCCAATCACGGAACTATCACGAAACCGTATGCGTTTCGGCGCCTGAAGGCGGTGCGTGGGACAGGCGGCCGCTGCGATCTGCCGGACAGGGCCGGGGTTCGTCCACCGTTGAACAGGGTCGAGGGAGCAGCGCGCTTGGGCGCTTGGACCTCCAGCTTGAAGCGGGCCGCCACACGGCCCGTCGCATGTCCGGGTCGCCCGGGCGTCCCGCATGCCTCGGCGGCGGGCCGGCTCCGGGGTTCCATCCGGGCTTCGCACGGGATCCCCATCATCGGCCCGCCCTGGCGGCGCGACCTGCGTCCGTGCCCGCTCCCCTGCCCGACGAACGGTGACGACCATGCCCACTGAAACCGACCGCCCCGCCCCGGGCGCGAACCAGGCGCTCTGGACCAGCACGGTGGCCTTCACGGCCTGCTTCGCGGTCTGGACGATCTTCTCCATCATCGGCATGGGCATCAAGCAGGAGCTCGGCCTCTCGGAGACCCAGTTCGGCCTGCTCATCGGCACGCCGGTCGTCACCGGCTCGCTGTCGCGCATCCTGCTGGGCGCCTGGTCCGACCAGTTCGGCGGGCGGCGGCTCTTCGCGGGCGTCATGGTGGCCGGCGCCGCCGCGGCCTTCCTCACCTCCTACGCCCATACCTATCCCATGCTGCTCCTCGCGGCGCTCGGGGTCGGGATCGCGGGCGGGTCCTTCTCCGTGGGCGTGGCCTACGTCTCCAAGTTCTACCCGCCCCGGCAGCAGGGGCTCGCGCTCGGCATCTTCGGCGCGGGCAACGTGGGCAGCGCCGTCACTAAGCTCCTCGCGCCCTTCGTCATGGTGGCGATGGGCTGGGAATCCGTGGCCCGCATCTGGGCCGTGGGGCTGCTCATCATGGCGGTGGCCTTCCTGCTCCTGACCAAGGAGGACCCCGACCAGCTTGCGCGCCAGCGCGAGGGACGCCGGGGCGCCCCCCTGCGCGAGCAGCTCTCGGTGCTCCGCAACATCCAGGTCTGGCGCTTCTCGCTCTACTACTTCTTCGTCTTCGGCGCCTTCATGGGGCTCGTGCTCTGGCTGCCGCACTACCTCGTGGACGTCTACGGGCTCGACGTGAAGACGGCCGGGGTCCTCGCGGCCTTCTATTCGATCCCGGCGAGCCTCTTCCGCGTCTATGGCGGGCACCTGTCGGACCGCTACGGCGCGCGGGCGGTGCTGTACTGGACCTTCGGCGTCTCGGTGCTCTGCACCTTCATGCTGAGCTACCCGCCCACCACCTACACCATCCACGCCGTCAGCGGGCCGATCACCTTCTCGACCTCGATGGGGCTGATCCCCTTCCTCGTCACGATCTTCGTGCTGGGCTTCTTCATGAGCCTCGGCAAGGCGGCGGTGTTCAAGCACATCCCGGCCTACTACCCGCACCACGTCGGCGCCGTGGGCGGCCTCGTGGGGATGATCGGCGGCCTGGGCGGCTTCGTCCTGCCGCTCGCCTTCGGGGTGCTGAACGACCTCACGGGCGTCTGGACGAGCTGCTTCGCGCTCCTCTTCCTCCTCGTCTCGATCGCCTTCATCTGGATGCACGTCGCCATCCGGCAGATGGAGCGCCGCGCCGCCCGGCCCGCCGAGCTGCCCGAGTTCCCGGAGATGCAGGGCATGGGCGAGCCCGGCATCGTCATCCCGGCCCGCGCGGGCGCGATCGAGGACTGGCGGCCCGAGGAGCCGGCCTTCTGGACCAGCACCGGCCGCCCCATCGCGCGGCGCAACCTGTGGATCTCGATCTACTGCCTGCTCCTCAGCTTCGCCGTCTGGATGGTCTGGAGCGTCGTCGTGGCGCGCCTGCCCGCCATCGGCTTCGACTTCACCACGGACCAGCTCTTCTGGCTCGCGGCGGTGCCGGGGCTCTCGGGCGCGACCTTGCGCATCTTCTACGCCTTCCTCGTGCCGGTCTTCGGCGGGCGGCTCTGGACTACGATCTCGACGGCGTCGCTGCTCGTCCCGGCCTTCGGCATCGGCTACGCCGTGCAGGACCCCACCACGCCGTACCTGATCTTCCTCGCGCTGGCCCTCCTCTGCGGCCTGGGCGGCGGCAACTTCGCCTCCTCCATGGCGAACATCGGCTGGTTCTATCCCAAGTCCGAGAAGGGCAACGCGCTCGCGCTCAACGGGGGCCTGGGCAACCTCGGCGTCAGCGTCATGCAGTTCCTCGTGCCGGTGGTCATCACCTTCGGCCTCTTCGGGGCGCTGGGCGGACAGGCGCAGGCGACGGCCGAGGGCGGCCGGCTCTGGATGCAGAACGCGGGCTTCGTCTGGGTGCCGTTCATCATGATCGGGACGCTGGCCGCCTGGTTCGGGATGAACGACATCCTGAGCGCCCGGGCCTCCTTCGCCGATCAGGCCGCGATCTTCCGGCGCGGGCACACCTGGCTCATGTGCTGGCTCTACACCGGCACCTTCGGGACCTTCATCGGCATGTCGGCGGGCTTCCCGCTGCTGACGAAGCTCGTCTTCCCGGACGTGAACGCGCAGAGCTACGTCTTCCTCGGGCCGCTCGTCGGCGCGCTGTCGCGGGCCGGGACGGGCTGGGTCTCGGACAAGTACGGCGGGGCGCGCGTGACCTTCTGGGTCTTCGCGGTCCAGATCCTCGCCATCCTGGGCATGGTCTGGTTCCTCGACCTCCAGAGCTTCCTGGGCTTCTTCGCGATGGTCCTCGTGCTCTTCGCCGCGAGCGGGGTGGGCAACGCCTCGACCTTCCAGATGGTCCCCGGGATCATGCGGCACGTCGTCGACCGCGCGGCCCCCGACCAGCCCCTGGCCGAGCGCCGCCGCCAGGCCGAGCGCGAGTCCGCCGCGGTCATCGGCTTCACCTCGGCCATCGCGGCCTACGGGGCCTTCTACATCCCCAAGGCCTACGGGACCTCCATCGCCGCGACGGGCACCGCGAACCTGGCGCTCTGGGGATTCCTGATCTTCTACGCGACCTGCCTGGGCATGACCTGGTGGGTCTACAGCGGCCCGCGCGGCCTCCTCCGCGAGGACGAGCGCGCCCGGGCCCGCCAGGACACCATCACCGCCGCAACCGGGAGCGCGACATGAGCCATTTCCTCGACCGACTCACCTACTTCCGGCGCCAGCAGGAGACGTTCTCGGGTGGCCACGGCTTCATCAGCCAGGACAGCCGGCAATGGGAGGACGCCTACCGGAAGCGCTGGGCGGCGGACAAGATCGTGCGGTCCACCCATGGGGTGAACTGCACCGGGTCGTGCTCGTGGAAGATCTACGTCAAGGGCGGGATCGTCACCTGGGAGACGCAGCAGACCGACTATCCCCGGACCCGCCCCGACCTCCCCAACCACGAGCCGCGCGGCTGCCCGCGCGGGGCGAGCTACTCGTGGTATCTCTACTCGGGCACGCGCATCAAATACCCCCTGGTGCGGGCGCGGCTCATCCGCCACTGGCGCGCGGCGCGGGCGACGTTGACGCCGGTCGCGGCCTGGGCCTCGATCGTGCAGGACCAGCAGAAGCGGCGGGACTGGGTGTCGCGGCGCGGGCGCGGCGGCTTCGTCCGCGTCGGCTGGGACGAGGTCAACGAGATCATCGCCGCCGCCAACGCCTACACGATCCGCGAATACGGCCCCGACCGCATCGCCGGCTTCTCGCCCATCCCGGCCATGTCGATGATCTCCTACGCCGCCGGGAGCCGCTACCTGTCGCTGATCGGCGGGACCCTCCTCAGCTTCTACGACTGGTACTGCGACCTGCCCCCCTCCTCGCCCCAGACCTGGGGCGAGCAGACGGACGTGCCCGAGAGCGCGGACTGGTACAACGCGGGCTTCCTCCTCGTCTGGGGCTCCAACATCCCCATGACCCGGGCACCCGACGCGCATTTCTACTCCGAGGTCCGGTATCGGGGCGCCAAGTCGGTCGTCATCGCGCCCGACTTCAACGAGGCCGCCAAGTTCTCGGACATGTGGCTGCATCCCAAGCAGGGCACCGACGCAGCGCTCGCGCTCGCCTTCGGCCATGTGGTCCTGCGCGAGTTCTACCTCGACCGGCAATCCGAATACTTCACCGACTACGCCCGCAAGTATTCCGACTTCCCCCTCCTCGTGACCTTGCGCGAGCAGGACGGGCGGCTCGTCCCCGACCGGATGCTGCGCGCGGCGGACTGCCCGGGGGCTTGGGCGAGGCCAACAACCCCGACTGGAAGACCATCGGCATCGACGAGGCCTCGGGCGAGTTCGTGGCGCCCACGGGCTCGGTCGGCTTCCGCTGGGGCGAGCAGGGCAAGTGGAACCTCGAGGAGAAGGACGGCCAAGGCCGCGACACCCGCCTGCGCCTCAGCCTGGCCGGGATTCAGGACGCGACGCTCCCCGTCGCCTTCCCCTATTTCGGCGACACCGCCCCGCACGAATGGACCGCGACCAACCACGACCGCATCCTGATGCGGCAGGTGCCCGTGAAGGAGATCGCCACCGCCGATGGCGGGCGGATGCGGGTCGCCACCGTCTTCGACCTCTACTGCGCGAGCTACGGGCTCGACCGGGGCTTCGGTGGCGCGAACGTCGCCAAGGGCTACGACGAGGACGTCCCCTGCACGCCCGCCTGGGCCGAGAAGGTGACGGGCGTGCCGCGCCAGGCCATCGTGCAGGTCGCCCGCGAGTTCGCGCAGAACGCCGACATCACCAAGGGCCGCTCCATGGTGATCCTCGGGGCCGGGCTCAACCACTGGTACCACATGGACATGAGCTACCGCGGCATCATCCAGCTCCTGGTGATGTGCGGCTGCATCGGCCAATCGGGCGGCGGCTGGTCGCATTACGTGGGGCAGGAGAAGCTGCGCCCGCAGACGGGCTGGCTGCCCCTCGCCTTCGCGCTCGACTGGACGCGGCCGCCGCGCCAGATGGGCGGCACGAGCTTCTTCTACGCCCACACCGACCAGTGGCGCTACGAGACGCTCAAGGTCTCCGAGCTGCTGTCGCCCACCGCCCCGCCCGGCGACTGGTCGGGGACGCTGATCGACTACAACCACCGGGCCGAGCGGATGGGCTGGCTGCCTTCCGCGCCGCAGCTCAACGCCAACCCTCTCGCGGTCGGCCGCGCCATCGCCCAGGGCGGCCAGAACCCCGGCGAGGCCGTGGTCGCGGGGCTGCGCTCGGGCGAGCTCCAGTTCGCCAGCAAGGACCCCGACCACCCGCGCAACTGGCCGCGCAACATGTTCTTCTGGCGGTCGAACGTGCTCGGCGCCTCGGGCAAGGGCCACGAATACTTCCTGAAGCACTTCGTGGGCTCGCAGCACGGGGTCGTGGGGACGGAGGACCGCGCCGGGATCCAGCGCCCGACCGAGGTCGTCTGGCGCGACGAGGCGCCCGTCGGCAAGCTCGACCTGATGGTGAACATCGACTTCCGCATGTCCACCACGAGCCTCTACTGCGACGTCGTGCTGCCCACGGCGACCTGGTACGAGAAGCACGACCTCAACACCACGGACATGCACCCGTTCATCCACCCGCTCACGGCGGCGGTGGACCCGTCGTGGGAGGCGCGGAGCGACTGGAACATCTTCCGGGGCATCGCGCAGAAGTTCTCGGAAGTCGCGCCCGAGGTGCTGGGCGTCGAACACGACGTGGTGCTCATGCCCACGCTCCACGACACGCCGAGCGAGATCGCCCAGCCCTACGAGCCCAAGGACTGGGCCAAGGGCGAATGCGAGCCCATCCCGGGCAAGACCATGCCCAGCGTGCACATCGTGGAGCGCGACTACCCCGCGACCTTCGCCCGCTTCACCGCGCTCGGCCCCCTGGTCGAGAAGCTCGGCAACGGCTCCAAGGGCCTCACCTGGAACGCCGAGGCCGAGGTGAGGCTCCTGGGCGACCTCAACGGCCGCGTCCCGGCCGGGCCGACAGCCGGGCGCCCCAAGGTGGACACCGACATCGACGCCTGCGAGACGATCCTGATGCTCGCGCCCGAGACGAACGGCGCGGTCGCCGTGAAGGCCTGGGAGACCCTCGGCCACGCCACGGGCCGCGACCACGTCCACCTTGCCGAGGGGCGGGAGGAGGAGAAGATCCGCTTCCGCGACGTGGCCGCGCAGCCGAGGAAGATCATCTCCTCGCCCACCTGGTCGGGGATCGAGCACGAGAGCATCTGCTACAACGCCGGCTGGACCAACGTGCACGAGCTGATCCCCTGGCGGACCCTGTCGGGCCGGCAGCAGCTCTACCAGGACCACCACTGGATGCGCGCCTTCGGCGAGGCCTTCGTGACCTGGAAGCCGCCCATCGACACCCGCAGCATCCGCGAGGCGCTGGGCGCGATCCCCAACGGCAACAAGGAGGTCGTGCTCAACTTCCTGACGCCGCACCAGAAATGGGGGCATCCACTCCACCTACACCGAGAACCTCATCATGCTGAGCCTCAACCGCGGCGGCCCCGCGGTCTGGATCAGCGAGGACGACGCCCGCGCCGCCGGGATCGTGGACAACGACTGGATCGAGGTCTTCAACGTCAACGGCGCGCTCACCGCGCGGGCCATCGTCAGCCAGCGCATCATGCCCGGCTCCTGCATCATGTACCACGCGCAGGAGAAGCTGGTGAACACCGTGGGCTCCGAGGTCACGAACGTGCGGGGCGGCATCCACAACTCGGTGACGCGGATCAACATGAAGCCCACCCACATGATCGGGGGCTACGTGCAGCTCTCCTACGGCTTCAACTACTACGGCACCGTGGGCGCCAACCGCGACGAGATGGTGATCGTCCGCAAGATGAGCCAGATCAACTGGTTCGACAAGGAAGCCGACGACACCGACCAGGCCCCGACCGGCAGCGCCGACTGGGGCGGACGACAACCCGGACGCCAGGAGGCCGCCGAATGAGGAACCGAGCCCAGATCGCGATGGCCCTCATTGCCGACCGCTCCGACCGACCCGGACGCCAGGAGGCCGCGCAATGAGAATCCGTGCCCAGATCGCGATGGTCCTGAACCTCGACAAGTGCATCGGCTGCCACACCTGCTCGATCACCTGCAAGAACGTGTGGACCAACCGCGAAGGCGTCGAATACGTCTGGTTCAACAACGTCGAGTCCAAGCCCGGCATCGGCTATCCCAAGGACTGGGAGAACCAGAAGCGCTGGAAGGGCGGCTGGATGCGCAAGCCGAACGGCAAGATCGTCCCGCGCCAGGGGGCCAAGTGGCGCATCCTCTCCAAGATCTTCGCCAACCCGCATTTGCCCGAGATCGACGACTTCTACGAGCCCTACACCTTCGAATACGAGTGGCTCCAGAACGCGCCCGAGCTCCAGGCCCAGCCCTCGGCCAAGCCGCGCAGCCTCGTCACCGGCGAGGTGATGACCAAGATCGAGTGGTCCGGCAACTGGGAGGACATGCTGGGCGGCGAGTTCAGCTCCCGCTCGCGCGACTACAACTTCGAGGGCGTCGAGAAGGAGATCTACGGCGAGTTCGAGAAGACCTTCCTGATGTATCTCCCGAGGCTCTGCGAGCATTGCCTCAACCCCTCCTGCCTCGCCTCCTGCCCCTCGGGGGCGATCTACAAGCGGGCCGAGGACGGCATCGTCCTCGTGGACCAGGAGAGGTGCCGGGGCTGGCGGATGTGCATGTCCGGCTGCCCCTACAAGAAGGTCTACTACAACTGGGCCTCGGGGAAGGCCGAGAAGTGCATCTTCTGCTACCCCCGGATCGAGACCGGCCAGCCCACCGTCTGCTCCGAGACCTGCGTGGGCCGCATCCGCTACCTGGGCGTGGTGCTCTACGATGCCGACCGGATCGAGGCGGCGGCCTCGGTCGAGAACGAGAAGGACCTGTACCCGGCCCAGCTCTCGGTCTTCCTGGACCCGAAGGACCCCGCCGTGCAGGCCGAGGCGCGCGCGCAGGGCATCCCCGACCAGTGGCTCATGGCCGCGATCCAGTCGCCGATCTGGAAGATGGCGATGGAGTGGAAGGTGGCCTTCCCCCTCCACCCCGAATACCGCACCCTGCCGATGGTCTGGTATGTCCCGCCCCTCTCGCCCATCCAGTCGGCGCACGAGGCCGGCAAGATCAGCGCCGTGGACGGGATGCCGGACGTGCGGAGCTTGCGCATCCCGCTGCGCTACCTCGCCAACCTCCTGACCGCCGGGGACGAGGCGCCGGTCGCGCAGGCGCTGGAGAGGATGCTCGCGATGCGGTCCTACATGCGCGCCAAGAGCGTCGAGGGCCGCATCGACCCCTCCATCGCCGAGCGCGTGGGCCTCAGCGCGGCGACCATCGAGGAGATGTACAAGGTCATGGCGCTCGCCGCCTACGAGGACCGCTACGTCATCCCGACCGCCCACCGCGAGCTGGAGGAGGACGCCTACATGCTGCGCGGCTCCACCGGCTTCGGCTTCCGCGAGACGACGACGGGGGCCACCAAGGTCAACCTCTTCGGCGGCACCAAGCGCACGCCGCGCCACCCGAACATGGACGTGCCGACATGAGACTGACGCTCCGCACCCTCGCGGCGCTCCTGGGCTACCCGTCCCAGGACCTCAAGGCCGCCATCCCCGAGATCCGCGAGGCGCTCTCCTCCGAGCGCGCCCTGCCCCGCGCCGCCCGGCGCCGGCTCGACCCGCTCCTCGACCGGCTGGAGCGGGACGACCTCCTCGACTCCCAGTCGGCCTACAGCGAGCTCTTCGACCGCTCGCGGTCGCTCTCGCTCCACCTCTTCGAGCACGTCCACGGCGACAACAAGGAACGAGGCCAGGCGCTCATCGACCTCGGGCAGCAGTATCTGGAGAAGGGCTTCTTCCTCGACGGCCCGGAGCTTCCCGACTTCATCCCCGTCTTCGCCGAGTTCGCCTCGTGCCTCCCGCCCGAGGAGGCGCGGGACTGGCTGGGGCAGCCGCTCCACGTCTTCGCCGCCCTGGAGGAGCGCCTGACCGAGCGGGGCTCCGACTACGCGGCGGTGCTGGGCGGCCTCGTCGCGCTGGCGCAGGCCAAGCCGGACCAGGACGCGCTGGGCGAGCTCCGGGAGAGGGCGCCCAGCGACGACCCGGCGCGGATCGACGAGGAATGGGAGGAGAAGGCCGTGACCTTCATGGCCTCCCACGAGATGGGCGGGCCGACGGGGATCGTCGCCCGCCTGCGCGCGGCCGGCAAGGCGATGGTCGCGGCGCGCAACGGCACCAAGGGCTAGGGAGGACGCGATGACCTGGAACGAACTTCTGAACCAGCTCGCCTTCGGCTGGTATCCCTACCTGGCGGTGACGGTGCTCGTCGTGGGCTCGATCTTCCGCTTCGACGCGGCCCAATACAGTTGGCGCGCCAATTCGAGCCAGTTCCTGCGACGGCGCCAGATGATCTGGGGCTCGAACCTCTTCCACATCGGGATTCTGGTTCTCCTCGTCGGCCACTTCGTCGGGCTGCTCACCCCCACTCAACGTCGTCGACGCGGTGGGCATCAGCCACGGCTTCAAGCAGATCGTGGCCGTGGTCGTCGGCGGCCTCGCGGGGATCGCGGCCTGGGTGGGCGCGACGCTCCTCCTCCACCGTCGCCTGCTCGACCCGCGCATCCGGCGCAGCTCCTCCATCGGCGACATCCTAGTCCTGATCCTGATCTGGCTCCAGCTGACGATGGGGATCGGCACGACCTACTGGACGATGCAGCACCTCAACGGCGAGGAGATGATCCGCTTCATGGGCTGGGCCAACGCCCTCATCACCTTCGACCCCTCCGCGCCCGCCCTCCTGTCCGAGGCCGCGCTGATCTACAAGCTGCACATCGTCCTGGGCCTGACGCTGTTCCTCATCACGCCCTTCACCCGCCTTGTGCACATCTGGAGCGCTCCGCTCGGCTACATGATCCGGCCGGGCTACCAGATCGTCCGCTCGCTCGCGCCGCTCCGCCGCACCCCCAAGGGCCCGCTCGGCGGCGCGCCCAGCGCCGGCGGCACCACGGTCATGCGCCAGCAGTCCGAGGAAGGGCAGGCCGGAGCATGAGCGACCGTCCCGTCATCCCCCGCCTCGTGCCCGACCGGGCCCCCGCCCTGCCCGGAATGATGAGCGCCTGCCAGTCGGGGGGCTGCGGCGGCGCCCCCGCGCCGAGGCTCCCGCCCCCGCCCGACTTCGGCGAGGTCCGCGTGAACGGCGTGGAGATCACGCCCGAGGCCATCGCGCAGGAGATCCAGCACCACCCGGCCCCCGATCCGTCGACAGCCTGGCGCGAGGCCGCCCGCGCGCTGGCCATCCGCGAGCTCCTCCTGCAGGAGGCCGCCCGCCTCGGCCTCTCGGCCGAGCCCGGTCCCGACGAGGCCGGGCGCCTGGAGACCGACGACGATGCCGTGATCGCCGCGCTCCTCGATCATGAGGTGATGCCGGAGGAGCCCTCGGAGCAGGAGTGCCGCCGCATCTACGAATCGCAGGCCAGCCGCTTCCGCACGCCGGACCTCTTCGAGGCCTCCCACATCCTGCTCGAGCCCGAGGGCGACACGGAGGAGGCCTGGGACGCCGCCGAGGCGCAGGCCCGCTTCCTCGCGCTTCGGCTGGGCGACGACCCGGCCGCCTTCGCCCAGGCCGCGCGCGAGCTCTCCGCCTGCCCGTCGAAGCTGCAGGACGGCTCCCTCGGCCAGGTGCGGCGCGGCGAGCTCGTGCCGGCCGTGCAGCAGGCCATCGAGGCGCTGCGGCCCGGCGAGACGGGGCGCGAACCGGTCCGGTCCCGCTTCGGCTGGCACGTGATCCGGCTCGGCCAGCGGATCGACGGGCGGGTGCTGCCCTTCGAGGCCGTGCGCGAGAAGATCGCCGAGATGCTGGGCGCCCGAAGCTGGTCCATCGGGGCGACCCGCTACGTCGCCGCCCTCGCCGGACGGTCGGAGATCGACGGCATCGCCATCGAGCCCGCTGACGACGCGAGGTTCGCCTGATGGCCACGCTGGGCGAGATCCTGGCCTCCGCCAAGCGGTCGAGCGCCGGCTTCGAGCGCTGGATCGCCGCGCGGGAGCCCGACATGGCCGAGGAGCTTCGCGGCGCGGCGCTGGCCGAGGGCGGCAGCGTGACCAGCTTCGTCCGCGTCGCGGTGGCCGACTTCGCGCGCTTCGCCTCCGAGGAGGACTGGGTCCAGCTCACCTCGCGCCTGCGGGACAGCGACGACCCCGGGACGACGTGCCTTCTCTCGATGGTGGGCTGGCGGATGGAGCAGGTCCGAGCCCACCGGACCCACGCAAGCCACGGAGCCCACCCATGACCGAACCGACCCGAACCGGCCGCGACCCCGGGCTCAACCCGGCCCTCAAGAGCCAGCAGGACGCGACCCACGACACCGCCCACCGCACGCCGCCGCCGGTCACGACGACCTCGGTCGGCGGGGCCGAGGGGGGCACCTGGCCCTGGATCTGGCTCGTGGTCGTGATCGTCTGCGTGCTGGCGGTGCTCTACATCCTCCTCGGATGAGTCTCGGGGGCGCGCTCGTGCCCCGGCACCCGCGCCCCGATCCGCCCCCCCGACGGAACCCGCCAGCCAGGCTCGTGGTCGAACGTTGCGCCCGCGCAAGGACGGCCACCGGCATCCGTTGTCTCCTGCGCCGGAACGGAGGGAGGCCGGCACTGCGGCCGCGCCACCGTTCGACATGGTAGCCCGCCTTGGGGCGGACGACGCCGGGGCGGCGTTCCGAACGCAACCCCGGCCCGCCTCTCGCGCGACCCGGCTGGGCATCGGCTCCGGGCCCGGTCGGCATCGTCGTTCGCCGGAGCAAGGCCGCCACGGCCCGGATGGAGGACAGGACGCCTTGGGAGCTCCGTTGCACTTGGGAACCACGGACCCGATCCACTGCGGATGCGCCCGCGATTCGACCGGAGACCTGATGCCGGTGGACGAGGCCCTGAATCGGGCCATCGGTGCCGCTGGACGGATCACGGCGGCGGAGTCGGTCCCTCTCGTCGAGGCGACGGGCCGCATCCTGGCTGCCCCGGTCAGCGCATCGCGGCCGATGCCGCCCTTCGACGCCTCCGCCATGGATGGCTATGCCCTGCGCTCGGCCGCTCTCGCCGGGGACGGCCCTTGGGAGATCCCGGTCGCGGGCCGCGTCCGAGCGGGCGACCCTCCGGGGCCCCTGCCCGCCGGCGCCGCGCTCCGCATCCTGACCGGGGCGCCCCTGCCCCTGGGCGCCGACGCGGTGGTGCCGCAGGAGCAGGTCGGGGCCCGGGGCGCGGGCCTGCGGCTCCGCTTCCGGCCGAGGCCCGGCGCCCATGTCCGCCGCGCGGGGAGCGACCTGGCCGAAGGCGTGGAGCTCCTTCCGGCCGGGCGCCTCATCGGCCCCCGGGAGGTGGGAGCGCTCGCCGCCGCGGGCCTGAGACGGGTGGAGGTGCGCCGCCGCCTCGAGGTGGCGCTGCTTCGCACCGGCTCGGAGCTGACCCCGCCCGGCGCGCCTCTCGATCCGGGCCGGATATGGGATTCGAACGGCGCCACGCTGCTGTCCCTGCTGTCCCTGCCCTGGATCAGGCTCCAGGACCGGGGCACCGTTCCCGACGACCCGGCGGAGCTTCGGCGGGCGCTCGCCGCCGCCGCCGAGGGCGCCGATCTCGTCGTGACCACGGGGGGCGTGTCGGTCGGGGACGAGGACCACCTGCCCCGGGCCGTGACCGAGGCCGGGGGCCGGATCCTGGTGAACTCGGTGGCGATGAAGCCGGGGAAGCCCCTGACCTTCGGCCAGATCGGCCGGGCCTCGTGGATCGGGCTGCCCGGCAACCCTGTCGCGGCCTTCGTCGGCTGGACCGTGGTCGGCGCCCGGATCGCCGAGGCCATGGCCGGCCTCGCCGGGACGGGCCCCCGAAAGGCCATCGTCCGCTCCGCCGCGCCCGCCGCCCACCGGCCGGGACGCTGCGAGTTCCGGCTCGCGAGGCTGGTGGGCTACGACGCCCATGGAGTGCAGGTGGCCGAACTCCTTCCCGGAGAGACTTCCTATCGCGTGGCGCTCCTGGCCCGCGCCGACGGCCTCGCGCTCATTCCCGCCGAGGCCGGGGCCGTGCCGGAAGGGACCCTGCTCGAGTTCCTGCCGTTCTGAGGCCCGAGGCCGCCCTCGCGCCCGCGGATGCGGAGGCGATGCCGTGACGGGGCCCGCACCCGAAGGGCGAGATTCCGCTTCCCCCGCCCGGCGCCTTCAATACAGTCGAGGCGGGGCCGGCCTGCGGTTCCCGAAGGCTCGCATGGGGGGAACGCCGGAATGCCAATCGAGACGGTCGAGACGCTCGTCGTCGGCGGCGGCCAGGCCGGCCTGGCGCTGAGCGCGCACCTCAGCCGGCACGGCCTGCCCCACCTCGTCCTCGAGAGGCACCGCATCGCCGAGCGCTGGCGCTCGGAGCGGTGGGATTCCCTCGTGGCGAATGGCCCGGCCTGGCACGACCGCTTCCCGCCCCTTGAATTCGCCGGCCTCCACCCCGACGCCTTCGCCTCCAAGGACGGCATCGCGGACTACTTCGAGACCTTCGCCCGGCAGATCGCCGCCCCGATCCGCTGCGGCGTCGAGGTGACCGAGGTGCGCCAGAGCCCCGACGGCCCGGTCTTCCGTGTCGAGACCTCCGAGGGCGTGGTCGAGGCCATGAACGTGGTCGCCGCCACCGGCCCCTTCCAGCGCCCGCTCATCCCGGCGGTCGTGCCGGAGGAGGCGGGCCTCTTCCAGACCCATTCCAACGCCTACCGCAACCCCGGCCAGTTGCCCGAGGGAGCGGTCCTCGTGATCGGGGCCGGATCGTCGGGAACCCAGATCGCCGACGAGCTCCTGCGGGCCGGGCGGCGCGTCTACCTGTCCGTCGGCCCCCACGACCGGCCGCCCCGGCGCTACCGCGGGCACGACTTCGTCTGGTGGCTCGGGACGCTGGGCAAGTGGGACGCCAAGGCCGTGGCCCCCGGCATGGAGCACGTCACGATCGCGGTCAGTGGCGCCCGGGGGGGCGAGACCATCGACTTCCGGCGGCTCGCCAGGCAGGGGATGACGCTCCTCGGCCGGGCCGAGTCCTTCGCGGACGGGGTGATGCGCTTCGCGCCGGACCTCGCCCGCAACATCGCGCGCGGGGACGCGAACTACCTCTCGGTCCTCGACGAGGCCGACGCCTACGTCGCGCGGCACGGCCTCGACCTGCCCGAGGAGCCGGAGGCCCGCCTGATCGGCCCGGACCCCGACTGCCTGCGCGATCCGATCCTGGCCCTGGACCTGAAAGGGGCCGGCGTGACCTCCATCGTCTGGGCCACGGGCTACGCGCTCGACTTCGGCTGGCTCAAGGTCGATGCCTTCGACGACAAGGGCCGCCCCGTGCACCAGCGCGGCGTGTCCCGCGTGCCCGGCCTCTACTTCCTCGGCCTCCCCTGGCTCTCGCGACGGGCCTCGGCCTTCATCTGGGGGGTCTGGACCGACGCCGAACATCTGGCCGACCGGATCGCCGCGAACCCCCGGCCCTCGGACGACGGCGCCCTCGCCGTCCCTCTCGGCCAATCCGTCTGACATCCAGGAACCGACCACGTGGCCCATACCCGAATCCGCCCGTTCAACACCCGCGACACCTACCCCGAGCAGCGCCTGTCCAACGACCTCGCCCACGCCGTCGTGGCGCGGGGGACCACCGTGTTCCTGCGCGGCCAGTGCCCGCAGGATCTCGATACGGGGCGCGACATCGACAGCCACGACCCCGCCGTGCAGGCGCGCAAGGTAATCGAGAACATCCTCCAGCTCCTCTCCGAGGCGGGGGCCGAGCCCGCCCATCTCTGCAAGCTGGTGATCTACCTCACCGACGTGCGGCACCGCGAGCCCGTCTACCGGGTGCTGGGCGAGATGCTCCCCGGCGTCCACTACGTCTCGACCGGCCTCGTCGTGGTCGCCCTCGCCCGGCCGAGCTGGCTGGTGGAGATCGACGCCACCGCCGTGATCCCGGACTGACATGACCTTCTCCCTCGTCGCGCGCTGCCACCGGACCGGCATGTTCGGCATGGTCATTTCCTCCTCCTCGCCGGCCGTGGCCGCGCGCTGCGCCCATGCCCGTGCCGGGGTGGGCGCGGTGGCGAGCCAGAACGTCACCGACCCCCGCCTCGGCCCCTGCGCCCTCGACCTCATGGAGCAGGGCGCCACGGCGGAGGAGGCCGTGGCGATCCTGCGGCGGACGGGCGGCTTCATGGACTGGCGGCAGGTCCTCGCCGTGGACGCGCGGGGCGGCACCGCGATCCATTCCGGCGGGAAGGCGCTCGGCCTCTGGGCCGAGGCCAGGGGCGAGGGCGCGGCGGCGGGCGGCAACCTCCTCTCCCACGAGGACGTGCCCCGAGCCATGCTCGACGCCTTCCACGCCGCCGAGGGCCATCTGGGCGATCGCCTCCTCGCCGCGCTGGAGGCAGGCCGCGACGCGGGTGGCGAAGCCGGGCCGGTCCACTCCGCCGGCCTCCTCCTCGTCCACGAGCAGCCCTGGCCCTTGGCCGAGCTCCGCATCGACTGGACCGAGGACGACCCCATCGCCGCCGTCGCCGCCGCCTGGGCGGTCTACCGGCCGCAGATGGGCGCCTACGTGCAGCGGGCGCTCGACCCGAGCGCGGCCCCCTCCTACGGCGTCCCCGGCGACCCCTGACGGCCATCGCAGGGGCACGCCGTCCCCGCCGCACTTTTTCCGGGCCGTTAACCGTTTCTTAGGCTTTCCCTGCCATGGTGACCCTGTCCCTGGGTCGCCGCCCGGCGGGGTAGGGGAAGTTGCGCCCTCCGCCCCGACGCCCCGCTAAAGCCCCGCCTCCAGCCGGTCGAGCAGCGCCCCAAGCATCGCCTCGCAGCGGGCCATCTGCTCCTCGGTCACGTATTCGTCCGGCTTGTGCCCCTGCGCCATGGAGCCCGGCCCGCAGATCACCGTCGGCACCCCCAGCCGCTGCGAGAAGAGCCCGCCCTCCGTCCCGAAGGCGACCTTGATCGTGCCGTTGGCCCCGGTCAGCCCCTGGACGAATCGCACGGCCTCGCCGTCCGTGGGCGTGCCGAGGCCGGGATAGGAGAAGAGCTCCTCGATGACGATGCCCGCCTCCGGCGCGCGGGCGCGGGCCGCGAGGGACAGGACCTCGGCCTCCTCGCGCAGGCCCGCCAGCAGGGCGCCCACGTCGTCCTCCACGATGTTGCGGATCTCGAAGTCGAGCACGCAGCGGTTGGGCACGATGTTGAGCGTCACGCCCCCCTCGATCCGCCCTGCATGCACGGTCGTGTAGGGCACGTCGTAGTCGTCGTCCTTGGGCCCTTCCCGCTCCAGCCGGTCCTGGAGCACACGCAGCCGGCCCAGGAAGTCGGCCCCGAGGTGGATGGCGTTGAGCCCGAGCGGCGCCAGCGCCGAATGCGCCTCGCGCCCCGTGCAGGTGGCCCGGAGCGCGATCTTGCCCTTGTGGCCCGAGGCGACCTGCATCCCCGTGGGCTCCCCCACGAGGCAGAGGAGGGGGCGGAACGGCGCCCGGTCGAGCATGTCGATCAGCGAGGCCACCCCGAGGCAGCCCAGCTCCTCGTCGTAGGACAGCGCGAGGTGAAGCGGCGTCCGAAGCTCCCGCCGCGAGGCGCGCAGCACGGCCGACAGGGCGCAGGCCACGAAGCCCTTCATGTCGGCCGCGCCGCGCCCGTAGAGCCGCCCGTCCCGCCGGGTCAGAGCGAAGGGCGGCACGGTCCAGGCCTGCCCGTCCACCGGCACGACGTCGGTGTGCCCCGACAGCATGACGCCGCCCCGGTCGGTCGGCCCCGCCGTCACGAACAGGTTCGCCTTGGCCCCCGATGGGTCGGGCAGGATCACCGGGTCGAGCCCCGCCCCCCTCAGGAGCCCCGCCACGTCGTCGATGAGCGCCCGGTTCGGGTTCCGGCTCACGCTGTCGTGGCCCAGGAGCCGGGCGAGGAGATCGAGGCTGTCCAAGGATCGGTCCCTTCCGTGATCGTCGCGTCCGGCCCAGAGCATCCCGACCGGGGCGCGCTTGTCCAGCGGATGCAGCGACGGAAGCGACATGGCCGCAGGGCCGGGGCAAGGGCCTCCGACCCTTCGGCCTCCGTCGCATCGATGACGGCGCGCCGACCCCTCCGCCGACGGCCATGGCCACGACCAGCCGGACGGAGCCGCCCCGAACGCCATCGGGACGGCGATCGCGCCCGCCCATCGGACAGGACATCGAGCCCGCCGGAACCAGCCGCCTCTTGGCCCTGCCGCCCGCCCGTCCTATCCTCGGCGCGCGATCGGGCCGGCGGCTCTGCCCCGGACAGCCGTTGGCCGGGACGTCACAGGCCGGGCCCGAACCCGAAATCCCCTCGGCGTCCTCCGATGAACTCGGACGCTCTCCCTCCCCCGTGCTCCAGGCCGGTCAGGTAGTCGTCGAGGAGCTGCCGCCCTTCCGAGGAGGCAAGCAGGTCCATGGGGCGCCGGCCGTCGAATGCCGATGCGGGCCGCCGCAGCCAGTCCTCCGCTTCCGCCGGCGAGCCCAGGACCTCGGCGACCCGAACCGCGAAGGTGTGTTGATGGGCGGATGTCATGTCTCTGCCTCTTGGAATTGCCCGGGAGCTGTATTCCGACCGACCTGTCCACATGCCCAGGGCGAGGCGCGACGACCGTCGCCGGCAGGTCCCGGATGCCTCGCCCCTCCGGTCATGCCTCACACGTCGAGGGTATTGTCGCGTTCCCATTGGGTGAAGTGGGAGCAGTAGCGGTTCCACTCGTCGGTCTTGAGCTTGAGGTAGGCGGAGGAGAAGGCCTCGCCCATCATGGCCTTGAGGGTGGGGTCCTGGTCGTAGGCGCGCAGGGCGTCGAGGAGGTTGAGGGGGAGCTTGGGCGCCCCCTGGACGGTGTGGCCGTCCTTGTACATGTCGATGTCGTGGCGCGGGCCCGGGTCGGCCTTGGTGCGCACGCCGTCGAGGCCGGCGGCGAGGATGACGGC